>DATHFT010000166.1:0-32108 GCA_035317965.1 Saccharimonadales bacterium (SeqCode) | reverse complement strand
AAGCGCGAAATGGCCGGGAAGGATATACCGGCAATTTCTGTCGCAATCATCGACGATCAACAAACCGTATGGGCCGAAGGATTCGGTTTCGCCAATCCCAAGGCGAAAAAGCCGGCGACGGCAGAAACGGTTTACCGGATTGGCTCGGTATCCAAACTTTTTACCGATGTCGCCATCATGCAGATGGTGGAGCGCGGAGAGCTCAACCTGGACGCGCCCGTAACGGACTACCTTCCCGATTTTCATCCAAAGAACCCGTTTAAGACGCCGATTACGCTGCGCGAGCTCATGTCGCACCGTTCCGGACTCCTGCGCGAACCTCCGGTTGGAAACTATTTCGAGACTTCCGAGCCGACGATTGCCGCAACGGTGGCTAGTCTGAATGATACTGAACTCGTCTATGCGCCGAGGACCCACACCAAGTATTCGAATGCGGCGATTGCCGTCGTCGGATATCTGCTTCAGGAAAAAACGCAGCAACCGTTTGCCGAATATCTGAAGCGCTCCGTGCTCGAGCCTCTTGGGCTCAAGCACAGTTCCTTTACGCCTGAGCCGCGCATTATCGAGAATCTGGCCAAGGCCAAGATGTGGGCCTACGACGGACGGACGATTGAAGCGCCCACCTTTCAACTGGGAATGGCGCCGGCGGGAAGCATGTATTCAACGGTGACCGACTTGGGCCGGTTTGTGAGCGTTCTGCTGGCACAGGGAAGGGCCGAGAAGGGAACTCTGCTCAAACCCGCAACGCTCGAACTGATGTGGTCCCCGCAATTCCCCAATCCCGGGGGCAGCGTTTTTGGACTGGGATTCCTGGTGAGCACGCTCGACGGTCACCGCATGGTAGGCCACGGCGGCGCGATTTATGGATTTGCGACCTCGGTCGATTTGCTTCCCGAAGACAAGGTGGGGGTGGCTGTCACAGCGACAAAAGACGGCGTCAACACGGTGACGGAGCGCATCGCGCAGGAAGCGTTGCGACTGGTCCTGGCGCGCCGCGCAGGAAAATCATTGACGATTCCTCGGGCGACGGAGGCGGTGCCGGCAACAGCCGGCCGCCAGCTGGTTGGCCGCTACGGCTCGGGCGAAGACGCTGTCGATCTGGCGTATCTCGATGGGCACCTGAACATGTTGCCGGTCGCTGGCGGAATCGAAACCGAACTGCGCGCACTCGACGGCGAACTGATTTCCGACAGCGCGATGGACTACGGGACGCCGGTAAAGGTAGTGTCCGGAGGCATTCAAGTCGGCGAAAAAAAATTGGCCAAGGTCGCTGTGCCGAAGCCCCAGGACATTCCGGCGAAATGGATGGGGCTTGTTGGCGAATACGGCTGGGACCACGATATTGTGTACGTTTTTGAAAAAGACAATCACATCAATGTTTTGATGGAATGGATGGAATTTGACTCACTCACCCAGGAGTCGGACAACGTTTACAGCTTTCCCCGCCGTGGTTTGTATGACGGAGAGAAGGCTGTTTTCACGCGTGACGCGAGTGGGGAAGCGACCGAAGTAAAGGTGAGCGGCGTGGTTTTCAAACGGCGGGCGATTGGTGATGTCAGCGGCGGGATCTTCAAAATTCGACTCGAAAAACCGGTCGACATTCTGCGCAAGCAGGCCCTTGCCGATCATCCGCCGGCGGAAACAGGGGATTTCCGCAAACCGGAGCTGGTCGAGCTGACCTCCCTCGATCCCACGATAAAACTCGATATCCGCTACGCGACGGTAAACAATTTTCTGGGCACTCCGGTCTATACGCAACCACGCGCATTCATGCAAAAGCCCGCGGCTGAAGCGCTGCTCCGCGCGCACCGGAAGCTAAAAGAGCTGGGCTATGGGTTGCTCATCCACGATTCCTACCGGCCGTGGTACGTGACCAAGATTTTCTGGGACGCAACTCCGGACGACAAGAAGATTTTCGTTGCTGATCCGGCGCAAGGTTCTCGGCACAACCGCGGATGCGCCGTGGATCTGACGCTTTACGATCTGAGGACCGGGAAAGCGATCCCGATGACCGGCGTCTATGACGAAATGTCGGAGCGATCCTATCCGGGCTATCCAGGAGGCACCGCACTCGAGCGCTGGCACCGAGAGCTACTCCGCAGGTATATGGAAGACGAAGGGCTGTGGGTGTATCCCTTCGAGTGGTGGCACTTCGACTACCAGGAGTGGAGGAAATATCCGATTCTGAATTCAAAATTTGAAGATCTTTCGTCAACGGGAGTTGCCAGCAAGCCGTAGCGAATGCTCGCTCAACAGGCGCGTGCTGCCTGACGCTTAATGGCGCCGCCGAGATCTGCGCCCGAGGCGCGAGCGGTCGGGTCCCGGTGAACTCGCTGGACCTGATCGTCGTAGTAGGTCTGTTCACGAGCCGATGCCCCGTTCCGTGGTTCCGGACTCGGAGACGCTGGCGCTACAATTCGCGTACGCAGCGCCACAAATAAATCGCCGGCCCACAGCAGTATGTCGAGCAAGCGCCCGCGTTGCAGATTGCACAGGTCTGCCCCATGAAGACCGACGCGCAGCGCTTCGCGCGAACACTCTTCAACGAAAGCTTTGCGGGACTCCAGATCGGCGGGATGGTATTCAATCCTTGCGCCAATCGGCTCAAGTCGTTCCAGGTTCTCGTAGCAGCGGCAGAGGAAATGGTTCAGGCAAAGATCCTGTTGAACCAAACTAGCAACTGCGGCATCCGAGCAAGAATTGACACTGCAATTTCGCTTTCCAAACATAATGCCCACCACCCTCCAGCCCAACATTGAAAACTCTGTGAAGTCTTCTTTTGTACCGAGCTTTTGTTTTTAGATAATGCAAGCGTCATTGTCGTCGCCGATGAGACTAGAGTTTGCGTCGCGCGAAACCGCGTCTTGCTGGAGATTCGGCAGAACCGGCAGGTGCGCGACCAGGGTCTGCACGCGCAAGCAGCGGTCAATATAGGAGGAGAGCAGCTGGTAGACCCACCGGGCGTTGTCGGCGCACGTTTTTGCGCGATCTTCGCCGGCCCAGAACGTAATGACGGTCACCAGCCGTGCTTCCTGCTCGGCGATCATGACCACGCAGCCAGCAAATCCCCTGATTCCTTTCATCGCGCTGCTGATCGCAGCCGGGACCGCCGATTGCACTTCGAGGGCGCCGCGGGGAGTGGCCACAAATTCGACGCTGAGTGCCGTGCCTTCAGAAGAAGCGACCGCGGCACCGCGGGCCGTTGACTTGTTCATGGGGCGGTATTTTTCCTTTGTAAAGGAGTTTGGAAATGCCCGCGTCCAAACGTGCGGGAGACTCGGTGTTTGCGTTGCGGTTGCCACGTTACGTTGACCTTTCTAGCCACCTGAAAAAGACAGGGCGCATCTTCGTCGGAGGGGTCCGATGCGCCCGTAGGGGCACGTGGGGGACGGGGAACGCGCCCCACGCATTACAGGACTCCCAAGATTTGGGGTTCCTATGGCTGATAGTGCGGGGACGCTTGAAAACGTTTCAGATGGGGAGAGATTTTGTCGGATGTTTCATTGCCCCCCATACAGCGGCGAAGGTATACTCAACGCATCAGGTGCTGGCGCTCAGGTGGAACTATTTGTATTTGATGCAGAGTATGTGAACCGCCTCCGGGACGGCGACCAACCGACGGAGAAGCACTTTGTCGCGTATTTTCAGCAACTCCTCAAAATCAAGCTGCGTGCCCGTTTCCTGCCTCCCGACAAAGTGGAGGATCTCACACAAGAAACCTTTATTCGGGTCATTGGAGCCCTGCGGCGGGAGGGCGGAGTGCGCCAGCCGGAGCGATTCGGAGCCTTCGTCAACTCCATTTGCAATAATGTGGTTTTTGAGCGGCATCGCACTACCGGCCGGGACCAGCCCCTCGAGGAAACGCACCTGGAGATCGCTGACAGGGCCCCAGATCCGGAGAAGGTCTTTGTCAGCAATCAGATACGGGAACAGGTGCGCGATATATTGGATGATATGCCGCGGCGGGACCGGGACCTCCTGCGCGCTATCTTTCTTGAAGAGAAAGAGAAGGATGAGGTTTGCCAGGAGTTTGGGGTGGACCGTAATTACCTGAGAGTCTGCCTGCATCGCGCTAAGGAGAGGTTCCGGGAGGTTTACGCGAAGGAGCAGCCGGCCTTTATGGCCAAGGCCCGGGTTGGACGTGCGGGAATAGGATGAAACGATATCGGGGTCTGCCGCACTATCCACCGGATGAGGAAAATGGACCATACCGAAGCAATACGACAACAAGTAGCTGAAAAATACATACTTGGTGAGCTTGCTGCCCCTCTCCGTGATGAGTATGAGGAGCACTATTTTGACTGCTCCGCCTGCGCTCTGGATGTGAAGACCCTCAGTACGTTTGTGGATGTGAGCCGGGCGGTCCTTCGCGGCGAGGCGCAAGTCCAGGAACGCGAAGCAGTTGCGCAGCGGGTGGAGGAACGGACAAGCGGCCGGTGGTTCGCCTGGCTGCGGCCCGTATGGATGGTGCCGGCGTTGGCGGCGATGATCTTAGTAATCGGCTATCAGAATACCGTGACGATTCCGCATGCCAAGAGTGGCGCCGGTGGAGCGCTATCCGCGGGGCAAGAATTGCCGTCTTATTCTCTGCAGATGGCTAATGTTCGTGGTGAAGAGGGAGTGAAGGTGCCGGTTCGTGCCGGTGAGAGCTTCATTCTCGATTTTGATTTCACCCCTTCAAAGACAGTGGATAGCTACACCTATCAATTACAGGATGAAGCGGGGAATGTCGTTTTCCAGCGGGAGCTTGCGGGAGAAAAGACGAATAAGGAATTACACATCGTTGTTCCCGGAGGTGATGTTCACTCCGGTGCCTATAGTTTGGTCTTTTTCGGCGGAGCGGGGCAGCGGTTCCATGCGTCTGGAGAATCTGAAGTGGCTCGCCTGCGGTTTAAGATTGAAATTCAGCCATAAATCTAGCAGCATCTAACCCACACTAAATCTCAGAGGTGGTGTCCCCATGAGTTCGAAGCACTACATTCCGTTCCATTTCCATGCCGATGGTCATGCGCTCAGCGGCGAGTTTACTCGTCCGTTCAAGCATTTGATTGATGCGCAAGCTTCCACGTCGTTGCCGACGATTGGCGGGCAGAGCCGTGCCTTGGTGGAAGATTTTAAGGTGCAGGAGCATATCTCGTTCCGAAAGGGATACTCCAATGTTTCCGGAAGCAAGCGTCCCGAGGGCATTTTCGATACGCATGCTACGGCTGTCGTGGAGCAACTCAACATTTTGGACGTCGTGACCGTCGACAAGGTCGTGGCGCGACTCTCTTCTGAACATCAGGTGGGGGAGAGAGAAGGACACATTATCGCGGTAGGCAGCAAATTTGAGAATCTGCGAATTGCCGGGTACGAAGTTAAGATAGAGTTGTATCACGACCTATTTTTGAAGAATAAGAAGTTCGATGATTTGCGGAAGCACGTTGACAAAGACAAAGATGCTCGCCAGACGGTTATCGCCAAGTCCGATGGGGTGGTTCTTTGCTCACTCGTAAAGAGCATCGAGACCAAGGCTCCGGGAGTGGAGATTCGCGGAAACGCCATCATCGTTCCGCATTTTGGGAAAATATTTGTGGCCGAAGTTTTGGCCGAGCCCGGAACGCGGACCCTGACCATGATGAGGTTGGAACTGGGATCACCTCACGTAGCCAATCTGACGGTGAGCGAATCGCGGACAAACGGCCAGCCAATGCCGCCAGTACCCAGCGGGACCTAACGAATCTTCTAATCCCGATTCTACTTACAGCTTGTCTAATGGCAAGTTCGTGCCGGCGTGCGCCTAATCCTCGCATCGAATACCAGCGCGTCCAACAAGAAGTACAAAAAGGAAATCTCGATCTGGCGGCATCTGATGCGGCTCGCCTAGCGGAACACTATACAGGGAAAAATCCTGAATGGATGTGGCGATTCCGAATTTTGAATGCACAAGTGCTGGTCATTAAAAGAGAGTACAGGAAAGCGCTCGAAATGTTGCGGGAAGATCTTCCGGCCTCGCTCTCGTCCTCTGAAGTAGCCGCTAGAAAAAATATGGTTGAAGGGGTTTCTTATCGTTTCGCAGGACAATACGAACAATCGCGAAAGAAATTTGAAGAGGCAGAGCAGCTTGCACTAAAGGTACAGCCAAGATTGTTGGGAGAAATACTAAATAATCGCGGCGCGCTCGAGGCAGAAAAACAAGAATACGCAATTGCCGAAAAAACATTCCGTCGCGCGGCAACGTTGGCTAGGCAACAGAACGATCAAGTTCAGGAAGCCAGTGCCTTGGGCAACCTGGGCCGAGTTGCCACAAACCAGGAGCACTATGACGAAGCGATTGACTGGAATCAGTCCGCACTGACTTTGTCACGAACTCTTGGAGCGAAGGACATCGAATCTGCAATTCTTGGGAACATGGGCTGGAGCTATTTTGATCTGGGCGACTTTCCCAACGCGCTGGACCTTTATAACCAAGCCGCAAACGATGCGGGAAAACGCAACCAGACCGGCTATCGTGCATTCTGGCTTATCGGTGTGGCCAATTCTTATTTTGCGCAACGTGACTACAAATCTGCTGAGGCTGCGCTTCAGCAGTCGCTGAATTTAGCCCGGGGATTGGACGAGAAGGACACTCTTATCGACTGTCTCAACAGTTTGTCTGCAGTTGCGATGGAGACCGGCCGCACGGAACTTGCCGTCAGTTACAACGAAGAATCAAAAGCCTTGTTGAAGGCTGGACTTACGAATTCAGGCAAGTTGGAGACGCGGCTGGTAGAAGCACGAACCCAAGGCGCCAGGAAACAATTTGACCAAGCAGAACGTTTGTTTCGAGAAGTCATAGCCGATCCCTCTGCTGAAAAGCCCCAGAGATGGGAAGCACAAGCTAGGTTGGCAAAAACATACGACGACGAAGGAAAAATAAATCTGGCGGAGAACGAATACAAGAATGCCATAAGCACGATCGAGTCAGCCCGCAACACGCTCAATAGGGATGAATTCCGTCTGACATTTTTCTCAAGCAGTATTGAGTTTTATGAGGACTATGTGGATTTTCTGATCGCGGACGGTCGATCGGGTGATGCCTTGCAGATTGCCGAACTCAGCCGGGCAAGAACGCTTGCTGAAGGGCTGGGACAACCCGACAAGTCTCCGAATTCGGGAAAGACGGCTGCTCTGGCGAAGCAACTAGCGACAAGACTCAAAGCCACTTTCCTGTACTACTGGGTGGGCCAAAAGCAGTCGTATGTCTGGGTTATTAGCCCCGGAAAGATGAGTTACGTCAAATTGCCGAAGGCATCGGAAATTGACCCACTCGTGAATACCTACCGTGAGACCGTGCTTACTTCGAGGAACGTCGGTGACGGTTCAAACGAAGAGGGCAAAAAACTATATACGTTGCTGGTTGAACCGGCACAAAAAGCGACTTCGCTGGGCTCGCGGGTGATTGTCTTTCCGAGCGGCAACCTTTATCAACTGAACTTTGAGACATTGATCGTTCCAGGGTCGCAGCCGCACTATTGGATTGAAGACGTAACGCTCAGCACGGCTAGTTCACTTACTCTGATGGGCACAACGTCGGCTTCACCAAAACCTCAGCAGAAAATTCTCCTCGTAGGGAGTACAGTTCAGCCAAATAGCGACTTTCCGCCATTGAGGCAGGCTCCGGAGGAAATGAGAGAGATTGAGAAATATTTTCAGACTACCCAGATCACTACTCTACAAGGCAATGCGGCCACGCCCGCTGCGTATCTAGCAAGCAACCCCGGTCAATTCTCTTATTTGCATTTTGTGACGCATGGTACGGCCAGTCGGACGCGGCCGCTGGAGTCGGCAGTTGTGCTGAGCAAAGAACCAGATAGCGATTCGTACAAGCTTTATGCCAGGGATATTGTTCAGCATAGGTTGAACGCGAAGTTGGTGACCATTTCGGCTTGCAATGGGTCGGGAACGCGGGCTTATTCCGGCGAGGGTCTCGTCGGGCTTTCGTGGGCATTCTTGCGGGCCGGGGCGCATAACGTGATTGGGGCGCTTTGGGAAGTCAGCGATGCTTCAACTCCGCGGTTGATGAATGACCTGTATGCAGGGCTGGCGGCGGGGAAAGATCCCGCTGCTGCGTTGCGCGATGCGAAATTGGCAATGCTGAATTCCAAGGATGTTTACCGGAAGCCGTTTTATTGGGCTCCGTTCCAGTTTTATTCCGGATCTTGAATCTAGGAACCGCACATGCAGGCTCGGGAACGGGTTCCCACAAAATCGATATCCCGGAATCGCCGGAGCCACTCTTTGCGCTCTGAGAGCGTCCAATTCGGCAGTGAATTTGTGTGATAGGTGTGTCCTGAATGTGGAAAACGACTTGGCGGGTTGTTCTGATCGGAAGCCTTCTACTGCTGCCAGAAGGTGCACTGCTGCGACCGCAAGATAAAAATACCCATCCCGACAAGCCTCAGCCGGCCCGAGCTGCACCGGAGCAAAGCGGTGCAAGCCCACAACAAAGTGAGGCGTTAGCCCGAATCCGTATTGATTCGAATCTGGTGATCTTGCGGGTGACCGTAAAAGACGCCCGGGGCAACCTGGTGCCGGACATGCTCCGCGAGGAATTCAGAATCTTTGATGATGGAATCGAGCAGAAGACGGCCGTTTTCACGGCGGAGGCGTTTCCGCTTTCGCTGGTCATTTTGATCGACAATGATCTGAAAGCCAAAGATACGACAATGATGGGGAATAGCTTGCGGGCAGCGGCGGGCGGGGTGAGCTCGAGCGATGAAGCGTTTGTGTGCCGGTTCGATCAGTTCTTCTATCCGGGGCCAGGATTTATTTTGAACGGCGATGAGTTGATGGCGGAACTAAAGCGGGCGCGCATCGATACCAGGCCTTCGGAGGCCGGACCCGTTCCGTTTGTCACAGGGCCATCGTGGCACACGCGGGGAGTCGGTGAGCCGACGGTTGCCGCTCCAACGCACGCGGGAGGCAAGGCCACTAAAACGTTGGACGACGCCATATTTGCGTCCGCGGAAATCTTGCATGATCGCGGAACCGGCCGGCGGAAGGTGATTCTGGTGATTACCGACGGAGCGAATGGCGAGAAATTCAATCACCATTCCTATGACGACGTCCGGCAGGCTCTGCTTCGCGACAACATTTCTGTTTACAGCGTGGCGATCGGCAACTCCCTACTAAAGTCGAAGTACGCGCGTTTGACCAGGTATGCGGACGACTCCGGAGGAGATGTGTACTTCGCTTCACGGAGCCGCACGATGGAGCGATTCTATTCGCAGATCACCGAGCAAGCCCGGCACGAGTACACGCTCGCCTATGTGCCAGCGGGGAATGATAGACGTTCGAGCTACCACAAGATTGAAGTGCTTGTCGACCGGCCCGGTTTGACGGTTCGCACCCGCCAAGGGTACTACACCGGACCGCCGACTCCAGCAGTTAAACCGTGAACGACAGCTTAGCTCGTGTTTCCATCCAGTAACGAACCGAGTACTCTGTGCACCAAGCGGCGACGGGAACTTTTCCGTGTCGCACGCTTTCGTGTGCGCCAGTTTCGGCGCCGCGAAGTGCCAGGTGCGCAGAGGCGCGTTCCACGCTATAATTTGAGGGTTATGCTCACGGTCAACAACATCACCATGCGGTTCGGCCCTCGGGTCTTATTTGAAGAAGTCACGACGACTTTTATGGCGGGGCGCCGCTATGCCATTTCCGGGCCCAATGGCGCTGGTAAGTCTACGTTTATGAAGATTTTAACGGGGGAACTCGAGCCCACGACGGGCTCGGTAACCCGGCCCAAGAAGATGGGCATCCTGCGGCAGGACCAGTTTGCGTTCGACAAGTTTCGCGTCATCGATACGGTCATCATGGGGAATGTGGCCCTTTGGAAGGCGCTCGAAGAGCGTGACGCGCTCTACGGGAAACCCCACGATCAGCTGACCGACGATGACGGAATGCGGCTTGGCGAACTCGAAGGAATTGTTGGCGAAGAAGGCGGGTACACGGCAGAAGCGGACGCCGCCGTGCTGCTCGATGGACTGGGAATCGCCACTGAGCTGCAGGAACGAAAAATGGGTGAGCTGCAGGGCGGTGACAAGGTTCGCGTGCTGCTCGCGCAGGCTTTGTTTGGCAATCCGACAGCGCTGCTCCTTGACGAACCAACCAACAACCTGGACTTGGATTCCGTTCACTGGCTGAAAGAATATCTCTGCGAATATACCGGCGTTCTCATTGTGATTTCGCACGACCGCCATTTTCTGAACAACGTTTGCACGCATACGGCGGACATCGACTATCAGACGATCATCATGTACGTGGGCGGATACGATGACATGGTGATGGCCAAGACCCAGATTCGCTCCCGCATTGAGGCGGACAACGCGGTTCGCGAGAAGAAAATTGCCCAGTTGAACGATTTTATCGCGCGCTTTTCCGCCGGTACCCGCTCCGCGCAAGCGACTTCACGCAAGAAAGAAGTGGAACGGTTGCAGACGTCGGAACTCGCGCGCTCGAACATTCAACGCCCGTACATCCGCTTTGATATGAAGCGGCCCTCGGGGCGCTTGCCACTTGAAGCCAAGAAACTTTCCAAGTCATACGACGATTTGAAAGTGATTCAGAATTTTTCGGCCAGCGTCACGCGCGGCGAAAAAATTGCCCTCACCGGCCGCAACGGTTCGGGCAAGAGCACGCTGTTGAAATCGCTCATTCACAACGCGAATGAGTTCATCGGCCCCACCGAAAGGTCCTTCGGCATTAACGGCGGGAATGTGGTCTGGGGACACGAAGTGTCGGTCGGATATTTTCCGCAGGACTTTTCCTACACGATTGACAAAAGCAAAGGCGTGACAACGATTGAATGGCTGTGGCAGTTCGATCCACAAGCTTCGCAAGAAGAGCTGCGCGGGCTGCTGGGGCAGATGCTTTTTAGCGGAGAAGACGCCTTAAAGCCGACCAGCGCACTTTCCGGTGGTGAATCGGCGCGATTGATCTTCTGCAAACTCATGCTGCAGAAAGCCAATGTGCTGATTCTCGATGAGCCCACCAACAACCTGGACCTTGAATCCATCAATGCCCTGAACATTTCGCTGCAGAAATTTGAGGGAACGGTGCTGCTTGTGACCCACGACGAAGATGTTCTGGACGAAGTGGCCACCCGCATCTGGAATTTCCAAGGCGGGAAGATTGAGGATTTCAAGGGCCCCTATGCTGACTATCTGGTCTCGGTGCAACAGCAGGCCAACGCGGCAAAACGCTAGCACCCGAGTCTCTGGGCGTAAATTTAATGGGAGCAGCGCGCCATGCCGCTCCCATATTCTCTTGATGTGACTTACAGTCACATTTTTATTCCTGCGCTTGCGCAAAATCAAACAGCCACAAGTAAACTCTTTGTGATAAGACACAGAAGACGTTAGCTGTTGGATTGACTGTTGGTCATCTTATCCGAGGTGCGTCCCCTGGCTGCCAAGCAATTTGACGCGATTGTAGTGGGTGGCGGGCATAACGGCCTTACCGCGGCTGCCTACCTGGCCCGGGCCGGACTCACGACGCTCGTGCTCGAGCGGCGCACGATTGTTGGCGGATGTTGTGTGACCGAAGAGATCGCCCCCGGATGCCGGGCTTCGACAACTTCTTATATTGCCAGTATGTTGCGACCTGAGGTCATTCGCGATCTGCGCTTGCGCGAATATGATTTGCGGATGGTGCCGTGCGATCCGGCCCTGCAGGTGCCCTTTCCTGACGGACAGGTTGTTCCGTGGTGGACGAGCCGCGAACGGGCTGTCGGCGAATTCCGAAAAATTTCCGCAAAGGACGCGGAAACATTCATCCGGGTAGACGATCAGCTGAAACGGCTGGCGCGTTATCTGCAGCCGTTCTTTCTCGAGCCTCCTCCGGTTCCGGACGCGAGTTCACTTGGCGGATGGCTGGATCTCGTGCGCACGGGGAAGCGGTTTCGCGGAATTTCCAGCCGGGAGATCGCGGAGCTGGTCTCCTTTCTCACCGGAAGCCTCGGCGAATTTCTTGATCGCCACTACGAATCCGAGAAAATCAAGACACTTTTTCTGGCAAACAATGTTTACGGAAAGCACGGAGGCCCGTACCAGCCGGGAACGGCCATTGGATTACTCTTTCACCTGCTGAGTGGTGGCGACGAGGGGCAACAGGGTTTCTACGGCCATGTGCTGGGCGGGATGGGCGCCATTACCGAAGCCCTTGCGCGGTCCGCCACGCAGTTGGGCGCGGAGATCCGGACCAGCTCACCCGTTGCGCAAATCATGACCCGCGACGGGCGCGTGCGGGGCGTTGCGCTCGAAGACGGCACGGAGGTCTCGGCGACCTGTGTGCTTTCAAACGCCGATCCGAAACACACATTTCTGAAGCTCGTTTCGCCGAGCGATTTGCCCAGTGATTTTCTTGAGGCGGTTCGCGGCATCAAGATGGCCGGGCCCTGCGCAAAAGTTAATTTCGTATTGTCAGAAGAGCCCAACTTCACCGGGACTTCTCCCTCCGCAACGGCCCAGGAACGCGCACTTTACACTCTCGTTCCTTCGCTCGAGTTTGCCGAACGCTGTTATGACATCGCGAAATTTGGCGGAATCCCCGACGAGCTCTGGGTCGACTGTGTAGTGGCCTCAAACGTCGATGATTCGCTCGCGCCGGCAGGCCGGCACATCATGACCTGCTTTGTGCAGTACGTTCCGTATCGCTTGCGCGAAGGGACGTGGGACGAGAAACGCGAACTGCTGGGAGACCGCGTGGTCGCGAAGATTGCCGAGTACGCGCCGAATGTTCCGGGCGCCATTCTCGCGCGGCAGGTTCTTACTCCGCTGGACCTCGAACGCACGTACGGTCTTACGGAAGGAAATATCTTTCATGGTGAATTGAGTTTGCAACAGCTTTTCTTCATGCGGCCTGTGCCTGGCTGGTCGCAATATCGCATGCCGATTACCGGCCTCTATTTGTGCGGCGCGGGGGCCCACCCCGGTGGCGGCGTCACGGGGGCCCCGGGCCACAATGCGGCGCAGCAGGTTCTGCGCGATTGGAAACGAGTCAGCGCGCGAGCAAAACGCACGTGACGGGCGCGAAAGGAGAGTCCGTGAACGAGGAAAAACAGAACGCGGGAAGCGCTCTCGAGAAATCGCTCCCAAGCGCGTACTATCTCACGGCAGAAATATTTGCGCGGGAAAAGGAAGCAATCTTCTGCCGCGAATGGTTTTGTGCAGGGCGCGAAGAACAGTTGCCGAACCCCGGCGACCATCTCGTCCTGGAAGTGGCGGGAGAAAGCATTCTGGTGGTTCGAACGAAAGAAGGCGAGTTGCGGGCTCATTACAACGTTTGCCGCCATCGCGGAGCCCGGCTTTGTGAGCCGCCGGCCGCAGAAACCCCCGGCGACATCCGGTTGAATGGCGGAGTGCTCGGATCGAGCGGAATTCGCTGCCCGTATCATCAATGGACCTATGCGCTCGACGGCCGTTTACTCAATGCGCCGCATCTTTCTGAAGGAGAGAATTTCTCGAAAGAGAATTTCTCTCTCTATCCGGTGGGGCTCAAGACCTGGGGCGGGTTCTTCTTTCTGAATCTGTCGCCGGCAGCCGCCGCTCGGGCAGATCGCACGCTGGCAAGCCAGTTGGGTGGTGCGCCCGACCGGGTCCGGCGTTACCCTCTCGGCGATTTGCGCGCGGCGAAGCGCATCGAGTACGAAGTTGCCGCCAACTGGAAAGTCATCGTTGAAAACTATAACGAATGCTACCACTGCGGAGGGGTTCACCCGGAACTCTGCAACATTGTCCCCGCATTTCGCCAGCAGGGAGGCAGCGGCCTCGACTGGGAGCGGGGCATTCCGCACAGTGCGGGAGCCTTCACCTTCACATTCAGCGGCAGGACAAGCCGCGCGCCATTTCCTGCCCTCGACGAGGACGAGCGGGTGCGCCACAAAGGCGAGCTGGTCTATCCAAACTTCATGCTGAGCCTGGCCGCGGACCATGTGGCTGCTTTTTATCTTTGGCCGATGGGACCCCATAAAACGCGGGTAAGTTGCGATTTCTTGTTTCATCCGAGCGAAATGGCGAAGCCCGATTTCCATCCCGGGGACGCGATTGAATTTTGGGATCTCGTGAATCGCCAGGATTGGGCGATTTGCAAGCGCGTTCAGGAAGGAATGGGAACCCGGGTCCACGAATTTGGCTACTACGCCCCGATGGAAGACTTGAGCCTGGACATCCGGCGTTACGTCCTCGAGCGGCTGGGTTCAGCTACCTAGATCTGTCGGAGTCTCGAATCTTCCCGCGGCCAGCCCAGTACACTGCCAGGCCCACGCCTGCCAGCAGCACGGCAGAGCCAATGACCTTTGAAGCGGCGAGAAATTTGCGGGTCTCCTCCGGCGGCGGAACGAGAGAGAGAAGAATCGCCACCGAGGTCGTGGTAAGACCCACACAAGCAACCGCATAGGCCACGCGGCGTCCGCCGGGAACTCGAATCACATCGGCTGTTGCCGGATCGCGTTGCAGGCGAATGAGTGAAGCAAACAAGAACAGATACGGAACCATGTACGTGATGACGCCGATGCTGACGAGCACGTCGTAAGCGCCGCGCACAGAAGTGCCTGCCTGGCCCAGAAACACAAACGCAATGCCGATGAGTCCCTGCAGCAGCACGGAAACATACGGAGTGCCCCAGCGTGGGTGCAGTTTGCCGAAGGCCCGCGGGAGATATCCATCGATGCCCGCAACGAAAGGGAGCCGCGCGGCGGCGGCCAGAAATGCGGCCGCCGCACCGATGTTGCTGATGGCGATCAGGGCTGCTGCGGTGGGAGTGATGCCGGCGAGACCAAGTCTTCCTGCCGTCTTGGCGAGCGCCTGAACGAGACCGTCGAGATTGCTGGTCTCGCTGCTGGGCAGGGCCAGTAACACGCAAAACGTACCCAGGAGATAGCAGAGCGTTATGGTTGTCCCCGCCAGGAGCAGTGCGCGCGGGATGTTTCGGCGCGGATTTTTTACTTCTTCCGCCAGAAAGGAACCGGTCTCACAACCGCCAAATGCAAAAACAATGGTGGACCAGAAAATAATATCGCGCAGGTGCATGCTCGGAACGAAGGCAGCCGGATGAAACGAAGTTGCCGAGCCAAAACGGGCCCAGGCGACGAGGCCCATGACGACCACCATCAGCGCCGGGATCCACATCGCCAGCGCGCCGACGTTAAAAGACCATTTGGCGATGTTCATTCCGACGATGTTGAGAATGGTGAGGCCGGCCAGTATCACGACGGAAAAAAGAACGAAGTAACTGGAACTGTGTGAATACTTCGCGAGCGCAGGATGCAGGAAAAGCGCGTTGCTTGCCGCGAAATACAGAACGGCAGGGAAATACGGAAGGTTGCTGTTCCAGTACATCCAGGCCGCAAGAAATCCGGGGCCTTCGCCAAACGCTTTTTTCGTCCAGACGTACAAGCCGCCTTCGGCCGGATAGCGCGACGAAAGTTCAATCACCGAAAGCGCCAGCGGCACATAAAAGAGCAGCCAGGCGGCAATCCAGATGACGAGCGAACTCGGACCAATGCTGGCTGCCGTGGCGATCCAGCGCAGGCTGACGCCGGTGACAACGTAAAGCAGCACGAGATCGCGAAAGCCTATCGAGCGCGTCGGATGCTGAGTGTTCGGTGCCGCCTGCTCGGGCAAGCCGTTTTCCTTTTTGCTGAAGCGAGGGAACAGATACATTTCCGGACGGGCGCGTGACGCGCTGCAAATAGCTCAGGCGCGTTTAACGGAACCGATGGCTCCGCGAAGAATTCCCAGAAATTGTTCGATACGCCTCTCCTTGTGTTCCGGCAGTTCGGTGTGACGACGAAACAAACCCGGATCGAGTTCCTGGGTCAGCAAAGCGTCCTGGAACCGTTCTATCGTCCAATCGAGAACGGAAACAATCATTTCCAGATCGATGTCATGGCGGACTTCGCCGCGTTCGATGCCCCACTTTACAAACGCCACAGTTCCGTAGGGATCTTCGCGGGTCAGAAATCGCGTGATCTCGCGTTTCAGGTCGAGGTTCGCCGCGTAGTTTCCGAGCAGAGAGACGCGGTAAGGAACCCAGTCCTCGCCGATGAGGTGTTCAGTGCGCGCCAGCCAATAGCGGATGGTCTCGAAAAATCCCTTTTTCTGAATTTCGGCGGGCGCCTGCAGATAGGAAGGGAACGAGCGAATGGCGCGTTTGTAGGCTTCCAGAAACAAGCCGTCCTTGGTGCCGAAATATTGAAAAATAAGCCCTTTGGCGACATCCAGCTCTTTGGCAATATCATCGATGCGGGTGCCGGTGAAGCCGTGCTCGGCGAAGTGGCGCAGGGCGACGGTAACGATTCTCTCGCGCTTGGCCAGACGGCGCGGACTGAGTTCCGAGGTCTCGCCTCTGGCCGTCTTCAGGGGGAAAGTGTCTATGCTGCGGGTCACGGCTGACTCCAGGTCCATTCCGGCGATGCCGATTATACTCATTTTGCGATTTGACGCTGGATTTATCACCGAAGAGGAATAGGGCTCGCCCTATTTCATGGATTGCCGATTCAAGAGGGACTCATTTTCTCGAACCCGCCTGCGCGGCATGAACTGTGAGTTCATGACGCAGAAAAGAGAGACAAGCGTTTGCCTTTGGCCGAACGGCCCGCTGCGTGTTAATCTTCCCGTGAGGCCAACCAACCTATGCCAGTCCGAATGAAGGACATTGCTAGGGACCTCGGAGTTTCCGTCATCACGGTTTCCAAGGCGCTGCGGAATCATTCCGACATCAGCGCCGAGACCCGCGCCCGAGTCCTGAAGCGCTCCAAAGAGCTGAATTACCGGCCGAATCTGGCTGCTCGTTCGCTGGTAACCGGGAAGACCAGCATGATGGGACTGGTTGTTCCCGATCTTGTTCATTCGTTTTTCTCTGAACTCGCTCGCGGCATGTCTGGCGTTTTGCGCTCTTCCGGGTTCACCCTGGTGATCTCCTCCTCCGAACAGGATCCCGAGCTGGAACGCCAGGCCATCGATCAGCTTATGGCGCGCCGAGTCGACGTACTGCTGATCGCCTCGACGCAGTGGACCGTTGAGACCTTCCGGCGGCTGGAAGAGGCCGAGCTCCCGTACGTTTTAATCGACAGGAATTTCGCTGGGCTGGCGAGCAATTTCGTGGGTGTAAACGATGAGCAGGTCGGTTACATCGCGACCAAGCATTTAATCGACGTCGGCTGCCGCCGGATTGGTCACATCACAGCGGAGTGGCTTAGCCCTCTCGTGGGACGGCTCGAGGGTTACAAGCGAGCCTTGAGCGAGCAAGGATTGGCGCTCGGCCGCGACTATGTGGTGAGCACCGAACGGGTGGATGAAACGGGAGAAGAATCCGGTTACCAGGCGGCCAAAAAACTGTTGAAGCTGGATTCGCGGCCTGATGCGATTTTCTGCTACAACGATCCCGTCGCCGTGGGCGCGATGAAAGCGATTCTTGAAGCGGGCCTGCGCATACCGGAAGACGTCGCGCTGGTGGGCTGCGGCAACATCCACCTGGATGACTACCTTCGTGTACCGCTTACCAGCGTTGACCAGCAAAGCACCGCCATCGGGCAGAAAGCGGGCCGATTGGCGCTTGGACTTCTCGACGACAACCCTCCGCTTCGCCCCAAGACGATTCTTCTTGAACCGAAACTCGTCGTACGACAGTCCTCGGCGCGCGCCAGACTTTAGGCATTGGCGGAGATTCCGTTGCCCGCGCCAGCCAAAGCGTACCTTGCTCCCCTCTGTCCACCGGTGAACGAGGGTCAAATCCGTGGTTCCGCCTGTGGTCTACTGTGCTCGTTTCGCTCGTTTCTGTCCATTTCAGCGGTCGGCGTGACTGGGGAATTTCCGCAGCTGAGTCCAAAACATAAACCCCAAATCTACCTAGATTACGGTAGGTCCGTCGCATCTGTGTCCTAGGGCACACTTTTTTCCTTCCCCTCCGCAGCTTCCGGAAATTCGCTTCTTTGCTGTCTCCCCGTTCGGACAAGTCCTTAAGAAATAATAAGATAGACCGGCAAACCCAAAGACGCCGGCAGGAGGTTTTTCGGCCGTTTTTTTCACAAACGGGCGCTGCCTCTCTCGCGTGACGCCAAAGAGTCAAGAGTGTCCAGAGAGGGACGTATACACGGAATGCTGTACTGGTACGCCACACCGGATTTTGCAGGACGTGACACCCCGGGTCGGGTCCCTGAAACTTGTTACATGGCACCGATAGATACAAATTCAGCCGTGGTGCAGGATCGGGACCACCCGCTTCCGCCCGCACCGCTGCGTTACCAGCGCAGCAGCGACTCCGTCTCCCGCGAAATCGCAGGCGACACCATCGTTGTACCAATTTGCCGAGGAGTAGGAGATATGGACTCCGTATTTACCTTCAATTCGCTGGGAACCGACCTTTGGAAATTGCTGGACCAGAGCCGCACGGAAGAAGAACTGGCGGTGTGGGTTGCCGAACACTTCGACGTGAGCTTTGAACGCGCGCGGGACGATGTCCGCAGTTTTCTCGATGAGCTGCGCACGACCGGACTCATCAGTTCGCATTAACTTGCAACGACGGGAAAGCCAGAATGCAGACGGCCACATACGGCGAATTCAGCGGAAAGGTTCACGAGAAGTTCGCGGGAAAGCGAGCTCCGATGGACGTATCCATCGAGGTTACGCGCCGGTGTCCGCTCGATTGCCAGCACTGCTACAACAATCTGCCGATGGGCGATCAGGTCGCGCGCTCGCAGGAGATGACTCTGGCCGAACACTGCAAATTGCTCGATGAGCTGGTGGCCGCGGGCACGTTCTGGATTCTGTATTCGGGCGGCGAAATCTTCGCGCGCAAGGACTTTCTTGAAATCTACACGCAGGCGAAGAAGCGCGGATTCCTCATCACCCTGTTCACCAACGGAACCCTGATCAACGAACGCGTAGCAAACCACCTTGCCGAATATCGTCCGTTTGCCATCGAAATCACTCTCTATGGCGCCACCCGGGAAACCTACGAAGAACTGACTCAGGTTCGCGGTTCCTATGACCGCTGCATGCGCGGGATTCAGCTGTTGCTCGAGCGCAAACTTCCGCTGAAGCTGAAGACCGTTCCAACGACGATCAATCAACATGAAGTTTACGCCATGAAAAAAATGGCCGAAGATTTGGGCGTCGAATTCAAATTCGATCCGCTGGTAAATCCCCGCATTGACTGTTCGCAAAGTCCGCTCGCCGTGCGGTTGACGCCGGAAGAAGTTGTTTCTCTTGAATTCCACGATCCGACCCGCAAGGAAGAGTATCGCCGGCTGATGGAGGAAGATCTTGCTGCGCCGGCTGCCGAGCCCGATCCGAACGCGACCCGCTACTCGTGTGGCGGAGGAGTGAACGGCTGCGCGATTGATCCGACCGGCACCATGAGCATCTGCGTAATCTCGCACCAGCAAGGCTACAACATTCGAAACGGCAGCTTCCGGGAAGGGTGGGACGGTCGGCTCCAGGAAATTCGCATGCAGCCGAAGACCCGGCCCTCGATCTGCGATCGTTGCAAGATCCAGTCCCTTTGCAGCATGTGTCCGGCAAACGGCGAACTCGAAAACGGTGATCCGGAATCGCCCGTCGAGTTTCTTTGCCAGGTCGCGCACCTGCGCGCCTACGCGCTCGGCTACGCGGTTCCCGAGCACGGTGATTGTTCGTGCTGCGCGGGCGGGGTTCATCACGAAGATCTGCTGGCCTCCGCGGCAAGCCTTTCGCTTCACGGGTACGATCCGAGTTCCAGCCTTGCAGGCAGGACCTATTCGCCTGTCTTGAATGTTTTGCAGCCTGTCAGTGGATGCCGCAGCGGAGCATGTAATTCGTACTCAACGCACGGTTAAGGGAATAAACGAACCATGGAACGGCACGAACAAAAAGAGTCTGAGCAGCAACCAGAGAGCTCCTATCAAGCGCCGAAGGTGATTCGCGTAAGCCTCCGTCCGGAAGAAGCAGTTCTCGGCCACTGCAAGGTCAATGGTTCGGCAGGGCCGGTCTCGGCTTCGTGTCGGGGCACTCTGGTTTGCAGGACCATCGGTTCCTGAGCCCAAAGGAAACGCTATGGCCCATCTACAAACATCATTCAAACCGGTCGCTTGTACCCCGCACATCGCGGACCAGGGCGCTTCGCGTATCGCCTATCGCGTAGGCGGTCTTTCTTTCGGCATGTTTGCCGAGGACGGCTTGCAGCTGAAGCTCGACCCGATCCTGTACGATTTTTCCGTTTTCCCCAGTGAGTGCGACATCAATATTACGGTCACGCTGGTCGACAAACTGCACGTCCCGGTTGGATTTCCCCTTTTTCATTCCGGCGGCCTGTGGTCCTTATTCAAGGAAGACGCCGGAGTGCGGCTGAATTTTCAGCGCTCCTTTCCCGGCGAAGCGCCCTACAAATCGGCCTGGTTCGACCGAGGGTTCAAAACCGGCCATCTGCAGTTGTCGCGCGATTTCTTCTCCTCGTCCTGGCCTGTCTATCCCCTGGAATATCCGCTCGATGAAGTCCTGATGATTCATAGACTCGCTTGCGGAGAAGGCGTGGAAGTTCACGCGGTCGGAATCGTTGACGCTGACGGGCGCGGCCACTTGTTTATGGGCCATTCGGGCGCGGGCAAGAGCACCACGGCGCGCTTGTGGAGAAAACAGCAGGGAACTCACATCCTGAGCGATGACCGCATCATCCTGCGCATGCACAACGGCAAACTCTGGATGTTTGGCACTCCGTGGCACGGTGATGCCGGGATTGCCTCTCCGGACTCTGCGCCGCTCACCGATATCTACGTTTTGGAGCAGGGCAGCAAGAACGAAATTCTGCCACTGCAGGGTGGGCTTGCTTCAGCGGAACTTTTTGCGCGCAGCTTTGTACCGCGCCATTGCCCGGAAAGCCTCGAGTTCTCACTCGGTTTTCTGCAGCATGTTGCGCAATCCATTCCTTGCAACACGTTCCGCTTTGTTCCGGACCAAACCGCCGTGGAGACCATTCGCCGTGCGTAAGATCGAGAAAAAAAATTCCGCGCAGTTTGCCGCTGTATGCCAGGAGCTGTTGCAATCCGGGGCGCAGGTACGATTTCGTGCCGAGGGAGAAAGTATGCGGCCCAACATCCTGGACGGTGATGTTGTCGTCCTCACGTCTTCCTCAGCACAGGCGAGCGAAGCGGGAGAAGTCGCGCTGACGCGCGGCCAAGACGGGTTGCGTTTGCACCGGGTGAGGAGCAAAGACGCAAAAAAAGGAACCATTGTCACGCGGGGCGATTCCGGCCAGGAGTGTGATCCCGAGACCTCCGCGGTGGTTGGCAAAGTCGTTTCCATTGAGCGTGACGGTAAGAAAAAGCGAATGACCGGCAGTGGCGTGCGACTGATCCACGACGCGCGCGGGCTGGCCCACAAGATAAAGCTGGGCTCCTCGCGACGCCTGAAGAAAGTGTCTGCGAGCCTAGCGGTGATTGGCACGGTATTTTTTGCGGCACTGCTCTTTGCAGCTTCTCCGGCCGCAGGACAGACGGCCGATCTGGGCGTCACACAAACGGCGGCACCGACCACGGTCGCGCCCGGCGGGACCTACACCCTTACAGATTTAATCAGAAACAACAGCGGCTTTCGAACGTCCACGACGCCCTCGATTACACAAGCCATCCCCGTCAATACCGTCTATCAATCCTTTGTTGGACCGGCTGGTTGGACTTGCAGCGCGACTCCTATAGGTGCTCCGACTGTCGTGACCTGCAATGATCCGGCGAATCTGGCGACGAACGGGACTGCAACGCTGACGGTAACAGTTAAAGCGAATACAGGATTGGCTGGTCAGACGGCACTCACCGGGACAGCTACGGTCAGCTCGCCAAATAACACCAACGGGGCGAACGACACGTCCACTGCCACGGTCACCGTCATTGTCGCCGACCTGGCCGTTTCTCTGACGCCCTCTTCGGCAACGGTAATACCATCCACAAATTATTCCTACACGGCTGTCGTCACCAACAACGGGCCGAGTACTGCCGCGGCTCCATCGGTTGCGATCGGAATCCCGGCGAACACCGTCTACCAATCGATTACCGGCTCGGCCGGCTGGACCTGCGCGGTAGCTGGAGCGACGGCCACCTGCACGGACGGCAGCGCGCTTCTGAATGCGGGCACCGGCACATTCACTCTTACTGTAAATCCCAATGCGGGACTGGCCTTAGGCACGATTCTGTCGACTTCGGCAACCGTCACGTCCACGTCCACGGACTCTAGTAGCGCCAACAACACGGCTTCAGCGAATGTGACCGTGGCCATTCCTGATCTCGCCTTGACGCAAGTGGCAGCTCCTCTGGTTGTCGCCTCGGGTTCCACGATCACCTATACGGAAACCGTAACGAATGCTGGAAACGCGGCCGCCTCAGACGTGGTTGTGTACCAACAGACTCCACTTAACACGACATTTACTTCGGCCACGGCACCGGCGGGCTGGACTTGCGTAAAACCTGCGGTAGGGGGCACTGGTCAAATCGTTTGCACGGACGGCGCTGCGCTCGGCGCCGGCGCGACGGCAAATTTCACCATTGTGGTGACGGTTCTGCCTGCGGCAACGGCAGGCACGACCATCGTGAATTCGGCCGACGTCACGTCTTCCACTTTCGACGGTAATGGAGCCAACAACACCACCACGACTACGGTGCTGGTCGAGAAGACCGGGCAAGCGGATCTGCTGGTTACCATGTCCGCCGCACCCGCTCCTGTTTTCATCTATTCCACGCTGACATACAAGATTCAAATTCTGGACCAGGGACTGGCGAGCGCTACCGTTGTTTCTCTCGCGGACACCGTACCCGCTGGGACCACATTCGTTTCCGCCAGCTCCACACAAGGAACTTGTACGCAGGTTGCCGCAACGGTTTGTACCATTGGCACCATCACGAGCGGCTCCACCGTTACCGTCACGATCGTAGTGACCACGCAGGGCTCGGGCACAACGTTGACCAATACCGCCACAGCCACGACCACGGCAACCGACCCCAACGTGCTCAACAACTCGGCAACGGCCTTGACCGTAGTTCAGCCTCTGGTATGCGCATCACCTGGTCGCGACGGCGCGGGCGGAACTCTGACAGGCATTGTGAATACGTACTATCCGCCTTCCGCGACGGGGACGCTGGCAGCAGGAGCAAAAACGGCGACCCTGGGCGCTGCCGTCGGCTCGACGACTCCCATTGCTTCGGGCGATTTGCTGATTGTGATTCAGATGCAGGATGCCGCCATCAACTCGACGAACACCAGTTCGTACGGAGATGGCACAGTCGGCGATCCCGCTATGGGTTCGACGGCCACGAATAGTTCTGGTCTCTATGAATTTGTCACCGCAACCAATGCCGTACCTGTGGCCGGTGGCACTTTGAATTTTATTGGCACGGGAGCAACGAGCGGTCTTCTGAACACGTATGCCAGTGCGGTAGCGACGGCAACACTCGGTAAAAAGACGTATCAGATTATTCGAGTGCCGCAATACACTTCCGCCACGCTGAGTTCAGGCCTGGTTCCCTTGGCCTGGAACGGCGTCACCGGAGGTGTGCTGGCTCTCGATGTGGCTTCGCAGCTCACTCTGGGCGGAACCGTCAGTCTCGATGGAACCGGATTTCGCGGCGGTGCCGGACGCACTCTTACCGGAGGTACCGGGGCGGCGACCGACTATGTCACCTTGTCGTCGACCGGGTTTGGCGGTTCAAAGGGCGAAGGCATTGCCGGGACGCCTCGCTACATTTCAAATGCGGCGATTACCGCATTCATCGATACGACCCTGGAAGGAATGCCTGGCGGCAGTTATTTGCGCGGCGCTCCGGCCAGCGCTGGAGGCGGTGGCACCGACGGGAATCCCGCTGCCAACGACCAGAATACGGGTGGCGGCGGTGGCGGCAACGGTGGCACGGGCGGATACGGCGGATATGCCTGGAGTTCGATAACGATCAATGGTGGCACGGGCGGCGCTCCGTACCCCGCGTCGACCAGCACTCTGTTCATGGGTGGCGGCGGTGGCGCCGGCACAACCAACAACGGAACAGCCGATCCCAATAACAACACAACCGGAATCAACAGCAGTGGTTCGGCAGGCGGTGGCATCGCGATCTTTCACGTTGGCTCGATCACCGGGACGGGAACGATTTCCGCGAATGGACAATCGGCGCTGAATGTGCTGAACGATGGTGGCGGCGGCGCGGGCGCTGGCGGAACCGTTCTGTTTCTTGCAAATTCGGGAACCTTGAGTGGATTGACGGTAAACGCCAACGGCGGCGCGGGCGGAGACACTTGGGCCTCGCAACCGCCCACCGTACCCTTCCCAGGAAATCGTCACGGACCCGGCGGCGGTGGTGCAGGCGGAGCCGTACTGCTCTCCGACCCTTCGGCAACAGTAAGTGTTGCAGGCGGCCTCAACGGCACAACGACCACGGCCAGCGATGCCTACGGAGCCATCCCCGGGACCGCGGGCACGTCCGGTATCGGAATCATTATTTCCGAAACTCCCGGCACACAAGCCGGCGCCGAATGCGCCACGGCCGATCTGTCGGTCAGCAATGTGGGCACTCCGAATCCCGTGTCTCCGGGCAACAACATTACCTACACCCAGGCGGTAACCAACAGCGGGCCGATCGACGCCGCGAATGCCGTCTTCAGCGAAGCCGTTCCTGCGAACACCACATTTCAATCGATCTCTGCGCCTGCTGGCTGGACCTGCGTGACTCCGGCGGTGAACGGCACGGGAAATATCACTTGTACGAATCCTCTGGTAGCGAATGCAGCAGTCGGAAATTTCACCGTTGTGGTGAAAGTGAATGCGGCGACAACGTTCGGTAGTCAGATCGTTGACGTGGTGAACGTGACGTCTGGAACAACCGACGCGGATCTGACCGACAATACCGCTGTTGCCGTCACCATCGTTGGCTCGCCTACTTCGGCCTATTTGACGCTCACGAAAACAGCCGCAGCCAATTCCGTCGTTGCCGGCGGAAACATTACGTATACGCTGGTGGCCCATAATAATGGACCCGCGGCCGCCATAGCCGCGAACATCTCCGATGCCATTCCGGCGAACACCACATTTGTTTCCATGACGACACCCGGCTGGATTTGCTCGTTGCCGGCCGTCGGTGGCACAGGAAACATTTCCTGCAGTCTCGCGACATTCCCGAACGGCGGCACAGCAACCTTTACACTGGTGGTAAAGGTCACGGCGGGAACTGCCAACGGAACGCTGATCACCAACTCGGCCAGCGTGAATGCCACTACGCCGAATCCCAATCCCAATAATGCAACGGCCTCCGCTACGGTCATCGTTGCCGGGGCGACCCAGGCGGATTTGGCGGTCGCCACTTCGGATTCTCCCGATCCCGTATTGAATGGAAATAATATTACCTACACGCAGAGCGTGGCCAATAACGGCCCCGCTGCCGCCGCCACACTCGTTTTCACCGATGTGATTCCTGCGGGCACGACCTTTGTGTCGATGGCCACCCCGGCGGGCTGGATTTGCAGCACTCCTGCCGTCGGATCGGCTGGCACCATTACCTGCACCGCCACTACGCTTGCCGCCGGCGCATCGTCGAGTTTTCCGCTGGTCCTCAAAGTGGCCACGACAACCGTTCCCGGAACTGTCATAACCAATTCTCCCGGAGTAACGAGTGCCACCTCCGACCCAAATTCGGCAAATAATTCGGCTTCGACAACCACGGTCGTGGCTTCTCCCACGCAAGCCGATTTGGCCATCGTCAAGACAGCTTCGCCCGAGCCAGTCAATCAGGGCACAAATATTACCTATCAACTTCGCGTGACCAACAGCGGACCAGCCATTGCTCAGGGCGTAACGGTTTCCGATCCGCTGCCGGCACAAGTTACCTATACTTCCGTGTTTACGACACAAGGAACCTGCACGCAATCTGCGGGAACAGTCAGCTGTACTCTGGGCTCGATCTCCGTGGGCGCCACGGTGCTGGTTACGATCAACGCCAATGCCGCCACGTTCAGTTCAGCGACGCTGGCGTCCAACACCGCGACGGTCAGTTCGACCACCGGCGATCCCAATTCTGCCAACAACTCGTCCACGGCGATATCAACGATTCAATCGCCGACCGCCGTGCAGTTGGCTTCGTTCCGCGCCATCGCCCGCTCGCAAGGCGGCGTGACGCTCGAATGGAAAACGCGCGAAGAGATTCGCAATCTGGGCTTTCATGTGTATCGCGAAGACGCCTCCGGCCGCCACAGGCTGAATCCGTCCATCGTTGCCGGCGGTGCCTTGCTGGTTCGCGGCGGGCGCCCGCAACATAGCGCGAAAACCTATCAATGGCTCGACCCGCAAAGCTCGCTGGGCGCCACCTATTGGCTCGAAGATGTGGATCTGAACGGAACGCGCACAACGCACGGGCCGGCTCGCCCGGAAGCAGCAGCGAGTGCCGCAAATAATTCGGCCGACGAATCCCACTTTGCCAATGCGATGCTTCTTACCCAACTGAATCGTTCCGTCCTGCAAAGCATGCCGCAAAGCGATCGCGTCGTGGCTACGCCACGGATTACGCTTCCAGAAGTGCTTCCCGGCGAGTACCGGGTTTCTCTTGATTCCGAAGTTGCAGCCAAAATTGCCGTCCGCCACGAGGGCTGGTACCGCGTGTCACGGGCGCAACTGACTGCTGCTGGTCTGGGCTCGAACTTTGACTTGCGCAATCTGCAGCTGTATGCCGAAGGAATTGAGCAACCGCTGCTCATTCGCGGCGATCAGACCGGGCGCCTCAACATCAACTACTGGGTCGAGTTCTACGGAGTCGGTATTGATACTCCGTATTCCGACGCGCGGATGTACTGGCTCGTTCGCGGCAGCCGGCCGGGCAAGCGAATTCAATTCATCGCCGGCAGCACGTCCTCCACGGCACCATCGCAAAGCTTCCCGTTCACGGTCGTTCATGAGGACCGGACGACGTATTTTGCGACCCTGCTGAACGGAGAGGATAAAGACAATTTCTTTGGCGCCGGGATCACGACCGAGCCCGTCGATCAGGAACTGAATATCGTCAACAGCGACTCCGCGTCCGGCCTCCCGGTCACCCTTGAGGTAACGCTGCAAGGCGGAACCGAGGCGCAGGCGCACCGCGTATCGGTGGCGTTCAATGGCTCCGCTCTCGGCGACATGAATTTCAATGGTTTGGCAAATGTTACCCAGTCGTTCCCGGTGGACGCGAGCATGCTTCACGACGGGATCAGCACGGTCACCCTGGCCGCGCTTGAAGGTGACAACGACGTCAGTCTGGTGCAGTCCATCCAGCTGCACTACGCGCACCGGTATGTGGCCGACGGCAACTGGCTCCGCGCAGAAGGCGCCGCGAATTCAGCGGTGCATATTGCCGGGTTCACGAACGCGCAGATCCGCGTATTCGACATCAGCGATCCCCGCGCCATTGTGCAGCTCAACGGGTCCGTTCGACTCGAAGGCAGCACCTACGGAGTCAGCGTTTCGCTCAACAATCCAGGGCCTGCGCAACGCACTCTGCTGGCATTCACGGACGAGCAGAGTTCCGCTCCCGACGCGATCACACCGCACTTGCCCAGCACTTTGAACACAGGACACTCGGCTCCGGATATCGTGGTCATCACGCATCCGGATTTTGCCGCAAACCTCGCCCCGCTCGTGACGTTGCGCGAGTCCCAGGGGTATGACGTAGAGGTTGCCACCGTCGACCAGATTTTCGACGCTTACAATTTTGGCGAACGTAGTCCGATGGCCATCCGTGACTACTTGCGCCACTTGGTAACTTACAGGACCAAGCCCCAGGCACTACTGCTGGTCGGCGACGCTTCGCTCGACCCGCGCAACTATCTCGGCTTCGGCGATATGGACCTGGTGCCCACGCGCATGATCGAAACCGACGCGTTCAAGACCGCTTCCGATGATTGGTTCACGGACTTCAACCAGACGGGCTTTGCGACGATTGCCACAGGACGGCTGCCCGTGCGCACCGCGTCCGACGCTGCACTCGTCGTGGCAAAAATCATCAATTACGAGCGCGGCTCGTACAACGGATCATGGAACCGGCAGGCTCTGGTGATTGCGGATCAAAACGTCGGTGTGGACTTTACCAGCGAAGCACAATTCGCGAACTCGAGCCTTCCCTCCACTTTGTCTGCCTCGCAGATTCTTGCGGATGGAAAAGATAGCGATGAAGTTCGTCAGCAGATTATTTCTTCCATCAATAGCGGCGCGCTTCTCGTGAACTACACCGGACACGGTTCGACCGAACAGTGGTCCTTCGCCAATATTTTTGACAACGACGCCGCTGCCGCACTGACCAACGGCCAGCGTCTACCCGTCTTCCTGCTCATGGATTGTTTGAACGGATTCTTCCAGGATGTCTATTCGCAGAGCCTGGCCGAATCGTTGTTGCTGGCCCCCAACGGAGGCGCCGTAGCGGTATGGGCCTCGTCCGGCTTCACCAATTCACCGCCACAGTCGGCGATGAATCAGGCGTTCCTCAATGCCTTGAAGTCAAACCCTGCGCTCACCGTCGGGAAAGCGGCTATGGCAGCAAAGGCGACCGTGAACGACCGAGACGTCCGCCGTACCTGGATACTTTTCGGCGATCCCAGCATGAAGCTGCAATTCACGCCTGCTGCCGGGCGACCATCGAATGGCAATGCCAGCAACCCGGCACAACCAAGGCCCATAAAACAAATCACTTGCCCGCGTTGCGACAAGCCTCTGTAGCGAAAATGGCAAGCGATTTCACAAGCGCCCGGACGGGGGCTTGCGACCTCACGCGCTTAAAAATCCTGCAACGGCCGCACTAAAATGCTGCGCATCTTCGATATTCGACAGGTGTGCCGCGTCTAACTCCACATACCGGGCGCCACGTATTTTCTCAGTGAGAAACCGGCCGTCGGCCGGGGTGGTCACCGGATCGTGGGCTCCCACGACTACTAGCGTAGGTACGGTAATTTCACTGATGGTGCTCCGCAGATCCATTTCCGACAGCGCTTCGCAGCACGCCACGTAGCCGCCGGGGTCCGTTTCTTCAATGGTTTTCTGCGTGCTGCTGACGATTTCGCGGTGAGACTCGCGGAAACCCGCCGTAAACCAACGCTCGATAATGCCCGGCGCTACCGCCTGCATTCCGCTCTTCTTCACGGACTCGATCCTGCTTTTCCAGCCTTCCGCGGTCCCCAGCTTGGCCGCAGTGTTCGAGAGCACCAGACGATTGAGTCGCTCTGGCGCATTCACGCCGAGCCACATGCCAACCGCGCCGCCCATGGAAAGACCGCAAAAATGTACTCGCTCGAGCCGCAACTCATCGAGAAGCGCGATCACGTCGCGACCCAATAAGTCCACGCTGTAAGGGCCGGGCGATGCCGTCGTCTGTCCGTGCCCGCGGGTATCGTAGCGCACGACGCGGAACCGCTCGGCGAAGCTGGAGACTTGCGGGCGCCACATGTCGCCGTCAACCCCGAGCGAATGCGACAGGATCACCACCGGCGCCGTTTCATCACCATGAATTTCGTAATGCACTTGGGCGTTGTACGCTTTGAGAGAGGGCATGGCGGCCTTAGACACGCTCGAGAATGACGGCGATGCCTTGCCCGACGCCGATGCACATTGTGCAGAGGGCATATTTTCCGCCCGTACGGGCCAATTGATAGGTCGCGGTGGTCACCAGGCGCGCCCCGCTCGCTCCCAAAGGGTGTCCTAGGGCAATCGCCCCTCCATTCGGATTTACGTGTGGGGCATCGTCGGCAATCCGCAGCTCGCGCAAGACGGCCAGCGCCTGGGACGCGAACGCTTCATTCAATTCGACGACGTTCATGTCCGCCACTTTGAGTCCGGCCTTGCTCAGCGCCTTGCGCGTGGCAGGAACTGGTCCCATGCCCATAACACGCGGCGCGACGCCCGCTGCGGCCGAAGCCACAACGCGCGCCTTCGGTGTAAGGGCGTATCGCTTCACCGCATCTTCGGAGGCCAAGAGTAGCGCACACGAACCATCGTTTATGCCCGATGCGTTTCCGGCGGTTACCGTGCCGTCTGGCTTAACGACGCCCTTGAGCTTCGCCAGCGCCTCCATGGTTGAATCCGCACGCGGATGTTCGTCCTGGGAGAATTGCAAGGCCTCGCCCTTTTTCTGCGGAATCGCCACGGCAACAATTTCCTCCGCGAGCCGCCCGCTGCGAATCGCTTCCGCTGCGCGCAACTGGCTTCGCAGCGCAAACCCGTCCTGATCCACGCGCGAAACATGATATTCCTCGGCCACGATTTCCCCGGTCTCCGGCATGGAGTCCACGCCATACTTCGCTTTCATTGCCGGATTGATGAAGCGCCATCCCAGTGTCGTGTCTTCGAGCTTCATGGCCCGCGAAAAGGCGGCATCCGCTTTGCCCACGACAAACGGCGCGCGCGACATGCTCTCGACGCCGCCCGCGATGACCAGATCCACTTCACCGCTCTTGATCGCCCGCGCAGCGGTGGCTACAGCGTCCATACTCGATCCGCAAAGCCGGTTTACGGTCGTCCCCGGTATTTCCTTCGGCAAACCCGCCAGTAGCAACGCCATGCGCCCGACATTGCGGTTGTCTTCGCCTGCTTGATTGGCACAGCCAAAAATCACATCGTCCACTGCATTCCAGTCGACCGTCCGGTTGCGCTCGACGAGTGCCCGCAGGGGGATCGCGGCCAGATCGTCTGCGCGTACCGCCGCCAGCGTTCCGCCGTAGCGGCCAATCGGCGTGCGAATCGCGTCACAAATGTAGGCAGTATTCATCGGCTTCCTTCAGGCAATGTCTCACCTACTATCTTAAACCAAGAGCGGCGTTTCGCTCCTCGAGCGAGGCCGCAGGCTGCGGGCGAGTGTGCACGGGCGTCCCAACAGGCGGAAGAAGGAGAAAATCGTCCGGAAACCGGTCTTACTCGTAGCGCAGAGCTTCGACCGGATTCAATCGCGCCGCACGAGCCGCGGGATAAAGTCCTGCCACCAGGCTTACGACCACCGCAAAAGCAATGGCTCCCAGCGCGAGCCACCAGGGGACGTAGGAAATTTTCACTCCAGGCAGATCCTGACGCCGCAGATAAATCGTTGTTCCCCAGGTCAGGGCCATCCCGATGAGCCATCCGAGGGCCACACCCAGGAATCCGCCCACCAGGCCCATCGCTCCTGCTTCAGCGAAAAAGAGACTGCGTACGTCGCTGTCGGTGGCGCCCAGGGCTTTCAGAATTCCGATTTCTCTCCGCCGTTCAAGGATGGCCATCACCAGTGTGTTGATAATTCCGAGCGAGGCAACAGTGAGCGCCAAGCTTCCAAACAGCCCAAGAAACAAATCGAACACGGTAAACACCAGGCGCAGGCTTTTTGTAGCGTCCAGCAAAGAAAATGTTCCGAATCCTAATTTGCGAATGGCCGCTTCGACTTGCATGACATCTTTGGGCGAGGTTACCCGCACCGTGAGAGCGATGTAGGACCCTTTGGCGGCCCCACCATTTAGAAACGACTGCAGATCGCTGGGCTGCGCCACATGCAGCGATTCCGCTGTTTTCAGGGGAAGAAATACGCGAGCCCCGCCGAAGCCACCCACTCCGGCCGAAGGATCAGATTCAATGATGCCTACAATCTTCAACTGTTTTTCGCGCGGAACGATGGAAACTCCTCCGCCCATCGCCGCCTCGACGAGCGAATCGATGGAAGGCGCATTTTGCCCGTTTCCTGCAGGAAGCGAGGCGCGCTCTGCGTAGCGCAGGACCATCGTCTTGCCGACCAGCGTCGCGGGTTGTTCGCTTAATTCTTTGGCAAACTCGGTTTGCAAAATCGCTTCATCCGCCGTCGGGGAAGAGAAGTACCCGCCGGTCATGCCCTCAAACGCTCCACTGGTTCGCGAAGATGCCGGCAGGCCCAGAACGGACGTGGTCTGCGTATTCCGCTCGTAGCGCACTTCCGTGGCGAAGCGGATCTGCGGATATACTTCTGTGACATTCGGCAATTTCTCCAGTTGCGAGCGGGTCTCCTCATCCAGTACTTTGGCGTTTTTCACCGGAGCAGTGTTCGCGCGCGGCGGCCGGCCGGGCCCGCGCAGGTCCCGCTGCGCGGTAACGAAGATCGCGTCAAAAAGTCCGGAACGCGTCAATCGCTCGGA
>DATHFT010000165.1:0-42300 GCA_035317965.1 Saccharimonadales bacterium (SeqCode) | reverse complement strand
ATTTCCTGCGCTCTCGGTGTCCTGAGCGAAAGCTCCGAGAAAAACCGGGGGAACATCGAACGATCCGCCAGGCTCGAGCCTGGTGCGGTAGGCACCTGGATTCGGATCGAGCCCCGCTTCGCCACGCATGGATTCGCCGTCGCGCTGCAATGTCAAACGAGTTCTTCCGCTGAATTCAATGCCGGCGTACCAACCACCTTGTGCTTTGCCGGTGCGCTGAACCAGAAACCACGGGATAATTTCGCGCGGCGCATTCTTACCGGATCGTCCATACGGACTGGAAGTTCCTTTCCACTGGTAACCCGCCGGGATGGTCACCCGATGAGTGCCAGCTTCTGAAGGAGCGTCGGCCCCTTTTTCGATATACAGATGTTCCAGTCGTTCAGCGGGCGCAACGTGCCAATCGAAGACGAAACTATCCTGCAATGGAATCCAGTATTCGCGCGCATCAAGATTTTCGATGCGAATCTGATGCTCGATGGGACCGAAGCCGGTTCGCGCGTTCCATGCCCATGTCAGGCGAAGGTGCGGAGAGCCGGATTCATAGACGAACGAGACGTGTTGTGGATCCTGCTGGCTGGCCGGGCCATTGAATTTCCAGTGGACGGGAATCTTGCGGATTCCGGATGACGGGGACGACGGCGCTTCCCGGATTTCGACGAACTCGAGCAATTTCTCCGGGCGATGGTTTCGCCAGGGAACACCGCCAGCAGAGGACATCTCGACCAGTTCAGGAGAAACTGCGTTGGCGCGCAACATCAGGGTGGTGTCCGCCGTGCGAACGGTAACCGTAGTTTCTGCCGACACGAAATAGCTGGAGCCAAGCGAAACAGCTAGGGCGGCAACGACGCGCAGGCCTCGAGGGGGCAGTAGATGTTTCATCGGACTGCAACGAGTCTACTTGGGCGGATCCTGAATTTGCACGTGATGATGATCGAGAAGATCGCCGGTAGCGTGGTCGACGGAAGCGACCGCCAGTTGATAACTGATCTGGGCCTGTACCAGGCTCAATTCGGCCTGGGCCAGTTGGGTCTGCGCATCCAAGACAAAGAAAACCGTCTGGGAACCGAGTTCATATTTGCGCTCTTCGGCGTGCAGGTTTTTTTGCGCCAAATCATCGGCTATTTTCGCCGCTTCCATCGTCAGCTTGGCTTCCTCGAGCGAATGAACGGCATTGGTTATTTCGAGTTCAATGGTTTGGCCTGTCTGGCGCTGCTGATACTGGTCGCGGCGACGATTCGCGAGTGCGTCTCCCAAGTCGGCTTCCGCTCCGTGGTTCTTGACCGGAAGCGTTAGCGAGAGCGTAGCCCCGTACGCAGGATAGGTAAACTGAAATGCCTGGCTGAGGCCGGTTCCCAAACCGGTTCTGATCGGCGGAAGTGCCGTCATAAATTGATTCCCGGCGATTCCATTGCCGGAATAGAAGCCCGACAATTCAAGATCGGGTCGTAAATTGTTGTGCGCCAGGCGAACGAGCATTTCGTCCCCGGCAAGAGCTTCTTTCGCAGCGGTCAATTCGGGGCGGTTGAGCAAGGCGCGAGCAAGCGCAGTGGGGATATCCATATCGATCAATGCCAGGCTCGGTTCAGGCTGTTCGGTCAATTCAAGATCCAGCACGCGAATGGCAGGATCGAGATCAGCGCCAATACTTTGCTTGAATTGATCCTCCGCCAGTTTCAAGCCGTATTCGGCCTGAATTACGCCCACCCGGCGCGAAGCAACCTGCGATTCGGATCGATAGATATCCAACGGCGGGAGCGCGCCGAGGCCAAGAGCTTTCTTGTCGCGATCGTAGCTTTTCTGGGCTTCTTCAAGAGACTTTCTCTGGACCGTGAGGTTTTCTCTGGCCAGGACGACATTCCAATACAAGCCGACAGCCGCGAGTATGGTGTCGTTGACTTCACCCTGAAACGCAGCATGAGCCTGATGCAGGTTGCGCTGAGCAATAAGGATCGGAGCGCGATTGGGAAATAAACCAAAATTGCGAAGCAGCGGCTGCGTAACCGTGAATTGCAGCGTGGTGGAAATGGAAGGATTTACGAAGCTGAACGAGTCATTGGTAGAGAGTTTGTCAGTGGTAAAAGTCGTTTGAAAGCTGGTTCCTGTCTGGAAAGTTTGCAAATAGCCAAAGGAAGTTTCCTGCGCCAGTGAACTCAGAATGGGAGCGCCCTGAATCTGGGTGGTGGTGGGAGATTTTGCGCGAATGTCCGAGAAACTTGCTGTCGCCAAGGGGTCAAACGGCTGATACGCGCGATGCAGATTGTTTTGCGCGAATTCCACCTGGGAATAGTCGATATGGATGTCGGTGTTGTTGGCCAGTGCCAGCCGGATGGTGTCATCCAAGGTAAGGACGAGCTTGCCGCTCGCAACGTGATCTTGCAGTCCGCTCGGCGGGACCAGCGGCAAAGCGGGCTTTTGCTTTGCCGGAATTCCCAGATACATTTCGCGACGACTGGATTGTTGCGCGCGCACGGCAACTGCAAATGCTGCGCACGCCAGACTGCATACGGCGAGGATTCGCATCACTTTCATGACAGAGTCTCCACCTTGGGCTGAGTTAAGCAGTTACTCGTAGCGAATCGCCTCGACCGGGTCGAGGCGCGCCGCTTTTACCGCAGGATAAATCCCGAATATCAATCCAACAGAAATAGAAACGCAAAAAGCCAAAATGATCGAGCCGAATGTGACCACCGTGGACCATCCGGCGAGCCAGGCGATGAGTTGCGACATGGCAAAACCTAAAATAACGCCAATCAAGCCGCCGGCAAACGAGATAAGCACGGCTTCAATGACGAACTGACGGATGATGTCGCCGCGCCGCGCGCCCACCGCGCGGCGCACGCCGATCTCACGCGTTCGTTCCAGAATGGCGGCCAGCATGATGTTCATGATGCCAATGCCGCCCACCAGCAGGGAAATCGAGGCGATGGCTACCATGACGGTGTTGAATAACTTCTCGGTACGTTTTTGTTGAGCGAGCAGCTCCGCAGGAACGATGACGTTGAAGTCGCCGGCATTGTGATGACTGGAATTCAGAATGCCGCGCACGACTTTCGCGGTAGAAGCGCTGTCGTCGGCTGATGAAAGCTGGAGATAGAGTCCGTCGACTTCATCTTTCATGCCGCTTTGCACATCTTCCAAGCGATAAAGAACGGAGTTCAGTGGAGCATAGACAAGATTGTTGGTGTCTTCCGCGCGAACTCCAGATACATCGGCATGGGATTCCAGTTGCGGGCCAATGACGCCGATGACGTGAAACCATTGCTCGTTGAGTTTTACATATTCGCCGACCGCTGGAGCCGCTCCGAATATTCCCTCTTTGGCGGCGAGGCCCAACACACACACGGGGGCCGAAGCAGCATTTTCCGACGCTGTAAAAAAACGCCCTTCGGTGACATGCAGAGCGGAAATGGATAGATAACTCGGTTCCACACCGTAGACCACGGGCATATCCTGCTGCGGTTTGGGTAGAAGTTTTGATGGAGCAAATCGCTTGCGCGGAGTGCCATCGCGGATTTCAGTGATACTTTTCCGGATAACTTGATAATCGCTGAGAGTAAGGCCTGGCGAAGTCTTGCGGATATTTCGCAAATCCCGCCAATTGTTGACTTCTTTGGCCTCCACGATGAGGTTTTTGACACCAAGCTGTTCGATGAAGGCCATGACCTTTTGCTGCGCACCCGCGCCGATGGACAGCATGGCAACGACGGCGGCCACGCCAAAAATCATTCCCAGCATCGTCAGCAGAGAGCGGAGTTTGTGGTCAACAAGGTTCTCGAAACCAAAAACCAGATCAGGCAGCCATTGCTGGCGCGAGATGGACTGGGCTGGGAGACTCGATTTCATTGCTGGCGGACATTCCTCAATTCGCGGCTACTCCGAACCCGGGATTCGTTGCGCTGGTGTTCTTGTCCCGCGAATTCTGCTGAATTTCGGGGTTTACCAGAGCAATTTCTGTGCCCGCAGGCAATCCTTCGACGACGACACGGCCTTCGGTGAAGGCCAGAATCTTCACGTCTTGGGCTTCGAATGATCCCGCACGCTTGCGATAGACAATTTTCTTGCCGTTGCGGTCGAAGATGGCTCCTGCTGGAATGGTGATGGCATTGGGCATCTTGTTGCCAAGCAAGATGAGCTTCGCCGCAAATCCAGGACGCAGGCGCGCGTCGGTGCCCTCGATACGCACCAGAACTTCAAACTTGTGCAACTGATCGTCATCGAAAAAACCAGCTCCTGAGGAACCAGCAACGGTCTGGATTTGTCCTTTGAAGGCTTCGCCGGGAATCGCTTCGATTCTGGCTTCCACGGACTGGCCTGGTTTGAAATTTCCGTGCTGCGTCTCATCGATCTGGGTGGAAATTTCAAGGCGCGCCGGATCGATGACTTCCGCAACAACACTGCCCGGATTCGCTTGATCTCCGACGTGATAGTCCGGAAGCGTCATGCCATCGAAAAAGAAACCGGAGATGGTATCCGCATTGGCATGAATGACCAGCAGGCCGTCGATTGGTGAGGTTATTTTCATGTTCCTGATGTTCTGTTCGGCTTGCTGCATGGCCAGGGTGGCCTTGTTGCGTTTTTCTTCGCTGAGACGGAGGCCCGCCTGATTGGAAACGGAGCGGGATTTGATATCGATTTCGAGCTGGGCGAGCGCGCGCTTGGATTCGTCCAGTGTAAGATCATTTTTTTGCGCGTCGATGGTGCTGACCAGTTCGTTTTTGCTGACTTCCAGTTCGGCTCGGCGGCGCGCGTAGCGGGCTTTCAACAGCGCGGTCTGGTCCTCGGCGGCTTGCACCAAAGCGTCGGCTTTGGCTTTGACAATTTCCTGTTCGGCCTGCAGCAGGTCGCTGCGATTTTGCGCCAGATTGTATTCCTGCGCGCTCGGATCAAATTCCAGCACGACATCGCCGACATGCACGTAGGTGCCGGTACGCGGGAGTTGCACGATTTGCAGGGTGCCGCCAGCGATGGGAGGAGCAGTGATGGGCTTGGTTGTGATCGTGCGTAGCGTACCGGTTGCCGAAACCGTCAGTTGCAGGTCGGATTGTTGGGCCCGGGTGGTCGGAATATCGGAATCGGCAGCATGGACAGCGGAGTTATGGCATGCAGCGCACAATTGCGTCAAAAAGAGAACGACGAACAGAGCCAAGCTTTGCGGGCGAATCGGGTTCATCTCGGAACCTCGCCGATGGTTGAAAATGTTTGAAGTGGCGCTCTACTTCGCAAGTGTCGGGTCCTTGAGGGCGATCTGATCGCCAGGTTTCAAACCTCTGGTGAGAAGAACTTCATCACCGCTGCGCCGAAGGACTTCGACATCCACTTCCTCAAATTTCGAGCCACTGCGACGGTAGGCGACAGTTCGCCCGGATTTGCGGAATAGCGCGGAGGCCGGAATCACGGTGCCGTCGTGAATTTTGTCGACGGCGATGCGGACGGTGGCGGCCATTCCCGGACTAAGACGAGGATCTAGTCCGGCAAGCGACAGTTCCAGCAAGAAATTTCGCGGAATAGGCCAGCCCGCTGTGAAATCCAAACTGGCGGTTGGACTAATGACATCGACATGAGCGTCAAAATTTTGGTCAGGTACAGCGTCCAGATGAATCGTAGCGGCTTGACTCAATTGCAATTGACCGCGCTGCGCCTCCTCAACACGCGCAAACACTTTGATGGAAGAAATGTCAGGGAGTTCAGCGATGGCCACGCCGGGCGTAGTGCGATCGCCTTGACGGAAGGCAACCATGCCGTTTGGCGGTTGCCAGTGGTTTTGCAGGGTGACTACGCCATCGAGTGGAGCGCGTACGGTGAGAGCCTGCAAAGCGCTTTGATCTTGCGCGACGAGAAACGCCGACTGATCGCGCTTTTGCTGCAGCGTAACAGAATCTGCACTGCCGGAGGAACGATTGGCTTTAAGTTTGGCTTCGTTTTCTTTCAGCTTCTGTTCGGCGTCGGAAAGTTTGAGCTGAGCCTGCTCGCCTTCAATTTTGGAAAGAATTTCCTGCTTGCTGGCGTCGAGGCGGGCCTTTTCTACGGCAAATTTGGCGGCCATGACGTCGGTGACGTCCTGCTCTTCCTTTAGTTTGGCGTTGGCGCGGGATTGTTGAATTTCCGCTTCAGCCGATTTGAGCGCGGACTGATCCTGTGCCAATTTCTGTTTGACAGTCGTGGTGTCGAACTCGACGAGGATATCGCCTTTTCTTACTTTGTCGCCGCTTGAGGCCAGCTTCATGATTTGGAGATCGCCAGCGCTGTAGGGAGCCGTGATCATATTGGAGCGCAGCGCCTTTACCTGGCCCTTCACTTCAATGTAGTCGACGAAATCCTTGCGTAAAACTTCCGCTGTCGGAAGTTTTACGGGCGAGCCAAACAGGCGATAGCTGCCAAAAGCCAGGCCGCAGAGGAGCAGAAATGCAGCCGCGATCAAAATGGGTTTACGAGATTGCCGCGAGAGGAAAGCCATCGCTAACTTGGCCCTCCTGCGGCTGCGGTCGTGGTTCGACGGACTTCATCGCCTGCTTTCAGGCCGGAGGTGACGACCGCGTCGACATCATTTCTCGCGCCAATCTCAATTCTGTGTTTTTCAAAGTGGTCAGCGGTTTTCAGCCAGACGTAGGTATGCCCATCTTCATAGGAAACGGCGTCGCATGGCACGACCAGGGCTTCGGCATGCGAACCCATGTCGAGATCCAGAGCCGCGGAAAGGTCGGGCAGGAGCCGCGGGTCGGTGCCTTGAATGGAAAAACGGGTGCCGAAAACTTTGACGGATTCAGAAAATTGCCCCATGTGCCCGAGAGGAGAGAGTTCGCTAAGTTCCGCGGGCAGGGTCAAACCGGGGTAGGCGTCGAGGTGCATGGTGGCGTGTTGCCCGGCATGAACCTGGAGCAAGTCCACCTGATTGAGCTCAACGCGGACCTCCATTTGCGAAGGGTCGACGACCTGCATGAACGGCACTCCGGGCCGGACCTGATCCCCGCGCTGCACGGTTCCCATGCGGCTTTCGAGCCAAATGCTATTGAAGACAACCGCGCCGTTCATGGGGGAGTGGATGGTCATTTTGGCAGCGTTGGATTGGGCGTAGCGCATAGCTTCCTGCGCGCGGTCGCGTTGGATCTCAAGGATGCGGATGGCTGCCACAGCCGCGGCACGTTTCAGTTCATAAGTTTGCCGGAGTTGCTCGAGGGTGGCTTGCGCTTCGTCCAGTGATTCCTGATTTTTCTCGGCGTCTATGCGCGAGACGATTTCGTTTTTTTGCGTCTCGAGCCGAGCGCGCTTCAATTCATCTTCTGCCGCCTTCAGGGCGGTGTCGTCTTTGGCGCGGGCGATGTCGAGCTCGGCTTGTTTTGTGGCAACTTGGCCCACAAGACCGTCGAAGACCATTTTCTTCTCGAGATAGTCCTTGGTTTGCGCTTGTGGATCAAACTCGACGAGAAAATCACCTTTCGCAACCTGCATGCCCGCGGTTACCAGACGGGTGATCACCATGGAACCGACCTGGGAACCTTCAAGCCGTGGGGCTACGACAATAAACGAACGCGCGGCTTCGGTGGTCCCGTTAAGCCGCAGCGTGCTGGAAAAATTTCTTTTTTCGACTTTTACAACGGAGTCATTCAAGGAGCCCGCGGCGGAGGCGCTACGCTGGGAACAACCCGTGGCAAGATAAGCAAGGAGGAGCAGTCCAGACACACGGAGCGCAGTAAACCCTCTACCAAGCTGGTCCCGCAGAAAAGCGCCTCGACTCATGTTGACCCGTTACCGCGAGAAAGATAACCCGAACCTGAAACACTCTAGCTGAGTTGTTGGACTTCTGGGCCAGCATTTAGGTTGCATGTACGGAATACCAACATAGCAAGTTTTTGACGGGGAGGGGGTTTGCAACTCGCCCGGGTGACCCTGGCACGGAATGCCCCAGGAGACAAGAGAGCCGCCTAAGGGTAGGGGAAATTGACGTTTGTGGCGCGCCCGGGGCGATTCGAACGCCCGACCTTGTGCTTCGGAGGCACACGCTCTATCCAGCTGAGCTACGGGCGCGCAGTGAAAACAGCGATTTCATTCTATCCTGTATAAAGCGCTTCCGCCACAACTGCCATGAGGCTTGTCGCAGGCGACCGGTTCACCCTTTCGCCCTGGTTTTTATGTCCCGAGCTAATTTCTCTATTTCTTCGGCCTTTTTCACGAGGATTAGGGAGAGAACTTTAGAGGAGTCGGTCTTTTCAACCTGTTCCTTCAGATCTGTGGCCAGTTCAAAAAGCCGTTCTATCTTCTTTTTAATGTCTTTTTCGTTGGCGTCTAGAATTCCCCTAACCGGCGGCTTTGAGGGAATAGCATCATCGTCCTTCGACTTTTGCCCTGGCAACTGGGTCACACCCGTGCCCTGTTGCGCAGGACGGACAGAAGCGCGGACCGATGCTGCCATCACCGGGAATACCATTCCGAAAGTAATCAGGAACTTGCGCCTGTTGTTCATCGAAAACCCTCCCCGGAGGACGGCGTCAATTGGGCTGATACCGTTCGCAGAAACTCATCCAATGTTATACTCCCGAACCGACGAAGAATATGCCAAGTCTGCTCAATTTCTGGTCCACATTGACGATCTACGCGGTTCTGGATTTATTCCTCATCTTCCTTGTCGCGCTGCTCGTAAACCGCTTCTTGCGCGTGATGACCGAGCTACTCGTCAAACCAGCGGCGACACAGGCACGCGCGGCGCAGATTCGCGAACAGCAAACCAGGACACTGGCAGGCGTACTGTACAGCGCCGGAAGCAAGGTTGTATGGGTCATCGCGCTTTTAACGGCGCTCGACAAGGTAGGCATCAATCCGACTCCGGCTCTAACCGTAGTGGGACTGGCCGGCATAGCCATCGGATTTGGCGCTCAGAACCTGGTACGCGACGTCATAACCGGCTTTTACATCGTGTTGGAAGACCAATACGTGGTGGGCGATACAATTCAGTTTGGTGAAATTGCGGGGCGGGTGGAGCACCTCACACTGAGAAGGACGGTGGTTCGCGATCCACGAGGCGCCGTCGTCACCATCGCGAATGGCGAAATCCGGACCGTCAGCAATCTCAGCCGCGATTGGTCACAAACGTTTGTGGACGTCTCTCTTTCACTGGACGCGCCTCTCGATACGACACTGGCCGCGCTGGAAGCCGTCGCTGCCGAACTCCGCAGCGATGGAGCATGGTCGCAAGCCCTCGTCGACGGGCCGCGCCTCTTGGGCGTCCAGGGATTTGATCGCCACGCTTCCACGGTTCGCCTGCAAGTTCGTACCGCTCCCATGCGGCAGGATGAAGTCGCCCGTGAACTCCGCCGTCGCATTCAAATTGAATTTCAGCGACAGGGCATTCCCCTGTCGAGCGTTCAGCGCATCGAACTGGCCAGCGCGCTTCCCTCGCCGAAAGACGCCTCTGGACCCGAAACGACCCCTTAACGCATGGAGGATTACCCATGGCACAAGTCAGCTACGACGAAGTGAATCTCATGCTGCGGCTTTACGATATGCGGCGCGAACCCCGCATCCGGCAAGCGCGCGCCTGGTTTACTGAGCATTTCCATCCCGATTCTCCCGAAGACATGATGCAGAAGTATCCGCAAGGAAGTGAAGAAAACACCTACATCCGCATGGTCATCAGCTATTGGGAGATGGTTGCCAGCATTGTGAATCGCGGATTGATCAACGATGAACTGTTTTTTGAGAGCAATGGAGAAATCTGGGTCGTTTGGGATCGCATGCGATCCATCGTTCCGACCTGGAGATCGGCTTTCAAGAACCCGTTGCTGTTCAGTGGAATCGAAGAGACCTGCAAGCGCTTGGAAGCGTGGCGAGAAAAACGCGCTCCCGGTTCGAGCGCAGCCATGCGCAACATGATGGAACAAACGCGGGGCAAACTTAAATTCTGAATGCCAATCAGTGCAACGGGGCCATATGGGAGGGCGGCTTCTGGCCCTCCTTTGCAGAACGGCCCATAACGTTTCGACAAGGGTGATTGCCCGGGATTCCCGATCAGCACGCAAAAGAAGAGTTTTCTGCCCCGTCTACTTGCCCTGGAGAATCCACTCGGGAGTCGTATCCGCAAAATGAAATCCATAGCGCTGCCAAGGTGCTCCGGGCGATTCTCTGCGAACGACGCGGGCCCGTCCGGCATAACGCTCTTGTTCTCCTAACAGAAACACTTCGACTTCAGCGTCCTTAAGGAAGTTGACCGTGCTGGCACACAGGAAGCCGCGGGCACTTATGTTTTCAGTGGGTGTTGAAACTTCAACTTTGATGTCACTGGCGTCGGTTCCAAGCAATTTCAGGATGACCCGCATTTTAACTCGGACGCACTCACGCCGTTCCACCTGCAGTGAACTTAGTTCAGAAGCCAGTCGCGCCTTCAGCTGCTTGTAGTCCACCGGCTTTTCGAAAAATGCCTTTGTTCCCAGGCTTTCGCAATGCTCCTGGTATTTCGCCGCGGACTCCCCCGTAATGACAAAAACAGGAATGCGGCTCGTATAACTCAGCGCGTGAAAACTTTGGCATAATTCAAAACCCGAAAATTTCGGCATCATTAGGTCCAAAAGGATGGCGCTCGGCTTGTGTTGCAGCGCCAGCCCAAGGGCATGCTCAGGTTTGTCGGTTTCAATGATTTCGTATGTATCGGCGAGACGCATGCGATGAAGGCCCAGCATGTCTGGATCATCATCAATCAGCAGAATTTTTTGCATAGTGAATCCTTGTGCTAGTGTTTCAGCTATCTGGAATTTACTTTTTAAATCCTCAAAAAGTGGCCCGCAAGGCCGTGCAGCGCTGACAGCTATTGTGAAACGCGCACCCTTTTCAGGGCATCAAGCGCGCCGCGAATTTTTCGGGCCAGCGCGTCTCGGGTAAATGGTTTCTGGAGGAAGTGACTTCCCTCTTCAAAAACGGCTTGTTCTCCGACGGTTTGCCCGGTATAGCCGGACATATATACGATGCCCAGGTCCGGGCGTTGTTCGAGGAGTTGTTTCGCCAAGACCCGCCCACTGATACCAGGCATAACGACGTCCGTCAGCAGGAGATGAACGGGCGCTTTGTGCCGTTCGCTAAACTCCAGAGCTTCCTTTCCGTTACCCGCCTCGTAAACCGTGTATCCCAGCCCTTGCAGAATGTTACGCGCGAGTGTACGCAGATTCTCTTCGTCTTCGACTAGCAATATCGTTTCGGCGCCGCGGAGTGATGTGGAAGGATCGCTATTCGCCTTTTCCGCTTGCACGTCTTCGTTGACGACCGGCAAGTACACCACGAAAGAAGTTCCCTCGCCTGGATTGCTGAAAACGTCGATGTACCCGCCGCTTTGTTTTACAACTCCGTATACGGTGGATAGACCGAGCCCGGTCCCTTTGCCCTTTTCTTTCGTCGTAAAAAACGGTTCGAATATCCTCTGTTGCGTCGCGCTGTCCATCCCGACGCCGGTATCTGTGACTTTCAGCAAGACGTAAGGACCTGGTTGTACCGGGTAGGGATATCGGCGCACGAATTCTTCGTCCATGACCATGTTTTTTGTTTCGATGATCAGCTTTCCGCCCTCAGGCATTGCATCGCGCGCATTCACGGTAAAATTCATAAGGACCTGTTCGAGCTGCCCTTGATCGGCCCGAACTTTTCCCAGGGCGGGGTCGAGAACGGTGTCCAGTTCAATGTCTTCGCCGATCAACCGTCGAAACATTTTTTCCATATCGGAAACAACGACATTCAATAACAGGACTTTGGGCTCAAGAACCTGCTGGCGACTGAAGGCCAGCAGCTGGCGAGTCAGTGTCGCGGCGCGTTTGCCCGCCTTCAATATCTGGTCGACGCTCGGTCGGAGCGGATGGTCCTCCGCAACGCCCTCTTGCACAATTTCTGCGTAGCCGATGATGACGCCCAGCAGGTTGTTAAAGTCGTGAGCAACACCGCCTGATAGCCTTCCGATCGCGTCCATTTTCTGGGACTGGCGAAACTGGTCTTCCAGCCGGCGGCGTTCCCCGATATCGCGATTGACGATGACCAGTTTGTCCACTTCGCCCTTGGAATTTCGCACCGCGCTCGCGGTGGACTCCAGCAGTACCCAGTGGCCGTCTTTGTGGCGCATGCGATATTCCATTCTGCGGCCTACGCCAACTTTGCGGGCTTCTCCTGCAGCGTCCATGACTTTCTGCAAATCGTCGGGATGGATTTGGTCTCGCGAAGATACTTTCTGGAGATCTTCTGGCGTGAAGCCGAGAACTTTTTGATAGGACGGACTGTTGTAAATTCTTTTTCCCGATATATCCACCACTGCAATCATGTCCGCGGCACTCTCGCTGATGAGTCGAAATAATTCTTCGCGCTGCCACAAACGGTTCCGCATGCGATGAATCTGAAGCTGCTGATAGACGATATAAACATCAAACAGCAGAACCAATCCAATCAGCCCGCGGGCCGCTTGTCGCATCAAAGTGGTGTCGAAATCTCCTCCTCGAATTTCCAGCATGGGAAACGCGAAGGACGCAATTCCGCACGTGAGAACCAGAGTCACCGCGATGGCCGCCCAGGACAGCCACCATTCGCGCAACTCGATCTTGCGCATTTGTGCTTGCGTGGGTATGGAGTGAATTTCTTTCACCAAAAATGCCCTAACCAGATTTCGCCGCACGAACGACCAGTCTTGGGGATAGCAGGCCAATTCCGAAGTTATCCTATTACCGGTGCCGGCCCCGATCTCTTCAGGCTCCTCCGTCCGGTTTTCGACGAATCGGTAAATACATTAGATACTGTATTTTAGGATAACGCCTGGGGCTGTCCTGTGCCGGGATTTCGAAGACCTTGTTTCTTGGTTTGCGTCGTTCCAGCCTGGCCATTCATGAACCTGGCGACGAAGGTTCTTGCACCACAAAAGTGTGTCTTATAAGACAGACACACTTTTGCACTTCCAGTAGTCTCGACCTGCAAATAGGGCAGCGGTTGGCTTGAAGAGCAATGCGCTGCGCCGCTATGTTCCGGCTACTTCCGATGGTTGCTCGTCGCGCACAAAAAACTGAGAGAGGGCCCCAAGTGAATGCGATGAGGGACGCTGACATCAAGAAGAAGCCGTACACCCAGCCCGAGTGCAGAACGATCGGCCCAGCAGAGCTGGTTCGCGAACGGTTGTGGAAGCTTCGCGAAACCCAAGCCAGACTCACACAAATTAAAGGTATTCGGGCTGTCCTTTTCATAGACGATTCGCGAAACAAGATTGGAGATATTGAAAGCTCCGCTGCGCTGCAGGGAGCACAATGCTTTCGCGAAGAAACAGTCGAGGAACGCCCTCTCTACCATTTCAAGCGGCCACCTTTTACACCTTCAGAGCGGACGCAGGCCGACGTGTTGGTCTTGGATTTGCGATCAAAGAGGACGGGGAAACCAACTTTTCTCGCGGATCTTTCTGCGAGAAAGGAACTTCAGGGTATTCCTCTGGTCATCCTGGTTCAATCGATAGCGGATTCTTTTGCCATTCGCGGCTCTGACTTGCATGGCAATCATTCCTTTACTGGCCCGGTGAACGCAGAATATTTTGACATGGCTTTGGCTTCTTTTCTGGATTTGTGGGCTCCCTCTTGACTGACACAGCGGCAAAGTTTCACTCCCGTTCAGGACCAAGCCCGCTGAAATCTTCCGGACCTGGATTCCGGGCGCGACAAGGACTTGCAGTCTCAAAAAACTCCGGAAAGGGAGATGAAGGCCCCTATGGCAAATACGCAGGTTCGGCGAGCCCCACTTTGGGATTTCCTGGAAGAGCAACATTTGACTCGCCGGATCGACGCACCAGAGCTGGCTCGTGTACGTTCGCTTCTGGAGAGTTCACCTGTGCCTGACATGCTGCGGGAAACTGCCGGGGAAATTAATCGCAAAGTGGGCAGCGTCGTTATTGAAGCTCACACCTATCTCCCCCCGGAGCAATTGGTCTGCAGCTTCACTTATGTGAAAGGAAATGTGGAGCACATCATGCAACTGGAAGTGAATGGCGCCAAGCCATCCTTGGTTTTTCTAACCCGCAAATGGCGGACTGGCTTTTCCTCTCGAATCATTGATTGGACTTATCGCTTCTTCGATGCAGGCATGTCCAGCATTCAAGTCAAGTCCGTCTCCACGATTGACCTGGAATCTGTCTCGAAAGAAGAAACCGAATCCTGGTTCATTTATCTACTCTCCGGCATGCGCCGCGGCGATTTTCCTCCAAGCTTAGAGTATGGAGAAATATAGAAATGGCTTCTTCGATGAGCAAATTGCAAACTGAAAAAACCGTGGATGCGCACGGAGCATTTTCGACTTTGAATTTTGAGAAGCGGCAGTACTGCCAGACCGTGGCACCTGGTATCAATCAACCCCACGATGGAGACAGTATGCAGGCAGAAAAACATCGGACGTTTGAGAGAAAAGAACGCAGAACAAAGAGCCAGCTGACTCCGCGGGAACTTGAAATCGTGCGATTGCTGGCCGTTGGCAAGAAGAACAAGGATGTCGCAACATTGCTGCAGATCAGCGTTAAGACTGCGGAAACTCACCGGGCCCATATCTTGCGCAAACTTGGCGTTCACTCTATATGTGAAATCGTGCTCTATGCCGTACGCCACAAGATTATTACGGCTTGACCCACGGGGGCCCTGGCCGCCGCGTGAGGCCGCTGTTGCCGATCGATGCTAGACCGCTCGCTCTCTGCTCTGAACCGAGGAACCCGGCGGAGCGATTCCAGTTCTTTGGAATAAAATAAGGACCAGCCTTCGGCTTTCGGATTGACCGGAATCTACCGTTATTCTAGGATCTGTAACGAAATGCGGTGCAGCCTATACCGTAGCTTCTCTATTGATTTATACGGCTTGCTTGTGCATCGTTGTGCTAGCCGTAACTACAGGCTGAAATCGACTGGACCCCGGGGGACGTCAAATTCTAAAAGCGCTTTTTACAATCCTAGTTTCCCGGACTTGGTATCTGTCTGATATTTGATTCGGCAAAAGTACGGCACGACATGCTCGACCCCGTAAGAAAATTTGCTAAGCATTTAATTCATAACTCCGCCGCGGCCCGACATCAAAGGCGGCACTCGGAGCCGATAAATGAAACTTATAAATCTACTGGGGAACGCCCATCAATCGGCTGTTCGCAAGCCGACGCTCAGTTCTTTGGAATCAATCGCCCACAACAGATCGGGAGTAGCTGTCAGGGAGTTTCGCAAAAATAAGACTCTGCTCGCTCAAGGCACTCCCTGTCTGTTCGTTTCCTATATCCGCGCCGGCGGGATAAAACGCTCGATCATGACGCCCAGTGGACGGGAGTCCGTGGTGGCCATTCTAGGTGCGGGAGATTTCATTGGTGAAGAGAGTTTAACCGACCGGCCGGTCTGCGCGGCTAGTGCCACCTCTATCACCGACTGCTCAATTCTGCAGATTGAAAAGAGCGAATTCATGCATATGCTGCACTCCGAACAGGCGGTCTGCGACCAGTTCATCACCTATCTGGTAATGCGCAAAGACCGTGCGGAAGAGAGCCTGATGGACCTGCAGCTCAATTCCGGGGAAAAACGCCTGGCCCGCACGCTGCTTTTGCTCGCTGAGCACGTAACGGACGGCCCTGATGCCAAGCTCCCCAAGGTAAGCCAAGAGACCTTGGCGGAAATGATTGGAACCTCCCGTTCTCGAGTTAACATATTCATGAACAAATTTCGCAAACTAGGGCTGATTCAGTATGACGGGTCGATCCACGTGGACACTTCCCGATTAAGCCGAATGCTTCGCGATCAATAGCGGGCTGCCGCCGTTGCAGCGGCGCCGGAGCGCCTGCTGCACTTCTCCATCATTCAAATTTTCGATTGACAAAATTGATAAAACAAAACCTTGGCAGCCACCGCGCAACGCGCGGGAATTCCCTTTGCTATGGCAGCCCGTTGCGGCTACAATTCAAAGAGTCGAAGAATGAACTCTTTCACCTACGTCTCGGCGTGCCTCTGTTGTTGCTGTTGTCCAGCAGCGATGGCTGCGTGTGCCCGCGAGGCGAATGGGTAAATCCGTAAAATAAACTAGTTCAGACTAGGTTTTACCTGACCCACCGCCGCACACAAGGCCGGTGGGCTTTTTATTTTGGCGAGGTCTATGCAGCAGTTCTTAAAATTTGCAAGCAGCTCCGGCGTCCTGCACTGGCTTGCCAGTCTGGCGCGCAAGACTGCTCGTGCCACCTTTCCGGGTTCGTCTTTCCTTCCCCCCTGCTCACGGTTCTCGATCACTTTCTCCCGCGCGGCTTGTTGTTGTCGTCCCTGAAATCGCCGGACAAGTCCGCTGTCGCAGCAAAATTAATTAAATGAGGAGACTGAAAGTGATTTTGAGCAAACGTTTCATTTTTCTGGTTTTGATTCTGACGGCCGCTACGGCAACGGCTTTTAGCCAAACGACGCTTCTGAATGTTTCCTACGACCCGACGCGCGAACTTTATCAGGAGTACAACGCCGCCTTCGCAAAATATTGGAAGGCCAAGACCGGCCAGGACGTAACCGTTAATCAATCGCACGGCGGCTCGGGGAAACAAGCACGTGGCGTGATTGACGGGCTTAAAGCCGATGTCGTTACCCTGGCCCTGGCGTACGATATCGACGCCATCAGCGAAAAGTCCGGCTTAATTGAAAAAGACTGGCAAAAGAAATTTCCTTCCAACAGCACTCCCTACACTTCAACAATTGTTTTTTTGGTTCGCAAAGGAAATCCCAAAGGCATTCATGACTGGAACGATGTAGCTCGTCCGGGGATTTCCGTTATCACCCCGAATCCAAAAACCTCGGGCGGCGCGCGCTGGAATTATCTGGCGGCGTGGGGATATGCGCTGCGCAAGAATAACAATGAGGAAGACAAAGCCAGGCAATTCGTCGCGCAGCTATACAAAAACGTGCCGGTACTTGATTCCGGAGCGCGCGGCGCCACAACCACCTTTGTCCAACGCGGAATCGGCGACGTCCTTCTCGCCTGGGAAAACGAAGCATTCCTGGCCGTTCATGAATTTGGAAGCGACAAAGTGGAAATCGTCGTTCCCAGTGTCAGTGTCCTGGCCGAACCGCCCGTCGCCGTCGTCACCGTCGTAACCAACAAACGCGGCACCACGGATCTCGCGAAGGAATATCTCAACCATCTGTACTCGGAAGAGGGGCAGGAAATCGCCGCGAAAAATTACTATCGCCCTCGATTGAAATCGGTTGCCGACAAATACGCAAAGCAATTTACGAAACTCGATCTGTTCACCGTGGACCAGGTTTTTGGTGGCTGGCAAAAGACGCAGAAAACCCATTTTGAAGACGGCGGAATCTTCGACCAAATCTACGGCCGCTAAAACGACGCAGATATCCGCAACAGTCGACCAGAGGAAAGAAGCAGGAGATGCCAAGCATTTTCGGAAAGCGATCAAGTTCGGTACCCGGATTCGGACTGTCTCTCGGATTCGCCTTGACCTATTTGAGCTTGATCGTTCTCATTCCCTTGAGCGCGGTCTTTTTCAAGAGTGCGTCCATGGGTTGGGCACACTTCTGGGACGCCGCCACCACGCCGCGCGTTTTGGCCTCCTATCGCCTCACCTTTGGCGCTTCGCTTGCCGCCGCAGGAATCAACGCCGTCGCGGGCCTGCTGGTAGGATGGGTACTCGCGCGCTACGACTTTCCCGGCAAGCGTGTTGTGGATGCGGTTGTCGATCTCCCGTTCGCATTGCCAACGGCGGTCGCGGGAATCGCGCTGACTTCACTGTACGTCGGCAATGGCTGGATTGGCCATTTTCTGCAACCTCACGGAATCGAAGTCGCTTTCAAACCGGCCGGAATCGTGCTCGCGCTTTCCTTTGTCGGCTTCCCCTTCGTCGTCCGCAGCGTTCAGCCGGTCCTTGAAGATCTCGATAAAGGACTTGAGGAAGCCGCAGCCAGCCTCGGCGCAACTCCCTGGCAGACTTTTCGTCGTGTGATCTTCCCGTCCGTACTGCCCGCGCTGCTTACGGGCGTGGCACTGGCCTTCGCGCGCGCGCTCGGCGAGTACGGCTCGGTGATCTTCATCGCCGGAAACATGCCCATGCGCACGGAAATCACTTCCCTGCTCATTATTTCCAAGCTTGAACAATATGACTATGCGGGCGCCACCGCCATCGCCGTGGTCATGCTGGTAATGTCTTTCCTTTTGCTGCTGGGCATCAATCTTCTGCAGGCGCGCATTCGCAAATATCAGGAAGTGGAGTTCTGAAATGAGCGCATCCGTTACGTTCGCCAGAACCATTCCCGCGGTGCGCAGCAAGCCCGCAAGCGGAGTTGTGCGCCTTATTTTAATCGGTGCCGCGCTGCTCTACATCGGCTTTTTTCTTGTGCTACCGTTGGCTGCGGTTTTCGTTCAGGCATTTGAAAAAGGGGCGCAAGCCTACCTCGCCGCCGTCAGTGACAAGGAAACTCTGTCGGCGATCCGACTCACTCTTTTGGCCTGCGCGATAGCCGTCCCGCTGAACTTGCTGTTCGGTCTCGCTGCCAGTTGGGCCATCACCAAATTCAATTTTCGTGGCAAAAATCTGCTCGTCACTTTGGTGGACTTGCCGCTCGCGGTTTCTCCGGTCGTCTCGGGTCTCATCTATGTCCTCGTCTTCGGTCTTCACGGCTGGTTTGGTAAATGGCTTGACGATCACGACGTTCGCATCATTTTTGCTGTTCCTGGAATTGTTTTGGCCACCATGTTCGTCACATTCCCGTTTATCGCCCGGGAGCTTATCCCCTTCATGCAATCACAGGGCAAAGAGGAAGAGGAAGCGGCGGCCGTGCTGGGTGCCAGCGGCTGGAAGATATTTTTCAAGATCACCCTGCCCAATATCAAATGGAGCCTTTTGTACGGCGTCATCCTTGCCTCGTCCCGCGCGGTCGGAGAATTCGGCGCCGTCTCCGTCGTTTCCGGCCACATTCGCGGACAAACCAACACGCTGCCGCTGCATGTCGAAATTCTCTACAACGAATACAACTTTACGGCGGCTTTCGCAGCAGCTTCCCTGCTGACGTTGCTCGCCGTAATTACCTTGATTGCGAAAAAAATTGTTGAATGGAAAACCGAAAAACAAATTGCAGCCAGTGAAGCACAGGAGTACGTATGAGCATCCAAGTACGAAACATCAGCAAACGCTACGGCAGCTTTGCGGCCGTCAAGAATGTCAGCCTCGAAGTAAAGGAAGGCGAGCTCGTCGCGCTGCTGGGCCCGTCCGGTTCGGGCAAAACCACCTTGCTTCGCATAATCGCAGGCCTTGAACAGCCCGATTCCGGAACGATACTCCTCAACGATCAGGATGCCACCAGCCACAGCGCCGCGAAACGGCGGGTCGGCTTCGTTTTTCAACATTATGCGCTCTTTCGCCATATGAATGTTTCTGAAAACATCGCGTTTGGCTTGAATGTCCAGTCGCGCGGAACCCGTCTCGCCAAGAGCGAAATCAAGGATCGCGTTCAGCAACTACTCCAACTCGTGCAGCTCGAATCCCTCGCCAATCGCTATCCCACGCAACTGTCCGGCGGTCAACGGCAGCGTGTCGCGCTCGCTCGCGCCCTGGCCGTTCAGCCCAGCGTGCTTTTGCTTGACGAACCATTCGGCGCGCTGGACGCCAAAGTTAGGAAGGACTTGCGCCGCTGGCTGCGCCGCCTGCACGATGAAATCCACGTCACCAGCGTCCTCGTCACTCACGACCAGGAAGAAGCCCTGGAAGTCGCCGATCGCGTTGCCATCATGAACGCCGGCCAGGTTGAACAAGTGGGCAGTCCGGAAGAAGTCTACGACCACCCGACAACCCCTTTTGTTTTTGACTTTCTCGGCAACGTGAATCTTTTTCACGGGCGTGTGGAGTCCGGCCGCGCCAATTTGGGCCCGCTCGAAGTCACCGCGCCGGACAACGCAGCGCAGTGGAATGGCCCGGCCTTCGGCTACGTTCGCCCGCACGATCTGGAAATCACGCGCCAGTCGCAGGATAGTCAAGCCACCATCGAAGCCCGCGTCACGCAAATCTCCGCAGCAGGCCCGCGCACCAAGGTGGAGCTAAAGCGTTCTGACAACGGCTCTCTCATTGAAGCCGAAATTACCAAGGCCCGCTACCAGGAGCTCGCCCTGTGCGCCGGCGACCTCGTTTTCGTCAAACCACTTTCGATTCGACTCTTTGCAGGCAGCCCGCCTGCCTGAAGAGCCCGGCTCGCGGACAAATCTCGGAATTCTGGATCTGTTCTATTGCTTCACGTCCACCAGATACGTTAGCCTCGCGGGATGAAGCGCAAAGCCACTGCACCCAATCAGCAGGTCGACCTTCTGGCCATTCAGGACTCTTTCGAAAAATTAGGGCGAGACATGCCGTCGTGGAATGGCCGGGATGCCATCTTAAAGCTGGGCCGTGCCAAAGGTCTCACCGGTCCCGACGGGCGCCCGAAGAGCAAAACGGCTCAGAATTTCTTAAAACTCTGCTTGAAAGCATTCCGTCGCGGCCAACGCACCGCCAAGAAATCGCAAACGCCGCCCGTCAAATCAACCCGGAAATCAACCCGGCTAGGAAAAACCGGCGCCTAGTGAATTTCTGCTTTAGCAATTTCTCTGCGTATTTCTATCGACGCCCCCGGAAAAAGGCGCATACTGGCTAGAGGCTTCTACATGCCGGCTCCATCCATGGATTGGAAAACCAAGCGCGACCAGTTGCGAAGCAAGAGAGCCCCGCTCTTTGAAAATTATCTGAGGAACTCCTACGATGTTCGGCTCGCCTTGGAAATCAAGACCATCGATGACCAGATTGCGGAATGCACAGAACATCTGGTGGAACAGACCAAAAACGCCTGAACCGCCGTTTTCCGCAGCGAACTCCGATCGAATGGTACGCGAATTTTTCTAATGGCGAGTGGCCCGGGGGCCCTAACCCAACTCCGACTGTTTTCAAACAAGGGACGCCAGATGCGTAAGGAATCCAAAAAAGTAAGCGGGGCCAGACGTAGAGGGTAAAATCTGCCCGGCCCCAAGTCGCTATCCTGCGCGCAATTGTGCCCTCACAACGGCGCGTGGGCGACTATTGAATAAGAGTGCGAACGGAACGATTTGATTGCCCAAAACGGCAAAATCGGGCGCTCGGCGCTCATTTTCTTTTCATCCGGTCATACAACAAGGATTCGGACGCTCGCCGGGGCAGGTCACCGGCTACCGCGGCGCTTTTTTCACCGTCAAAACCCGGGCGCCCGGGCAAGTGCCGTCTTTCTCTCTGGGCCGTATACAGCCAATTGCTGATTGGACATCACGACACCCGACCGTACTTTGTTCCTGCGCTACGTCCAATACTGATAGATTATAAAAATGGACGAACAACACCGGCGGCTGCAACGAAGTCGACAAATCTGTAAGGCCAACTGCTGTTGTTTTATCGACGGCCGACCTGTTTCTTTGGTTCAGTATGTCCTGTCGCGTAAGGGCCAAGGCCGTGAATTGTCCTCCTTTGAAGCTGAAATACCTTGTCTAAACCTTCCCGAAACACAGGCACGAATTGAGCAGACAGCGGTCTATATGGGCATTCCTGTGGGGAAAACTTCGCACGACCTCGAAAAATCTCCGATATTCATTTTTCACGGCAAAACTCACCAATTTGTGCGGGATGCCACTTTTAAGGAATACGAACAATGGGGTCTTGGCGTGCCGATGCACAGGCCTCTGGCAACTCACGGCTAACTCTTTTGTATTGTTCGGCATGGGAATTACCGCTCGCCGGTCACTGATTCCGCCGCTGCGAGGTCTATGCCGCATCGTGAGTGGACGATTCGTGTATACGGCAGCGCCTCGACGTGTTCTACTGGAGACCTCTACTAGCTGCGTAAACCCTACATTGCCAGCGATTTAGTTGACAGGATGAAACTGGCGGAGCAACTTGCCGGGGCACTTCGTGGATTAGCGGCGTTGCCCATTGGCAGCGTCACGTGAGACTTGATTCCGCAATGACAGTACCCCATCTAAAGGAGAACTTCGCGCACATGACAATACGATCCGGCAAATTAAAGTCTGGGGCTCAGATGCTTGTGTATAAATGGAATAAACTCTACGAAGCTGCGATCTATGAGACGAACACGCTTCGCATTGGTGCAAGGATCGCGGTTGCTCACGGCGTACTGCACGACAGAATCAGCAAGCTTCGTGGACCAGCTGACAAACCGGAAAGAGATGAAGCTGTGAAATGCTCGGGAAAGTTGGCGGCGTTGAAGGCCAGGGTCTGTCCCGACTAAGCCGGAACCAGGAAGTATCCCCAACCAACCGTTGCTGCTCACCCTACGGGCCTCGTCGGTAGGCCCTGCGGCATTGCCGCATTAAGAAAGCTCTATTCTCACCAACCGGAAAGCCTTTCGGCCCTAGCAATCGTTTTACGACGTTGTCGAACTTTTCTCGGGGATATCCAAGCGGGTCTTCTGTAAATTTCAGGACCATCAACTTCTCGGCAAGCGTCAGCACCGGTCGTTTTCGCTTGCGCTTCCGTGCCATCCTTTAATTGTAGCAAATACCATCCCCGGATGGCGGTGCGGCAGCGTACCGAGAAAATCGGACGTTTTTTCGTCCCGCCCAGTTACCATAATATGATTAGTAACTGCTGATAAAATCAGGGCATTTGCTGAAGGACGGCGACGACGCAAGGCGCGTCGCCGCCCAAAGTCCTTACTGTTCCAGGGTTGCCGAGAGGCTCACAGCTGAACCTGCCTGCACCATCAAATCCTTCGCCCACGTCTTGTATCCCTTCAATTCGAGTCGGACACTGTGTTTCCCTGCTTTAAGCTTTAATTTAGCCGGCACATTACCGACATATTCTCCGTCCAAATACACTTCCGCTCCGTCCGGAGTGGATTGCAATTGAACGATGCCGATCGATGCATCCGGTACGCCAGCAGTGTTCGGCGAAGCCACTTGGCTGGCACTCGATTGGTCGCCGGCGGGCGCCGCCAGTTCTGCGGGCTTGGCGTTGAACTTTGCAGTGTCCAGTCGCACGTCGCCGTTAATGTATCCGGTTACTTCAGCGCCCTTGGGAATGGTTATGTCTTTTCCGTGCATGAACAAGAAGAAGGGGGCTGCTGGAAAAAACAAAAGCCCTGTGGCGACGATTCCGGCGGTCATTCCGACAGTGTGGCTTCCGCCTTTGGCATCCTTCACTGCTCGAATCGCTGCTTTTTCCGTGTCAGCCAACCGCACGTAGTCGAGAACAATTTCCAGCTTTCCAGCCCGACCCATTCTCCTCTTCGGTTGGACTTCAGTCACCGTTGCAATGGCTATGGATCCTTTCGGGATAACTACAATTCCCGTCGCAGCAACATCTTCCAGCACTTCAAAGTCCACAGACTCCCCCTCATGGGCATCAGCCGAGGAAACGTTGCGACTGAGCCGGAGCTTTACTGGAGTGGAATCCTGGAGGATGAATTGTCCGGGCAGAAGAGTCTTAGCCGTGTCCGTAGCGCCGACCGGGGCTGCGGTTTGGGCCGAATCGGATTTTGTCTGCGCTGGGTTTTGAGCCGAGGTTTCAGGAGACTGCATAACGACTAGTGATTGGGCTTGCGTGGCCGATACAAGGAAAGCAAGAAAGAGCGCGAGGGCTTGGTTTCGCACGGCGGTTCCTTTCCGGGATCTTTGAAGAATATCGCTATTAGCATATAAATTAACAAATAAATTGTACTAGCGAAAGGTGGCATAGAATTAAAGCGCAGTTTATCGTAACCTTGAACTAATACTTATCTAGGTACGTTCTTTCATTTCAAACGGCCGCTTGCCTGGATGAGATAGAAGTTTAACGAGGACTACCCTGTTGGCATTCGAGGTTTTAAATCCGTTGCGACAAGAGAGCGACCCTTATGAAGCGCCATCTAGCGGTCACAATCATAACAATGGCATTCACAGTGTCCCTGCTGTTGGGGGCCAAGAGCCTGTTTGCTGCAACCTGTACCGGCGCAGATCCTTGTCATGCCTGCAAGAACTGTAAGTATTGCAAACATTGCGCAAAGAATGGTGGAAAGTGCGGGATCTGCAAAAAATAGAATAGAAACAAGCGAATGATCATGTTCTTGTCAGGCTATTGCCGGGAAACCCGAGGGAGCCGCCGGATGCAGCGGGATGTCTTAATGAAGAGTAACGAAATCCATCGTGCTACAAATGCAAATTAATACTGAACTGCGGCGCCATCCGCGAGGTTTGCATCGAGCGCAGAATACCGTTATCCACGTAGAGATACTCCCCGCCATAGACCCACTGCTCGTGTGCGACATCCGTGGTCATGGTGGTGTTGACCGCTTTCGGTTTTCCCCATGAAAGTTGCGCCTGCTCTGCGGTCATTCCGATTGAAACTCTCTGCTGGTCAATTGTCCGGCAGCTTTCCATGTCCCAGTCGATATGCTTCGTGCAGGCAACGCGGACGGCATCGCGTTTCAGAAGCATCAGGTCGTTGGGACGCGTTTGCATCGCGACACTAGCCTGCTGCGCCTTGGCGCCGATCTCCGCCTCTGAGATTTTGTACATGGAAAATAGGGCGAAGAAGCCCAGAAGCAGCACCAATCCAACGGTGACGGATTTCATCGATTTCATAGTTGTTTGCCTTGGTAGAAATAAGCCCCACCCGTTTCCGAGTGGGGCCGTTTGGTTCTGGTGCATGTAGCCCAATGTAAAGCGCCCGATTTGCACTCAGGTGGTTAAGGGTTTCGAACCACCTTCATGCAGCCCGATAGTATTGAACCAATCCGTTGAGCGCTACTGGCAAGCAGTACAGGTTGAGGTCCAATGTGCCGGAGTACTACGGGGTCAGATATGGATCTTGTTTCGGTCGGTTGGTATCCGCCAGGTTCGGGTGACGCGAATACATGTTGGCAAATTCGAAGAAATCATCTAGGTGCGGAGACCCTACATATCAACTGGTTGCCGAACAAGGCTTGGCACCTGTAGTTTCACCCGGCAACAGCACCTTACTTGGCGGCGGCTGCCTTTGCAGCATCTGCGGCCATGAAACGCAGCATCTGCTGCTTCAATTGCGCATCCACTTCGTCCGCAATCGTCACAACCTCGAGAAGCAGCGAGTTGAAATCTAACTGCTTCACGTCTTTGTGCAGCATCGAGAAAATACTGACCTGCAGTAAACGAGACTCCTCGACCGCCATCGCCACCGTATAGCCTTGTTTACGCCGTAAATCGCCATGCTCAGCTGCCGCTTTCGAAATCGGAGCCTTGGACCCGGTGTCCAAACGCAACCTTGCTACCACATCATTCAGAAGATGAGGAAGATGCCCCGTTCGCTCCTCGTAGTTCAGCTGGATACACATTAGATCGGGTTCTTTCTCGACGCGAGAAAGCCAATCTTGAATTACGGGTTGAATTTCCTGTTCGAGAATGTTTGCTATATTCGAATCCACCATTGACACATCCTTCGACTGAGACTCGCTGTATTTTGAGAGTGGTGCTGGCCACCGTATTACTTGTCCCTGATAAATTTCTCACGACAGCGGTCTGCTTAGCTGTTCACAATGAGACAGATTCATCTTTTTTCGATATTCAGAACGGTGAACAGTGACAGATAGGCAGAAGTCCATGGGTGCGGAGGTTAGCGGTTTGCGGATGCGAAAAAACGCAACACATCTCGCCGTTCTGGACTATTTTTAGAGCGAATCCACAGGACCGCGCTATGCGGTTTGGAAGTGCAACATTGATCTAGTTTTTCGCGATGATGGTACTGAATCAGATTCCGCACTTCCCCATCGAATATCTTGCCCTGCCACTTCTAAGTACGTGCCTTTTGACATTGTTCTTTCTGGCTCAACAAGACTACAGAGCAATGCGCGACCGCCATAAGTAGGAACAAAACTCGTCAGCGACCGGAGTTGGGCCGTCTTGACGGTAAGGTACGTCATTTTACAACGTCAAAGTAAGCTTCCCAGCACTTGGTCAACCACGGCTCGATCAAATCCGGCACACGGTGGCCCCAATTGCAGTCTGGTGTGCCGCAACAAATTACAATGTCTTTGCTCATGCATCGGACGAGGGTTCGCTACCACTTTAATGTTGATAAAAAAGGTCGCGACTTTGATATTTTCTTTTATGTCCACACGACGGGCATACACGTTCCAACCCTTCAGGGGGAAATTCAGGCTTTGGTTGATAGTAAAAGCTTTCCATCGTGGTCTCTTCAATTCGAGTGTGATTAAATTTTTTCTTGCAATTCGGACACTGTACTGCCCACCATGCCATGAACGATACTAGAAAGCACCTATAACTAGAGCAATACAGGAGATCATTGAGGAAAACTGAGTTCGCTGGCAGACAGCGGTCAGGAGACGCCATTGGGAAAATGTGGCGGAGGCGTGTGGAAGTTGAAAAATCCGGGGTGTTGGAAATTGGCAGGCGGGTGGACAGCACTCAGACTCGTGCAAAGCTTGATCTCCCGGCGGCTGCCTTTGCGGCATCTGCGGCCATGAACCGCAGCATCTGCTGCTTCAATTGTGCATCCACCTCGTCCGCAATCGTTACAACGTCGAGAAGCAGCGAGTTGAAATCCAATTGCTTCACGTCTCTGTGCAGCATTGAGAAAATGCTGACCTGCAATAAACGAGACTCCTCCACCGCCATCGCTACCGTGTAGCCTTGTTTACGCCGTAAATCGCCATGCTCAGCCGCCGCTTTCGAAATCGGAGCCTTTGACCCGGAGTCCAAACGCAACCTTGCAACAACGTCATTCAGAAGATGAGGAAGATGCCCCGTGCGCTCCTCGAAGTTCAGCGGGATACACATTAACTCTGGTTCTTTCTCGACGCGAGAGAGCCAATCTTGAATTACAGGTTGAATCTCGCGCTCAAGAATATTTGCTACATTCGAATCGATCATTAAGACCTCGTTTGTCGCGACTCAGGTTCTTTGAAGCATTGTGCCGCGAAATGATGAGGAGTGACTGTTCTAAAGTGGACAGTTGCCTTAAAGAGTTTCTTTGACTCTTAGCGCCTTTATTTCGGACCCATTCGATAAGCCCTGCGGCATCTCCGGATTAACAAATCCTTATTCTTACTGCCGGGAAAACCTTTCGGACCTAGCAAGCGTTTTGCAACTTTGTCGAAAGCTTGTCTCGGATATCCGAGCGGGTCTTCGGTAAATCTCAGAACGAGAAGTTTTTCTGCAAGGGTTAAAGCAGGCTTTCGTTTGACTTTTTGCACCATTTCCAATCGTAACAATCCAATTGTTTGTTGAAAGTCCGGCAGCGTACAGATTCACTGCTCAAGCGAGGAAGAGCGAGTTAAGGAAGCTGCTGCCGAAATAGGCGGGATTGTTGCTCCTACTATTTCAAGTCTTTGCAGAATGGTATCTTTGCGGAATTGCTGTATTGAGCCCAAAAGTCTTTGTCGTTCGGAGCATTTGATGGTCTGGCCCAACACGCTTGAGCGGTTTTGCTGTCAAACATAATGTAAGGGCTTCTCGCTCTTGTAATTGATATCCTAGCCAGCCGCAGACGAGACAGAGAATCACTTCCTTTTGCCAGGACATCGAAACAGGCCTCCCAAATTATTCTTGAGAATCGAATCTCTTCAGACACGAGCGAAAGTTCGAACCGTGCTCTTTCTCTTCTGGCCCACCAAAGATGTGACACGATTCGTGTTCAATCGATTCTCTGAGTTGAGCCTGGGAATGGATGCGATTCAAATCGATATCCATCGTAAAACTTCCATCGAACCGGGTCATGGCCAGGATTGTTTCGGTTTCTGTGTCCTCACCGGACAGGTCAGTGATCGCTATCGGCACTGGCGGCAGTTCGCTGTTGAAGAATTTCTTGTTAGTCTCCCGGTAGATGCTTGGAACTGAAGCTCGCAGGGATTCGCGATTGTAAGCGAATGCGGCTCCGCTGAAGATCACACCGAGACAGAAGGCGCAGATGAGGCGGTTCTTCACATTTACATGTTGACCGGGAGAATTGCGGGTGGGAATGGTACTGAAGAACTACTTTCCGGCGGTTGTATCGCGCTGCTCTCCTAGAAACCAACGTCGCCAACTCTTAGGTAACATAGGCAAGCGTCCGAGTGCAGATGCGCTGGCAGTCTGGGACGCAGCCCAAAGAAGCCGGAAGCCCACGAGTGCCACTACGATTAAGACGGTCACTGTTGCTGAAGTATTCATAGAACACCTGCGACAAGCCTAGCACCGCGAAGTTTGCGTGGCAACAGCGCACTTTGGCTTGGTCATCGCAACAATGCCTTTACAACTTCATATACAATCGCAATAGCTCCCAGAACTTGAGGCACTAAAAACTGAAAGAGCACATCTAAATAGTGAGCGGGCTATGACAAGGCTGTCAAGGGCAGAACTTTTTTCAAAAATAAAAGCCGACGTGGCATTTTTTGGGACACCGCTTCCCGGATAGTCCAATTTTGTTTCAATTTTTTAAGATACGTCAAAATATAAGGCAAAAAAGTGGAGGCGCGGGTGGGATTCGAACCCACGAATGGAGGTTTTGCAGACCTCTCCCTTGGGCCACTTGGGTACCGCGCCGAATCTATAAGTATAGCTAAATCTCGCTCCAGTGTCAGGGCAATGGACCGAAGTAAAACTGGATAAGAATTTCAATTATGGCTTGGGTGCGTTCGGACTCGAATTCACTCGCGCTTCGCGTAGAAATCGCGCCGATTCTTCGGGAGGCGTCGGATTGATGTAAAAGCCTGTTCCCCACTCAAAACCCGCAATTTTGGTCAGCTTGGGAATGATCTCGATATGCCAGTGGTAGTGATCGTTGATCTCTTCTCCGATCGGAGATGTGTGAATCATGAAGTTGAAAGCAGGGCGGTCCAACACCGCGTCAATGCGCATCAACGTGTCTTTCAACATGCGCGCCAAACTCGCATACATCGAACTTTGATTGTTCTCGTACGACGATCCGTGCACCTTGGGCAGCAGCCACATTTCAAACGGAAATCGCGGCGCGTAGGGCGCCAGCGTTATGAAATGCTCGTTTTCGCTGATGACTCGCTCTCCGGTATCGCGTTCCTGCCGGATGATGTCGCAAAAAATACACCGCTCTTTTTCGTCGTAATAATGCCAACAGCTATCCACTTCCTCGCGAACTCGTCGCGGCACGATGGGCAGCGCGATCAATTGCGAATGGGGATGCTCGAGGGAAGCTCCCGCCGCCTCGCCGTGGTTTTTGAAAATCAGCACATAGCGGAATCGCTTATCGTTCTTCAAGTCCAGCATGCGATCGCGGTAGGACCACAGCACATCTTCCACCGCGCGTTCCGGCAACGTCGCCAGAGTGGCGGCATGTTCCGGCGATTCAATAATCACCTCATGCGCGCCAACGCCATTCATCTTGTCGAACAGCCCTTCGCCTTCGCGATCCAGGTCGCCTTCAATGCCCAGAGCTGGAAATTTGTTCGGAATAACCCGAATGCTCCATCCGGGCGTGTTGGACCCTCCGCCATTCCGCCCATAAACCAGGATCTCCGGCGGAGTCTTCCCTTCCACACCCGGGCAGAACGGACAATTCTTTGCATCTTTCGCCACCACGCTTTCGCGCAGAAAATCGTTCGGCCGTTTTCCACGTTCCGTTGAAATAATCACCCAGCGGCCTGTAATCGGATCTTTTCGCAACTCCGGCAAAGCGTTCCTCCTAATTGGGCTCCGGGGCTGGAGCGCACGAACTGCCAGCGGCAGCTATGAATTGTACCGCGTCTGCGCCTCCCTGCGTCCGGTTCCGCACTCGGTTGGTGTTCCCGAACATTGACCTCAGGGGCTGAACGCGTCCTGGTGCCAGTGGACCGCCGGAGGGCGAAGTATAAACAAAAATCCCGGGGTTGCCATGTCCTTATTCGGGCGCCCCGGGAACTCCTGAATTCATTGTAGATACTTAGAGGGTTGCTTCAGCTTCGCGGAAGCACTCCTCAAAGATACCGATCGCGCAATCCGCCTGTTCCTGATCGATCAGCAGAGGAGGCGACATGCGGATCGTATTTTCTCCCGAGCCCAGCAGTAGCAATCCCTTGTGGAAGGCCCGGGTGATAATCGCGTCGCGCAAATCGGCGGCTTTTTCCTTGGTCCGCTGATCCCGCACGATTTCCACTCCAATCATCAAGCCCTTGCCGCGAACCTCGCCGACAATCCTGAAACGCTTGGTCCAATCCGCAGTTTTCGCAAAGAGGTAGTCGCCCATCTTCTGCGCATTGGCCATCAAACCCCCTTCAATCAAATCCATGGTAGCCATGGCCGAAGCAATCGCCACCGGGTTTCCGCCGTAAGTGGTTCCGTGCGAACCGGGCTTCCACTTCATCACGCTTTCTTTCGCGATGAACGCGCTCAGCGGCATGCCGCTGGCGATTCCCTTTGCCGTGCACAAGATGTCCGGCTCGACTCCGGCATGTTCGTACGCCCACCACTTGCCGGTCCGCCCCATGCCGGATTGCACTTCATCGATAATCAGCATGATGCCGTGCTTGTTGCAGATCCGCTGCAGCTCCTGCAGGAAGAAGGCCGGGGCGGGGATAAATCCGCCTTCACCCTGAATCGGTTCGACGATAATCGCGGCAATTTCCTCCGGTGCGAACAACCGCTTGAACATTTGCTGTTCCAAATGTTCCAGCACTTCGGTTCCGCAAGTTTCCGCGGTGTGGCCGTGCGGGCAGCGGTATGAATACGGAAACGGGATATGTTCGACGCCGCCAAGCAAGGATCCAAAATATTTCCGCTGCGTAACTTTGGAAGCTGTCAGCGACAGTGAACCGAGAGTGCGTCCGTGAAAACATCCGTAGAAGGCGATCAACTTGTCGCGCTTCGTTGCATAACGCGCCAGCTTAATCGCGCCTTCGACCGCTTCGGTTCCGGAATTTCCAAAAAAAACCTTTTTGTGTTCCGCGCCCGGCATCGTGGCAACCAGCCGCTCCGCCAGCTGCGGCATGTGATGATGATAAAAATCCGTCCCGGAAATATGAATGAGTTCGGCGGCCTGCTTCTGAATGGCTTCCACCACTTGCGGGTGGCAGTGCCCGGTCGAGCACACCGCAATCCCCGCCGCAAAATCCAGGAACGCGTTTCCGTCGATATCTTCCACCACGGCCCCGTAGCCTTTTTTGGCGACCAGCGGGTAGTCCCGCGTGTACGACGGGGACATGAACTTGGCGTCGTACTCGATCATCTTCCTGGCTTGCGGCCCAGGCAGCTCCATCAGGAGCTTCGGCAATTTCGTTTTCGTTTCAATCGTCGCGGTCGTCATGTCTTCCTCCAGAGTGAAGATTGGTTAGAGGTTTATCAGCGGATGAAGCAGGGGAACAAGCTTCCGGTGCGCAAACGCGCGCGTTTCACACGGGCCTGCCGGAAAATTGGAAGCGTAACTAGTCGACGCTATAAAGTTTTGGCCGTTGCACGGCCGGCGGGATCTTATCCGGCGGGAAGGGGAGGCGAATTGGAGGATTTTGGTTCACTTGCGTTTCCAGCGGACAGTGCCATCTTTACTGTCCTCTATCACTATACCATGATCTGCGAGCTCTTTGCGGATTCTATCGGAGGAAGCAAAGTCGCGCGAGGCCCTGGCCGCGTTGCGGTCGGCTATGAGCCGTTCGATGTCGGCATCGCTCACACCGCTCTCGCTAGCGCCGTAGCCCACTTCTTTCAATTTCGCCGCGTCGTTGTCTTCCAGCACGGCGAACACTTTGTCAAATGCCTCCAGAAAGTCCTGAATCGCAGCGACATCGCCTTTCCTGAATTCGCTCTTATCCATCGCGATATTCGCTTCGCGCACCAGATCAAATATTGCCGCAAGCGCGCGTGCGGTGTTCAGATCATCGGACAGACCGGCGTCAAATTCCTCGGCCGCTTTGGCGATGCGCTCGCCCATTCCCTTTTGTTTGCCAGCAGGAAATTTGCCCTGCTTCAGGCGGTCGGCGAAATTGCGCAAGCGTTCGACCGAACTCGCTGCGGACTGCAACCCATCAAACGTAAAATTCAGCTGCTTGCGATAGGGCACGCTCGCCAGGGCAAAGCGCAGCGCTGAAGGCTTATACCCTTTTGCGAACAAATCGCGCACCGTAAAAAAATTGCCGAGCGATTTGGACATCTTCTCGCCTTCGACCAGGAGATGCTCGGCGTGCATCCAGTACCGGGAAAACGGCTTTCCCGTTGCGCCTTCGCTTTGCGCGATTTCGTTTTCGTGGTGCGGGAACGCCAGATCGATACCGCCGGTGTGAATATCAAGCGTGTCGCCCAAATATTTCATGGCCATGGCGGAACATTCGATGTGCCAGCCGGGTCGCCCGGGGCCAATCGCGGTTTCCCAGAAATGTTCGCCGGCTTTCGGCGCTTTCCACAATGCAAAATCGCGCGCACTTTCCTTCTCGTAGCGGTCATTGTCAACCCGCGCGCCCGTCTGGATTCCGGCGACATCGATTTTGGAGAGTTTTCCGTATTCCGGAAATTTCGCGATCCGGTAATAGATCGAGCCTTCGGTTTCGTATGTGAATGTTTTTTTCTGCAGCCGTTCAATCAGTTTGACCATATCTTCGATATGGTCCGTGGCGCGAATCCAATGTTCGGGCGAGTCGACGCTCAGGGCCTTGCAGTCATCAAAAAACGCCTGCGCGAACGTCTGCGTATACTCCCGGATGCTGACCCCGGCTGCCGCTGCGTTGGCAATAATGCGGTCGTCAACGTCGGTCAGATTCATCACGTGCTTCATCCTGAAGCCACGCAATTTCAGGAAGCGCCGCAGCAGGTCCTGAAAAATGAAGGTGCGGAAATTTCCGATGTGCGCGTAGTCGTAGACCGTGGGTCCACAGGTATACATGCGGACTTCACCGGCTTTTTGCGGGACAAAGGCTTCTGTCTTGCCGGTCAGGGTGTTGTGCAGCTGAATTTCAGCCATGGGGTCTACGCTGTCTCTTTTCGCATGGAAGCAAACGCTAGATTGTAGCTGACACAGCTAAATCCGGGCAATGCTGGAGGTTCGGGATCGCAGCTAAATTTGGTGTTTGGCCGAGGATAATGATTGCGGAACATGCCCGGGGACAGGGCCGGACGCGAAATGAGTCGGGGAAGTCGCTCCAAAGAAAAAGGGCCGCGTGACGTTCACGCGGCCCTGATTTTGGATTTTGCTTCGTTTTATGGATAGGGCAGATATCTCCACAGATCGTTCAGCAAGCTAAAGCCCTTGCCGGTTGAGCCCGTGCCATCGAGGCCTTCACCACCAAACAGCCAGAACTGCTGACTCCCGGTTTGCGCCGGAGTGGTCGTCCAGTACCCGGGCGCCCAGCGCGTTCCGGGAGTGTTGGTCACATGGGGCCAGACCGTCGGGCTAGGAGCCACGCCGTAATTGCCGGCTTGGCTGACTGCGTTGGGACCCTTAATCCACGTCCACTGATTTAAGGCAATGGTCGCCGGATTTCCCGGATCGGTTGTGGTATCGAGGGTGAACTCCCAAAGGTCGCCGAGTGAGCCGTTTCCAGTGGCATCGAAACCCTGTCCGCCAAAGAGCCAGAGGTTGCCGTGCGTGTCGCTCCAGGCCGCAGCGAGCCACCGGGCTCCAGGCACATTGGTAGAGGCCGCCAATCCCTGGGTTCCGTAATTTCCCGGAGTGCTGGTTGCGCCCTTGGACCCGCTGATCCAAGCCCATTGTTTAGCCACAGGGTCGAACTTCCACAGGTCATTGAACCCGTTCGTGCCGCCAGTAAAGCCACCGAACATCCAGAAGTTCCCGGAGGCGTCGATCCATGCAACGGACGCTTGCCGACTCGGAGGTGCATTGCCAGCTGCAGCAGTGCCTTGGGTCCCATAGGTGCCCGCTTGATTACCTATATTGGCGCCACTGACCCAGGTCCATTGTCCGCCGCTGTACTTCCAGAGGTCATTCAGCAGGAGATTCGAGCAGTGGTCAAAGGGGTTGGGATTGACGGTCGAGTCGCAACCAAATCCTCCGAACACCCACACGTTTCCAGCCGTATCGCGTCTCGCGCTAGCTCCCCAGCGTCCGCCAGGCAAGTTGCCGACTGCGCCTACGCCCAGCGTGCCATAAACGCCGGGCTGGTCGCCGCCGCCGGCGCCATGGGACGTCCAGGTGTCCCCTGCGATGTCGTATTCCCACAAATCGTTCAGGAACGCTAGGCCTGCGCCCTGGCCGCCGAACAGCCAGAGGTGACCCGTGCCGGGATCGGTCCAGGTGACTGCGCCCCAACGTTGAGGAGGCATGGTACCCGGCGTCCTCACAAGCGTCCACACGTTGCCGCAACTGCCCGTGTAATTTGCAGTTCCTGAAAATACCCACATCTCGCCGAAGAAAGCCGGCTGGGTGGAAGGTGGGGGAGTCGAGCTCGTAAAACCCTCGCCCGTTAATAGCCACAGTTTGCCGGTGTTGTCGGTCCACGTCGCTGGATAGTTGCCGCCGCCGGGCGTATAGGTGCTCGCCGGGGGGCAGGCAGGCGGTGGCGGAGGGGGTGTTGGAGGTACCGTGGGCGCTGGCGGTGCCGGCTGCGGCGAACCAAATTGATCGCTCAGATTGGTGCCGGACATCCAGGTCCAGTCGTTGTGTCCGCAGTCAATGACGGGAATGGGATTCACGGGAGTTGAAAGAGCGGTGCCGCTCCAACCCCAGCGGTAGCAGCTTTCAAATTGCGTGCCCGGGGCGACAAATACGTCAACGTCATAGGCGCTGCCGTGGGCGATGGGCGTGGCGAAGGTGTAGTCGCCATTTTTCGGAGTCAAGAGATTGTCGCCGCCATTATCGATTAACTGCATGGAGCCGCTGGTGCCCAAGACTCCTACGACGCTGACGTCGATCGGATGGAAGACTGCCGGGCATACCACCGAGACGTTGGTAACATTCGTTGTAGCCGTCCCCGTGCCCAGGCTCACGACGCACGTTTGGTTGGGACCAGAAGGCTGCGCAGAAACCGTGACGTTATAGGCGCCATTAACCGGGACGAGTGTCGGGAACTTAAACGTGCCGTTCTTGCTGATCGCGAGAGTATCGCCACCATTGTTTTGCAAAGCAAAACCGGTCCCTCCGGAAAATCCGGAGACCGAGCCTCCGATGAAAAGGGTTCCGAGTGAGCAGGTAATCTGAACATTGATCGCCACACCTGAAGTCGATGTACCGCTGCCGTTGGTGACAGTGCAGGTCTGTGCCGGGCTCGTCGGCTGGACGGAAACCGTGACATTGTAGGTTTGACCGTAGGGGATGGCGGTTTTGAATTGGGAAGTCGTCGTGGTTCCGGTAATGGTAAGGAATTCGGTGCCATTTTGCAGAACGAGGCCGGTACCCGAAAGACCGGCAACCGTTACGCCGACGGCCTGGGTGCCGGTGGTGCAGGTTACGACGACGGCGGTGACGTTGGCGCTTGCCGTGCCGCTGTTGCTGGATACCGTGCAGGTCTGGGGCGGGGTGGTGGGAGATTGCGAAACCGTAACGAAATAGGGTTTGTTGGCGACAATCGCGGTATGGAAGGTAAACGTGCCGTTGGCGGAAACGGTAAGATTATCGGCTCCGTTATTTTGCAGCGTCAGGGACGCGCCGGCCGCCAGGCCGCTGACAGTTCCGCCGACGGTAAAGGGACCGGTGCCGGTGCCGCCGCCACTGCCTCCTGATCCTCCACTACCCGACCCTCCGGGGAGTCCGCTGCAAGCGGCGAGTGCGAATGAAATTAGGATCACAGGGGTGCAGAAGAAATTTTTTAGGAGGGACTTCATGGCGATCAATTGCTCCTTTAATACCTTGCTCCAAAAAGCGGCCGCGGATTTTTCACGCGCTCGCTGTGTTTCCAGCGCCGCTCAAGAAGGATCTGTTGCCTTCCGGGACTGGAATTGAGCTCTGGCTGTTTAGAGAACGCCGCTCGGTGCGAGACCTTGCGACATCTACGTGTAGAGTACTGGGACTATTAAAGCTAAGGCAATTGACATGGAAAGGGCTGTGCCTACAAAGGCATTATCCTTTTCTGAGTCATACAGAAGGTGAAATGCAAAGGCTTGGATAAGGCGCAAAATTAGATGCGTGGGGACTCTCTCCTGAGCGCTTCGGAACAGGGTTACATTGTTCGAAAGAAAAAAGCCATCGTCGTTTCTAACCGTTGATCAGAATTGACGGCTGTTCGCGCCGCAGGTAAAGTCCTTTTTCTCGCCTTTAGGCACTTCGAGGAGCGCTTGATGAATCGTTCGCTGAAAGCCATGGCTGTAGCTCTAACGTTCGCCTTCACCGGACCGCTCTTTGCGCAAGATCGACCAGGCCGCAAGGCCTTCACCGCAGAAGCTTCTTTGTCGGCTCGCTCCCTTTCGGACTTGCAACTGTCGCCCGACGGACAGCGTTTGTTGTTTGTGGTTAGCGAACCAGCCAAAGGCGAGCTTCGCCCGCGGCACATCTGGATTTACGAGAAGCGCAGCCAGGTGGTGCGGCAATTTACGTTTTCAGCGAAGTCGGAGTCGGCGCCGCGCTGGTCGCCGGACGGCAAGCAGGTGGCGTTTCTTTCCAACCGCGAAGGGGATGACGAGCAGATTTACCTGATGCGCGCCGAGGGCGGCGAAGGGCGCGCGGTGACCAAGGGCAAACGGAGTGTGCAGACGTTCGAGTGGTCGCCGAATGGACGACAGATTGCGTTTTTGGCGCCGGAAGCAAAGTCGGAAGCCGAAGAAAAAAAAGCGAAAGACCGGGATGACGCACACGTGGTCGACAAGGAAGACAAACGCACGCGACTCTGGCTGCTCACCCTTGGCGGCGGCGATGCCAAGGCCGTGACGAAACCGGATTGGGAAATTCAGGATCTGCGCTGGCTGCCGAGCGGGTCAGGTTTGGTGCTGATCGCCAGTGACCATCCGGAATCGGACCAGAATACGGACAAGATTTTTGGCCTGCAGCTTTCCAGTGAGACGATGACACTCCTTTTGACGCCCAGGGGGCCGATTGGCGGATTGCGGATGTCGGCGGACGGGAAAACGATCGCATTTTTGGGGTGCCGCGAGGATGGGCCTTCACCGCATGATTTGCTGCTGATGGACCTGGACAAGCGGGCGGCGCGGAACCTAACGGGGCTCGGGCTCGACCGGCCGATCGAGGATTATCGCTGGGAGCGAGACGGCGGCATGCTGGTGGTGGCCGCCGATGGGTTCCGGAAGAAATTTGCGGCGTTTAGCGCGCAGGGCGCGCCGAGTGAACTCGCCGCTACTGTTTCAACCAATCCGGTGCATTTCGTCACTTCGGGCGCGGGCGACGTTTTTTTTGTGGGCCAGACGGCGACACAGCCGCAAGAACTGTGGCAGTGGGACCGGAAGAGTCCAGCAAAGCAGATTTCTCAATTCAATGTCGGGTGGCGGAACTTCGCGCTGGGGACGCCGGAAATCTATAAATACAAATCGGTTGATGGGCTGGAAATTGAAGCGGCGCTCCTGACCCCTGCCGGCTATGACGGAAAATCCAGGCTCCCGCTCGTTACTTTTATTCACGGCGGCCCGACAGGCAATTGGGAAGACGCCGTGGAACCCTGGGGGCAGTTGCTAGCGGCGCGCGGGTACGCGATTTTTTATCCAAACATTCGTGGGTCGACTGGCTATGGGCAGAAATTCATCGAGATGAATCGCGGGGACTGGGGCGGCGCGGATTTCAAGGACATGATGGCGGGAATTGATGATTTGATTACCAAAGGCGTGGCAGACCCGGACCGGCTGGCGATTGGCGGGTGGTCGTATGGCGGGTTTATGGCGGAGTGGGCCATTACCCAGACTCCGCGGTTTAAAGCGTCTGTTTCAGGCGCGGGACTTTCGAACCTGATTTCGGAGTATGGGACAGAACAGCATCCTTCCTATGACGAATGGTTTTACGGTGTGCCATATGAAAAGCCCGAAGGATTCCTAAATAGCTCGCCGTTCCTGTACCTGAAGAATGTGAAGACTCCTACGCTGATTTTGCAGGGAGACGCGGATACGGTCGATCCTCTGGGGCAGAGCCAGGAGCTCTATCGGGGGCTGAAGCGGTACGGCGTGGAGACCGAGCTCGTGGTGTACCCAAGAGAGCCGCATGGGTTCCATGAGGAGAAGCACCAGCTCGACCGGATCGAGCGTATTCTGGCGTGGTACGACAAATATCTGAAGACGCCCGAACCAGCGAAAGCAGCGGCGACCAGCGCCAATTGACACAGAACTCCGGTCTAGCCTCTTGTGGCTTGTAGAAACAGGCCACAATTGGTTGGGTAAGTCTTTACAGGGCTACATTCTCCATGATAACGTTTGTTCCCGTACCGCCATCCAGTGCGCCAGGCGGCTAGGGCTCTGATCGAGAACCTGCCAATCGTTTTTGTCGCTCGAACCGACCTCCTCTCGAGGACTAAAGCGTCGTCTCTCTTCGTGTGTTTTGCCTCCGGCTGCCCGGGTGTGCAGAACTGGTTGCCGGTTTGTTTGCAAAAGGGTTGCGAAGCCCTGGACGACAAAAGGGGACATCTTGCTTAAGCTGCGAAAAGTTGAAATCGTTGGCTTTAAGTCGTTTTGTGAGCGCACTGTAGTCACGTTTAGCGGCACGGGCACGACATGCATCGTCGGGCCCAACGGGTGCGGCAAATCGAACGTCGTGGACGCCATCTCCTGGGTCCTTGGAGAACAGAGCCACAAGTCTCTGCGCGCCGAGCGCATGGCGGATTGCATCTTCAATGGAACGACCAAGCGGCCTCCGCTCGGGCTGGCCGAAGTGACCATTACACTGGAAGATCCGGATCTGGCAGAAGCGGCTCGGTTTGTCCTGGAAAACGGTCCGGCGGATGCGGCGACACTGGAATCTGCAATCACGGCAGAACCAGCTGCTGAGGCCAATGTCACGACCGAAATTCTTTCACTGGACCCCGCGGCGGCCTCCGACGCTCCATCCGAAGCCGCAGAAGTCCCTACGGCGGATCGCTTCAAGAAACGAAAAAGATCGGGCGACAAGCCGGTGCTTGCTTACAAACCCGGCGAAGTGGTGGTCAGCCGGAGACTTTACCGCTCGGGCCAGAGCGAATATTTGATCAATGGGCGAGTGGGACGTTTGCGCGACATCCAGGAAATGTTCATGGGCGTCGGCCTCGGACCGGATTCTTACGCGATTATCGAGCAGGGTCGTATCGGGTTGATTCTCTCCACCAAACCCATGGAGCGCCGCGCGATCATCGAAGAAGCCGCCGGCGTTACCAAGTTCAAGACCAAAAAACGACTGGCCGAAGCCAAACTCGAATCGTCGAAAGTGAATCTTTCGCGTGTAAATGACATTGTGGTGGAAGTGGAGAAGCAACTCGGTTCACTGAAGCGGCAGGCGGCCAAAGCACGGCGCTACTCTGAAATTCGCGACCAAATGCGCGCCATTGTTCGTCAGATGCTGGCCGGCAAAGCGCGTGAGCTTGACGCCGAGGCCGAACGGGTGGCCAGACAGCTCGAGGAACTGACCGCTAGCGAGGTGCAGCACGCCACGGCGCTTACCCAGCAAGAAGGCGAGCAGGATCGCCTGAATCAGCGGATCTACGAACTGGATGCCGAGCTGCGGCAGAATCAGAATGTTCTGAATCACACGGCGCTTGAAGTCGATCGTAGCGAAAATCGCATTGCGTTTAACCGGCAGCGGGCTGAGGAACTTGCCGGGCGCAACACGCAGATTGCGGCCGAGATGCAACAGGCTTCGGCGCAGGCGGCGGAGTGCGAATCGCGGAGTGCGGCGCAGATCGCGGCCGTTACGCTGCTACGCGAAGAATCGGGAGAGCTTACAGCGCGCGCCGAAGAATTAACTTTGCGGGCGCAATCGCGTGCTGCGCAGATTGCGGAATCGGAAACGCGTATTCAGGCCTTGCGGCGTTCAGCCTCGGAAGCCGGGGAAAGCCTACTGCGCCTGCACGGGGAACAAAAGCAGGCGGAAGAAGCCCTCGTCCATCAGGCCGAAGCTCTGCGCAAATTGGAAAGCAACGAGCATGACATCCTGGAATCCTCCATTCGCGTGCGCGATGACGCGATGCACGCCGCGCAATCCTTTGAAGCCGCCAGCGGACAGCTGCATGCCCTGAAGCACACTGCCGCCGGCTTGCAAGCCAAGATTTCCGACCTTCGCCAGCAACGCGAAGCGACGGGGAAACAGGCAGACGCTCTTCGCGATTCCCTTTCCGGTGTTCGCGCTCGGCATTTGACGCTGACCCAAATTCTAAATGATCGTTCCTACACCGCGGACGCGGTGCAGAAACTTTTCGCGGCGAATGAACGGAGTGGCGGACAGGATTTCCGCGCCGTGGGCGTGCTGGCAGATTACGCTGAAGTGGAAGAGCACCATGAAGCGGCCATCGAGCAATTCCTGCGCGAAGAACTGGAATACGTGGTTGTGGAAACGTATGAGCACGCTCGCGCCGGCGTTTCGATGTTGCGCGATGAGGTAGGCGGCCGTGCGACTTTTTTTGTGGATTCGCTCCGCAATTTGCGGCCAACGCCGGAATACGAAGCCATTGTTAATTTCCGCATGGAAGATGGCGTGATTTCGCGTCTCGATAAACTTGTAGAGTTCCGCGACCCGCTCGGAGCCATGGCCAAACAGTTTCTTCCGCGACTGCGCTCGGCGTATCTGACGGACAGCGCGACGGCCGCAGAAAAACTGGCACGCGAAAATGCGCAATTCGCCTTCGTCACGCCCGACGGAACCTGCTACCAGGGCCGTATGGTCACCGGCGGCAGGGCGGATGATGCAGGACCGCTCGGGATGAAGCGCGAACTTAGGGCGCTCGATGCGGAAGTGATGCAGCTCGAACAGGACTCGGCCGAAAAGCAGGTGGTGCTCGAAGCGCTGGCCAGCGATCTGCGCGACAACGAGGGCACGCTTGAAGGGATCGATTTGCAACAGCGGGAAGCGGAGCACAACGTGATTTCCGCCACCCACCGCCACGAACAAATGCAGGGCGAGCTGGCGCGGCTGAGCCTGGAACTTACCGTTTGCCAGAACGAGCTTTCGCGCATTCGGCACGACGTGGAAAATGCTCGGGCTCGCGCGGAACGCGCCAGAAATCAGCATGCCGCCGCGGCTACGACGCGGGCTGAAGCGGAAGCAGAAAGCACGCGCCTTGCAGAAGAACTCACCCAGCTCCGGGGCTCGATTCAGATCGAACAGGACGAGCTTACAGCGGCACGTTCAGCGCTGGCGGCAATGAATGAGCGACTGTCGGCTGCCGAGGCCGTGGCCAAGCGCTTGCTGGAAGAGCGCGTTGAATTTGAGCGGCGCGAGGTGGCCTTGCGCCAGCAAGGCACATCGATCAGCGATGAAACGATGGCGCTTGCCAAACATAGCGAAGATCTTGCCCTGCAACTTGAAGGGCTGCGCGGCGAACGGCTGCGCCTGGAAATTCGCCAGCGTGAATTCGAGACGGAATACAACGAAGCGCGGACTCGCGTTACGCAGATGGAGGATCATTTGCGCATGGGCCGGCAGTCGCTCGGGGAACTTCGCGAGCAGCGCAGCCATGCGGAAATCGATCGCGCCAAGAACGATTCAGATCGCGCGCATTTGCGCGAGACCTGCATGAGCGAAGTGAACACGCAACCGGAAGATTTGATTGCCACCGAATCCGCGTTTATGTCCGGCGAAGAGCTGGCTGCCGCCGAAATCAACTACAAGGAAATGAAGCAGCGAATCGACTCCATGGGGCCCGTCAACATGATGGCGCTCGAAGAGTTCAATGAGTGCGAAACCCGCTTCAGCTTCATGACGCGAGAGCGCGACGACTTGCTGCAATCCATCGCGGATACCCAACAAGCCATCGCGGAACTCGACTTGGCGACCAAAGAAAAGTTTGAGCACGCCTTTACGGCCATCAATGCCAGCTTTTCCACGGCCTTCACCACGATTTTCGGCGGCGGCATAGCGGAGATGCGATTGACTGAAGCGGACAGCTCCGGCGACGCCGGCATCGACATTGTGGCGTCACCTCCGGGCAAGCGCATGCAGAATATCTTACTGCTCTCGGGCGGAGAAAAAGCCATGACGGCGCTGGCGCTGCTGATCGCCATCTTCCGCTATCAGCCAAGCCCGTTCTGTATTTTGGACGAAGTCGACGCGCCGCTCGACGAAGCCAATGTTGGCCGTTTCACCAGACTCATCAGCGAGATGAGCAGCCAGACGCAGTTCATCATCGTCACGCATAACCGCAAGACGATGGAGACCGGCAGCGTGCTCTACGGCGTCACCATGCAGGAGCCCGGCGTGTCGAAGCTCGTCTCCGTGCACATGGGCGGCCATCATCACGCGCACGGCCGCGTAGAACAACGCGTCACTGCCTAGACCAGCTCGCCCTCACTGAGCTATTCGTATCTCAGTGCAACGATAGGATCGACCTTCGTCGCCCGC
>DATHFT010000164.1:0-25189 GCA_035317965.1 Saccharimonadales bacterium (SeqCode) | reverse complement strand
TGATTGGTGCTCCGGCAGGGCAACCGGAGTTTGCCGTATGGGCGACGTTGCTGGGCGACGACGGCGCAGCAATCCCGTTCTTGCGCTACCTGCCCGAGCGCCTCAACCCACTCGGCGCGCGAGTCGAGTCGGCCCTCCGCGAGCGGCTAGCCGAAGCGCCCTCCTTCGTCGCCTTCGAGGGGTACGACACGGTCGTCGTCCTCGCCGAGGTGTTGCGTTCTCACGGAGCGGACCGGGCGCGCACTGCCGAATCCTGGGCGCGCGTTGCAGTCGAAGGCACCCGCGGGCAGATCCGGTTCTCCCGCGCGCCAGGCATCAGCGTTTGGCAATGGGCTTGGGCACCAATCCAAGTCGTTGATCGAGATCCGGCCGAACCCGGGCGCTTTCGGATCCTTCACGCCAGCTGAGAGAACACGGCGTTCCAACTGCCCAGAAATGCGCGACCTCGTGGTTACCCTTACTCCGCGATTTAGAGCGCGTTCATCAAGATATTCGGCAATGCGTCACCCGAATCGATATCATGCGGATGGGGCACGCCATGGTGCGCCCTGCGCCGGGAGCCATATTTTCCGGGGAACGCGCGAAATTGAGACGGCGAGGCGGCCGGATTCTTTTCGCAAATTCCGATCTCAGCGGAATTTCCATTTTTGAAGAAGCGCAGTTTCATGGAGTGGAAGCCGCTCAAATTGTTTTGGGGCATCTGCGTGGCGCGAATATTCCGTAACTTGTCTGGCAATCAATCCGTCTGTTAATCAGGGGAGACATTCTTGCCTTCTAACCTGCTCGGCTACCGCGCTCCTACAGGAAACATGGGGATCCGGACCTTCAGTCTGGTGCTGTCATTGACTGCTTTTTTGTTGTCCGGTGGTCAGGGTAGTGGACAAAAGCCCCCCAAACTGTCACCTGCGCAAAGCTATTGGATCGTATTTGACAGTAGCGTTTTGGGAAGAGAACGTGGCGAGCCGGTCGCAAGGTCAGACGTCTTCGTCATGGACCAAAATGGCGAGCATATAAAGCAATTGACCAGAGACCATAGGAGCCATGCCCCTTCTTTCTCGAGTCGGGGCGATCAAATCATTTTTCTGCGGGAGAGTTCTCCTGCTATTCCGAAGGCTGCGGTAAGTTATGTTGATGCGATGAAAAAACCGTCAGTTATGGACGCGTTCCGCATGGACAGCGACGGGAAGAACGCGACCCGTGTCGCTGCGGTTGGACCCGATGCACAGGACGTATTTTTCGTGCCCAACAGCAATCGGATAGGAGTTCGCATTACCGACAAGCGGAATCTACAGGTACTTGTTGCTCCTTTGAAACGCCTGAGTTTAAATTTCGCCAAAACACTCTCGTTAGCAGACTTTATAGCCGAATCCGACGAGCAAATCATTAGGAATCCCAGATGGCACTGGCCTCGATTTACGGTGTTTTACCCGCCGACCGACAATTATTCTCCGGTTATCTACGCGAACTGGGCAAATTTAGACGCAAGTGTCGAAGAAGAAATTAATTTTCAGCCGCGACTTCCTAAATCCAGAGACGAAAAAGCAATGTTGAGAATACTAGACGCTGATGGGAGCGTAACCAGTACGGAATTCCTATCTTTTGATACCGCATGGTCTCCCGATGCAAGTCACATTAGCTTTTCGAATTATGCGAGCACCGGCGCACGCCTGAATGTGGAACGCTATCCAAGAAATTCTGGTGACGGCAGAAGAGCCATGACCGAACAGCAACTCGACGGACATGGCCCGGCATGGTCGAGCGACGGTCAGAAGATTGCTTTTATGGGGCTTTGGAAAGATAGTTCCCAGATATTTGTCATCGACGCCAATGGCGAGCACTTGACGCAACTTAGCCACAATCCAGAATTTTCCTGCTTTCATCCCTCGTGGTCGCCGGACGGACAATGGATCGTGGCCGAGTGCCGTCCAAAACTTGTGGTCTCCATTTTTGGATTGGCACCTACGGTGTCTTGGTATAGCAACATTTCTCTCTTTGATATGCGCAAGCCTACCACCAATCCACGTATTCTGACAAAGTGTTGGGGCCCGCAGGCCTTCGCCCACACAGCTGAGATCTTTAGCAACGGTCCGCCGGATAATAATCCACCATGCGGCGCTCACCATCCTCAGTTCATGCCATCCGGAGCCCCGTAAATAAAACGAACTGCCGAGTGAAGGGGAACTTTGTTGCAGCCGCAAATTGTCTGAGTGTGCTTCACTCGACTTCGACGCCAGCCATCCGAGGGTCTACATTGTTCATGCGAACATCTCTCGCAAGTCTTCATGGCCATCGACCCGTTTTCGTTTACAGCGACCGGCGCATCGCCCAGTCTCCCCGACAAAATCATCGAGCATTTGCAGTCATCCCGTTCCGTTGACGAACGGCCCGTGCGCTATCCCGGCGAACGGGTGTTGCAAATTCGCAAAGACAACTTGGCGAATGGCGTTCCGGTCGAACCGTCCATTTGGACGGCCGTCCAAGCACTGGCATGACGCTTATTGCTGTGCAGTCTCTGTCGAGTTTCCCGTCGCTAGTAGCCCAGCTTTTTGTCCACGGCATTGAGCAGGGGATCCCCTTTCTCGAATCGCGCATATTGCTCGATGAAGAACTTCATGGCATTGTCGAGCCAATCAGCCGTGTGGTCGGCGCAGTGCGGAGACAACAGGACGTTTTCCAGCGAGTAGAACGGGTGCCCCGCAGGCAGCGGCTCCTGATCGAAGACATCCAGTGCGGCACCCCGGACACGACTCGCAGAAAGCGCACCGATCAGCGCCTGCTCATCGATCACCGGACCCCGGCCAACATTGATTACCACTGCCGTTGCTTTCATCGCCAGAAACTCCGGCGCCCCAACCATTCCCCGCGTCTCGCGAGTGAGCGGTGCAGCCACCACCACATAGTCGGAGCGCGAAATCATCTCGATGCGGTGTTCCGGTGCATAGACCTCATCGACCAGCGGGTCTGCGGCACCGGCAGCCCCGGCATGACGCCTGACAGCCAGCACTTTCATCCCCAGCGGCTGCACCCGTGCCGCGATTGCCCGGCCGATGTCGCCGTAGCCGACGATTCCGACGGTACGCCCGGCGACGGGCAATACGTCGAAGGCCTCCCACACACCGGCCCTCTGATTGCGGATCATGCGGCGGAAGTCTTTTGCGAAAAACAAAATCGCACCGGCTACAAATTCACCCAGCGAAGCGCTGAATACCCCACTCCCGTTTGTAAGTACCACGGCGCTTTCACTCAGTTCAGGAAACAGTGTGCGTTCCAGTCCGACCGAGCGGGAATGTACCCAGCGCAGGCGCGAACTGATTCCAAAGACTTGTCTGAACAGGCTTAAAGAGCCCGACCAATTGAACAGCACGCTCGCCTCAGGCGCCGCATGCTCGAGTGCTTCAAGGGTATTCCCGATGACCATTCGGCAACCCGAGAGTTCAGTCTTCAGCAGCGCCAGCTGCGGCTCTGCCGGATCAGCCAAAATCAGAACAGTGTCTTTACTCATGAGAATGTCTAGTCGCAAGTTCATTACATCACACCCGGAGCTGGTCCGGTCGAACAAGTGTGTTGCGGGAAATCAAATCTGGTGTTTAGTCCACGGAAATTGACACTGGAAAATGACAGCTCTTAGAATGAGTCGTTTCGCGCAGCACCAGAAGATTTGACCATGCCCGCCTAAACGTTTACTGTGTGCGGGCTTGATCCTGCAGTCGGAAGGAATTGTATGTCGCGACGAGATGCCAAATCCTTGAGAAGCCATCGTTGGTACGGCCCGGACGATTTACGTTCCTTCGGGCACCGTTCGCGCGCTGCTTCAATGGGTTGTACGCGCGCCGATTACGCCGGCAAGCCGGTCATTGCGATCATCAATACCTGGGGCGACATCAATCCTTGCCACAGTCATCTTCGTGAGCGTGCCGAGGACGTCAAGCGCGGTGTGTGGCAAGCGGGAGGATTTCCCGTAGAAATGCCGGCGTTCACTCTGGGCGAAACATTTCAGAAGCCTACCACGATGATGTACCGGAACTTCCTAGCGATGGAAACCGAGGAATTGCTGCGCTCTTATCCTGCCGACGGTTGCGTGCTTATGGGCGGCTGCGACAAAACCACTCCGGCACTGCTGATGGGGGCCATCAGTATGAATCTGCCCGCCATCTACGTGCCGGCCGGGCCCATGCTGCGCGGCCATTGGCACGGTGAAACGCTCGGTAGCGGATCCGATGTAGCAAAGTACTGGGCCGAACGCCGTGCGGGCAACATTACTCTGCAGGCCTGGACGGAGATCGAAGATGGGATCGCGCGCTCCGCAGGGACCTGCATGACCATGGGCACCGCTTCGACCATGACTTCGCTTGCCGAAGTTCTCGGCTTTTCCCTTCCCGGCGCAGCCTCCATACCGGCCGTCGATTCCAACCACGCCAAGATGGCCAGCCTCTCAGGCCGCCGCATCGTCGAAATGGTGTGGGAAGACTTGAAGCCTCGGGACTTCCTCGAAAACTCCTCGTTCGACAACGCCATCGCGGCAGTGTTCGCCCTGGGCGGTTCAACGAACGCGGTGATCCACTTGCTCGCGATGGCCGGGCGCGCTGGAATACATATCGCGCTCGAGCGTTTCGACCATTTTTCCAGGAAAACGCCGCTATTGGCTAATTTGCGGCCGAGCGGTAAATACCTGATGGAAGACTTCTACTACGCGGGCGGGTTGCCGGCTTTGCTGCGCGTGCTCGCTCCCCATCTGGATTTGAGCTGTCGGACCATAACGGGGAAAACGCTCGGAGAGAATATTTCCGGCGCGGAATGCTACAACAGCGACGTAATTCGCACTCTGGACAACCCCATTCTGGCATCCGGCGGGCTGGCCATCCTGCACGGAAACCTCGCTCCCAACGGAGCCGTGATCAAAGCGTCCGCTGCCGAGCCACAGCTTCTCAAGCATGCAGGCCGGGCCATCGTCTTTGACAGCTTCGCTGACATGAACGCGCGCATCGATGATCCGGCTCTCGAAGTCGATGCCGACAGCGTACTCGTCCTGCGCAATGCTGGACCAAAGGGCGCTCCGGGCATGCCCGAATGGGGAAATCTTCCCATTCCGCAAAAGCTCCTGAAAGCCGGAATCCGTGACATGGTCCGTATTTCCGACGCGCGCATGAGCGGAACAAGTTATGGCGCGTGCGTCCTGCACGTCTCGCCGGAATCTTTCATCGGCGGTCCGCTGGCCCTATTGCAGGAAGGCGATGTCGTCGAACTCGACGTTCCCGCGCGTCAACTGAACATGCGCGTCAGCGATGAGGATCTGGCGCGGCGCCGCGCCGCTTGGCTTCCGAAACCAGGCATTTATCCGCGAGGTTACGGCAAACTGTTTATGGAACACATTCAGCAGGCGCACGTAGGATGCGACTTCGATTTTCTCGAAGGAACAGCCGCGATCCCAGAACCCGAAATTCACTGACGATGCACCTAGTCGGTCGCCGCAGCCCGGCGTCGCGGCCCGATTCCAACTGCCAGCATCAACAAGCCGGAAAGACAGAGACTTCCCACCAGGTACAACAATCCGGCCGTGAACGATCGTGTCCGTGTGACCAGATAGCCCATCACGAGCGGCCCTACAAAGCCTCCAAGATTTCCCACCGAATTGATCAATCCGATGGCCGCCGCAGCTGCCGACTCGCCGAGGAACGTGGTTGGCACCGCCCAAAAACACGGGTGAAAGGCAAAGTAGGCGGCGCCCACCAGGGTGAACAAGGCCACTGCAAGCGCCGTGTTCGAACCGAACAGTACGGCCAGCAACAAACTGAATCCGGCAAAAAATAGCGGCACCGCCGCATGCCACCTCCGCTCGACTTTCCGGTCGGAATGCCAGCTGTTCAACTGTTGCATCAGAAATCCGGCAACGTAGGGCAAGGCGGCAAAAAGCGTAACTCGCATGTTGCTCTCGCCCGACAGGCGCTTCAGTATCGTGGGTAGCCAGAACGAAATTCCGTAGCCTCCCGTGGTCGCAAAAAAATAGCAGAGCGTCAGCAGAATCACATCGCGCTCGGAAAGCGCCTGCCAAATCGTGTAGGGCCGAACCTTTTGCTTCGCTTGTTTCTCCTTCTCCAGTTGCCTCGTAATCCACTCGGCTTCTTCCCGCGGAAGCCATTGCGCGTCGCGGGGCCAGTCCGTAAGATAAAAAACCGCAACAGCGCCGAATAGGATCGCGGGAATTCCTTCCAGAATGAATAGCCATCGCCATCCCCGGAGTCCGAACCAGGAAATCCCCAGCAGCCAGCCGGCAAGCGGCGAACCAATCACATAAGACAGAGGATTCGCGGCAAAAAAGATTGCTACGGCCTTGGCGCGATCCCTGCTTTGGAACCAATGCGAGATGTATACGATGACAGCCGGCAGAAAGCCCGCTTCCGCCGCGCCCACAAGAAAACGCGCCAGATAGAACTCTCGCGCCGTGTGCACGAAAGCCAGCAAGGCCGTCATGATCCCCCAGGAAATCATGATGCGGGCGATCCAGCGCCTTGCGCTCCAACGTTCGGCGATCAGCGCGCCAGGAATTTCCAGCATCAGATAGCCAATGAAAAAAATCCCGGCTCCGAGGCCCATCACATGGTCGCTAAAGCCCAGCTCGTCCGGCATTTGCAAAGCAGCAGCGCCAACGTTCATGCGGTCGAGAAACGCGATGACGTAGAGCAGGAAGAGAAACGGGAGGAGTCGCCAGGCGATTCGTTTTCGCGCCTTCCGGGCCACAAGGTCCTCTGGGGCGGTACCTGCCATGCCTTGCAGGTGCCCAGGACCCGGGAGATCGGTGAACTTGTCTGGCACGATTCGCGCCTCAGGAAATGCGCTGCGTAGTATATCTAAGAACGCAGATGGCGCTCGGCCAAAGTTAAACTCTTAGAAAAGCGCCGCGAACAACCTAAAACGTCTCTACCTGCCCCGCGCCATCGCTCGCTCATAACGAAATAAAATGAACGGAAGCAACTCGGTATTCCACAACTCTGCGATGTGCGCTAGAGTAGCGACCGCTTTACTGAATCCGCCAGGGAATGGGGAACGTCAGGAAATGAAAGCTCTGCTTCTGTCGCAGTACCGTCATCTGGAAATTGCGGATCTGCCGGTTCCCCAGCCGGGCTCCGGCGAAGTTCTTGTGCGCGTTGCAGCGTGTGGCATCTGCGGCAGCGATGTTCACGGCTACGATGGTTCCTCCGGCCGCCGCATTCCTCCGATTGTCATGGGGCACGAAGCTGCGGGGCGCATTGCCGCCCTGGGCGACGGCGTGCACGGCTTCGCGGTCGATGACCGCGTTACCTTCGATTCGACCGTCTATTGCGGCGTGTGCGGCCCCTGCGGTCGCGGAGAGGTTAATCTCTGTGACCATCGCCAGGTCCTCGGAGTCTCCTGTTCCGACTACCGCCGCACCGGCGCATTTGCCGAGTTTGTGGTCGTGCCTTCCCGCATCTTATATCGCTTGCCGGACAACCTTTCCTTTGCCGAAGCAGCACTGCTCGAAGCAGTCGCCGTCGCCCTGCACGCCGTTTCTCTCGCTCACGTTTCTGCCGGCAGCCAAGCTTTGGTTCTCGGCGCGGGAATGATCGGGCTGCTGGCCGCCCAGGCGCTGCGCGTGGCGGGTTGCTCACGCGTTCTTATCGCTGACGTCGATCCGTCGCGGCTGACGCTTGCTCAAGCGGTTGGTGTGACGGAGGTCGTGCCTGCCGACACCGGACTTGTTGAAAAAATACTGAACCTCACAGGCGGATCTGGTGTGGATCTGGTTGTTGAAGCGGTGGGGCGGAACGAGACCGTTGGCAGCGCCATTGCGAGCGCTCGCAAAGGCGGTACCGTCGTTCTGGTTGGAAACATTTCACCCGACGTCACCCTGCCGCTGCAGAAAGTCGTCATCCGGCAAATCCGATTACAAGGATCGTGCGCATCGGCGGGAGAATATCCCCGTGCCATCGAACTGCTGTCCTCCGGGGCCATCGAGGTCAAGCCCCTGATTACGGCCATTGCGCCCCTGGACGACGGTCCGCAATGGTTCCGGCGCTTGCATGCGCGCGAGCCAAATCTGATGAAAGTGGTCCTTACGCCCGGAGTATTTTCATGAGCCAATCACTGTTCGATCTCAGCGGCAAAGTCGCGATTGTTACCGGCACCAGCCGCGGACTGGGCCAGCATTTTGCCCGCGCCCTCGCCAAAGCTGGCGCCAATCTGGTACTCACCAGTCGCGATCGCTCGCGTTTGCGGCCGCTTGAAGACGAAATGCGCGCGATGGGTTGCCGAGCTGTTTCTCTCGATCTCGACGTACGTGATCACACAAGCATTGAAACGATGGCTGCGGCTGCCGCGAACGAGTTCGGCCGGTTGGACATCCTGGTCAACAATGCGGGTTGCAACGTTCGTAAACCTGCTTTGGACGTAACTTGGGACGATTGGAACTTGATTCTCGACACCAATCTGCGCGGAAGTTTTTTTGTTTCACAAGCCGTGGCGCGCCACATGATCTCGCGCCAATACGGGCGCATCATCAATATCGGTTCCGTGACCAGCGTATTCGGTTACGCTGGTCTGGCGCCCTACGGAGCCAGCCGCGGCGGTATTCGCCAGTTGACCATGAGCCTGGCCGACGACTGGGGCAAACATGGCGTCACCGTGAATTGTCTCGCGCCCGGATGGTTTCGCACGGAGCAAAACCAGATCCTGTATGAAAACAAAGAGTGGGTCGATTATCTTTCCGACCGCATCCCTGTGAAGCGGCCCGGGCACCCTCAGGATCTGGAATCCGCGATCGTATTCCTCGCTGCCGAATCCAGCCGTTACATCACCGGGCAAACCCTGCTGGTTGATGGCGGCATCTCGACGGGCGCGACCCGTGCCCTGGTCGCGAGACCCGAGCAGGGAGAGAACAAATCATCAGATGCAAACTAGAACGGTGCGCGCCTGCCACCACTGGCGGCGGCCCGGTCCGCCACACCGGAAGCGAGCCGTCAGGCTGGCGCCACGACCCTTCACGCGAACCGTCGTTTCAAGCGGGCTCTGGAATGGGCTCCATCCGTCCCAGCAAAATCACGTAGCCCGCGATTCCCACGACAAGGAAGGCGGCGGCGGCCAGAAACGCCCAGAAAAATGAGTGCGTCGCGGCCACGATGTACCCGGTAACAATCGGGGCAGATATTCCTGAAAGCTGGTTGCAGAAATTCAGAATTCCTCCGAGAGTCCCCACGCTCTCTTTTGGCGCAATCAGCGAAGGAATGGACCAGCCCACGGGTGAGGCCGCGGACAATCCCCCCAGCGCAATACTGATCCAAAACACGGCTTCGAACGGAGTCCGCGCATGCGCGGCTCCCAGTATCGCGAGCCCTAGTGCTGTTCCGCCGATCAGCACCACCTGGCGAACACGCACCGCATCCCAGCCGCGTTGAATCAGCGAATCCACCAGCCAGCCGCCGATCACCAAATCCATGATGGTGGCAAACAACCAGGGAATGCTCGTATAGAGCACTGCGTGCAACAGATCGACATGGTGCGTTGATGACAAATAATCCGGCAGCCAGGTCAAAAACAAATAAAAGCTGTAGTTGTAGGACGCAAATCCCAAGGCCAGCCCGCACACCCGCGGTTGCCGCAACAAATAGCCCAGCGGCGCTCCTTTGGACGCGCGCGCGCGGTCTTCCGGCTGCGCTCCTCCGCGCTTGATGTAATCCCGTTCGGCATCTGTAAGGAATCTGTCCTCACTCGGATTTCGGTAGAAAAAATAAAACATCGCGAAGTACACCAAGCTGATGACGCCGGTGGCCGCGAAATTCCATCTCCATCCGAAGTACAGGAGCAGCAAGCCCAGCAGCGGTATTCCAATGGCTGAGGACAGCTTGGCCATCGAGTCAAACATTGCCGTGGCCAGGCTCCGCTCTTTTTCCGGGAACCAATATCCAATCGCCTTGGCATTGCCCGGGAAAGTAGGAGCTTCGCCGATTCCCAGTAGAAATCGCGACGCAAACAACCCGCCGATTCCGGTGGACACGGCGGCGCTGAACGAAGCGATGCTCCAAACAATGGTACTGGCGATCCCCACGCGTCTCACGCCGAAGCGATCCAGCAATAAACCGGAAGGAAGCTGCAGGACTGCGTACGTCCAGTTGTAGGCGCTCAGCAAATACCCAAACATCACCGTGGAAATCCCGAATGTCGCGTGCAGCGCGTCCCGGGAAACGGAAAGATTCACCCGGTCAAAATAGTTGACCAGCACTCCAAAACCCAAAAGCATGGCGATACCCCACCGCCTGCGGGGTACCTCTGCCGCATTGGGTTGCTCCGGCGTCACGCGAGACAATTTGTTTTCCCTTGATTTCGCCGCATACTCCACCCACTTCGGCTTCGAAACAAACGCGTGGTCTGGCGTGCCAATCCATCGTTTCCGGGTCACCAACCTGCCGTCTAATCCAGTCCAAGCAGCTGAGCATCGGCCAGGGCACAAATAACAAAGGGCACATCGGCCATTACGCTCTTGCGCCCTCTTTATGCGGAAGCACAGAGTACTGCCCATGCGCTTTCCACCGTGCCGTGTGCGGCTACGCGTAAAGGCCGGTTAGCCGGGGCGGTGGTCCTTTACTTCGCCGGCGTGGTATCGAATTTCCCCGACCCTTCCTCATAAAAGAGCGCGCCATCGGTCTTGTCTCCGCCGCTCCAATGCTTGTGGCCGCCCGGGACCCGGAGGAAATCTCCCGGCCCCACACGCTTTTCGCCCGCTTCATCTTTGTAGAGATAGGCGCCTTTGACAACGACGATCCACACATCGCTCGTGTGCGTGTGCAGTCCCGCGTCGTACCCCGGCGCAAACTTCGTGTACGTTCCATGAGTCCCCTTGTCCGGATCCCCCCAGAGGACGGCCCTGGAGACCCCAGCCGCCGGTGCTTGCTCGAACTTGGCTTGCTCTGCAGTTACATAGATCACACCCTTCTTGCTTGGACTCGACTCTTTCTGGGCCCGCGCAACACTCAGCAACGCCGCAGCTAACATGAGCGCAGCCGCTCCCAACACGATCGGTGATTTCTTCATTTCGTTCTCCTCCGTCTTTCTCTCAGCTGGGCCGCCTGGATGGGCACCGTTATACACCCAAGGCCGCCCGAGTGTGGCAAGGTATTTAGGTCATCCGATGCTTCCGGCTCCGAAGAGAGTCAGCTCCAGGAATCTGCCGTTGCCTTCGGCAATCGCGGAGGGCCCGGCTAGGGTTGGCGTTTGCCCCTCCGGCCGACAACTGGCGCATTGCTTTCCGTCTAAAGCGGGTCAATGTCGCGAGAAATACAGTCAACTATGGAGTACAACAAGCCCACTGCGGGAGCTTTCTTCACCTCCTTGCCGTTCCATTCGATATTCACACGCGAACACTGCGAGCAGACCAGCCCGAGCGCTGGCGCTGAGGCTGGGGTGACCCTTTTTGGACAGTCTTTGCCTGTGGGCTCATGAGACAGTGGTTGCGGGTGTGATAGCGATCGCCGTGAAGCAAGTGTCATGACCGAATTGGTCCGCGTCACCGGACCACAAAATTAAGGAACGAAGATGGCGAACAACACAGGGAAAAATGATAAAACCTATCGAATCTTCCGGGGCGGCCAAGGCCGGAAACGGCATTGGCATTGTCCAGAGTGTAGCCGACATTCTCGATCGTGAGCTGCATGCTGTAATTGCCGATTGGGTAAGACGCGTTGGGGAAGAGCCGGAGCTCGCGGCCATCCCCATGACCTTTGAAGAACGCACGGGCCATCTTCCTCGTCTTCTGCATGATGTCATTGCGCGGTTGCGCCTGGAGGTGGGGACGAAAGCTCCGATATCGGAAGCTGCAGCGGCACACGGGGATTTGCGGCGCCTGCAAGGCTACACGGTAGCGCTGGCGGTTGAAGAGTCTCGTCTGCTGCAAGTCAGCATTTTTTCGACCCTCCACAAGAATGTGAAATATCTGGAATTCAGCACCCTGCTTCCCAACATTGTCACTATTGCCGACGAAGTCGATGCGCAATTGAAGCAACAGATGCTGAGATTTATGGCAGGTGATGCCGCAAAAGCCAAAGCTGCGCTTCGAGACTAAACCCACATGGCCGCGACTGTCCGCGAAATTACAAAACATACCAACTCCAGGTCTGGCGACGAGTGCGTTCTGCTCGTCGATGCCGAGTCCGATGACGCAGCACGGATTTTTGTCGACCTACGTTCCGCGACAGAAGGACAGTTCCGTGTGGAGTGGCTCCGAGAGCTGTCGGAGGGCCGCGCGCGACTGCAGGCTGGAGGGGTGGCCGCAATTGTACTGGACCTGAAGCTGCGCAAGAGCTCAGGCGCGGAAATGTTCGACAATATCTTTCACGCCGCGCCTGCCGTGCCAATCTTGATACTGTGCGAGGCCGATACAGAGGAAATGGCCAGGCAATTGCTCCGGAGCGCGGCCGACGACTATCTGGTCAAGAATCAGGCAGACAGCTACCGTTTGAAGCGAACGCTGCGCCTGATGATGGACCGCCGCAAGGCGGAAGCAGTGTTGCTAGAGCTGGAATCCACCAGCGCCACGCTCGACTCGATTGGAGAGGCCGTTCTGCGGACCGATCCCGACGGCAACATCACATACTTGAATCGAATTGCGGAAAAGATGACTGGTTGGGACCGGGCTGAAGCTCTTGGACGCCCCGTTTCGGAAGTGCTCAGAATTATAGACGGTGTCACCGGCGCTGCCGTTGCCAACATAATGGAACATCCAACGCAGCCAAACAGGCCCGCGAAGGCTACCCACTCTCTAAATTGTGTCTTGGTGCGACGGGATGGACTAGAATTTGGAATTGAAAACAACGTGACGGCCATCCACGACCAGAATGGAGGCGTAGTTGGGGCGGTATTGTCCTTCCACGACGTAAGCTTGGCGCGCGCCACATCGCACGAGATGTCCTACCTGGCGCAACATGACTTCCTGACTGGTTTGCCGAACCGGATGCTGTTCAATGACCGGCTGGCGCAGGCAATTTCGCTGGCCTCCCGTCACGACAAACGACTGGCCGTGATGTTTGTCGATTTGGACCACTTCAAAAAGATCAACGATTCGCTGGGCCACAGTGTGGGCGACAAGCTGCTGCAATCGGTAGCCGGGCGTTTGGTGGCAAGTGTTCGCCGGACAGATACCGTCAGCCGGATAGGAGGGGACGAATTTGTGATCCTCCTATCCCAGGTCGAACAGGGCGAAGACGCAGCGTTTAGTGCCCGCAAGATCCTTCGGGTTTTGTCGTCGCCGCACATCATCGACAACAAAAGTCTCGACATTAACGTATGCGTGGGGGTGAGCACCTATCCGACCGACGGCCAAATCGCCGAAGAGTTAATGGTTAAGGCGGACACTGCGATGTACGAGGCCAAGGAACACGGTCGGAACACCTATAGGTTCTTCCGGGATGACATGCACGTGCGCTTAACAGAAAGACTATCGTTGGAAGGAGATTTGCGCTACGCCCTGGGACGGAATGAGTTCTTGCTGCACTTCCAGCCGAAATTCAGTCTTGCGACCCGGCGGATCACGGGAATGGAAGCGCTGATCCGGTGGCTACACCCGCAGCGCGGCCTGGTCGGGCCGGCGGAGTTCGTGCCCATTGCCGAAGAGTGCGGGTTGATGTTGCCAATCGGACGGTGGGTGCTGCTGGAAGCTTGCAGACAGGCTCGCGCGTGGCGCGATTCAGGACTCGGCGATGTGCCGATGGCAGTGAATGTCTCCGCTGCCGAATTCGGCGCCAAGGATTTTCTTTCCGGGGTTCGGGCGGTATTGATTGCGACGGGAGTGGATCCTTCCAATCTAGAACTGGAAGTAACCGAGAGCGTGCTGATGCAGGATGCCGAATCTACTGTTGTTACGATGCGCGCACTGAAGGCCATGGGCGTGCTGATCGCCATCGATGACTTTGGCACTGGCTATTCCAGCTTTACTTATCTGCGGCGATTTCCCTCGGACACGCTGAAACTTCATCAATCATTCGTGCACGACATTACTGAAGACCCGGGAGACGCAACCATAGTCAGCGCCATGATCAATATTGGCAAAAGCCTGAAGCAGCGCGTAGTCGGGGAAGGCGTTGAGACGCAAGCGCAGCTCGATTTCCTGCGTCATCATGGTTGCGACGAGGGACAAGGCTACTTTTTCAGCCGCCCGGTTCCCGCCGACCAGGCGGGCCAGCTCCTCAGCGCCGGCAAACGAATGGGCATGGCTGGATAAGGGTATCCAGAAGATAACAAGCGTGGCGGACGAGGATTTTACGTATCTACGTGAGCGACTCTCAAAATTTGCCACGGCCGAGATCTCAATCCAAAAACCGCACGAACTTCATAAGGTCCTTAAAACTGTAGCGACGACGAGCCGCAAAAAAGGCCGGACGCGTGCGTCCAGCCTTTTTGCACTTCAGTTGGAGCTCGAAAAACAGTTCGAGCCTAAAACAAAAGACAATTCAAAAACGCATCCTCGCAGTCAATGTCGGTACAGCGGGCCGACAGCGGGCATTCCGGGACATCGGAGTTCAGAGTTCTGCTACATTGTTACGAGAACTGCAAGTCATTCGCTTCCAACGAGAAAGCGCAAAAATCCAGGAACAATTACTTTGGGCGTGAGGCCCAGATCACTGTTTCAAAGCCCCAGAGCGCCCATGTCGACCCCAGGGGTATATTCCATTTAGTGAGATAAGAGAACGGTTCGAGGACTAATCCCAGCATGAAGGGCACCGGTGGCCGATATTGTTTCCTTGCGAAGTCAATTTCAAGCCCAGCCACGCGAATGGTGTTGATGGTTTTGTCGAAATTGGGAGGAGACTTATGGGTGGGATCATCATAGAAGTTCAGTGGCGCACGTTTCGGGAGCGAAAGACTCTTTTCCGAGGGGAAAGAAAGATAAAGTCTGCCTCCCTTCTTGATAGATTTAAGGATGGCGTTTAAAACGGCATCCGGATCGTCGCAATGCTCCAGATTGTGGGCACAGACAACAGCGTCGAAAGTATTCGGGAAAGTTTCGATTTTCCTGGAGAATTCCTTGGGTGGGACCACAATATATTCGTCAGCCCAGCTATGCACATCTGCCGTTTGGTTGTAATTATCAATATCAAGCCCGACATAATAAACGTCAGGACGCTGCAATTTAATTCGAAATGGTGAATCATTTCCGCAGCCGACATCGAGCAGCTTGGTATTTTTGGCCAGGCGGCGAATAAAGCTAAGTTTCGTCCGTCTCTTTACGAGCGGGACCGCTAAAGATTTAAATTGGCTGAGTTTAACGGAGAGATACTTGGCCATCGTCGCCGATTTCAATATGCATTTTTGTTGCTCACACCGGAAATAATTGTCATCAGTATGATTCGCAGGTCGAAGGCAAAGCTCCAATTTTGCAGGTAATAGAGGTCGTATTCAACGCGCTTTTCAATAGAAGTGTCGCCGCGCCAGCCATTGACCTGGGCCCAGCCGGTGATTCCGACCCGTAACGCATGTCTTTTATTGTAGTGGTTGATTTCCTGCAGGAACTTTTCAACGAAATGCGGCCGTTCGGGCCTGGGGCCGACAACGCTCATATCGCCCCGGAGAACATTCAGAAACTGCGGCAATTCATCGAGGCTTGAACGACGCAACAAAGTTCCCAACACAGTCCTTCGAGTGGATTCCGGAGTAGTCCATTCCGTATCGCTCTCGGCTGTCGGAGCCAGATGCATGGTTCTGAATTTATACATATTAAAGGTCTTGCCGTTCAGGCCAATGCGTTTTTGCGCAAAAAACACGGGGCCGCGCGAGGTCAGTTTGATGAGCAGAGCGCTCAACAGGAAGAGCGGAGACGTGAGCGTGAGAACCAAGGCAGAAAAAGCGACGTCAAAGGCTCTCTTCAGGAAAGCATAGTCCAGCAATTCTGTTGGAGCCGACATAAGATCGAGCATTTGCATATTGCCCAGCTGAAACAATTTTTCGCGCACAAGCACCCCTTCCCCGAGGTCCACAACAGCGCGAGTCGGCAGGCATCTCTGGTGAAGGACTTCGACGATCTGAGGAATTTCGGAGAATTGGGATGGATGGATGGCAATGACGGCTTCCTGGATGTCATGAAAGGAGTTGAATTCTTTAAGAGATTCGAATTCGTACACTGGACGGCAGAGACCGCTTACGGACTGACTTGGCAGCCGGACGTAACCGGCGATTTGAATCGGAGCAAACGATAGCCGTTGCAACCGGGCGGCAGTTTCAGCCGCATACGCGTCCGCTCCTATCACCAGAAACCGAGTTGGCCGGGCCATGTACGATTGCCTTTTAAATACGATTCTAAATATCGAGTGCGTCAGCAATGTGAGGATCAACAGGGAGATGACCGCACAGACAAGTAATCCGCGAGGAACCTCTGAATTGCGAGTGAAATAGAGCGCCGACAGGCAGATGAAAAAGGTAGCCAAGCAGGCCGACGAAGCCGCCCGAAGTCCGGTTCGCTCGCGAAAGAGTTCGTCAAAACTCGTGACGCTGTATTTTTCCGCGAAAAAAGCCCAAACAAACATTCCAAGCAAAACGATATTCGCGTGGTCTCTGTAGCCGTAAAGCACTTGGCGTCCCACCAAGGAGCAGGAAAAGGCCCACAATGTCCAACCCGCGTAGAACGCGAGAATTGAAATCCCGTAGATGGCGACCTGTAGATAAAATCGATAGAGCTTGAGTCGAAATAGCATGTCTTGTATCCCTCGGTGTCAGAATGTGCAACTGGCGGGGACGCGCTCTGCAAGCATTTCTGTAGAGGCGTGGATGGAACGATTTTTAGTCAGATAACATCGTTAAAGATTACTGATTTTGAGAACTGGCGATGAATTCCTGGGTACTGTATTTATTCCAATGGGGAGAACGTTTTCTGCCAATCCCCGGCGGATTATCGCGAGCTACCGGTTTTGATATTTCGCGGCAAGTCTCTGTGTTAAGGCTGCATTTGGTCGACAATTTCGCACAAGACGTGGCCGATCAGGATGTGGGCTTCCTGGATTCGCGCTGTGCGCGTTGACGGAACAGAAATGCAGTAGTCAACGATTGCTGCCATTTCAGGCGAGTGCTTCCCTGTCATTCCTACCGAAACCAGTCCACCTTTCTTCGCAGATTTCAGCGCACATAGGACATTTGCGGATTTGCCACTCGTGGAAAGTCCAACAGCGATATCTCCACTTTGTGCCAAGCCTTCCAGTTGCCGGGCAAAAACCAATTCATATGAGTAATCGTTGGCGATAGAGGTCAGCGTCGAAACATTACCTGCCAGGGCAATGCCCGGCCAGGCATGGCGGTCGCGCTCGAATCGTCCGACGAGTTCAGCCGCCAAATGTTGAGCATCGGCGGCGCTGCCGCCGTTTCCGAAGAAAAAAACCTTATTGCCGCGTTCGAGCGCCGCTGAGATTTCACGGCCAACCCGAGAAATGCAGTTCAGGAGATGACGATCCGCGAGCAAGGCCTGTTTCAAATCCAAACTTTCCTGAATACTCCTCACAATGGTGCTTTGCGAAGTATCGATGGGTTCTGCTTGATCGGCGAAACTAGCGTGCTTTAGCATCGTTCCCTTTTCTGTTTCAAACGACGAAACCAAGAGAATTTACTTGAGACGGTAGGCTGATTGAACATTTGTTTCCAAAAGAGCTGCTTCATCGGGCCGCGCGGCGGACGAGTCACTCGAATAACTCTCACAGAGCAGTTTGCAAGCGTCGCGAACGGCATCGTAGTTGACGGTTTCCATGCAAGGAGGAGGGTCCGCTGCATATTCCCAACCGAGATTGAGATAGCCGCACAACGCCGACGTGGAGTCAATGGCGATCGTGTTCTTCCCAACTGGGCCCCAGCGCTTTGAAGACGTAGGACCTTGCAGCCCTACGACTGGAACGCCCAAAGCTGCGGCGACGTGCATGACCCCGGTATTTACGCTGACGGTGAGCCGGGCACCAGCCAGGATTTCCGTTGAACGTTTCAAAGGAAGGCCCGCCGCATTGCTGGTTGTCACGCGCGAAGTTTCCGGCAAGCTAGCTATGATTTTTTCATTTTGAAGATGGTCGGCTGGTCCTCCTGTAAGAACAACGCGCAGACCCCATGCGGAGATTTCGCTGATGAGCCTGCGCCATTGCTCGGAAGGCCACTGCTTTAGCTCGCGGCGCTTGCCACCAGCCCATTGATGGCAAACTACGTATGGGCCGCCCGAGATATCGGCCTGCATGTCCGGCGTTGGTTTTAAGCATGGCGGGTGTTTTGCTTTGACACCCAACGCGCGAATCAGATCCCGGTAATTCTCAAGCTCATGTTGGTGCGCTGAGTGCTCGATCGATCTGTCATAAGCGGAGTGGCGATGCTGGCTGTCCGTGCGAAAGCCAAGAGTGAAGGATGCTCTGGCAAAAGCGGCGTAGAGAGCTTCGAGGCGAGACCATTGCCCAAAATCGAGGAGAAGGTCCACTCTGACGGAGCGCATTGCGGCAATTCCCTGCAGCGGATTGCCCGAAGGAACCTTTACGACCTGAGCGATTCCATCGAGCAAGCCAGCCATTTCGTAATTACTTTCGCCGGCAAACAGAATTAGTTCCGCACCGGGAAATTCCGCGCGAAGGTCAGCGATGGGCCCGGTCAACAGAACCGTGTCGCCAATCGCTCCGGCCTTCAGCAGACCAATTCTTCGTATTTTTGAAGGCAGATTGCGTTTACGACGCAAGACACCGAGCAGAGCTACTGCTGGTATCCCCACGTAGCGGTCTACCTTGTGAAGCGCGTTATTGCCACGGACTTGCATGATGTTTTTGGGTCTTGTAGTGCTGCGATATCAGCGCAGAAATATGAAATCCTGCTCAGGTTTTACAAAACAGTCGTCGCGGCCCTATAAGACGGAGTCAAATTCTTCAAAGCTTGTTCGGCCTGATTCATTACCTGATCCACGGAAATGAGCCGCAGGCAATGGGGCTCGTCGAAGATGCAATTGTCGGCGCAGGGTCGGCACCAAACGTCGTTGCGAATCACGACTCTATGCCCTTCTCCCCAGGGGCCGAACCATTCCGGACGTTGGGCTCCAAAGATGGCAACGACAGGAACTTTTAGTGCTGCTGCCAGGTGCATTGGACCGCTGTCATTGCAGATGAAGAGTTTGCAGTTGGAAAGGACTGCTTCCAATTCCGAAAGAGAAAGAGAAAGAGGGACTACGTTTAGCCCTTTGGGTAACGGCTTAGGCTTGTGGGGGTCCACAAACCAAATGACTTTTGCTCCGAACCGGCTGGTCAGTCGATTGGCAACTTCCGCAAAGCGTTCATCGCCCCATTCACGGATTTTCGCGCCCGCCCCTGGATGAATTCCAATGATGAGATCTTGCGAGCTGATTCCATGTTGAGTTAATAGACCTTTTACGGATTCTTCTACATTTTCTGCCAAAGGCAATGCTTCATGGAATGGCACGACCGGAATTCCCAGATGACTTAAGAGCTGAAGGTTGCGATCAACAACGTGTGGACGCCCCAAATCCGGCGTAGCAATATCTGATAAGAAGTATTTTCCTCCAGCATAACCATAGCCCACACGCTTATTCACACCAGCAAGCCAAAGAACAAAATTTCCCCTAAGGTCGCCACCCCAGCCCGAAGCAAATCCAAGATCAAAGTGGCGATTTCGGAGACCGTACACGTTTTTAAAGAACCGCAACCAATTGAAAGAGAGCGGGTTGTTGCGCTTCCAGCGAGATGCTTGGTGGCCCCACGGAATGGAAACAGGTAGGAGCTCATGAATCAGCCCTTTGGCAAGCAGCGTGTCTGCGACGCCGGGACGGCCGAATAGGCAGATGCGGCTCTTTGGATAGTAGGCTGCGAGGTTTTGCAGAAAAGGAACCAGCATCATCATGTCGCCGAGCAGACCGGGATCAAAGATCAGAATATTTTCCGAGCTGCCGGATTCGGCACTGGATCTTGCCGGGAAGTGCAGGGCCATTGGCCTTAGAATTGTGTCCGCAATCCCAAGAAAAAGTCGGTAGCGCGTGGCAAGAGGTTTCAAGAAAGTCTGCGCCAACCGTTCCCGGTCTTTTGTCGTATTGTTTTTCTGATCAATCAAGTGTGAATTCGTCCAGGCTTATGTGCGAGAGATCTCCACAACGAGCAGAAACTAATTAGCGTCCGAGCATCACATTCAGCTTGCGGGCGCGATTCGAGCGCTCTCCTCGAGGGATAAACCATTTTTGAACTGTTTCCCGCTTGCGGCGCTCACAACATTTGCGTGGACGGCAAGTTGGGAGGCAACAATGATCACGAGAGCCCACAGAGGAGGACGGTTAATGTCCGGAAAACCGATGGCTCCTGCCAGTAGTATTCCCATGAGTGCCCAGCAAGTAAGTTGAAGAGATGGCGAAGCAGATTGGCCCGGGAACAGTTTGCGCATCCGGTTAAACGTCTTCACGAGAAAATACGCTCCGACGATTCCGAGACAGCTTAGCAACGTGGAAATCAAACTGGAAGACCGGCTACTACCCAGGCCCACCCCAATTCCCCAAGTTTCTTTAAAAATATCCAGCCCGTAAGCATCGCTAATCAGTCTGCCAAGGAAGGAATTCGTCTCCGTTTTCCCCGAAGTGACAGAAAGGAATGCCTGGAAAAGTTCAGGCTTGAGCCGCAGCGTCACTAGAACGATCAGAGGCAGAGATAAGGCCGCCGCAGCAATAGGAATCCATGCGTGTTTAGCGCCACTTGTAGATCGACGGAAGTAGAAAAGCAAGCAGCAGGCGCCAATCGCAAACGTTGCGTAGCCGGTGCTTGAAGTCGTGTAGAGCAAAGCCACAACCACAAAGATCAAACCGATAATCTGGAGAATCCCACGTCTGCCGGCTAAGTAACTGGCCAGAAATCCGATCCCCGCGGCAGCGAGAAAAGACCCCCCCGACGAAGGCTCGCCAAACGTTCCCGTGACTCGATGATAGCCATATATCTCTTGATCGGAACCCTGGTATTCCGCGGGATTGGTATTCAGAAATTCATAAGGGTAGAAGGACGGAGAGATACACTGAATAGAAACCGCAACAATTACAACCAGTACCGCGGACTGGAAAGTCGAAGCGAGTTTTCGTGACTTCCTAGGCGTAGTTACGACCCGGAAAGAGTAAAGCAGTACAAGGATATTTAACAGCAAGTAACCAGCCTGAGCCAAGTTGCTCCAACTCCATTGCAGCGGCTCAAGAACGGGAAAGCCTTGAGTGGACCCCCTTGGAGCTACGACCATCGTACCGGCAAAGAGCCGCGGAATAAGGAAAGCAGACAAGATCGACCAACCTAGAAATCCGATCAGCGGAATGGAGATGCTCCTTGCAGACGAAGAGCGCGGAAGCAGCTTTTTCCATTGGCTACCAGTGTCAACGAATAGGCGAATTGCGATCAAGATCTGCACAAAAGAAAAAACTGAAATACCGAACACAAACTGTCCAATTGCGCCGTTGAATACTGTGCACAGCTCAAAAAGTGAGGAAAACACCATCAGTGGCAACAAATAGAAAGGCCGCCACAAAAAAACAAAAATCGCGATTGGTACTATAAGCCAGCCGATGAGTGTCATGGCCCCACAATGTCCAAAAATCAGAGATGAATGACAAACTGAAAAATACCTTGGCTAAAGTTTGCACCTAGCCACATAACCTGCCGCTCAGCTGACAGACTCTAGATTGCTCTCCATGCAAGCAAGTGCGAAAGAGTTAGACAAAATTCCGGTGTACAAATCCACTGTGTCTCTGGCAATTCTCTGATGCGTAAACTTTTCTAAAACCCGGGCGCGACCGCGAATTCCCATTTGCGCTGCCTCGTTTGCGTTGTCATGCAGATAGATCAAATGCCGTGAAAGAGAGGGTACATCGCCTTCGGGGAAGATTAGTCCTCCAGGGCCAACAACGTTTGAAATTTCACCTGAGCTGGAACCAACTACGGGAATTTCACAGGCCATTGCCTCAACTAATACGCGGCCAAATTGTTCCTTTACGGCTCCAGTTGGCAGGATTTTGCCCATGGGAAGGGTCCGCGACGGCAAGACCAATGCGTTCAGCAAGTTCATATACTCTGGAACCTTTAATGAATTCACGTGATTGATCCACACGACCCGATCCGCCACAGCCAGTTGCAGTGCAAGGCGGTCAGCCTCTTGGCGGGAAGGCCCATCCCCCAGCATCAGAAGCGCACAGTCCTTTGGTAGCAGTGGCAACGTTCTTACAAGGTCGTCTATGCCTTTACCCGGAACCATGCGTCCCACGAATCCAATAACAAATTTCCCTTGTAAGCCCAATTTTAGCCGCAGATCGTTCACATCTATCCTTCGAAAAAAGTCGGGGTCAATGCCAAATTGTGGAATCACTGCAATCGGCCCAGAAAAGTTTTTCTTCTGTAGAACTTGCCTAACTTCGTCATTGCCCGCAATACCGGCAACCGCGTGTTTATAGGAGTATTTCTCAAAATGTCCGAAAGGCGGAGGATAGCGTTTGTAAATATTTTGCCAAGTAAAAAACAAGGCCGGTTTTCGATGCCTCACACACATCCTCATCCATTGGTATGTAACCAAGCTCCAAGGATCTTCGTCGATATGAACTAAATCAAAGTCGAGGAGATCCACGCGCGAATGGTAAAAATGAAAATGATTGTGACCTGAAAAAGTACACGGCACAACGTTGATTTTGTAGTCAGTAGCCTCGAAAATCTCGGGGACTTGTTTACCCCATGTGCGAGGCAAAATCAAAGTCAACTCGACTCCCATCCTCACCATTTCGCGTAGTTTGCCGTGATAAGCCCCCGCAATGAGAGCTTTCGAGATCATTAGGATCCTCATGTGCCGATGTCAGGAACAGTACGGCTAGAAAACAGGCGGTTTGTAAAGCGCCGCGCATTCCTGAGATGCGCCAAACTTACGACTCCGGTAATCGTCAAGCCGAGAAAATAGCCGAGGGTGCCTGCCGCCGCCAACACCGCCGGGTGAATTTGGCCCTGCAGTAGCCAACAAAGACCATACGCGCAAGCAGCGCTACCGATGGACTTAGCAGCCACTTCCAATTGCATGGAACCAGTGGCGTCCCTAAATGCATAAACCATGACAGCGGCAAAGATTGTATTTGCGATCAGGCAGACCGTTGCCATTGCTTCATAGCCGAATCGGGGTACGCAGATAACTGCAAAAAGAATGCCGAGAGCCGAAATGGCAGTGGCTAGCTTAGCTGCCAAGGATTGCCGACCGGTGGCCACGGCCAAAGTCGCCAGAAAGGTGTGGACAAAGATTGGAACCACTGCCCAAACCAGGATTCGTAAAATTCTTGGAGTCCCAACAAATCCATCCCCATACACAATGTGCGTAATCCACCCGGCTCCGATAGCCAGTGGCAACGCGAAAAAGAACGGAACGACATACATGATTTTTAGATAGCGAGGGGTAACAAGTGGAATGTTAGTTCTTGCCGAATCACCGCACAGTAAGGGCAATGCCGCCGCGGACAGTACGGCGGGCACAGAAGTGAGAACATCAGCTACTTTCCAAGCGGCGGCATACCACCCAGTCTCTCTAGCAGCCACGTGCAAGAGGCCCAGGATGACAACGTCAAATTTCAAATAGGTAAGTTGAGCCAATTGCGTAATCCAAACTGGAACTGAACTATGCAACAGATCGAGCATTACTCTGGAGCGGAAGCGAATGTGCAGTGGAACCAAGAGATATTTGACTACAAAAAAAGCTGCGGCCAAGCTTACGACCGTAGCGCCCGCCATGTAAGTAATAGCACCGGCCAAGCTGCCCCACAGTGCAAAGAAAGCTCCGCCGCCGTATACCAGGCCCCGGTACCCTAATCGGAAGACCACTTCAACATCAAAACGGTTCAAGCCATTCGTAAGCGAGGAGACAAACTCGAACCAGAGAATACCTACGGAGATGATCCCTACAGCGACTATCTGAATCCATGAGTCTGAGCTTCGCGAATAATACATCCCAATACACATCAGGAAAAATGAGAGAAAACAGAGAATGTTCTTGCAGGATAACGCGTCGGAGGCCTCGCTGATTTGCTCGAATTGGGAGCGGCCGCTCATTCGGGCAATCATGGCAGTATTAATTCCCAAATCACCCGCGAGAAGTCCAACTCCTGAACCGATCATGAGTAGGACTGTAAGATTTCCGAGTGCCGCAGCGCCAAATTTTCTGGCGACAATCACAAAAAATGCCATTTGAAACAAACGGGAGAATTCTCCTATATTTTTCAGCAGGACATTGCGACCAAATTTCTGAAAATGACTTCTTCCCTCGTGGAGGATCGGAGCGTCCGGCTTCCTGCTTGCCGCGACAGGCAGATCAAGAAGTTCATTCGTAGTCATTTGGCATGGCAATGCAAGTCTTTCGGTCAAAGGGCCCGCTGTGGAAATTCTATCCATTCTGTCTTACGCCTTTACCTATGCGAATAATGTCGCGAGCGACATCCACCTCCATGTCCGGACGTAGGGAATGAACTACGTTTTTGATGTCAGCGACCGCCGGGTACCCCGATTGACCATTAAACTCCTCCGCGTCATCAATTAGAATCACGTGATCACCACGATGGAGCAGGATTTCTCTCAGTTCTGTAAGTGTCGGACAAGCCACTTCACCTGGCTCTGCGGTTCCGGAAGCAAAGTGACCATCCAACCAAAAAAGGGCTGGGCGATCGATTTCCTTCAATATCAATGTTATGAGATCCGACCCGCTTCCGTGGAAGATATGAATATTTGGCCTACTCGCAAATCGCTGAACAGCACGCTGGTAGAGTCGTTTCTGATATTCAATGGAGTAGACTTTCTGACAATAGTGCGAGAGGTGTTCGACTGTGGCTCCAAGATAAGTTCCGCTTTCCACAAACGTATCCAGGCGAAAACGGGTTGCGAACTTGGCAACGGTTCGGCGCTTGAGCATGTCTGGCAAACGGTCGGGACATAGGCGTATGAGCCATTTGGCCACATTGGCCGCATCAGCAATCGATCGCTGAAATTCCGTACGAGTGGGATAGCGAACAGATTCCGTATGTTCCATATAAGGTTGAAGGGCTCCTTCCAAACACCCTGCGTATTAAAACACTCCAATATTTATCCCAGCGAATGCCAGGGCAATGCTTCCAGTAATCCGCCTTGGGGGCGCTCGCCCAATTTAAGGTGCGCGGTTTCACCGGTGCGGCGAGCCTTAAATAGTGGATGGTCCTGACTGG
>DATHFT010000163.1:0-8336 GCA_035317965.1 Saccharimonadales bacterium (SeqCode) | reverse complement strand
GTCAACAACAGTTGGGGCAGCGGGATGGCCGTCGACGAACGACTGGCTCAGCGCATGATTCGCGATTCTGCTGAACTACAGCTCGAGATGTTTCACATGGACGCCGGCTGGTTCCGCGCCGTAGGCGACTGGCATCCAGAGGAGGGAAAATTTCCGCACGGCTTGGCGGCCATAGCCGACCTAGCACACCAAAACGGCCTCAAATTTGGATTGTGGGTTGACTGGACGCAAGCCGGGCTTTCCGCCGGACCCGGCGCTCTGAACGCGCGTGATCCAAAAATCGCAGATTGGTTGGTGGCCGATCCCGCCCCCGATTGGAAGCCTGAAGCGTTCAAGGGTAAAACCATCGACCTCGGCGCACCGGCCGCCAAAGACTGGGCGGCTGGCGAGGTCCAGCGCATCGTTGCCGACTATCACCTGGACATGCTTGAACACGACGGTTACCTGATTGCCAGGAATTGCGACCGCGCGGACCACCCACACGCTGCGCTCAGCGGCACAGAGAAATCGCAGTGTGGCCTGGCAAATTCCGAACTGGCGGACTGTGCAAATTCTACCGACGTGAGCTATCGGGCGGTTCATGCCTATTACGACATTCAGTCTTCTTTGCGCCGACAGCATCCGGACCTGTTGCTTGAAATTTGCAATGACGGCGGCCGACTGGTTGATTTTGGTAGCGCGGCGCATGGCGACTATTTTTCAATCACCGATACCTATGACCCACTCTCCAATCGCCGCGCCTTCTATGATACGAGTCACGTCCTGCCCGCCGCGATGCTGGAAACCTATGTCGAACGCTGGGCAACCCCGCGCATAGAAAATTTTCGGTACATGTTGCGCAGCGGCATGATGGGCTGGCTCTCCATCATGCAGGACACCACGGCGTGGTCGCCCGAACAGCACGCCGTCGCAAAAGAGGAATTTCGCCTCTACAGGGAAAAACTTCGCCCGCTTATCCGCGATGGCAATCTCTTTCACATCTCCCCGCGGCCCGACGGTGTCCACTGGGATGCGATCGAATATTTCAACCCCAGCACGCGCGAAGGAGTTATCTACGTCTTCCGCGGCTCCTCCCCATCTGAACCCACCCACACCGTGGTCCTGCAAGGCCTCGATCCCGACTCCCGATACCTGCTCCGCTTGGCAGACGGCTCGAACCCGCAGTCTTTGATCCCCGACAATTTCTTTCGTGGGCGCGATCTCCAGTCAACCGGCCTTTCTCTGACTCTCCCTCGTCCCAATTCCTCCGAACTCATCTTTATCTACCCATTGGACAGGTAAGTTGCTCAATAGCTCACGGTTGCGACGACTCCAAGATTCCCGGCGGCAGAATCGCATCTTCGGTAAAGGCAATATCGTCAAACGCCAAGCTTCCAAGCGCCGCTCCATTCATGGTCGTAAAACCTACCCTGGGAGTTCGCAAGCTCCATCCAGTCCGCACGCGCCGCAATTGGCCCGCAGGAATCGTAACGGTCACATCCATATTTTGCGCAGAGTGAATTTCAAGCGTCACGTCCACGCAGCTGTGGTTAAAAACCGTCACGCCCGCAAAGACCCGCGGCGAAACAAACGAGAATTCCGCTTTGTCCGATTTCGCGTCGGCGCTCTGCAAGTTAAAGGTGGAGAACCGTCCATGAGGTACGGCAATCTGCCAGGTCTTCCTGCCCCAATCGATCACACCAGACGGATATTGCCCGCGCAGAATAGTTCCTGCCGCCAGATGTGGATCGTCAAAATCCACTTTCCGCGGCGGAGTAGCGCCGCCTTCACCGTTGATGCTCACATCCCGGGCGTCCCCGTGGTGAATGCGCAGGACCCGCGTCGCCGGATCGAACGAATAACCCTCGTGAGCAGGTTCGCTGGTTTGCTGCAGCACCCGCTGGCCAACCATCACCGAATTCGGAACAAAATTCAGCCGCAAGACATCGTCCGCGGTTGCGTCAAACGTCGAATAGGTGACGCTTCCGCGTCCATAGGCAATTCTCGTGACCACTGAAGTCGTCCCCAAAAAGTGCGACTCGCCTTCAGGAGCCCAAATCGGCACAGCCCACAAGCCGTCCATCATTCTTCGCGGACCATCGGTAAATTCGTCGGTAAACCACCATTGCCCCGGCCCCCACGAGGCATGCCCTTTCGGCGGGAATCCCTGCAAATAGGTCACCCAGTTGTAGGATCGAAAGGCCTGTTCTTTATACGACGCATCTCCGGTCTTCCAGTAATACAGCGCTTCAATCGCCGCTAGCCTCGCGGTGTGGCTATCACAACAATAGTTCGGCTCGGAACAGCAAAAACTTTTGCCGTCTCCCTGCTCTGTGGTAACCATCGCTCCGTGCACAATGTACTTCGGCCACTTCGGCGTTGTCTTTACCCATTCAATCAGCTGCGCCGCATGCTTCTTCCAATCCGGATCTTTTTCCGGATGCAGCAAGACATACCTGGCAGTCTCCAGCGGAATAACGCTGTTCATATTTCCCATCGTCGGCGCCACGTCCTCAAAATATCCGACCCACACGTTATTCTTCATCGGAAATTCGCGGAGCCACTGCCACGCATCTTCGCGCACGCGCCGGTAAGCTGCTACGTCGCCAAGTTGCAGTCGGACCAATTCATCCAGCAACGCAATCGGCTCAATCACATTCGCGGAATACTCGCCCATGCGCTGCTGCCCCACTCGCCCGTCGCGCGCATAGACTCGAACCGGCCACGGGGAATGCTCGGCGTCGCCCTTTCTCACGTTTTTCACGAGCGCCTCTGCGCAGCGCAGCGCTGCCTGCAAATAGCGCGCCTCGCCCGTCATTTCGTACAGCCGCAGATAACCGTATCCGTCCTCCCCGACAATGGGCGGTTCGACAAAATCCACTGCGTGCGCGCTCCACCCCGTATATTTTGCTGCTCCCGGGTCGGCCGAGGCATAGGGAACGCCGCTCCAAACGTAGTCGCGGGGGGTCGTGCCGTTTTCCAACTCATAGTCCACAAAATCCTTCAGCATCTGGACGGTCTGGGCATCGCCGGTGTAGGGATAAAGATGCTCAACAAATCCCTCCATCATGGCCCGCAGATATCCAGTCGAATTGGCCCACCCGCGATCGGGAAATGTCGCGAACGTTTCATGATCAAAGTCCACACAACAGTAAAAGTAGTAGTACCGCGGTCCGTGGTATTGCTGCCGCAAATAGCTCCACTGGGTCATGAAGTACGACTCATAGGACGTGCCCGTATCTTCCGGACTGGGCCATGGCAGCAGCTGGCCCTGCTGGTCCAGCGCGACGGGCCGTCCCTGAATCGCCGGAGCGTCCACCGTTGAGACGGGCCTAAACGGGTCCTGCGCAAGGGAAGGACTGGCACTCATTCCCCAGAACACCAGCAGCAAAAAAGTACGATTCACAGTCATCCTGTACCCATCGTTCCGGCGCCTGCCGTCAAGAGCCACGAGCCTGGACAAGCCCAGGGGCGCCGGCCAGACAGTACCCATTGTTGCGCGCTTTGACAACCGGTGAGACGGCAGGTGCCTGGGCAATTTTGCCAAAATGGGGCCAGAAACCCGTATCTAAAATGTTTACACAATAACGATTTTCTTCTATCATTTAGCCACTTTGTCGAGGCATGTTTCACTGTCCGGCCTATCGCCAGGTCCAGCTTTTTGGAGGAAACATGAAGTCCCGCGCCCTGCCGCTGTCCACTGTATTTCTCTGTCTCGTCCTTACCAGTCCATTGTTGCGCGCCGATGACATCCCCAAGGCGGCATGGCGCCGCCCCCTCGGGCAGCCCCTTGATCATCCCGGCACCAAAAAGCCCGCACTCGATGCCGGCCATATCGACGACGGCTTCTGGCAAGGCGCTCCGGTTGGCGGCTTTGGCGCGGGGACGTTCTCCCGCACCTATCGCGGCGACTTCGCCCGCTGGCATATGCAGGCCGGGATTCATAAGTATCAAACGGTCGACGGCGATCAATTTGCCATGTTCCAGAAATCGGAAGGAGAGGCCAGGGGCGAAGCCCGAGTTCTGGCCAGCTATCATCCCGCTGGCGGCACACTCAGTTCGTGGCAATGGGATTATCCCGTCGGCGCCGGTGATTACGCCGCGCTCTACCCCAAATCCTGGTTTGACTACCGCTCGGATAAATTTCCCGCGCATGTAACGCTCGAACAGTTCTCACCCATTCTTCCTGATAACTACAAGGAGTCCAGCTATCCCGTTGCCGTTTACCGCTGGCACGCGGAAAATCCGACCAAGCATCGCGTGACGGTCTCGGTCCTGCTGTCCTGGGAGAATATGCTCGGCTGGTTCCGCACCAACAGTCGCAATCTCAGGGGAGGGCTGAACCATGGAAACTTCAATCGTTTCTCCAGCGAATCGCTGGGTTCGGCCGGAACGATGAAGGGCGTCATCTTCGATCGCAATCATCTCGGCCCTGCCACCGAACAGTGGGACGGCCAGTTCACCATCGCTGCTCTCGAGGAGCCTGGCGTCGAAGTCAGCTATCAGTCCACTTTCGATCCCCGCGGCGCCGGAGAGGAAATTTGGGCGCCCTTCAGCAAAGACGGCAAGCTTTCCAACAGTGACGACAAATGGACCAGCAGCGGCGAAGCCATTGCCGGAGCCATTGCGGTTCGCTTCACTCTGGAACCCGGCGAAAAGCGCATTGTTCCCATGGTCATTTCCTGGGATCTGCCCATCGTGCAATTTGGTTCCGGCCGTAAGTGGAATCGCCGCTACACCGATTTTTATGGCACCGCCGGCACCAGCGCTTGGACGATCGCCCGCGACGCCCTGCAGAATGGCAAATCCTGGAGCGACGCTATCGACGCCTGGCAAGCGCCTTACATAAATGACGAGAGCAAACCACTTTGGTATCGCGGCATGCTTTTCAACGAAATGTACGTCCTCGCCGATGAAGGCTCTTTCTGGGGCCGCCCGGTTGGTTCCGATCCCAAACTTCCGCCTGTCTATTCTTTCATGGAGTGTTATGACTATCCGTATTACGAAACGCTGGACGTCCGCTTCTATGGCTCCATGCCCCTGTTAAAATTCTGGCCGGACATCGAAAAAGGCGTGATGCGCGAATTCGCCGATACTGTTCCGCAAGAATCCGCCGAACGGATGGTCTGGGTTTGGAAAGCGCAACAAACGAAAACGCCGCAATTCCGCATTCGCAAAGCCAAGGGCGCGGTCCCGCACGATCTGGGCGTCCCTGAGGAAGATCCCTTCAAACAGATCAATCAATTCAGTTGGCAGGACACCAATGGCTGGAAGGACCTCAACACAAAATTCGTATTGATGGTCTATCGCGACTACGTCCTGACCGGCCGCAAGGATCAAGCATTTCTGAAAGATACTTGGCCTGCGGTTCAGGAAGCGCTCAACTATCTTCGCCAATACGACAAAGACGGAGATGGCATCCCCGAAAACGAAGGCTATCCCGACCAAACGTACGACGAATGGGTGGTCCGCGGTGAAAGCGCCTACTCCGGCGGTCTCTGGCTCGCGTCACTGCGCGCGGCCGAAGAGATTGGCAGACAACTCGGCGACGCCAAAGCCGCTGGGCAATACCACGAGCTGTTTGCCAAAAGCCAGGCCAGCTACATAAAGAAACTCTGGAATGGCGAATACTTTCACTACGACATGCTTAGCGACTACCGGGACAATATTCAAGCGGACCAATTGGCAGGACAGTGGTATGCGAACATGACCGGACTCGGCGACCTGGTTCCGCGCGAAATGCAGCTCAGCGCTCTCCGGAAAATCTTCGACTTCAACGTGATGAAATTTCATGGCGGCGATCGCGGCGCAGTTAACGGGATGACCGTCACCGGTTCGGTCATCAATGTCCCCGGCAATCAGCAAGTTGCCGAAGTTTGGACCGGCACCACCATGGGCGTCGCCGCACTCATGCTCAGTGACGGCATGAAGGAGCAGGCGTTTAAAACCATCTGGGGCGTCTATCACACCAGTTATGAGGAAAAAGGCTACTGGTTCCGCACGCCCGAAGCTTGGGACATTACCGGTAACTACCGCGCTTCAATGTACATGCGCCCCGCTGCAATATGGGCCATGGAAATGATGTCGCCGGGCAAAGCCAACTAGCGTTTCCGTGCCTCAGAGTGCAGACTATTTGCTGGCATGGATCGTCGGCACACCATCGTTGGCCTGGGTGAGATACTTTGGGATATTTTTCCAAACGGACGGAAACTCGGAGGAGCCCCTGCCAATTTCGCTTACGCTTCCAGCCTTTTGGGAGAACGTGCGGTTGTCGCCAGCCGCGTCGGCGAGGATGACCTCGGACAAGACGTGCGCCAACAACTCTCTTCCTGTGGTCTGGAAACCAGCCACATTCAGTCGGATCCCGCCTACCCCACCGGGACGGTGACAGTTTCCGTCGATTCGGCGGGCCAGGCTTCCTTTGCGGTCAATTCTCCGGCCGCATGGGATTTCTTTCAACCAACTCCAGGCTGGACACAGCTTGCGGAAAAAGCCGATGCCGTTTGTTTTGGAACTCTCGCGCAACGCTCTCCAGAATCCCGCCAAACGATCCAGGCGTTCCTTGCCGCTACCAGATCCGACTCTCTTCGTGTTCTGGACGTAAACCTTCGCCAATCGTTTTACTCGGCGACGGTCATTGCCAGGTCGGCAGAACTCTGTCAAATCATCAAGCTCAATAGCCAAGAGCTGCCCATCGTTCTCTCGCTGCTGGGTGGGTCGTTTGTGGACGAAATCTCTGCCGCGCGATGGCTGCTGAAGGCCTTCGATTTGCAACTGGTGTGCGTAACGCGCGCTGCACAGGGTAGCCTGCTGCTCGGCCCCGACGGCTATGACGAGCACCCGGGCATCCCTGTGAAAGTCGTTGACACGGTGGGCGCGGGCGACGCCTTCACCGCCGCCCTGGTTTACCATTATCTGAGGAGCGCTTCCTTGCAGACCATGAACGTTGCCGCCAATCGCATGGGTACTTGGGTCGCCAGTCAATCAGGAGCCATGCCCGCTGCAAGCGGGTCCCAGCTTGAGAGGATTCGTTTCCCCGAAAAGGCCTTCCAAGGCCTTTGAAATCAGTCGAAAGCACCAAACATGGCGAGGGGACCCGGGCATTTCATCTAGTGAAACTTCGTTAAGGAATTTCGTGAAATCAATTCCGACTGAGTGTATCTTTGCTCTACAGAAAGTCAGGGGCATCGGGCTTGGGCACAAAAAAGCTGCGCTTTTTAGTTTCTCTTACAACCAACGACAACGACTACCAAATTGAGCAGGCGGAGTCTGCCGAGCAGATGGCCCGCAAGCTGGGCGTCGATCTGCAAATTGTCTATGCCGATAACGACGCCATCAATCAAAGCACGCAGATACTGAAGGAAATTCAATCGCCCGTTGAAGCCCGTCCCAGCGGAATTATTTTTGAGCCGGTTGGCGGCACAGCCCTGCCACAGGTAGCTCGCGCGGCCTCGAGTGCGGGAATTGGTTGGGCCGTCCTAAATCGTGAGGCCGACTACATTGCGGAGCTCCGGCGAGCATCGAAAGTTCCCATTCTCGCGGTTAGCTCCGATCACGTTGAGATTGGTCGCATTCAGGGCCGGCAATTTGCTGCGCTTTTGCCCAAGGGCGGAGCCGTTCTCTACATTCAAGGTCCGTCTGAAAATTCGGCCGCCAAAGAGCGCACCCTGGGGATGCAGGAAACAAAACCCGGCAACGTCCAGGTCACCATTCTGAAAGCGCAATGGACCGAGGAAAGTTCCCAGCGCGCCGTCCGCTCGTGGCTCAAACTCACCACCTCCCAGAAGGCGGCCATCGACCTAATCGGAGCGCAAGACGATTCCATGGCTATTGGTGCGCGCAAGGCGTTTCAGGAACTGGGCAATGAAATGGAACGGGAACGCTGGTTGAAATTGCCTTTTACCGGTTGTGACGGTCTGCCGAAAACCGGGCAGGCGTGGGTGCGCAGCGGTTTACTCGCGGCGACCGTGTTTGTGCCCCCCAATGCCGGGCAAGCCATCGAAATGCTCTCGCAGGCGATGCAGGCAGGCAAGTCCCTGCCGGAACGGGCTTTTACTGTCCCGGTATCGATCCCTGCTCTCGACGCCCTTGCTCCTCCCAAAGTCTGAAGCCGTTCTGGCTGGCTTCTGGCGCAAAAACCCCCTGCCCGGAAAATCAAGGCAAATCGATTTTCTTCTACAAAATTGTCGTACTATATCGATTTCGTCGGCGTATAATGCCGTGCATTGGCGACTACTTTCTGTCCGCCCATTGCCGGTGCGAGGAGATGCGAATGGCGAGTGTTAAGAACAAGTCGGGGATTGACCGCAGGCAATTTCTTAGCGCCACCGGCGGTGGCCTCCTGGCTGCCGCAATAC
>DATHFT010000162.1:0-37221 GCA_035317965.1 Saccharimonadales bacterium (SeqCode) | reverse complement strand
AGCGGCGAATCGGCAGGATTGTTCCAGTCGTGCGCGTTTATTGCGTTGTTCCGCCAAAATTCAAAGAGTGACCCGTGAAACTGGTTGGTGCCGGACTTGGTCAGCACGTTGATGACGCCGCCTGCAAATCGCCCATATTCTGCGTTATAGCTGTTCGTTTGCACCCGAAACTCTTCGACTGCGTCGGGATTGGGTGTGGCGTTTCCCGTATTGCGCAGGCCGGCCATGTTCGATCCGCCGTCCAGATAATAATTCACCGACCCCGCGCCACCATCGGTTCCGCCGTTGATCTGCGTCCGTTGCTCGGGATAGCCGAGAACGATGCTGTTGTCGTTCCTCTGCACACCGGGCGTGATGTCGAGCAGCGCATAAACGTTCCGGTTCACCAGTGGAAGATTCACGATTTCGGCGTTCTCGATGGTGCGCCCCAGCTCCGGGGTGCTGGTATTGACCAGCGGAATCTCCGAACTGACGCTGACGGATTCGGCGATGTCCCCCACTTCCAGCTGCACGTTCGCGCGGGCTTCAGCGGTCACCTGCAGCACGATTCCCCGTACCACTGCTTTTTTGAATCCTGCTCCGCTCACTTCGAGTTCATAACTCCCCACCGGCAGAAACTCAATGCGATACTCGCCCTGGTCGTTCGCGGCAACTGTGCGCGACAAATTTGTCTCCGTATTGCGCGCCGTCACTTTCGCTCCGGCTACGATGGCCCCGGTTTTATCGGTGACCGTACCGAGCACGGTCGCCGTTGTGGATTGTGCGCGCCCAACCGGCGAGACGAGCAACCCCAGAACTGCCACGAGTAAACACTGAAACAGCTTGCGCCCCATCGCATCCTCCGATCGACTGATTTTCAATTCTTTCCGTCCCACCCACTCGGCCCCCCGCGGTTCTTTATCCCGCCGGGATTTCATCCCATATTATGAGACGACGTCCCACATCGTGTTTTTCGACAAAAAAAACGGCCTTCGCCGTTTCCCCCTGCCCCTACCCCGCCGAACTGCGAACCATCTCGAGCGGAGCCTGCTGATACCCCAACTCCTCTGAGAGCAGGCTGGCTTCCCGCATCACGGCTTGACCAATTTCCTCGATCCGTTCCTTGGTCACCCGAAATGCCGGTCCGGACACGCTGATGGCAGCGATCAGTTTTCCCGAGTGCCCGCGCACGGCCGCTCCAACGCAGCGCAGTCCTTCTTCCTTTTCCTCGTTGTCGACGGCATATCCGCGGTTGCGCACCGCGCTGAGTTCGGCCTTGAGATCGGCAGCCGTCGTGATCGTGTTCTTCGTCACCCGCTGCAAGCCCCACCGTCGCACAATGAGTTTCACTTCCGCATCGGACAGTTCCGCCAGCATCGCCTTGCCCACCGCCGTGCAATACGCGGGCGCGCGACTGCCTACCGTGCAGGCCATGCGAACGCTTCGTTCCGGTTCCACTTTCTCTACATAGAAGACCTGGCCGTCATCGAGAATACAGAAGTGCACGGTTTCATTGATTTCCTGCAGAAGCTTGTTCAAATGCGGCCGGGAATGCCGTTTGAGATCCAGCGCGCCAATCGCTTTTGATCCAAACTCGAACAACTTCAAGCCCAGCCGGTAACGTCCGGTCTCCGGATTCTTGTCAACCAGGCGGTGCTGCTCGAGAACCATCATCAGCCGGTGCACGGTGCTTTTATGGAGTTTCAGGGCGGTGCACAATTCCACCAGACTGCACTCTTGCGGACGAGCTTGCAGAACTTCAAGGGCCGCCAGGGCACGGTCCAGTACCTGGACACGGTAGGGCGACTTGTTTGTCTTGGATCCCGGCACGCGTGCCATATTATGGGATCATTTTCTGTTGTCAAGAAAAAAAATCGATTGCTTCCATCGAAGGCTCCGCTCCAACCTCCCACTTGTCGTCCCGGACGGCGGGTCGCCGCAGCCTCGATACGCCCGCCGCTCGCGCCCGAGCGCGAGCGCTCTCAACCGAGGAAACCAGAAAGCACGCCCAGCAGAGCTGCCGAGGCGACTACGATCCACGGTGGCGTTTTCCAAACGACCAGGGCCAGGAAAGCGGCCAGAGCAAACACAAAATCCCTGGGCCGCGACACCGCACTCGTCCACACGGGCTGATACAAAGCCGCCAGCAGAACACCGACCACGCTGGCGTTAACGCCCGCAAACAGTGCCCGGCTCGCCTGGTTCGACCGCAACCGGTCCCAGAACGGAAGAACACCCACAAGGAGAAGCAGACCGGGAAGGAAAATTGCGACGAGTGCGATTGCCGCGCCGAGAGCTCCGTGCGGCGGCGGTCCGGACACGGCCCCCAGATAAGCGGCAAAAGTAAACAGCGGGCCCGGAAGAGCCTGGGCCGCGCCATAGCCTGCAAGAAATGTAGAGTTGTCGATCCATCCGGTACTCACCGTCGCCGATTGCAGTAGAGGCAAAACCACATGCCCACCACCAAACACCAGTGCGCCGCTGCGGTAGAACGCCTGAAAGAAGGCGATAGCGTGACTCGAACGGAAGGCGAGAAACGCAGCCGGACCAACGAGAAGCGCGAGGAAAAGCACGAGTGCCGCGACGGCGACGGGCCGGGCAACCAGAATGCGCAGTGGGTGGGAATCAGGCGCTGCAATTCCCCGGCAGAAAATCAGGCCGAGAACGGCGCCCAGCACAATAGCCGCAAGCTGGCTCGCAGGATGGCCGGACAGAAGAATCACGGCACTCGCCGCAACCGCGATCGTCCTACGGGCCGGGTCCGGTGTGAGCGTTCGCATCATGCCCCACACGGCCTGCGCGATCACGGCAACCGCGACCAGTTGCAAACCGTTGACCACTCTCTCCCCCACGTGGCTTGAGGGCAGCGCGTGACTGGACGCTACGGCGAACATCAGCAAGGCCGAAGGCAGCGTGAACGCCGTCCATGCCGCGAATGCGCCCAGTGCGCCTCCGCGCAGCAGGCCAATCGTGAATCCCACCTGACTGCTGGCCGGACCGGGCAAAAATTGGCAAAGGCCGACAATGTCTGTAAACGTTCGATCATCGAGCCACTTCCGGCGGACCACCAACTCTTCCCGGAAATAACCGAGATGCGCAACCGGACCGCCGAATGAAGTACAACCCAGTCGCAGATAGGCGAGGAAGATGGTCCGCGGGGACAGGAAAGTTGCGGCGGCTGGCCTGGCTGGTTCGCTCACGGAGATTTCCGGTGCGCCGGCGAGAGCACCCTAAGCGGCCACGAGCAGCCGACGAAAATACGGACAACCGCCACCCTGTTCGCCGCTCGCGCTGTCCACGCACTCGATTGATCGTTCATCACCCCGTACCTTGACCGGTCCCGGTCATTGACAATCGAACAGCGTCATGAATCCAAAATCCATGTGCAGCTGCTGGTGGCAGTGGAGAAGCGTGCGGCCTGGATGCTCCGCTGTAAAATCCACTTCGACTTCCTGGTAGCCACCCACCATAACTACATCCTTGCTTACTCCGGACGTCGCTAGTCCGGAAATTCTCGAAAGTTCAAAGCTGTGACGGTGCAGATGGATCGGATGGATGTCATCGCTGGCGTTGCGCATTCGCAGCCGGTAACGCTTACCGTGCTGTAGATGAAATGACGCCGGCACAATCGCCTGCGTCATCGGATAAGCCGTTCCGTTGATTGTCCAGCGATTGAACCCGTCCTCGGCGGCATTTTCTTTTGCAAACGTCATCTCGACGGTTTCGTCCGGAATTGCAGCGGGCGTCCCGGGTCTGCCAAAACGCCCGTAGTTCCAATGAAACGCCGACGGCGTCGCCCACAAAGCTTTTCCTTTGTGCCCGGCATACTCGACGACAATGCCCATGCCACGGCCGCGATCGTCGTCGGCAAGATCGCCAAGGACCCACGCGCCTGGATGATTCATTTCGACAAGGGCCGATATGCGCTCTGCAGTCCCCAGCCACAGCACCGGCACCTCGCGAGGAACCGCAACCGGATTCCCGTCAAGCGCCACGACTTTGAAGGAATGTCCCGGCAACGCCAGGCTGCGAATCTCCGTCGCGCTGCCATTCAGAACGTGGAACAAAACGCGCTCGCCGCGTTTCACCCGAACCGGCTCGCCGTGTCCCAGCATGCGCCCGTTGATCGTGAAATACCGGTAGCTCACTTCATAACCATGCAGCATGCCTTTGGCAAGCGACGCTTTCATCGACAATTCGCCCGCCGTTTCAAGTTCCGTTACCCTGGCAACAGGCGCCAGAAAATTCTGCGCCATATCGCCGCCCTGGCTGAAGAAGGGTTCGAATTCCTTCAGCACGAGAAAGACTTCCTGGTCGTAACTGCCCGGTTCGCCTTTCGGCTCGATGTAGAGCGGACCAACCTGTCCGCTGTATTGCCCGGCGTGAAGATCCGCTCCGGCTCGATTGTGCGTGTGATAAAAACGGAATCCCGCAGGGCGCGGCGTGAGCTTGATCCTTCGCATACCATGGGCCGGAATGTAAGGTGTGCCTTCTTCGGCCGCGCCATCGATATCGGGCGGCACGAACTGTCCGTGCCAGTGCAGCTGCTCTGGCGTGTCCGTGTCATTGAAAACGTCGACAACAGCCGGCTGTCCTTCCTTGAAACGCAACAAAGGGCCAGGGAACGTACCGTTGTACGTAATCCCTGAAACGATGCGGTTGCGGGCAATTTCAATCGGGCGGGCTGCGATGCGCACGGTATAGTCGGCCTTGGATTCGGCGGAGTGAGTTTCCGCGCCGGGGAATGGCTCAGGCTGGCCCGCGGCCAGGGACCGGCCGAGCATGCCGACACCTGCAGTCGCGCCGGCGCGTTTCAGAAATTCGCGTCGCGAAGTCGGCAGACAACTCATGTACTCCTCGTTTGCCTCAGAAGTCGAAGCGGTATCCCAAAATCATTTTGCCAATCAGATGATCGGTCGAGCGGGTCACACCTACGCCTAAGCCAAAATTGATTTCCCATTTCGGAGAAAGATTCAGATCGATTGCCGGCAAAATCTGCTGTTCCTGCTGACTAATGGGTTCAAACTGTGTGGCTGGCCCCAACGAGCCGTAGTATTCAATGCCTCCCGCGATTTTCTTGGTAAAGTCGTAGCTGAATTTGAAATTGGGGGAAAATACAAATCCTTCCGCAACACCCGGTCCATGGAACGACTTGTCAAAAGTTGGATTGAAGGAGAAATACCATCGCCCTAGTTGCTTGTCCACAATCGGACGCATCTCCCAAGTCCAGGTATCGGCCGAGTATCTACGCTTCTGCCATCCGATTTCGTTCGATAAACTCACGCCCACGGGCCATTTCCAGTTCGCAGGCACGCGGACGCGAGGGCGAATATGGCTTCCGACGTAATCCCAACCCATTCCGTTTTTTACGGAGGTGAAGATGTAAAAGCCAGTTTCAAACCAGTCCGTAAAACCATGCGTAATCTCAATTGTTTCGTGCAACTGGTGATTTGTCGGAAATGTTCCGTCGGTCGTGGTCTTCGAACCCTCGAACGTAAAATTGCTGTGGAGCTCAATCATGGTGTGCCCAGGCTCGACTGTCTCGTAGGGATAGACCTGAATCTCATAGTTTTCCTGTGCTGGGGCCGAAGGACACACCAGCAGACCAGCGAGTACAAGCGCGACGCGGGCCGCACGGGCTACGCACATTCTGAAATTGCTGCAGGAGAAACAGGTGAGCAGCGCCTTCATGCGACTAAAACAGGACTCCTTCAGATGACCTGGAGGACTCCCTTCCGGGAACTCCAGAAGTCGGTAGAGTAACACGGCGCAAACAAAAGTAGAGGACGATGGCTACATCCCTAGCCACGGGATCGGAACTTAGCGGTCCCTATCTCCTTCGACTCTTGCGTACTTGTGGCGATGCGCGAGGAAGGCGGGTAAGCCACGGGGTAATTCTTCCGTCGGGCCGCTCGGAGTTCGAATGGCCTGCGCGGGAATAGTTCTTGAGGCCGTGATCCTGCCCGGAGGAGTCACGCGTCAAATCTGCGCAATTCTCTCGCCAGAATCCTCAGAAAGGCTCGTGTCTTCAGCGACCTTTCGATCGTGCGTAAAGAGCGCCTGTGCGAAACTCTTCGGCTTGCAGAACCACAATCGGCGTCACTTCAATCTTTGCTTCCTGGAGCTTGGTAATGGACTCGTGCAACGACTGATCTCCGTCTTCAAAATGCGCGGCCAGCTTCGGGTCATGTGTAAAAATGGCCCGGCCGTCCCGTTTAACACCGACAAAGTATTGCGGCGCGGCGTAGCGAGACAGCACAAATTTGGCGGCGTGACGCTTCCACTGCTCAACCAGATACTCAGACGCGACTTTATTGAGGTCATTCATGGGCTTCCTTTAGGGGTATCTGCCCGAAGGCTCAGCACGGTTTTCCAGCTGGGTGGCGACCGTTGCTCCGCGACAATTCGCGTGTCTGGATACGGACGCAGTCTAGCACTTACCTGACGCTTGTAAACCCCAAAATGCTCTTGGTAAGTTATCGAACGCCGGGCGGTACCCGCGAACCGCCCGGCCTCGGGCGGGCCTTGGCGCGAGAACAAGGGGGGCGTCCGAGTGCCTTGTGACCCGGGCTCTAGTGGACCCCTTTGGCGATTTTCAGCAAGGATTCGGCGTCATGCTTTATGCAGATCAGCAGACAGCCCGGCAAAGCGAAACTTGAAACCATGAATGCGGCAAATTTTTCAGTCCCCGCCGACGCCCCGGCCAGCGCGTGTTGCAGGAGCCAGAACACGCCTATGATCAGATAGGGCCCACCGACTACAACTGCAGCGAACATCCAGATGTTTGTTGAATCTTCCTGGCGGAGCGCGACCACCATGAGCGTGACGTAGGCGATTACAAAGACCAGACCCAATGAGAACTCCAGGGAGCCGCGCTGCCACCGCGTTCGCAACATGTGAATCGTCGCGTCCGGCAGCCGCGGCAGGATCACAACGGCCGCAATAAGCACATTGACAACCGGGATCGCCGTCCAACTCGGCACGCGGTGTGGCGCGCTTCCGGCTTTGCCGTTGTTCGTCAAAATACAACTTGCCCTTTGCAGACCAGTCAGCGCCTCGCAGCCCGCTGGAACTGAACTCGCCGGCGGTCCACAAAAGAACAGGTACTGGTAGTCGCAGGAATTGTAGCGGTCAAACATTTCCGACGGGATTGCAAACATCGACTGGTCCTTGACGACTTCCTCGACCTTGGGTGTTTGCAACAATTCTCCGATGTTGTAGATGATGACGAAAGCGAGCACAACCAGAGTCACCATATGTGGAATGCGCCAGGCGGAGTGTCCGGGTTTGTTCGGAGAACCGGGAGCAGCGTTTTTGGTTTCGCGCGAGCCTTGGATAGCTTCGCTCATCGAGGTGCCTCATCGCGGTCGCAAACTTAGGCGGGAGTCTAACACACACCGGCGTCCGTTCCGCTGCACCTGGCTCTATCGGTCTGTGCTCGTTCGCCCACGAGTGGCATTCAACGGGGGTTGCAGTCCAGCGATATAGGTTCGTGGTCCGGAGCTGCACGGAGACGATGGGCTCGTTCTCAGGAACTGCGGCCCAGGCAGTCGGGGGCCGCGGCCGGCTCCAGCACACGGACGTGCACGATTCGCTCAATCGCGTGATCGGACGTCTGGATTCGACAGGTGGTCCGCACTCCCATTCAGGAGTTCGGCAACGCCAGTCATCGCTGGTTGCCCGGGCACGCCGCAGCACACAAGAAACGCTGAGCAACGTGACAGAAGGGCGGTTCCACTTAGAAACCGGGGCGTCGTTAGTCCACGAGCGCAACTTGCGGCACAGCCGCGCCGATGGCTGGATCACTCATGCTGTCTCGTCCGGTTTCAACGTGGCCTGCAATTTGCCGCCGGAAGATGGAATCGGAGTCGGCTTCGACCGTGAGGTCGTACCAGCCATATGACTTCCGTAATTCAGCGAAATAGGTGAGAGTGCTGTGCGCATGGAGCAGATGGCTGGTTGACTTTCCACTGTAGGCGTCGACAATCTTCACTCGCTCGGTGCTTGAGCTGTGGTTGTGCATCACGAGTTCGATGCCGTCGAAAAACTTTTCGTATCTGGTTCGAACCGTGATATTCGCGCTCCCGCGCCCCATGCCGCCAGCGAAGGTACGCAGAAAACCGTTGGGACCCAGCACGGACAAATCATAGGAAGCATCGCCTTCGGCACCAAGCGTGTCCGAGACCTCGTCACCAGCACCAACCGTGTACGTCCGAGGCGCAGTCAGGCTGTCGGCGTAGCGGACTTGAAAAACTGCGCCGGCCTTGCCCGAGTTACGGAACCGTAGTTCAAGGTGTCCCGAGCTTGTTTCTTCATGGATGTGCAGCTCATACGGCAGCGCGCGGGCCGGGCGCATACCCGGTTCCTGCAGTGGCAGTGCCTGTTCGGTCGGCGGAGCCGGAATGTAATCGGGATGGCGGTCATTATCGGGCGGTTCATAAGCCACCGTACTGGGCAGCGGAACCTTCGCGTCATGCGGTGAAGCGAAGTTGAACGCTGAACTGAGATCGCCAGCAACCGCTCGACGCCAGGGCGTAATGTTCGACTCAATCAAGTCCCGGTGATGGTGCGCGAAGCGGCGTTCGATGAAGCGGATGAGCGAGGTGTGATCAAAGACTTCGGAATTCACCCAGCCGCCCTTGCTCCACGGCGAGACCACAATCATCGGCACGCGTACGCCAAGGCCATAAGGCCCGGCAGGATTTCCCGAATCGCCGCCAAACAGTTCATTGGTTGTAGCGACCGTCGAGAGGCCTTCAGCCCGCGACTGCGGTGGAGTGGGCGGCACGAGGTGATCGAAGAAGCCATCATTTTCGTCGTACATAATGATGAAAACGGTTTTGCTCCAGACTTCGGGGTTGGCGGTCAGCGCGTCCAGCAGCTGCGAGATGTACCAGGCGCCGTAGTTTGCAGGCCAGTTCGGATGCTCGGTGTATGCTTCGGGCGCAACAATCCAGGACACCTGTGGCAACTTGTTGGCGAGCACATCCTGTCGGAAGATGTCGAAAAGCGTTCCGCTTTTTGTAATGTCGGTCCCGGTCCTGGCCTTTTCTGCCAGCGGACTGCTGTCTGGCGCATTTTGATACTGGTGAAAGTAAAGGAGCGAATTGTCGCCATAGTTGCCGATATACGCGTCGTCCCCCCAGCCCCAAAAATTGGCGGCGTCGAGGCCGGCGCCGGCATCCTGATACACCTTCCAGGAGATTCCGGCTCTCTCAAGCCGTTCGGGGTAGGTAGACCAACCGTATCCGGCTTCGGCGTTATCAATGACCGGCCCGCCCCCATTTCCGTCGTTGCCAACCCAACCCGTCCACATGTGGTAGCGGTTCGGATCGGTCGGCCCAAGTAGAGAGCAGTAATACGCGTCGCAGACGGTAAAGGCGTCAGCTAGGGCGTAGTGGAAAGGAATATCGCTGCGGGTGAGATGGGCCATCGTGGTCGTGCCTTTGTTCGGCACCCACTGGTCGTATTTGCCTTTGTTCCACGCGGCGTGAGTGGTTGTCCAATCGTGCGCCAGGTCCTGAAGAAATTGCAGCCCGAGGTTCGGCGCACCAGGATGGAAGGGCAACACGTAACCGTCGGGATTGTTGGGATCCTGTTGATGCCAGACACTTTTGCCAGAGGGAAGCTTTACGGCTCGCGGATCAGCAAAGCCGCGCACACCGCGGAGTGTTCCGAAATAGTGATCGAAGGAGCGATTTTCCTGCATCATAAAAACAATGTGCTCGACGTCTTCGATGGTGCCGGTGCGGTGGTGGGCAGGAATTGCCAGGGCCCGCGCAATGCTTCGAGGGAACGCGGCCGCGGCGGCACCTGTTGTCAGGAGTTTTAGAAAATCTCGACGGTCTGTGCTCATGGGGACACGGCACCTTTCTGGTTTAGAGGTCACGGAAATGATGCGCTAACTTAGTCCCTTGTTGTTGCGGTCCTGTAATGCCCACGTTGCGATTGTGTTATTTGGTGGTCGATCGGGCTGGAAGGCCGACACGCTGCATGTCGAGACCCGAGAAGCGGCAGCGCTTGTTGCGCACGAGCAAAGTCGTGCGCAACAAACCGAACGCGCTTGAAGCGCAATGTGTGCCTGCGAAAGGAAATTTCCTGCGACGATCTCAGCCGTTACGCGCGGGTGTTAGCAAGTTGCGGTGACACTGATTCAATCATTTTGGTCCGAAGCGAATTTAAGCGCCGGACTTAGGGTACGGTGACCGTAATCGTCCCCACGGGTACCGTAAGACCTCCCGCAGTCGCTTGTACTTTAACGTGAATAATCTGGGCAGTTCCGCCTCCACCACCACCGCCAGACCCGCCACCGCCGGATACGCCTCCGCCACCGCCACAGGACCCGAGCGCGCTGGCCACAATCAGCAGCAAGACGATTCTTGCAGGTTCGTGGATCAGCGTTCGCTCGGGGAACTTCACAAAGGCGACTAGAGCGGCCAGCAATAGGATCGCTACCAGGACCGCAGGCACGCCAGGAACCTCGCGCAATGGTGGCCGGGTCGAATTGCGAATTGCCGGCAGAGGTTGCACATTCGTTTTCGAGAGTACGGTCACCGAGAGTGTCGCGGTTCCTGATCCGTTTGCGGGCACAGTTGTGGGCGAAGGAAACGCGGAGCAAATGACGCTGCCCGCATCGCTCGAGCAGGAGAACTCGAAACTACCGGCAAACCCACCCCGCGACTGGAGAGCCACCGCGAAACTAGCAGAATTGCCTACCGCTATGTTCCCGGATGGCGGCGAAATCGAGACGTCTACGCTCCCTACGTTTACCTGAACCGTCGCCGAGTGCACCAGAGTGCCAATCTGACCCGTGACGGTGACGGTATAAGTTCCGGCCGCAGCGTTCTGGGTCACGACATTGACCTGCTCCCCCAGTCCAACGCCGAGGGTCGGGCCCGGCAATTGACATTGCACGGCCGGACTTGAGGTTGTGCAGGTCATGGCGATGGCCTGCCCCGTACCGAGGTCCGACGAGGAGACGACATTAAAGGAGGTCGTGGCCGTAGACAGAGTGGATAACGCGGCCGGAGTGGCAGTCAATGTAAAGTCGACAACCTCGAACGACACATCGTACGACTGGGCGAGAATGCCATCCGTTGCCACGACCTGGAACGGATAGGTGCCCGGTGTCATCGCGCTGGATGCAGAAACGTTGAAAAACTGAGTGGACTGTCCGCCTGCCGGCAAGTCCACAGGGTTAACGCCCAGGTTGCATGAGGCACCGGAAGGCAGACCTTGGCAGGTGAGTTGTATGTCTGCCCCGTAGCCCGCAATACTCGTCAGACCCAAGGTAAATTGCGGGGTCACGCCGCCCGGAAGCGCTGTGGGCGAAAACGGAGCCGCCACATAGAGCGCGAACCCCAGCGGCAGTGCGGGATTTCCTTGATATCCATACACCGTATGGATTTCCGAACCCGATTGCACTTGGATTGCAAACACATGATTGAGGTTGAAGCTCCTGGCAATCTGAAACTGGACATCCTGCGAGCTCGCACCGGCCGGGACGGTCACCGAAGCCGGAACGTTGACCGCAGGTTCGCTAGATGTCAGTTGAAAAGAAGCTGCGCCGGCAGCGAGCGCATGGGTGATGCGCAAGATGCCGCCTCCGCCGATGAGAGGATCGCTAACGAGTCGCGCTTGAAACGAGGGCCCTGGGACCGACGGTATGAGGTTATAGGAGGAGTCGAAGCCATCGAGTTCGACGAGGTCGGCCCGTCCGTCTCCCGTGAAGTCTGCGGCAGCGTCCGGCACATAAAGTTTTTTCAATGGAAATGCGGTGTAGCTGGGAGTGAAAGTCGCGTCACCATTTCCGAGCAGCACTTGCAGATAACTGTTCGGAGAGTTGCGCGCGGCTCCGGGAGTTTGAAATGCGGCGATGTCCAATTCCCCGTCACCGTTGAAGTCGGCAAGCATTGGCTGCAGGCTGGTGCCAAAGAAAAAATGGGAATCGGGACTCCCCGCGTAGGGCTGGTAGCTGTTAGCCAATTTGAACGAACCATCGGACTGACCGGTATAAATGTTGTAGGTCAGTTCAGCCGGCAGCCCCCACTGTCCGACCAGGTAGCGAAGTTCGACGATGTCCGGCAAGCCGTCATGATTCAGATCAGCAACAGCGAACGGCTGAATGTCGGGAACCACCATTTTGGCGTCCCCGAAAGTGCCATCTCCGTTTCCCAGCAGCTCAAACAAAGGCTGGGGATTGGGCCAGACATTGACGAAAATCCAGACGAGCAGATCGAGTTTGCCATCGTGATTGAAATCACCCACGGCGATGTGATTGGGCCATCCTCCATTATTGGGAGGCGGATCGAAGCTTACGGTTGCGCCCTGCGTAAACGTGCCGTCTCCCCTGCCGAGGAATGTGGTGATGGTCTGCACCTGAGAATTCGGCAGAGATCCAGGTTGTTGGCCCGCCACCACGAAGTCCAGTTTGCCGTCTTTGTTGAAGTCGCCGGCACCGACAATTCCCTGAGCCGCCGGCGCAGCCGTTACGGTGGCCGGCGCGAAACTGCCATCCCCGTTATTCTTTGCATAAATAAGTGCCGGCGAGCCGCCGGAGAAGATGGAGCCCACTTCGAGGAAGTCGGGTTTCCCGGTTTTCCGGAAATCTGCCAGAACCGTATCGCCGGGCGGCGTGCCGAAATTCAAGATGTCGATTCCATGCGGAGCGCTGAAATGCCCGGTTCCATTGTTTAGAAGCGAAGCCAGCCTCCAGGGCGCTCCGGCCGATTGCGGTTGCATGATCGCTGCCAGATCCGGGTGACCATCCCCATTCAGATCGGAAACAATGAAGTCGCCGTAGGGCGCGTTGGACGTGCCAGTTCCCCCGCCGGTAAGATAGCCAACGTAACCACCTTGCGGCGAACCAAAACCGCCCCGACCGTCGTTCAAGAACACCGTGGCCGTGTCGCTGTCCTGATTCGCTGTTACCACATCGGGCTTGCCATCGCCATTGGTGTCCGCTATCGCCAGGGCGAACATCGACGTGTCTCCACGATAGACCTGAGGAGACAACAGCTTTCCCGCGCCATCATTCAACAGCACGGTGAGTAAATCGCCGGCAGGCTTCCCGTAAAAAGAATCCGCTATGTTCAGTACGCCCCCGATGACCAGGTCCGGGTGGCCGTCTCCATTCATATCCGCTATGGCGGCTGCGCCAGGCGAGTCGCCCAGGCCCTGGGTGACAAAGTTGAGGGTCTGGAATGTGCCGGAACAATCCCCCTTATAAATGAAGGTCGCCCCAAAATTGAACAGTACCAGCGCGCTCGGACAACCGTTTGAGTCCAAATCTCCCGCCGCAACTCCAGTGATGAAGGCGTCCCCAATGGGAAAACCGTAGATCAAGAGTTGCGACCGCTTGAAGGTCCCGTCGCCCTGGTTCATGAACACCCAGGCCTCTGAATCATTGCCTGGATCGGCATAAACGATGTCGGGGAGCCCGTCTTTGTTAAAATCGGCGAGCGCCATGCCGATGACGAACGGCACGCGAAAAGGATCGTCCAGGGGAGAGGTAATGGGCAGACCGAATTTACCGGACCCGTCGCCCAGCAGGGTGATAAAGCCGTTCACTTGCGCCGAACCCAGTGTGCCCGCGACAACGTCCAGGTGTCCGTCTTTGTTGAGGTCAGCTACCGCCAGGGTGGTCGGTGGTCCCGGCAGGTAATATTCCTTCTCCGGTTGAAATGTCCCGTCACCGTTGCCGAGAAAAATTCCGATGGTTCCGCTGTCAGCTTCCGCAACAATGAGGTCGCACATGCCGTTGCCGCGGAGATCAGCGGCGGCAACCGCCACCGGCGTTTGACCGCGAAGCGGAAGAATCGTTGGCAACTTGGAAGTTCCGTCGCCTTTGCCGAGATACAACCAAAGGGTATTGGCCCCGCCGTTGGCAACGACCCAATCGGCTTTGCCATCACGATTAAAATCCGCGGCAGCGACACCGGAGGGAATGAATCCCGCCGGCAGTGAATCACGAAATGCAAATCCTGGCAAAGCCGCTGGGTTCGCCCATTCTGCTGTTAGACGATTGGCTGGTGGAGGCGACTTCGGATTTGCTGAATCGACCGCCAGGTCGGCACCCGGGCGATTGAAGTACTTCAGATAGTCCGGTCCGAGCCGGGATGCCAACTTCCATCCCAGAAAGTGAACCGGCTTGTCGTAGTGCGTGCCTTCCATCCCGGGAAGTCGCGGTGCGCCGGGGCGCGCGGCAGGGCTGGCCGCTAGATTGGGGCGGGCTCCAATGGAAAAACTTGCGGCATTCGAGGTTCCGCCGCCGGGCCCGCCATTTACCACGGTCACGAGAGCGGTGCCGGCGCTTGCAATGTCGTTCGGCCCGATCTGTGCCGTGAGTAGATTGGGATTTTGCACGAAGGTCTGCCGCATTTGGCCATTCCATTGAACCTGGGCCGCAGGCGTAAAATTGCTGCCATTGACGGAAAGCACAAAGCCGAACCCTCCGGCGAGAGCGCTCGCAGGACTCAGCGAAGTGATGACCGGTCCGGGCGCGGTGAAGGTGAAATTCAGAGTATTGGAGGTGCCGCCGCCAGGCAGCGGATTCATAACCGCGACGGCAATCGTTCCAGACCCGTCATAAAGATTAAAATCAGAGGCGTCGATCCTGGCCGTTAGTTGTGTACTGCTGACGTAGCTGGCGGCCCGCGTTGCGCCATTCCACGCGATCGAGGCCCCGGGAACAAAGTTCGTTCCGGTGAGTGTCAGGGTGAACGAGGGACTGCCCAGAACGACGCTGCCTGGCGACAGGGCCGAAAGCGTGGGCACCGGATTGGGTGGATTCAGGGGCGGAGGGCTCTGCCATTGAATCGAAGTGTTGCTTCCGACAAGTTGCTGGTCGTAACTCCAGGTATCGCCGACGCCAGGCGCAACCTGGATTCCCACGGTCGCCGACCCGCCGGAATCATAGAATGCGCAATTCCCGCCGAAATCAGTATTGCCGTAGTTGAACGCAACGTTGCTCGAGCCTTCCTGGAATACGGCTTGGAATCGGATCGTTGCGCTCGGATCGGTTCGGCAGTCGTAGTGCCGGACATTGCGCCACTCCACAACGAGCAGCCGATTGGGCGCCGAACCCACAATTCCCCAGAATACATTTTGCGCGGCGCCCTTTACCGGGAATAGATCCTCCCAGAAGGGCGCGACGAGCGTTGCTACGGGCAAATCCCGCGCCGGGGTTAGGCCGTCGGGTATCGGGAGTTGATAATTGGTGTACTCGCGGAACGCGTTTGTGAAACTGATGGCGCCATTGCTGCTCACATAAAGTGAGGAAAAGCTGCCGCCGCCAAAGGCAATCGGGAACGGCGAAGAAAGGGTGGCGATATCATCGTCGCCAAGATTCAGGTTCGTTCCTGTAAATGAGACGTAGTTCGCAGACGGCTGCGTGATGGAACCGTAGTTCTGCAATACCGAAGCCTGGACCACATCGCCATTTGGGAAAGTCAGCGTGTAATTTCCAAGGGCCGGCGGAGCCCATGCCGCGGTGTACACGCCGTCGCCTGCAACCAGATCTGAAGCAGTTCCGTCATCCAGCAGCGTAAGCGATAGCGACCCGGGAGAAATGCTCACCTCCAGGGTACCGGCTGGCTGTTCACAATTGATATTCAAGGCGCTCAGCTTGATCGCTGTTCCAACCGTGCCGGAAATCTGACTGAGCGCTGGCTGGAGGCGGCCGTAAACCGGGCGGTTCGCGCAGGTCATGGAGCCATACGCGTTCAATCGCCGCCCGCTCACCGTTTGTGCAAGAGTGGCGAGTGAATCGCCTCCGGCCAACAGCAAGTTCTTGATGGCCCGCCAATCCCGGCTCGGATTCTGCGCCTTCAGCAAGGCAGCAACACCGGTCACATGCGGCGTCGACATGGAAGTCCCGCTGTCGAGCGAATAGGTATTGTTGGGCGTAGTGCTCAGAATATCGACGCCGGGCGCAGCAAGATGCACCGTGTGCCTGCCTAGATTGGAGAACGTAGCCACAGAATCGGTTCGGTCCGTGGCACCTACCGCGATTACATTGGGAAGAGGCGTATCGGCCGGATAGGTCGGAAAAGTGTCGTTATTTGTAAAGTTGTTCCCAGCGGCGACGACAAATAGAATTCCGTCCGCTAGTTGCGAGGCAATGGCATCCTGAAGGGCTTGCGAAAAGGCGAGTCCTCCCCAGCTATTGTTCGTAGCAACGATATTGATTCCGGAATCCTTCAAAGACTTGATGACTTCAAGGCATTCAATGGCACCCGATACGGCCCCACCGCCGTCCGATGCCAGGAATTTGCAGGGCAGAATTTGCACTTGCCAGTTCACGCCGCTAACGCCCAGCCGGTTGTTGCCGACGGCTCCGATCGTCCCTGAAACGTGCGTGCCGTGCCCGTTATCATCCATCGGGTCGCATAGCTCGAAAACGGCATTAAACCCGCGCGATCCTGCCGGACAAGTTTGGGGATTCCCGTTGATGTCGATCGCCTCAAAGGGCGCCGGCGCGGTCCAGATATTCTGATCAAGGTCGGGATGCGTATAGTCAACGCCCGTGTCGATGACTGCAACGACGACGTTCGAGCTTCCCGTCGTTAGAGCCCAGGCCTGCGCAGCATGGATATCGGCACCAGCGGTGCCCTGCAGCTGGCCGGTATTTTGTAAATTCCATTGCGACGGGAATTGCGGGTCGTTTGGAGTCGTGAAAGCGTGGACGATGTAGTTGGGTTCGGCATAAAGAACGTCCGGATTTTCCCGGTACGCCCGAATCGCCGCGCGAACCCCGGTCCCCTCGGGCAGCTTCACGCGCTGCAAGCCTTCGACGACGCGCGATTTGCGAACAACGCTCGCGCCGACCTTCTGATGGATCGCGTTCGCCGCCTTCGCCGATGCCCCCTGCCTGAACCGAACCAACAGCTCGCCCGCAACGTACTTCGCTCCCTCGGCCGGAGCAGCTGCACCGAGTTCCGGTGGCCCATTCTCTTGCTGGGCGGGTTTGTGAACCTGCGCGGCGAGTGGTAGGGACACACCTAGGATTACCGCCAAGAAAACCGATTTACGCGCACGGAACCTGCTGGGGGGGGCTTTCACCGGGGCGCTTTCCTGGTCCAGATTTACCTGTTTTTGCGGGATGTACTCAATCAAGCGCTCGCAACATATCTTAACTGCCTCATCTCGTCAATCACCCATCGGTACTTATCTTCTGCTCAGAACTGCACCCAAACGAAAAACGAACTCCGCCGCGCTCCCCATCGATTTAGCGACGTGCGCTTCCAACTAAACACCCAGAATCGGGCTGATTTCATCCGTGCGAAAAACGCGATTCTCAGGCGCTAGGCCTGTTGAACAGCCATAAATGCGCCCCCCGGTGAAAATCAACACCTCCAGGCTCTGTTTTTTGCTTATTTGTGCCTGACCAAGGCTCCTAGCTGCGCAGCCCGACAGCAGAAGAGTCCGATCGACGCAAAACCTCAGCAAGATAAAGAGTCGTGAGAAGGACGCTAGGGGCGGTGGGTTCGAAGTTGAATTCCGTAGATACGCGCCTCAGCAACAGCCGGCGTTACCAACCGCTCTTTATTCTTGCCGTTGAGACGTGCCCTTAACGGAGACGTTGCGTGACCAGGGCGTTTACCAGAGAACGAAGGGCGCTTGCAAGGAATCGCAAGCGCCCTTCCGTTAAATCAATTCAAAGAATACCTCAGGGATCACCTCCTTCTCGACAAGTGCGTCGATTGCAGCATGAAACTATTTTTATCACGTCGAATCCTTGGCTGTCCACAGCCTCGGCGATGAATGGTTGCGAGCTACGGCGGACTATCTTGAAAACAGGACTCTCAGCGCTACCGTAACTGACCATCTCGGCAAGTTACCGGATTCACTGAAAAAACGGAAAGCGGTACGATTTGGAAGTAATTCGGAAGCAAAAAGGAGGGCACATGAAGCGACGTCTGTTCTTGAGGTCGGTTGGCGCGACTGGATTGGGTCTTGGAGTGACTTCGACACGGGCCATGACTTATATTTCCGATAGCCATGGGATGCAGGCCGGTTCCCCAGACGTTCCGGATGGGATGCAGCAGGATTCTGCCGAGAAAATCCTGCTGAAAGATTACCGGCCCAAGTCGCTCTACAAGGTTCCCGTAACAGAAATTGTGAAGGCCAAATTTCCCATCATTGATATGCATTCCCATGCTTACGCAAAGACGTCAGAAGAGATCACGCAGTGGCTACGGAACATGGATGAGGTCGGAGTCGAGAAAACCATCATTCTCACGGGAGCAACCGGCAAGGAGTTCGACGATATTTGCCGCAAGTACTCGCAGCATCCCAAACGTTTCGAACTCTGGTGCGGCTTTGATTACACCAGTCATGACCAGTCAGACTTTGGGTATCGAGCGGTTCGGGAACTTGAAAGGTGCCATCAGGCAGGTGCGCGCGGCGTGGGTGAGCTTCATGACAAAGGGAAAGGGTTGGGTTCAGACAAAGTAGACCCTTTTGGAATGCATCCGGATGACGCCCGCATGGACGGCTTGTTTGAAAGATGCGGTCAGCTCGGCATGCCGGTGAATATTCATGTCGCGGATCCCATCTGGATGTATGAAAAAATGGACAATACGAATGACGGTCTGATGAATGCGTTTAAGTGGCGGCTGGACAATCAGCCAAATATCGTCGGCCATTCCGGCATGATCGATATTCTGGAACGCACGGTAGGAAAGCACCCCGCTACTATCTTTATCGCGTGTCATTTCGCCAATCTCGACTATGACTTGGCGCGCCTGGGGCAGGTCCTTGAAAGGCACCGCAACCTATACGCCGACATCGCTGCTCGCTACGCAGAAACTGCCCCGATTCCCCGCTTTGCGTCGAATTTCTATGCGAAGTACAAAGATCGTTTACTGTACGGCACTGACATGGGATTTGAAAAACCCATGTACCACATCACCTTCAGGATTCTCGAAACATTGGACGAGCACTTCTACGAGACCGAGCAGTTTGACTACCACTGGAGTCTAAACGGGTTCGGACTCCCGGACGAGGTGCTGCAAAAGGTTTATCGCACCAATGCTGAGAAGCTCTTGCTGTCGCGCACGACGCAGCCTGCATAGACATTATGAATCGCGCACGGCCACGCCCGGGACGGCGAGTTCGAGGCTCGTGGTTTCCCCCACTTCAAATCAAACACGGGGACTCGTTCTTCATGGCTCGCGGTGCACGGTTACCGAAGCCGGGAACATTCCATCGATGCGGGCAGTGAGCCCTTTCCCCGATACACGAAGTTCCGTCAATCGCGGTAGCCGCGCCAGCTTTCCCGCGCCCGCGTCAGTGAGGTTATGACAGGAGTCGAAGGTGACGCGCTCGAGTGCGTCCATCGACGACAGGTATTTGGCGCGTGACTGTCAAGGACCGGGCGTCCACCTACGGGCAGCCGAGAATCGTGACGAGTAAACGCGTATCTCGTCCGTGCTTGATTTCCTCACTCCATGTCGACTTATCGTTACCAGCACGGCCGAAACAAGGAAGTTTCTCGCGGCTATCCCTTCCCAGGATCGCCGCCGATTGAATCCAGCTTGGCGATCATTCCGGAAGGTAGGCGCAGCGTTGCAGAACTAAGATTTTCACGAAGGTGTTCCGTCGAAGATGTGCCGGGAATCAACAGGATGTTGGGCGAACGCTGAAGAAGCCAAGCCAGTGCGACTTGCATCGGCGTGCTCTGCAACGACGCTGCTACGGCATCGAGTTTCGACGATTGTAATGGGCTGAATCCTCCCAGCGGGAAGAACGGCACATAGGCGATGCCCTGCTTTGCGAGATCGTCGATGAAACCATCATCTTTCCGCTGCGCCACGTTGTAGAAGTTCTGCACGCAGACGACTTCGGTAATTCCCTGCCCCTCCGCCATCTGCTTGGGACTGATGTTGCTCAGTCCGATATGGCGAATCAATCCCTGACGCTTGAGTTCGGCAAGCGCAGTCAGAGGCCCTTCGATCGATTCCTCCGATGGTTCGGTGATTCCTCCAACCCTGAGATTCACAACATCCAGTACGTCGCGCCCTAGGTTCCGGAGATTGTCATGCACCCCGTCGGTCAGCTCTTGCCGCGAAAGGGCATGAGTCCAAGACTTGTCCTCGCCACGGCGGGCACCCACTTTGGTGACAATCGTCAGATCATCCGGATAAGGATGAAGGGCTTTCTTAATAATCTGGTTGGTCACATGCGGACCGTAAAAGTCGCTGGTATCGATATGATTCACGCCTGCCGCAACCGCCTCGCGCAAAACGGCAATCGCGCCGTCAACATCCCGTGGCGGTCCCCACACCTGCGGGCCGGCCAGTTGCATGGCACCGTAACCCATGCGGTTCAAGGTGAATGAAGTACCAGGAAGTTGGAAGGTACCGCCCAGTTCGATTTGCTTGGTCATCCTAATTCTCCTCTTGTCGCCACTTGTCGTATTCGGCTCACCCGTGATTAGATGAAGAAAGCTTCAGATTGTGAGTTCGCATTTGCCTCAGCGTTCCCGAGTTGTCTTAGAGCCGCGTAAATCGCCCGTGCAAGCGCGTTCCAACGCAAGTGTGAACGCGATCCTTGAAGCCACTATTCAGGTTTTGCTCGGGGTGGGAAAGGAGCGCCTGACCACGACTAGGGTAGCCCTGCGAGCCGGAGTGTCCGTCGGAACGTTATATCAGTATTTCCCGAACAAAAGTGCCCTTCTGCAAGCTGCCTTGCAACGTCATCTTGACGAAGTCACGAGCGCCGTCGAGCTCGCCTGCAAAGAGCAGGAAGGCGCAACGCTGCGGCAAATGGCCAGCAGGCTCATCACCGCGTTTTTTGCCGCGAAGATGAGGAATGCCAAGACCAGTGCAGCCCTCTATGCAGTAAGCTCCGACGTGGACGCAGCGAAAATCGTGCAGCAAACGGGAATACGTTCCAACAAGGCGATCGTTGAAATGTTGGCGAGCGCCCGCGAACCGCTCGCGACCAATCTACAGCTTGTGGCTTCCATGCTCCAAGGGATGATGGCCGGGGTCAGCCGGAGAATGCTGGAATCGAGCGCTCCCGAACGGGAAGGCAACGCGCTGCATCGGGAACTGATTATCGTGGCATGCGCCTACCTGGATGCTTGTTCCGCGCGTGTCCCGGTTTAAAGTGAAGGTGCTATTGACGACACTCCTCGAGAATTGTCTGTCCCGAGTGGCCTCAGTAGACCGCCGCATTCGTGCGCACAAGATCATCGACGAGCGGCAGGCCGGGCCCAGGCTCGTATTCTGAAATATGACTGAAATTCCGAACACAGACACAGAGACCACGGTTCGGGCGGGCTTCCTGCGATCCTTCCTTCGGTGGCTGGTCATCGGCGTGGCGCTTCTTTGGTCGCTTGCCGCGCTGATTCTGGTGGCCGCCCGATGGATCGACGCACCGACAACCGCGGTACACATCCAGCGCCGCTTGCAGGCCTGGATTCATCACAAGCCGTATCGCGAACGCTACAAATTCATTCCTCTCCGCCAAATCTCGGCCGATCTCCAGCACGCTGTAATTGCCGCGGAGGACGCAAATTTCTACCAGCACCATGGATTCGATTGGCACGAGATCCAAATCGCTGCCGAAGACGATTTCGAAGGCGAGCGCACTCGCGGAGCTTCCACCATTACCCAGCAACTCGTAAAAAATCTATTCTTCGGAACGGGACGCTCTATCCTCCGCAAAGGCGCGGAGGCCACACTGGTACCGGTGGCCGAACTCGCCCTCGGCAAACAGCGCATTCTGGAGATTTACCTCAACGTGGTCGAATGGGGTCCTGGCGTTTATGGTGCAGAGTCGGCGTGTCGTTATTACGACGAAACCGCAGCCCGGACTATCGACCGACAACAGGCGGCACGGCTCGCTGCTATCCTGCCGGCTCCCCTGAAGCGACGACCCGAACGCATGAATAACTACAGCGCAATTATCCTTAAGCGGATGAGCCAAATGGGTTGGTAATCGTGGCTAACATTTTACCAAGACGGCGGCAGCTACCGACGCGGCGCCGTTCTTGAGCTACTTTGGAAGATTCCGCCTCGCGGGACGAGGCTCAATCAGGATGTCGGCAAGGGCGATTGTGCCGGTTGTGATTGCGGCTTTTTCCTCAGGACCGCCGCGGAGATCAGCGGGATGGCGAGCCCAATCGGGAAGGGCTCGATGAACGTCATCGCTGCGTTGAAGAACGGGTTTTCGTACAGCTCCTTGAATTTCTTCAGTTTCTCGACTTGCACCTCGACAGCTTCCGGACTCGCGCCCGAGGCCTTGAGCTTCTCGATCACGTGGGTGCCGTATTTGTCCATGAAATCGTGCATGAAGTTGAAGTAGACAATTTCCCACGTCACGGCATAGAAGATGCACGAAATCAGGGTAATGGAGATCCCGACGGCAAACGCTTTGGTGAAGGTGATCTGGCCGTTGCCGACGTTGTCGCGGTACGAGCGGATGCCGAAGAATACCAGCAAAAAAGAGAGCACAATGCCCGTGTAGCCGACGATGTACGCGCCCTTGCCATGGCCCATCTTGTCCGCAAAGGGCACTGTGGCCGCCATCAGCAGCGAGGAAATAGCGCCCGAAATCAGCCCGAACGTTAGTATGGTTCTTTTCGCAGGTGTCTCCATTCAGATTCAGACGTGCCGATCGACTAGAATTTGGTCCCCGTCGGGTCCTTCTGTCGTGTCAGTACCTAAACAACTCCGCTGCCGGGAATGCTAAACGCGAATGCGGACCCACCATGCCTCGTCGGGCAGGGTATTTGTCGTCAGCCTTTCGGGTGATCTTGGCTGCAGGAGAGAAAAATCATTCGTTCGCACGGGTAATTCAGGGAAGCAAGCCGAATTCCTTGCCAAGTTGCACCGCCTGCGTCCGTCGCTTAGCTCCTAATTTGTCGAAAACACGGCTGGAATGGGTCTTGACCGTGTTCTCGCTCACATAAAGCTTTCCGGCGATCTCGCGGTTGCTCATGCCTTGGGCTATCAGTTCAAGGATCTCAAACTCGCGGCGCGTGATGCCGAGGTCCTCGCGTTTTCTATCGTCGGGGACAAACGGTTCGCCGGCCGGGACAAGGACTTCCTTCACAACGACCCTCTCCTTCGTCCGTGTCAGCTTGAGACCGAGCCAGATACCAAAAACGGCAAAAGTGGCCGCGGTTAGGCCACCGTAGATTTCCATCGAATGCTCGATGACCAGGAACCGATACTCAGTCCACTTCAGAAGGGCAATCAGGATCCCACCGACTAAACCGTAGATGAGCACATGCCGTTTCATAAGTTCCGCAGGAAAGGATTCAGGCCGAGATTGTCGCGCCTGTCATTCTGCCGATCATACTACGGCAGGGGAACGTCGGCGCCATGACCTTTGCCCGAGTGACGGACAACCTCATCTTTACGCTTCCTAGAACTCCGTTTGCGCAGGTATCGTAGCTCGGGCCGCGCTCTTCTCAGAAGGAGAATCGGATGCTTTTTCAACGACGCCAACTGCTGCGAACTCTGTCACTTGCTTTCGGGTCGAGCTGCATCTTGCAGCGCAACCAACCTGGTCTAGTGGCGCAGACGGCCGTAGAGCCAAAGCCCAGTCCTCTGCCTGCCGGGGCCGCCGTTCACGATGGGATCTCTGGAGGAACGGAAAAGGAAAAAGTGACCGGAATCGGAGGATTCTTCTTCCGGGCCAAAGATTCGAAAGCGCTGCGGAGTTGGTACCTGCAACACTTGGGGATCTCGCTGACGCCATCGAGTTACGAGGATTCCGTTTGGCAGCAAGAGGCCGGGACCCACCGGTTTCGATCCTCGACCGGAGTCGAGCGAGCTGTTCAAGGGAACCGACAAGCTCTGGATGTTGAACTTTCGAGTCGGGGATCTCGACAAAATGGCAGCCCAGCTACAAGCGGCTGGAATCGCAGTCGAGGTTGACCGCAGTCTTATCCCAACGGCCGGTTCGCCAGCCTGCACGACCCTGAGGGAAATCCGATCCAATTGTGGCAATTTGTAAAGCCTGCCGCCGCGCGGTAGTTTGCTACGGTTTGGGACTGTTTCTGGATTTCTCTGGGGTTAAGAGGAAAGCTGAAGTAATGCCTCGGGGTCGGCAGATGGCTCCCGGTAAATGCGCAGCTCGTAGAGAGTGAATTCCCCACACGAAGCCGACCCTGCTCACCAGCGTAAGCAGGGTCTCCTCCACCAGCACGCCTCGGGCGTGAGCGATCGCGTGTACTAGTCGTTGAGGTTCAACGTCACCTTGGCGTTCTCCACCACTTTGTTCCACCCAGGGTCAACTAAGCCCTCGGCCGTGTATGCGTCGTGCCAGTTCCACCATTTGTACGGTGGAGTCTGGGGGTAGCCCTCCGGCGAGTCTTCCCACTCCTCCTGTCGCCCAAGGGCTGTCATGTCGAGGTAGCTCCAGGTGCTCCCCATCGCTTCGTCCCCGCGGTTGTTGATGAAGTAGGTGCGAAACACACCCTCGTCGTTGCGGAAGAACGCGTTCGTGCCGTGCCACTCGTTCACGCCGAAGTCGGTGTCAAAGCTGTCGGTGATGGTGTACCACGGCATCGTCCAACCCATTCGGGCCTTCAGGCGCGCGATGTCCGCTTGCGGCGCACGCGAGGCGTAGGCGAGGGTCGTCCCACGAGCATTCAGATGGGCGAGATGGGAGACCTGGTCGGCACCGAATGAGCAGCCACGGCAAGCGTGATCCGGCCAGCCGAACACGCCGGGCTCGAAGAAGGCGCGGTAGACAATCAGCTGACGGCGGCCATCGAACAAATCGAGCAGGCTCGCCTTGCCCTTGGGCCCGTCGAACTCGTACTTTTTCTCCACGGACAGCCACGGCATTCGCCGGCGCTCGGCGGCCAGCGCGTCGCGGGAGCGGGTCAAGGCCTTCTCCTTCACGAGAAGCTGTTGGCGCGCAGCCTCCCATTCCTCGGGAGACACGATAGGTGGGGTCTTCATTGCCAGATGCCCTTTCTGGTTCTTCACGTTTATCTCTTTGCTTGTTGCCATTTCATTTCTCCTTGTTTTTGTGAAACAGACCGAGACCGCTTGCCCTGAAAAATTTTCTGAGTTTGCCAATGCACAGCGCCAGAATTCCTCCCGTGGATCCTGCTCCGGCGGCCAACACTGCTGCGTTTGCAATGCATGCTGGACACATATTTCCCTCCTGTGAACTTCCAACTCGTCCGCGCCTCAGTGGGGCCGCGGCGCTTCCGCCCGTTGCCGCATTCGCTCGTGCGTGTATGCCCAGCCATCCTTCACGTTTCTGTATTCCTCGAGCACCAGTCCAAACGACTGGTGACGGAACGTGACGAGCGTCACCCCGCCGGATTCCTTCAATCGATATTGCAGATTCGTCATCACCGGGTTGGACATGAACAGTGGTCCGCAAATTTCCAGTAGCGTAGGCCGCTTGATCGCTTGCACCGCGCCCCAGTAGTGACCATTGTTGTCCCCCAAGTCGCGATACCACCTGCCGCCCGGCCAGGCTTCTAGCTTCATCGGCATTGGCTTGTCCGCTTGAGTCTCGTTGTAGGGTCCAAGCTCGTCCAGCAATGCGGCAAACGTCACCTCGATCGACGCGCGTACTTTTATCTCCTCTGCTATATGGATCGTTGTCGCTTCCAGCGATAGTGCGGGTGAACTCACGATTTCCTCCTGATTTGAAATTCCACAAGGCTATTGTTTCTGTGCATTGTTGGCCTCGGCCCGTTCCTTGATTCGCAGCAGTTGGTGTTTCCACAGCCGCTCGAACGTGCTCGTCCATTCGTGCAACGGCCGGATCGCGATCGCATTTACTTTGTAAAGCATCTGCCGACCCTCCCTCCGGACCTCCACCAGGCCAACATCCTTCAAGACCTTGAGGTGCTTTGAAACGGACGGCTGCTCCATCTCCATGGCATCCACAATCTCGTTGACCGACCTCTCCTGCAGCACCAGATAGTTCAGGATGTCCCGCCGCCGCGGTTCCGCCACAGCATTGAACGCGTCCGATGTTGTCGCCGCCCTTGCCATGCCCTTAATATATTCCCATATCGGAATATGTCAAGTTCTTTTCATTACCAATCTTTCCGCCTCCCTTTTTCCTTCTGCTGCGTGCCGCTCACAATCGGGTTTGTCCAAGGGGCCGGCAATCCCGAAGTTATCAGCCCGCCGGTCGGGTTACTACCCGGCACCTAGAAATGATCGACTGATTGCTGGCGAGAAGCCGCCGCAATTCTGCGGTAGAACTATGGGTTCTGAAGATCGACAGAAACGGCGTGAGGCAGGAGTCGGACCTAAAAAGCAACAACTAATCCGGTAACGCGAATTCGCCAGGACGGGAACTGGCGCGCGTTTCAAGAAACTTCGACAGCGATGCCCAAATTCGTCTCAATTAGTTTCTTCAAGATTCCCGAGAACCCGGGAATCACCGCGCCATAGGTCCAGCGCTTAGGGCCACCAAACATGCCGACAGGGCCGTCACACGCTCCATGGGCAATTCTGATCCGTTCGCCATTCACTCGAAGTAGCGCGCCAACAAGTTCCCGGCGTGCCTCCGGGGAGTTACCTTCGGGAAAAGGTACGCCCAACAGAGCGACGACGAGCGATGACGAAACGTCTAAAACGGTCGCGCGATGCTCAATTAGCGTGCCGATGACCTCGTTGATCACTGCCGGGACCTCCTGAGGATTCGTGTCCTCGGCGAGCGCCACGACAAACTGGAAGTGCTGCACCTCAGGCGGCCTGATTTCAGAACCTGTTTCGCTTAGCAACCTTGCGACTACGTCGGGGCCAAGATGGTCCTGAAATGCTTTACGGATCTTTCGTCGTTGCAGTATTCGCAAGATTCCCATTCTGGCTCCGTCGATTTGCAGACGTATTGCTATTTTGCCGGGGATTTCGTCGTATCCGATCCAAGCGCCTCGTCGCGCCAACGCAACTTCTTTTCACTCCACGCGGGTCTTCTTCAAAAAATCTTTTGGGGGCGGCGCGTCTCGACGGATCGCTGACTCCCCAAGGAGTGGCCCATGGCTTTCATACGTTCCGAGCCTCTTCGATTCTTTTTTGTTCCGTCCCAGAAATGCAGTCTAGCTCGAACGCGATGTCTTGTGCATTGACTAAGTCCTGCTGCCGCCGTCCAAGCGAGCTGATGATAGAGTCTTGAGGACTGCTGGCTGAAAGGCTGAACCTTCGTGAAGACTGCGGATGTTGCCATACTCGGTTCCGGTTCCCTGGCGAATGGAATCGTGCACGCACTTTCTCAGGTTTCCGCCGGTTCGCTCCAGATTGCGATCATCGGGCGGTCAACAGCCAAGATTTCTCGGATGGCGCTTATCGCGAATGCCCGCACTGCGAGCTTTGGCACACGCCTGTTCTTTTTTCCCTTGGCGATGCCTCAATTCACGGCATTGGCCTTTTCCCGGGCTTTCCGTTCTCTCAAGCCACGGGTCGTCGTTCTCGCTGCTTCCTTGCATTCGCCGTGGGAAAGTTTCCAGACGCAAAGCGCTTGGACAAAGTTGATAGCAGCGGGAGGCTTCGGGATCACTTTACCCCTGCAGCTGAAATTCGCTGCCGACGTCAGCCGCGGCGCGGCTAACTCGGATACTGCGATCGTCAATGCTTGCTATCCGGACGGTGTGAATTTGGTGCTCCACCGCCTGGGTTTTCGGCCGACCTGTGGCATCGGGAATTCCGCGATCGTAGAAGCGTTCTGCCGCTCTCATCCGAGCGTCGGCGCTGATGTGCGTGTCGTAGGTCATCACGGCCACCTTACTGCCTGGTTGAAGGGAAACAGCTCTCAAAGCCAGCCGCGTGTTTGGGTAAACGGCAAGGAGAGAAAGAGCCTGCGACTGCGGCCTGACCTCGGACGGATCGGTGAAGAGCTGAATAACGTAACTGCTGCGACCGCCACCAGAGTCATCATGTCTCTGCTTTCAGGAGGAACACTTCACACAAGCGTGCCCGGAGTAGCAGGTCTGCCGGGCGGATACCCGTTCGTCCTGAAAGGCAGAAAATTCACCTTACGACTCCCTTCTGGCATCACGAGCGCCGAAGCGATCGCCCATAACAAAACAGGGGAACGACTCGATGGATTGGACTTGGAATCAGACGTGAAGTTTGTTGGGAAAGCTCGCCGGTTTCTCACCGATGTCGGTTTTGAGTATGCGGAGGGCTTCAATCTGGGCGAATGGCAATGCGTCTGCGACAGAATGGTCGCACTGAGAGATCGCTTGCGGCAGACCAAGGTGTGATCGCTCAGGCTTGCCGAGATTTCCGGCATCGTGAATGGATGACGGATGAGGGATCTCGCCGATGCTTGAATTCCTCACTCGATGCCGATCCGCAGGTCACATTCGGATTCTTTACAGTGAGGCGCCACAGCGAGGGACTTGGTGAAAGTCGCGACCTTCAACATTAACAACATCAATAAGCGGCTTGATAACCTCTTGGCTTGGTTAGCGAAAGCCGAGCCGGACGTGGTGAGTCTCCAGGAGCTCAAGGCGGAGCACGGAGCCTTTCCTGTGAATGCCCTTCGAACTCTCGGGTACGAAGCAGTCTGGCAAGGGGAGCGTTCCTGGAATGGCGTGGCCATTCTCGCGCGAAACCACGTTCCCGTGCTGACCTGCGCCAGCTTGCCGGGAGATCCTCAAGACCACCAAGCCCGCTACATCGAAGCGGCTGTTCAGGGAGTCCTGATCAGTTCCATCTACCTCCCGAACGGAAATCCGCAGCCTGGACCGAAATTCAACTACAAGTTGGCCTGGTTTCAGCGCCTCATTGCCCATACCGCCGAACTCATGGCCAGCGGCGCCCCCGTGGTGTTGGCTGGTGACTACAACGTCGTGCCGACACCGCAGGATATCTATCCGACTCGATCGTTGGATAACAACGCGTTGATCCAACCCGAAAGCCGCCAGGCTTTTGCCGCTTTGCTGGCACAAGGCTGGACCGACGCGATGCGGAGGCTACGTCCGGACGGGCCGCTCTGGACATTCTGGGATTACAAATATGAACGCTGGCCGAAAGACAAAGGCATGCGACTCGATCACATTCTGCTCTCGCCGAAGGTGTCCGGCCGGCTCGTCGATGGTGGTGTAGATCGATGGGTGCGCGGGGAGACAAACGCCAGCGACCATGCGCCAACATGGATCACGCTCGATCTTTAGAACCAGAGCTGCGTAAGTTGCGGCTTCAGCAAGAGCCCGCCGCCACGAACAAGAGGCACCCAAGCGCTTTCCAGGGTTGTTCCCAACACCACGCTGATCCCGCGCTTACTTGTCTCTTGTTGGCACGCTGTCGTATTCAAGCTTTGGGTACCAGGTGGCGCCGCGGCCCGCGGGTGTGAGGTCGAGGATCGTCCACAGAGCATCGAGGTCCGGCGCTCCGCGCGGGTCCTGGCCGGGGTCGGCCATCTCGCCACTCATCTCGCCGCTCCAGAAGTGGCGGATTGTGCCGCCGTTGCGAGTGAAGACTGAAAGTCCGGGGACGTCGCCATCATCGGCGCTGACGTAGGCGCGGGTGTAGTCGCCCTTGGTGTCGGAGTAGAACTGTAGATTTTTCCAGCCGCGTTCTTTCTTAAAATCGAGAAGGCGTTCGATCGGCGAACGTGCGGTGACGGCGAGAGCAACACGCTCGCGCAGGTTTCTGGCCGTGCCTTCCCATGAAGTGAGCATAGCGGTGCACATAGGACATGCTCGTTCGCGCTGCGGGCCGAACATCATGCTGTAGACCACAAGGGTGTCCTTGTCGCCGAAGAGCTGAGAGAGACGTAGCGCGCCGCCCGGGCCTGCAAAGGTATAGTCTTCGGGGATTTCGCCCCCGGCGGGAAGGGCGCGACGGATTGCAGCAACCCGCTCGATGTGGCGGCGGAGTTCAATCTCTTCGGCGAGGAGGGCGTTGCGAGCCCGGCGATATTCGGGACCTTCGTTCGGGAAGTGCGCTTTGTTCTTTGCTGCGAGTTCTGCTGCGGGGACGAGGATGCTGTTGTCAGCCATTCGGTTCTCCTTTGCGACGCGCCATGCGAACGTCCATCTTAGCAACGCCGAGTCCGGCGGTCACGGACCCTGGCGCGGTGATTGGCAAGGTCGGAGATACCCAGCCAGCTTTTTTGGCTCTCTCAAATCTTCTTTGAGTAGCCTACTGTGCATCGGCTCCCCCGCGACGGCCCTCCATCAAAAACATGGCGAAGTCCGTGGCCAGCGGCTCAGCGGCGAGCTGCCGCATCATTAGCGCGACCTGCCCCCGATGGTAAGTGGAATGGTTCGCCAAATGTTGCATGAGGTGGGCCAGACTGATTTGTGTTTCGCAAACAGGAAGCATCCTTTGCAAGGATTCGTTTGTTAGGCGATTCGCAAACTCGACCAGGTCTCTGTCGACTTCTGTCCACTTTAACTGCACCGCAGCGAGGCCAGGAAACGCATTCGGAGGGAGTAGGTCGTCGAGTCGCGTCCACAAATCGGTCACGAAGGCGGAACTAACGGAAGGCTCCTTCCAAATTGTGAGCCAACCCCACTCGCCGCCGATAATGTGCACCAGCGTGTCTCGCACAGAACCGAAGCTGCCACCCAGATCACGCGTGAACTCCTCAACGCTTAGAGTGGAGACTGCTTGCAAAACCCTGCTGTTCGCCCAGCGGTCATATTCATAGAGTAGCTGAATGTCATCTTTGGTCATGGCGCTGGCCAATCCTTTCGTATTTAGAGAGGAACTGAGAAAGCAGAAGGCTCGAAGCTGCAGGACGCAGGCATTGGCCTAAAGGAGTGCCCACGAAAATCAGTCACAGACAAATATTGGCGTACTGAACGCAGCGACAAAGGCGCCGAGAAAAACAGATCTTGCTGGCAGCGGAGTGCGGGTCCGAAATGTCGTCCACATGTCGCCACCGGCCAGCCAAACGATAACAATCCTAACTCAGGTCTGGTGCAATTGGCAGCGTATCGCGCCGGCCAACCGCATTATTTGAGCCATGCGAAGGCCAGCGAACCCCTACCCATCACCTCGTCTACCACTGGCTTCGCGACCTGCAGTCCCTTTTCACTGTTTGCGAACATCACCACACCTGACTTCGTTTTCGGATCGGCCATCACGAAAGCCTTGAATGAGCCGTTGTCTCCCCAATGCCAGAGCACATCGGTTCCATCTTTACGCTCGATGCCCCATCCCAGTCCCCAGAATAGATTCTTTGATAACTGTTTCGGCTCCTGCTTGATGCAAATCCGGCACTCCGGATCGAGGGCGATTTCCGGCGTTTCCATCTCGCGCAGAGTCGCCGGCTTTAGCCCGTTCCCATTGAGAATCGCTTCAACAAATAGCGCGTAGTCCTTGGCTGTTGTGTTCAGCGTCGAAGCAGCTAACGCCTCTGTCGGCTTCACCAGTTCGTCCGGCTTCCCGTCGGAGTCGTAGCCCGTGGCGGTGAGTGCATCAAAGTCTGGCCGCCACACATAACTGCTGCTGGCCATGCCCAGCGGCTTGAACACGGCTTCGGTCATATATTCGTTGAGCGGTTTGCCAGTAATCTTCTCGACGACGCGTTGCAGGTAGATATAGCCTTCACCCGAGTAGCTGAACCGCTCTCCCGGCGTGAAATAAATTGAGACGGAGCCGTCATCTGCTGGCCAATTCGGGAATCCGGTTCGATGGCTCAGAACGAGCCGCGCGGTAATCTTTGCAAGGCGCTCGTCGCCCGCAATAAAAGGTTTCGGGAGATAGGTTGTGAGGGGAACGTCCAGCCCCAACTTCCCCTGCTCCACCAGTTTCAGAACAGCGTAGGTAAACACTGGCTTGCTCAGTGAAGCCGCTTCAAAAACTGTTTCCCCCGTCACCGGCTGGCCCGTTTTTACCTCTTTCAGCCCGAAGCCGTGCAGCCACGTCGTCTTTCCGGCGCGAATCACAGTAATCGCCAACCCTGGCACCCCGTCTTTTTTCATTAGCTCGGGAATATCTCTCTCCAGCTGCGGAACGGTTGCCTCGGTGGGTGTCGCCGGTGCCTTGTTGGCCCGCCAAATCGGCGAAAAAACAGGCAAACCGACAACGATAGCCCCAAGCACGACAGCAGTTCGCGCTCTGATCCCCAAGCAATTCATTATGCCCTCCAAAGGCGACCGGAACTCAGCCCTATAGACGAACCAGAAGGGCCGCGGTTAGGCACTCCATAAGTGGAAGCACGCGAGATCTAGCGCTTTTGTTCCACGCAAGATTTGTTAAAAGGATCTGTCAGAATCCGCGCGCGAAATCGCGGCAGACGTTTTTCCCCGACGAGCTTCTGCCGCTCTACCTTTAATACCAGACACAAAAGCCTGCTGAACGCGATTGAAACTGCGTGCGCGCAAGACAGCGGCAACGATTGTTCGCGTTGCCTGAGTGTCACGTATGCGCACGTAACGGCAGCCAATGTTGCGGTCGATAGCCATTTCAGGAACGAGCGAGACACCGACACCGGCCGCAACCATTCCCAAGAGACTGCTGAACTGGCCGCTTTCGAATGCAATGTTTGGAGTAATGCGCGCGTGGGTGCAGGCTCCAATGCTGAGGTCTCGGAAACAATGGCCGTCGCGCAACATGACGAACGATTCTCCACGGAGTTCGTTGAGAGCGAGAGACTCTGCGGAGGCTCGCGGATGGTCTTTTCGCAACACAGCGAACAGTGGCTCAGTGCGGATAGGAAACAGCTCCAGGTCTTTGTGGCGCAAGGGGAGGGCAAGAATCGCGACATCGATCGACAAGTCGCGCAGACCTTCTATCAGTACCGAGGTCGTTTCTTCGACGATGCGCAGTTTCGCGTCAGGGTACTTTTTCGCAAAAGCTGTTGTATAGCTCGGCATCAGATAAGGTGCAACGGTTGGAATGACACCCACCGCTACGCTGCCGCGAAGGTCTGCGTTCTTATCGGCCACGCTCGATCGCGCCATCTCCATCTGCTCCAGAATCGAGCGGGCATGATGAATAAAAACCCGACCGGCCTCAGTAGGGCGGACACTGCGCCCCAGACGGTCAAAGAGCTTGGCGCCCAAATCCTTCTCAAGTTTGAGGATCTGTTGTGAGAGGGAGGGCTGGGCGATCTGGCAACGCTCCGCGGCCCGGCTGAAGTTGCCGGTCTCGGCGACGGCGCAAACGTATCGTAACTGATGAAATTCCATAGAGTATGCCTATACCTAGAATGGGATTTAGATATTGGAACTATCCCCCTCTACGATGCTACTTTAGGTTGGTCGAGATCGATACATAGATTTCAACGATCCCATTCGTTGAATCGAAACACTTGAAGGAGAGTACCTATGTCACCCGAAGCAAAGTGCCCGTTCCATCGTGGCAGCAGCGCAAGCACAACCAACCGGGACTGGTGGCCGAACCAGTTGAACCTAAACCTGCTGCATCAACACTCGTCGCTGTCCGATCCCATGGGCAAGAATTTCAATTACACAGAGCAGTTCAAGAGTCTCAATTATGAGGCTTTGAAAAAGGATCTTGCGACGTTGATGACCGACTCGCAGGACTGGTGGCCCGCCGACTTCGGCCACTACGGACCTTTATTTATCCGCATGGCGTGGCACAGCGCCGGTACCTACCGCACGGGTGACGGCCGTGGCGGCGGCGGTCGTGGCCAGCAGCGTTTCGCTCCGCTGAACAGCTGGCCCGACAACGTCAACTTGGACAGAGCTCGTCGTCTGCTTTGGCCGATCAAACAAAAATACGGCAAGAAAATTTCCTGGGCCGACCTGATGATTCTTGCCGGCAATGTGGCACTCGAAACGATGGGCTTCAAGACTTTTGGCTTCGCCGGCGGACGCGCCGACGTCTGGGAACCAGATCTCGACGTCAACTGGGGAATCGAAACAACCTGGATGGGAACCGACAAACGATATTCGGGCGAACGCGACCTGGCAAATCCATTCGGCGCAACCACCATGGGACTCATCTACGTCAATCCCGAAGGTCCGGAAGGCGTTCCGGATCCGATTGCGGCAGCTAAAGATATCCGCGAAACTTTTGCTCGCATGGCGATGAACGATGAAGAAACCGTTGCTTTGATCGCCGGCGGCCACACCTTCGGCAAAACCCACGGCGCAGGTCCGGCAAAACAACACGTCGGAGCCGAACCCGAAGGCTCGCCGATTGAAGAGCAGGGCCTCGGCTGGACAAACGCCTACGCCTCGGGCATTGCAGGTGACGCGATTACCAGCGGCCTGGAAGTTACATGGACCAGCACACCAACAAAATGGAGCAACGACTTCTTCGAGCACCTGTTCAAGTACGAGTGGGAACTGACAAAGAGTCCAGGTGGCGCACACCAGTGGAAGCCCAAGGGTAACGCAGGGACGGACACGATACCGGACGCTCATGATTCCGCAAAGCGTCACGCACCTGCAATGCTCACGACCGACCTCTCTTTGCGTTTAGACCCCGTTTACGAAAAAATTTCCAGACGTTTCTATGAAAATCCCGCCGAGTTTGCCGATGCCTTCGCCCGGGCATGGTTTAAGCTGACTCATCGCGACATGGGACCACGCGCGCGCTATCTCGGCCCTGAAGTTCCGACCGAAGAACTCGTCTGGCAAGACCCCATTCCGGCAGTAAATCACCCATTGGTCGACGGCCAAGATGTCACCTCCCTCAGAGGGAAAATCTTTGCCTCCGGCCTAACAGTCTCGCAACTCGTCTCAACCGCTTGGGCCTCGGCGTCCACCTACCGCGGGTCGGACAAGCGTGGCGGCGCAAACGGAGCGCGCATTCGTCTTGCTCCGCAGAAAGATTGGAAGGTCAACCAGCCGGAGCACCTGCAGAAAGTACTGAAGGCGCTCGAAAAGATTCAGAGTGACTTCAACGGCTCCCAGTCGGGAGGCAAGAAGATCTCCCTTGCTGACTTGATCGTCCTGGCTGGTTGTATCGGCGTCGAGCAGGCCGCCAAAAATGCCGGCATCTCCGTCGCCGTTCCATTCAGCCCCGGGCGCATGGACGCTTCACAGGCGCAGACTGATGTGCATTCCTTTGCGCCGCTCGAACCGGCGGCGGACGGCTTCCGTTCCTACACCAACGGAAACGCCGACGCGCCGGCTGAGGTCGAACTGCTCGATAGAGCACAGCTGCTCACGTTGACCGCGCCGGAACTGACCGTGCTCATTGGTGGCCTGCGGGTGCTGAATACCAACGTCGGGCAGACCAAGTTGGGCGTCTTCACCAAAAAGCCAGAGGCGTTGACCAACGATTTCTTCATCAACCTGCTCGATATGCGCACCGTATGGAAAGCGACCTCGGATGCCAACAATACGTTTGAAGGGCGGGATCGCAAGACCGGGGAAGTTCGGTGGACCGCAACGCGAGCCGATCTCATCTTCGGTTCAAATGCCCAACTCCGGGCGCTGGCGGAGGTCTACGGAAGTTCGGACGCGCACGGGAAGTTTGTCCAAGACTTCGTGGGGGCCTGGAACAAGGTGATGAACCTCGACCGATTTGACCTCGCCGCATCCGTCAAGTAAGGGCTAGGACGTTTATGTTCGGTGAAACGCCAAACGAAGTGTTTGGCGTTTCACGGTTCCTGAAGAACGCGCGACAATATTCCGTCGCGCTCCCGAAATTCCGTGGCACCGCCGAGCCGAGAGCAAACGCCAAAAGCTCAGCTTTGCTCGCAGTCGTCCCGGGCGTCGCTTCGTGTTGCTCCTAGTCATCACGGTGCTGTCGAGCAGCGTGGAATTCATCATCGAAGACTGATTATCCAGCATGGTGTAGAGCAGCGATCGTGTCACTTCCGTGAGGCTTGAGAGTTGGCGGCCAGGCGACGCCCGAGCAAATTTCCTCATCCGCAGTGCGGCGTTACGCGTTCTGCTGCACCCATTGTCTCCGCCAGGCCGGCGCCTCGAAAGGATCCCCGAAATACTGGGTTTCGTGGACGACCTTCCCGTCGCGGAACTCCATAATGCTCACCGTGTATGCCAGTCGTCCCTGGTAGGTGATGGTGTATTCCGTGATCCATAAATCCCCGCTTCCGAGAATCCGTTTAACCTTGAAGCCGGACGGTTTGCCGGGATGATGACTCCGCAAAGCCTGCAAATTGCTTCGCCCGCGGATTCGCTCGCCCGACTGGGGATAATCACAAATGGCATCGTCATCGTAAATATCGTGTTCCGCGTTGGCATCGCCGACGGCCGACGCCTGCCAATGCGCATCGAGGGCCGTGCGGATTTGTTCCTCTTGCGTGGACTGCTCTAGGTGCGGTTTCGCTTTCATGTTCATCTACCTTGTGGAATGAAACCCGGAATGCCGGTTTTCACCACTGCATTCAGCCTCTGTCTGGTCTGAATTCGATTGATTTCCGCAAGCGCGTCTTCTGGAAGGGCGGAGATGTCGAAATTTTCTCGCGCGCGGGCCGCAGACCTGGGCGTGGTAAGCAAAGCCGTGCCGCGCTGCACCGCCCAAGCCAGCAGCACCTGCGCCGGCGTTTTCCCGACTCGCGCGGCGACGGCCGAAATGACTGGATCTTCGAGCAGCCCCGGCTTCATCCCGTGACCTAACGGTGCAAAAGCCAAAAACACAATGCCCTTCTCCTTGCAGAATTCCAATAGTTCGCTTTCCGGCAGATACGGATGTGCTTCGACTTGGACCACGGCTGGCTTGATTGTCGCTGATTCATAGATGGCCTGCAGTTCGTCTAAACGGACGTCTGAAAGTCCGATGCCCCGGCACTTGCCGTGATCCACGAGACGCTCCAGCGCTTTCCAGGTGTCGAGCAAAGTCACGTCGTCGTCGTACAGGACATTGCCGTTTTGATCCCGCGGATCTTGCTCGTCCCCGGCTCGAAATGCGAATGGAGTGTGAATGAGATAGAGATCCAGATACGTGAGCCCGAGTCTGCCGAGACTCGCCTCGAAAGCCGGTTCGACGCGTTCGGGCCGGTGATTGGAGTTCCACAGCTTTGTGGTAACAAAAATGTCTTCGCGCGCGATCCCTCCGGCGGCAAGTCCTGCCTGCAATGCCTTGCCTACCTCGCGCTCGTTCCCGTACCGCTCCGCACAATCGAAGTGTCGAAATCCGGCTTCCAGTGCGTCTCTGGTCGCCGTTATCGTCACGGCGGCCTCGGGAATTAAGGTGCCAAAGCCGAGTGCCGGCATGCGGCCGGCTCCGCCGTTGAGTGGAATTCTCCTCATCCGCAGATCAGAAGATTCGATCATGGTTTCGCCTCCAAGGAGTCTCGGGTCCGGTACGACCGCACGGATTCAGAAATTAGATGCAGGGTGCAACAGCCAGGGCGCCATCTTCTGACGAGCGGAAGGCAGAGTTCAAGCGCGAACATCGTTAGAGG
>DATHFT010000161.1:0-43389 GCA_035317965.1 Saccharimonadales bacterium (SeqCode) | reverse complement strand
TCCGGCGGGGGCGGCTTTGGGGGATTCGGCGGGGGCAGCAGCGGAGGCGGCGGAGCCTCGGGCAGTTGGTAGATCGAGAGGTTCAGGAGTGAAAACGGTATGCTCTCTATGAATACAAAGCTGTCAGAGTTCGTAAATCGATTGAAGGACGTTGCCGCGACAAATCTCAAATCTGTGATTCTCTATGGGTCTGCCGCGCGTGGAGATTTTCACGAGGACCACTCCGACCTGAATCTACTGTGCATTTTTGAATCATTGGCCGTCGAGGAATTGTCCCGGCTCGCGGGCGTCGTAAGCTGGTGGTCCGTCGAACACAAAGAACCCGCTCCGCTCTTTTTCACCAAAGAAGAATTGCAGCGTTCCGCAGACGTTTTTTCCATTGAAATTCTGGACATGCAGGAAAGCCGCCGCGTGCTCTACGGCGAAGACACGGTGGCCGCAATCAACGTCACGATGAATCTTCATCGGGTGCAGGTTGAACGTGAGCTGAGGACGGTCATCTTAAAACTGCGCCAGCACTATCTGCAGACACCGGGAGACGCCAAAGAGTTGACTCCCATTCTACGAAAATCATTTTCCGGAGTCTTGACGCTATTGCGGCACACCATTATCGCGTTTGGCGAAGAAGCTCCGTCGGCCCCGCGCGATATTGTCGCCCGCGCGGCGGCACTGACAAGTGCCAACGCTTCGGCGTTTGACGGCGTTCTGGCGGCAAGAGAAACGGGAAGTCTTCATGGCGACATCGTCCCCGTTTACAGCGCCTATTTGGCGGAACTGGAAAAAGTGATTCGTGCGCTGGATCAGCACATGCCCAAAGGGGAATGGCGGCGGGTTAGAAACGCAAATTCGTGAATCTAAAATATAAAGCGAGGATCTCATGAAAACCGGCTTAATCGTTCTGGCAGTCATCGTCGTAATTGCCTTGATTGTGGGCGGCATGTTTATCGGCCCCAGAAATCAAATGGCCATCAAGCGCGAAGCGGTGAACTCCGCGTTCGCACAGGTCGATGTCGTACTCCAGCGGCGGTCTGACCTCATCCCCAACCTGGTCGCCACTGTAAAGGGTTTTGCGCAACACGAAGAAGCCGTTTTCAGCGAAATCGCGAATGCCCGGTCGGCCTATCTGAATGCGAAAACTCCCACGGAGAAAATCGCCGCCAACAACCAGCTGGACGCTTCGCTCGCCAAAGTTCTCGTCTTGACTGAAAACTATCCGCAACTCAAATCCAACGAAAACTTCCTGCGCCTCCAGGATGAACTTGCCGGAACCGAAAACCGCATCGCCGTCGAGCGCCGCCGTTACAACGAAGTCGTCCAGGACTACAACACCTTCATCGCCACATTTCCCAACAGCCTGATCGCCAGCATCGCCGGGTTCACCCGCAACGACGCCTACTTCAAAACCGAACCCGGCGCCCGCACCGCCCCCAAAGTCGACTTCAGCCCGGCTCCGGCACCTTCAGCGCCAGCAACCCCGGCGCCGGCTCCTGCGAGGCCCTAAACCGACAAGCAACACGCGCCCGCGTCAATATCCCCGGAGTGCGGTAATTGGCTGCCGCACTCCCCGACTATCTAGCTGAACCGGCGGGCGTTCTGAATCCTCACTAGCAAAATCAAAAAACCGCACAGCGCCAGGGTCCCGCCCGCCACCAAAAATCCCCCGCGAAACGATCCCGTCAAATTCCGCAGATACCCAATTTCCGTCGGGCCAAAAAATCCGCCAAGATTCCCAATCGAATTGATGAAGGCAATCCCCGCCGCCGCGGCCGTCCCCTGCAAAAATGAAGTCGGTATCGCCCAAAACGGCCCGGTCATGGAATTTGCGGATAAAAAGGCCAGGCTGATCGCCACCATGGTCATTACCAGGGAAGTGGAAAACGCCGCCATCAGCAGCGCCGCTCCACCAACAAAGGCCGGAATGGCCACATGCCATCGCCGTTCCGCTGACCGGTCCGAATGCAGGCCCACCAGCACCATCGTTACCGCGGCGAGCAGGTACGGAATGGCGCTTACAAACCCAACCAACAGATTTCCCCCGCTGGATATGCTCTTGATCAGCGTGGGCAGCCACAAGCTGATTCCGTAGGTGCACGTATTCAATCCGAAATAGACAAACGCGCACAACCAGATTCCCGGGCTGGCCAACACGTCCCAAATACTGGCCCGGGTCTCCGCCACATGCACTCTTTTCTCGCGTTCCAGTTCCTCGCTAAGCCAGCTTTTTTGCTCAGGAGTCAGCCACTTCGCTTCGTCGGGCTTGTCGACCAACACAAAATAAACCACCGCACCCAAAAGAACCGCAGGCAGTCCTTCGAGCAAAAACAGCCACTGCCAGCCGGACAGTCCTCCGAGATGATGCAGGTTCAGCAGCACGCCCGAAATCGGACCGCCGATAAAGCCCGAAATCGGTCCCGCCGTCATGAACAGCCCCACCGTGCGCGCCCGGCCCGCCTCCGGGAACCAGCTTTTGAAATACAAAATCATTCCCGGAAAAAATCCGGCTTCCGCTGCCCCCAGCAAAAACCGCAGCAGGTAAAATTCCCGCGCGTTTGAAACCAGAATCATCGAGGAGGAAATCACGCCCCACACCATCATCAAAATGCACATCCACCGCCGCGCTCCCACCCGCTGCAGCACCAAATTGCTCGGTACCTGAAACAAAAAATAGCCGGCAAAAAACATGCCGGCTCCCAGTCCATACACGTTGTCGCTGAATTTCAGTTCCCCGCGCATCTGCAGCGCGGCAAATCCTACGTTGATGCGATCGAGGTAGGCGACGATGTACAGCAACAGCAGAAACGGCATCAGCCGCCAGGTAAGCCGGGAGATCACCGTCGACTGCATATCCTGCGCAGAATTCAATTTGGAACCTTGGAAACATGCAAGTGGTGCGCGCGTATTCTACGCTAGTCCCGACCGTTTGCGAATTTCCTCGACAATTTCTGCCGGCGGCGGGGTTACATCAACCACGATCGCATCGTCCGGCACTTCGAGGTCGGCAAACTGACTCTTCACCAGATCCTCGCCCGCAAAATGCCCCTTACGCGCATGCACTCTCTCGACCAGCAACTCGTAAGAACCCTTCAGGTATACCAGCTTCACATGGCCGTCGACACACAACCTGGCGCGATAGCTGCGCTTCAAGGCGGAGCATCCCACAATCGCATTTGCTCCCGCCGCAATCCACGCCACAATCGCCGCCCGAATCGCTTCAATCCATGGCCCCCGGTCCGCATCCGTCAACGGAATCCCGTGCGACATCTTTGCAATGTTCGCCGCCGAATGAAACTCGTCCCCATCGGCAAACTTCCACCCCAGCTGCTCGGCCAGCATCTTCCCAATCAGCGTCTTGCCAGAACCGGTAGGCCCCATCAGCAGAAGAATCACGCGCTCTCCATTCCAGCTTAATTTCTCCAATGCAGTTTACTACTGCTGAGTGGCGCCGAACTGCGGTCCGCCTGCTGCCGCCCTCCCGTTCGGGCACATACGGGATTCTTTGCGGCTAGGCCCGGGCGAGTCGGCTAAGGATTTCTTTGAATGGGACTGACAACCGACATTCCGGTGGATTGCGTCCAGGAATCCGGCGGGAGAGGCCTAGACCTGTCCCAAGAATTCGCCGAGCAGCATGTGGAAGTGGTGGACACCGTTTTCCCGTTTTACGGAGTAGCGGCCGCGGTCATATGTTGCCGAGCGCAATCCCTTTTGCACGTTTTCGCAGAGACCAATATCTTCCTGTTGTACTTCCTCGCTGAAGGCCACCGCCTTCTTGACGCGCTCTTGCATTTTTTTGGAAGAAACATCGTGAAAAAACCACTCGAAAATGGTCAGTGTCTTATCGTGGGAAAGCGGGACGATCAAATTCGTGGAAATGTTGTCAGGATAAATGTTGAGCATCAAATTGGGGAAAATCCAGAAATAGAGCGCTTCCGCGAGCCCGCCCGTTCCCGGAGCATAAAATCGTTCACCGGTCTCCTCCGGCTTCATGGCCCGAATCGGCGCAAACTGCTGCGAATAATAGCGAAAGGTATCGGTGCGGTATTGCGCGTAATCGATTTCTTTCATCAGCCCGGGATGCGCAATGGGAATGTGATAGCCCTCAAGGTAGTTGTCGACGTAGACCTTCCAGTTGCAGTTGATCACATAATCGCGCCGCTCAACAGAATGCAAGCCGGCAAACTGAAAGCCGCGGGCCTGGCCGGGAATCTGTCCCAGATAGGTCGCGAGCGGTTCGGCATTGGTGTCGAAATTCACAAAAATGAACTGTTCCCATACTTCGCAGCGCAGCGGGAACATGCCCATGTTGCTGCGATCGAAAAACTCCACGCCTTCCACGTCCGGCGTTCCAATCAGGCGTCCGTCCAGGGTATACGTCCAACCGTGATACTGGCAGCGCAAAACATTCCGGCATCCGCTGCCCAGGGCAATCGGCCCCGCGCGGTGCCGGCACACATTGCTGAACGCGCGCAGCGTCTGCTGCTTGTCCCGCACGACGATGACCGGTTCACCGGCGACTTCGGCGGTAAAGAAACTCTCGGGATCGGAAATCGTGCGCGGTTCCCCGTTCAGGTCCCCGCAACTTTGCCTGAGCGTGCCCACAAGCTGCCAGGTACGGCGAAAGATTCGCGCTTTTTCGACTTCCAGAATGGCGGGGTCGCTATAGAACTTCGACGCCAGCGTGTGCGCGCACTCGATGTGTTCGTTCATGTCCACGTGCAGCGGTTTGGTATTCATAGAAAAAACCGTGTCAAAAATGGCGCCCGCTCTAATTCCTAGAACTTGCGTGTCTCCTGCCGTGACCAGCGCTCCACCACGACCTTTGATTCCGTGTAAAACTCAACGGCATCTTTCCCTTGTCCATGCAGAATGCCAAAAAAGCTTTCTTTCCATCCGCTGAACGGAAAGTACGCCATGGGCGCAGCTACGCCAATATTAATCCCAATATTGCCCGCCGGCGCTTCATAGCGGAACTTGCGTGCCGCCGCACCGCTAGAGGTAAACAAGGAAGCCTGGTTGCCGTAGGGACTGCGCCGCAAGAAATCCATGGCTTCATCAATCGAATTTGCGTGCACCAGACTGAGGACCGGACCAAAAATTTCGGTATGCGCCAGTTGGCTGGAGGGCGGAAGTCCGTCCAGAATCGTCGGAGTCAGGAAATTTCCGGCCTCATAGTTTGGAATCTTTGTATTGCGGCCATCGACAATCGGCTTCGCTCCATCGCCAACTCCGGTGGAGATCAGGGATTCCACGCGCTCCCTGCTCTCGCGAGAAATCACCGGCCCCATTTGTACATTTTTCTCCAGGCCGCTGCCAACTCGAATTGCAGAGGCCGCCTGGGCGATCGCGTCACGAAACGTTTTTTGCGCGTCACCAATCGTGACCGCCACAGAAACCGCAAGACACCGCTGCCCGGCGCACCCAAAGGCACTGTCACTGATGATTTGCGTCGCGAGGTCCATATCCGCATCGGGCAATACGATAACGTGATTTTTCGCTCCGCCCTGGCACTGCGCGCGTTTCCCTGCCAGCGCCGATCGCCCGTAAACATGCTTGGCCACTGGAGTCGAACCGACAAAGCTGATCGCTCGCACATCGGGGTGGTCGCACAATGCGTCGACAACGGTTCGTCCCCCGTTGACCAGATTCACGACTCCCTTTGGCAGTCCGGTCTTCTCGAGAAGTTCAACACAACGCTGCATGGTAAGCGGCACCCGTTCTGAAGGCTTCAATACCAGCGTATTGCCGCAGGCAACCGCATACGGCAAAAACCAAAACGGAATCATCGCCGGAAAGTTAAACGGGGTTATCGCCGCCACCACTCCGAGAGGCTGGCGAATCAACGTTTCATCCACGCCAGGAGTTACATCCTCAAGGTTATAGCCCCGCATCATCATGGGAATGACGCAAGCAACTTCGACATTTTCGATTCCCCGGCGCAACTCAGCTTTTGCTTCGGCAATAGTTTTCCCATTTTCAATCGTGGTCAGCCGGGCAATTTCATCGATATTTTCTTCAAGCAGATTCTTCAGTCTGAAAAGATATTGAATGCGCTCGCCCGGAGGCGTTCTGCGCCAAGCCGGAAACGCTTCCTTAGCCGCCTGCACAGCCGCACTCACATCGGCGTTCGTGGAAAGGGGAGTTCGGCCCAGCAATTCTGAGGTCGCTGGATTCGTCACATCGAAAAATTCCGTCGCAGTGGATGGACGCCATGCGCCATTCACATAGTTTTGAAATTCCCGAGTTGGTACCGCTGCAGAACTACTCATCACTGCTCCTTGGCGTCACCGGCCGCAGACAGATGCGCGCAACGCCTCCCCGTGGGGAGATTCGAATTGATGTAGTCTACCAAAAAACCACAAGGTTACGATCAGCTCGCGGGCCACCTGCGGCCTACGAAATATATTCGGTGGTGGCAGCAGAATTTCTCCAGGTTTTCAACCCCAGCCAGATCATCAGAGCCAACATGCCCGCCCAGCCGGCCAAGCGAAGGAAGCCCCCCAGTTTCTGGTCTTGTGCCAGCAGCCCCCACTGGCCAAAAAGAATAGCCCAATCGTGTTCACCCGACCCCACCAGGGGCAGGGCTTCGGCGCGGGCGTCCGCCATATACGTTCCGATGTATAGAAAATTCTCAAAAAACCAGAACAATGAGAACGCAAATCCGGTAATTTCGCGATGCCAGAAGAAATATGCAGTGCAAAGCATGGGGACGAGCAACTCTGCGAGCGTGCCCCCCAGAATGGTGATGGTGTAGCCGAACCAACTGAAAAAGAAGTGCCCGCCTTCGTGCACGATCAGGTTTACGTAGTCCACAAAAAGGAAGCCGCTGCGGTCAAGTGCCGCGTAGAAAAGAAACAAGGTGTAGACCGTTAGCCACGCAACTCCTGCTAGCCGCGAGACAGGCTTCCATTCACCAAAACGCTCTTCAAGAAAAGCCATGATAAAGCGTAGCAATCTCCTGCGGCCACAGAAAGACCTTCGCGGCTCCGTGTTGCGAAGCCGCGAAATTTTGTTCAGAGAGTATTCAGAAAATGGAGTGGCTACTTGCGGACAAGAGCCAGGGCTTCGTAGGCAGCACCGAGCAGAGGAGCATTTTCATTCAATATCACGGACACGGGAATATTGCTCATCAAGCCCTCGAACTTCCATTTGTCCTTGAAGGCTTGAATGAACGTTCCGTCCTTCATTTTTTCCAGAACTTTTACGGCGATGCCGCCGGCCACGTAAACGCCGCCCAAAGAGAGAACCTTCAGGGCAAGATTTCCGGCCTCGGCACCGTAAATCGCCATCCATAGATTCAAGGTTGCAACGCAAACAGGGCAGCTCTTTTCCAGTGCCCTCCTGGTTATTTCCGGCGCTGGATCGGCATCGGGATCCTCAAAGGAAGCATGCTTTATTGTGGAAGATAGAAATTCATGCAGCGTACGGAACCCCCGCCCAGAAAGAATCAGTTCCCAGCTGACCTGCGGATAGCGCCGCCTCATAAAACGCAGCAGCTCAATCTGCTCTTCGCTGTGCGGAGCGAAATCCGAGTGCCCGCCTTCGGAAGGCACAACTTGATAGCGGCTGCCATTCCACACCAGAAATGACTGGCCTAATCCCGTTCCAGCCGCGAGCAGCGCGCGGGTTCCCCCCGGCTCGGCTTTTCCTACGTTCAATACGCAAAATTCTTCCGGCGGCAAATGCTCGATGCTGTGTCCCGTCGCTCCCAGGTCATTGAGCAAGACAATGTGTTCGACGTTTAATTCCTTGGCAAGGGATGCGCCGTCCACAGTCCACGGAAGATTCGTCGCGCGAACGGTGTTGTTAAGGACCGGACCGGCAATTCCAAATCCTGCTGCGGTCACGGGGTCCGCGGCAATATGCGGGGAGGCCTGCCGTGCAAATTCGCGAACAATGCGATCAAATTGCGCAAATTCCTTGCTCGCAAAACGCTGTTTGAAGACGGGCGTCAGCTTGCCGTCTTTTTCGGAAAACAGTGCGAGGTTGCACTTCGTGCCGCCCACGTCTCCTGCAAGGATCACCGAAGCCCCCTGTGGTTCGAATGACTAGAACTTTTTAGTGACCGTCCGGGTTGTGCCATTTCCTGCCGTCACGTTCCAACAGAACTTCTGATTCACGCGGCCCCCAGCTTCCGGACGGGTACTGGGGCACGGTTGCACTTTTTGCTGCGCTCCAAACTTCCAGTATTGGATCGACCAGCGCCCAGGCCGCTTCCACGTTATCTCCGCGATCAAACAGAGTCGCATCTCCTCGCACGCAGTCATTCACAAGAGTGGAATAGGCGCTTCGCGTACCGCCGCCAAATCCCTCGCGGTAGCTGAAATTCATGTTGACGTTGCCGATGCTCATTTCCGTTCCGGGGCGCTTGGCCACAAACGAAACGGAGACGCCTTCGTCCGGCTGGATATTCAAAACCAGACGATTGGGCTCAATTTCCTTGTCGCGAAACACCATGTGCGGCGCGCGCCGGAATTCAATGACGATTTCCGTCGTTCGCTTCGCCAGACGCTTTCCCGTGCGAAGGTAAAACGGCACTCCGGCCCAGCGCCAGTTGTCGATCAGCAGCTTCGCGGCAACGAAGGTTTCCGTTTTCGAATTTGGATTGACTCCCTGCTCCTGGCGGTATCCCGGGGCAGGTTTTCCGTCCAGTTGTCCCGCCGCATACTGGCCGCGAACCACGGACTGCGCCACCATTTCCAAATTAAATGGTCGAATCGATTGCAGGACTTTCAGTTTTTCGTTGCGGACGGCGGTTGCATCAAAGGAAGCCGGAGGTTCAACGGCTACGAGCGAGGTCAGTTGCAGGACATGACTCTGAATCATGTCGCGCAGGGCCCCAGTCGTTTCATAAAAACCGCCGCGCCGCTCAACTCCCAGAGTCTCTGCCGCAGTGATCTGGATGTGATCCACGTAATTGCGATTCCACAGCGGTTCGAAGATGCCATTGCCAAAGCGCAGAACCAAGAGATTTTGCACGGTATCTTTGCCGAGGTAGTGGTCGATGCGATAAATCTGCTTCTCTTCGAAAACCTTTAAGACAATCTGGTTTAGTTCCCGGGCGGACGCCAAATCGTGCCCAAACGGCTTTTCAATGATGATGCGCGACCAAAACTTATCGGAAGATGGCTTGGCCAAACCGGCTTTTCCCAGTTGCTCGATGATATCTTCATAGACCTCCGGCGGAGTGGAAAGATAAAACAAGCGATTGCCGCAGGATTCGCCTTCCATTCCCTTCAGCTTCTTCGCCAGCTCTTCATACGCCTTGGGGTCTTTGTAGTCCCCGCTGTGGTAATACAGATTTTTTGAAAAATCCTGCCACTTTTGCGGATCGATCGGCCCGACTTCGGAAATTGTCTTAGCTGCCTCTCCGGCCGCGGCACGAAAGGTGTCATCACCCATTTGGGTGCGCGCAAAGCCGATGATGGCGTAGTGCGAGCCAAGGGAGTTGTGAGTTGCCAGATCGTACATGGCCGGAATGACTTTGCGTTTGGCTAAGTCTCCCGACGCGCCAAACAGTACGACAGTGCAAGGTTCGGCGACTGCGCCGTATCCGGAACGATTGCTTTCTTCGGGCATGCTGTTCCTCTCAGTTCAAACCAGCACTTTGACTTAAATCGTTTCAGTCCTGCAACTATACCTTAATGTTGAGTTTTGCAAGGTCTGAACACAGTTGCTCCGGGTTCTGGTAGTGAATGGCATTCATACCCAGGCGGCGCGGACTTTCCAGATTCAGGGGCCGGTCATCGATAAATACACACTCTTCCGCTTTGCGCTGCGTCACTTCCAGGGCCACTCGAAAGATATGTTCCTCGGGTTTTCTTGAATGCACGTAACACGAACTAAAGAAGACGAGAAAATCCCGTCGCAAATGGAACGCTTGAATCCGGTATTCGTTCAACTCGAGTGGCTCGTTGTTGATGGCACCGATGAAATATCTTTCCGTTCGCGCCAGGGCATCGAGAACCGCCCGCGATCCCGGGTATTCCTTCGATTGCGCGAACATGAATGCGATAAATTCTTCCCTGGTGAATGGCCGCGTTCTGTAAAACAAGGTACGGTCGAGATATTCATTCAGAGTGATTTGGCCGGCATCAAATGCCGGGAACGACAAGTCGTGGCGGTCCTCAAATTCCTCCCAATCCAGCTGAAACGCGGTGGTTGCATCCCGGCGCGAGCCGCGGTCCCATCCGTTCGTCAGGATAACTCCGCCTATGTCCCAGAACAATGTAGTGATTTCAGTCAAGCGCATTCTCCAAAGTAGTCGCAGCCCGCCAATACGATGATCCGCTCGGCCAGAAAATCGCCCGGTACTCGCGGTCCTAGGACCTTGATCCTTTTAGATGTACCAGAGCTTGCTTCAGTAATAAATTTAATTGCTCAAGGCCCGTGTCCATTCCCTGAGTTAAATGCAAAAGGAGGACCGGCCTCTTATGGTGAACGAGAGACTCAAAATCTCCGAGTGCCAAAGCCAAGTCCAGTTGTCGAAACGTGTAGCCCGCTCCAGGAACCGGTACGTCTTCGGAAGGTTCAGCAGTCAGGATTATGAAAATCCCTTTGGGAGGACCGCCCTTGTAGACCTGGCCCATCGAATGCAGATACCGGGGACCGGAAGTTACCAGAACTGGGGTTTTCAGCCGTTCGACAAGCTGCTCCCGGATTCTTTCCAGAGCGGCAGCCGCCGGAGGATGCGGGGAGGCAAATGGCAGGACGGCAAGGTAGCCATCTGCCAGCCGCAACTCCAGAAAGCTGCGCAGGGCCTCCGGCAAGCTTAGAGTGGAAACCTGCTGCCGGGTTTCGCCCTCCATCCGCAAGGCAATCCCGGATTCCTTTATGCGAATTCTGGGTAGCGGCAATTCACCTGTTTTCTCGATTTGTTCCAGTATTCGGGAGCTGGCTCTTCGGGCTTCGGTGGTATCCGGGTCCGCGAAAGGATCGATCCCCTTTTGCGCGCACAATAGCATAGTGGCGATTTCCCATTTGAACAGTTCTGCCCCCAGATCCTTCGCGTCCCGGATTTCAATCGAAATCAGGGGAATGTCCGCCTGCCGCAATTCCCCGATCTTGTCGTCGAGTATTTCGTCGCGCTCGCCTGACATTCTGATGGCGACCGCACCGCACGATTGCTTGAATATGTCCAACGGATAGGAAGTCTGTCCAAAGATTGGAATGATTCCCATTTCCAATTTTCCCGTACTCGCGCCAAGAAGACTTCCCATCTGATACGTCATGAAGTCGACGCTTTCTGTGTTGATGAATATCAGCCTGGCAAAATGATTCGAAAGCGCCGCTCCGAGAAATGCCGCCAGTTGCAACGCAAGATTTTGATCCGGCGCGGTAGCCGGACTACATGCGTCACGCATGGCAACAGCGCGCTCCACTAAAGTGGCAGATCCGACTCCACAGACGGCACTCATCAAAAGATTGAAGTGAATGAGAGAGGAGTATTGGCTGCTGATTCCGGGGGGATCCAAAAATATGTCGCGAAAATTATATGTTCTGGCGAGTTCGGCGAGATAGGAATTTTCCTCTGTTACCGCCACAAAGTGGCGGCCTGGCCTGGGGACGCCCGCAAGTTTCACCTTGTCCAAGAAGTACAGGAGCAATGCATGTGTCTCGATTCGCTTCCCCGATTTGTTGGCGAAAATAAAAAGAGTCCGCTCCAGGCAAACCTGCTTTTCTATTGCACGGATAGCGCCTGGATCAGTGCTGTCAAGCAGGAGGAACTTGCGTCCCAATTTTGCGCCGGACTGCCGAACAACCGTTTCCACGGCGAAGTTGGAACGCCCCATCGCGACAAAAACGATGTCATCGAATCCCTCTTGTTGCAACTTGCCGGCCCCTGCCACCGCCCGCTCCATGTACGGGCCAAGATTGTCGGGCAGGCAGAGCCAACGCAATTTCTCCTTGAATGTTTCGGCCACTTTCCCGTCCACGGACCATAGCGATACGTCCGCAGCCCACAGCCTTTGAATGGCCTGGGCTTCCTGCAGCCATTGAATTTCTCTTTGGATTGCTTCACCAAGACTGCCGGGGAAAACCTGCTGATGGAACATCGGAGAAATCATTATCGCTCTATATCACAAAGCGTCATATCCACGTCTCATAATTAGTCCGGTCGGGGCGGGCCCGCTCCCGGTCGAATGATTTTTCGGGCGCGTCAGGTGGAAATTTTCGGTTTATTGCAGTACTGTCGAATTTGCAGGTATTCCCAGGAGAACTTAATGTCCGCCGATTCTTGCGATCCGACGCCTCCACCCAGTGAACCGGTCAAGCCCGGCGCACGTATGGTGCACTGCGTGAAATTTGATAAAGACCTGCCGGGACTGGACCGCATCCCCTGGAAGGGTGAAATCGGTAAGCGCGTCTATGAGAGTGTTTCCAAGGATGCCTGGAAGCTTTGGCTGGAACACTCCAAGATGATCATGAACGAATACCGGCTCAATCCCATCGACCCTAATTCGCAGAAAATCATGGAAGAGCAGATGGAGCAGTTTTTCTTTGGAGCCGGTGCCAAGCTACCGGAAGGGTATGTTGCACCCAAGGCCAAAGGCTAGTTCTGCGCTTCGGGCACTTGTTTAGTGACAGGATGTTCGACGGGCAATCGCGGCACAATCGTGAAACTTAGTTTGGCGTGGGCGTTGCGGATGGTTTGCTCAACCGTTTCTGGATTCCTGCCCTTCGCAAACAGAAACCCCAAATAACTCGAACCTTCCGGCCAGGCGGCGATGTAGTCCTTCAGCCGCGCGGTGACTAGGAGCTCTGAGACGCCAGGCGTGGCGCGCGCGGCATCTGCTCCTGCAACACCATCTAAGATGCCACTCTTGGGAACGGGGATCATCAACACGCCTGAAGCGGCGTCCTCGCGAATCCAATCTCCGCCGGCAATACCCAGCTCATGCCGGAGTAAAAGTTCTTCCAAGCCAATGGTGTCGTCGGATCCGTTTGCAACGAAACGTAAGGCTCGCGCGCAAAGCCCGCCGATGGGTCGCGGCGCAACTTCGAGCGGCCACACTCCTTGCTCGTTGATTCGAAATTCCGCATGAACTGGCCCGTGGGTCAACCCCAGGGCCCGCATGGCGCGCAATGCACAATCGCCGATCGCTGCTTGCTGCGCATCGCTCAATCGCGACGGCGTCACATAAATTGTCTCTTCAAAAAAAGGACCCTCCAGAGGATCCGGCTTGTCGAATATCGCCAGTATGCGCAGTTCCCCTTCGACGAGCAGGCCCTCAACGGCCACTTCTTTGCCGGGAATGTATCCTTCGACAATAATCCGATCCAAATTCGCTTCTCGCGTTGCTCGAATCTCCGCCGAATCCAATAGCCGCTTTATCCGCGCGGCCGCAGTCAGAAATTGTTCGCGATTGTTCGCTCGTACGACTCCCTGGCTGGCCGACAGCGACAGTGGTTTCAGTACGCACGGGTAGGAGATTCCCAAAAGCGCAGGCTCGGGAACTGGATGCAAGGCGATCTTTTGAAACCACGGTCCGGGCAATCCTGCGTCGCGAAGAACTTCACGCATCCTCAATTTGCTGCGGCATGCTTCGACGGCAGCGGGGTGATTGCGAGGAATTCCCAAGCCACGAGCGGCAAAAGCAGCGGCAACGGCAGGCCGGTCGCCCAACGCCAAAACTCCATCCACCTTCTGTCCGCGCATTCTCTCAATCACTTCGTACGCGGCTGCTTCCGGGTTTTCAAAGTGTGCCGCAATCGCGCGATCGCCCCAGGGGTCGTCCAGTTGGTGGCAGCGATCCGTGACGTACACGAGGTCGACGCTGAACTTTTTCGCGGCTTCTTCAAAACTCCGCGTCTGGTAACCGAGCTTAGCTGTAAATAAAAGCAAGCGTCTCGTGAGCATACTCATTCAAACGAAACTCGGGAGGAATTCTTCACACGAAACTTTCAGCGCCGGGGGTGACTGGTTCGAGCGATGTTTTTGCGACGGTTCCAATCGAAACGAGTTGATCTTTTGTTGGTTCGGCGCAGCAATACCAGGGCTCGCTCAAGAACGGCACGGCATGGCCAACATTTCCTCCGGCAAATGGAATCTCCGGCACTTCCCGGCCGGCGGCGGCATGCGCGGCTCTCCAGATTCGTTCAAAAGCCACGGTGCGCGAGTCTTTCCGTTTATCCGCCGCCGCGGCAATCCCTTGAACCTCTTCACTCAACTCATCCAGGCGCGGGTCGCTGTTGGTCCATGGAAAGACCAAGGACTCGGCATCAAACGGTCCCACGAGTTCCCGCACATCGGGAAGTTCCAGAATCCGTGACCCTTCTGGTATCAACAGGCGAATCCCCAGCTGAATCGGCGCCACATTTTCGGCGAGTCCTTCGGCCGCCACCACGCCGAGTAAATCCAGATAACCATCGAATGTGGTCCACGGGGTAAACGGCACGAATGTGGGATGCAGTATCAAGCCCAACTTGCGAAACAGATCCGCCACGCGGAGAAAATCTTCGCGCGTGTGTCCTTTATCCAGTTTTCCGAGCACCGCGTCATCGACCGACTCCACGGCGCTGATCACAAACAAACATCCCGTGTCGCGCAGGGCGACGAGCCGCTCTTCATGTTTCCTCAAGTGTTCAATCTTAATTGTCACGTCATAGGTGACCGCCGGAAACTCGCGATGAAACTCTTCCATCAATTTCGCGGCATGGCCAATTCCGTTGAAGAAGTCGGGATCGCCGAACGAAATATGCTGCGCTCCTGCCGCCACTTGTCGCCGAACGTCCTCCAGCACCACATCCCTGCTGACAATCCGGAATACCCCTTTGTAGACGGGAACAATGGGACAGTGACGGCACCAATGTTTGCAGCCGCGACTCGCCTCCGTGGAGCCGACGACGCGAAACCCATGACCGGGCACAATCAGATGCGCATATTTTTCAATGGACGGCAGTCCGGTGCGATCCGGAACTTCAAATGACAACCGCTCCAATGATATTAGCTCCTCTTTTTGTGGTGTTTGCTTTTTACCCTGGTCAGCGAGCCGCTCCGCCAAATGCACCAGACCTTGTTCAAACTCTCCGCCGAGGAACGTCGCTACTCCGAGCGAACGCAGATATTCCACGTTCATCGGCGCATACAATCCGTAACAGCAAAGATGCGCGTCTTCATTTAATTTCCGCAAGGCAGGAATCAGCTGCACGGCCAGGCGTGTGGCGGTGTGCATTGGCAGATAAATCGCGATCATTTCCGCAGCATGAATCGCTCCTTCATCGAGCGATTGCCGCGTCAAATCCAGGCAGGTCACCGCGTGACCTCGCTTCCGCAGCCAGGCGGCCGGCGAAACCAGTCCAAATGGCTGCCGCCCCAATTCATACGTCGAAATCAGCGCTATCCTCATGCAACTCCAAGTATAGCCCGACGACGCGCCGCATGGATTTCGGTTATCATAGAACGCAGAAGAGACAGAAAGGACCGTGAGGATGGCTATTTCCGCAGGAAATTCTTTCGGCACGCGTGACAAGCTCAACGTCGGTGCCCAAACGTTCGATATTCATCGTCTCGAAGCTCTCGAGAAAAATGGCGTCGCCGATCTGGCCAAGCTTCCTTTCTCGCTGCGAATCCTGCTCGAGAATCTTTTGCGCTGCGAAGACAATCGCTTCGTCCACGCGGAAGACATCAAGGCCCTCGCCACTTGGAAGCCCGGCGCTCCCGAAAAGGAAATTGCCTTCATGCCCGCGCGCGTCCTCCTGCAGGACTTCACCGGTGTTCCCGCCATCGTCGATCTCGCGACCATGCGCGAAGCCGTGGTCCGAATGGGCGGCAACCCCAAGAGAATCAATCCGCTCTTCCCCGCAGAACTGGTCATTGACCATTCCGTACAAGTCGACAGCTTCGGCCAAGCGAACTCCTTCGGCCTGAACGCCGAACTCGAATTTCAGCGCAACATCGAGCGCTACGCGTTCCTCCGCTGGGGACAAACCGCGTTTCAAAACTTCAAAGTTGTTCCGCCGGACACCGGCATCTGTCACCAGGTCAATCTCGAGTATCTGGCGCGTGTAGTTTGTGCGGTTCCTTCCGGCAACAGATTCGAAGCGTATCCGGATTCCGTCGTCGGCACGGACTCGCACACCACTATGATTAATGCACTCGGCGTCTTCGGCTGGGGTGTCGGCGGCATTGAAGCAGAAGCGGCCATGCTGGGCCAGCCGTCGTCGATGCTTATTCCTGAAGTTGTCGGGTTCCGTCTCCATGGCCGCTTGCCGGAAGGCGCGACGGCGACGGACTTGGTTCTTACCGTCACGGAAATGCTGCGAAAAAAAGGTGTGGTCGGAAAGTTTGTGGAATTCTACGGCTCAGGTCTTTCCAGCCTCAGTGTTCCAGATCGCGCCACCATCGCCAACATGGCTCCGGAATACGGCGCGACGATGGGATTTTTCCCGGTCGACAGCGAAACCCTCGGGTATCTCCAATTTACCGCGCGGTCTTTTGAACAGATCGCTCTTACCGAAGCGTATTGCAAAGAGCAGATGCTGTTCCGTACCGACTCCACGCCAGAACCCGCTTTCAACGACACCCTCGAACTCGATCTGGATACCGTCGAGGCCACCGTCGCAGGACCGAAACGTCCGCAAGATCGCGTACTGCTGCGCAACGCCAAGTCTTCGTTCACAAAAGTTCTGGAAGGTTCGCACTCCAGCAATGTGGCAGTGAAAAACAACGGCGATTCATTCGATCTATCGAGCGGCGCGGTCGTCATCGCCGCCATCACGAGCTGCACCAACACTTCGAATCCTTCGCTGATGCTTGGTGCGGGTTTGCTGGCGAAAAAAGCCGTCGAACGCGGCCTTAGCGTGAAGCCATGGGTGAAAACCAGTCTCGCTCCCGGCTCAAAAGTGGTTACCGACTACCTCGCCGTCGCAGGCCTCGACAAATATCTCGACAAGCTCAATTTCAATCTGGTGGGTTATGGCTGCACGACGTGCATTGGCAACAGCGGCCCTCTTCCTGACGCCATCGGCGCAGCCATCAAGGACAATAACCTTCTAGCCGTTGCGGTGCTTAGCGGCAATCGCAATTTCGAGGGCCGCATTCATCCGCTGGTCCGGGCAAACTACCTCGCCTCGCCGCCCCTGGTCGTCGCGTATGCGCTCGCCGGACGCATGGACGTTGACCTGACGACAGAACCGCTCGGCAACGGTACCGACGGCAAGCCGGTTTTCCTGAAAGATATCTGGCCGACGCCCCAGGAAATCGAATCGACCGTCCGCGCCTCCGTCACGAGCGAACAATATCGCAAGGAATACGCCGAAGCATTCGAGGGCGACGCCAAGTGGAAAGCCCTGCCCATCCCCGTAGGCGACATCTATCAGTGGGATCCAAAATCGACCTACATCAAGATGCCTCCGTACTTCGACAACATGCCGAAGAATCCACCGGCTCTCGCGGACATTCACGGTGCGCAGGTGCTGGCTGTTCTTGGCGACAGCGTCACCACCGATCACATTTCGCCGGCGGGTTCGATCGCGCTCGATTCTCCGGCCGGAAAATATCTCGTGGCCAATGGCGTCAAGCCGCATGACTTCAATTCCTATGGCGCGCGTCGCGGCAACCACGAAGTCATGATGCGCGGAACTTTCGCCAACATTCGCCTGCGCAACCAGCTGGCCCCCGGCACCGAGGGCAGCTGGACACTGTATCTCCCTGGTGGCGAAAAAATGTTCATCTACGACGCCGCCGTAAAGTACCGCGAAGCAGGTGTCCCGCTCGTCGTTCTCGCCGGCAAAGAATACGGCTCTGGCTCCTCGCGTGATTGGGCCGCCAAGGGCACGCGCCTGCTGGGCGTACGGGCGGTTATCGCCGAGAGCTATGAACGCATTCATCGCAGCAATCTGGTCGGCATGGGAGTTCTTCCGCTGGAGTATAAACCGGGTGAAACTCGCGAATCGCTCGGCTTAACCGGCCACGAAGTCTTTGAAATTGAAGGGGTTTCGTCCTTGTCTCCCAAAAAATCCATCACGGTGCGCGCCAAGTCTGAAAATGGCCAAGTAAAATCCTTCAGCGTAATCGCCCGCGCCGACACGCCTGAAGAAGTTTCCTATTACCACCACGGAGGCATTCTGCAATACGTCCTCCGTCAGATGTTGTAATTCGCTTTGGCACTCGGCAGTTGCGCGGGGCCCGCTCTCTGAGGCGGGCCCCTTTTTCCTTTGGTTCGCTCTCACTGGTAAATTGAACAACTTCGCCACCCGGTATATCATTCGCCCGGGCGAGGGTCTCCCTTTCCTCGCAGCCCCTTTCGCGTCAAAGGACATTCGTGGTCAAAAGATCATTTCTCGTGGTTTTCTGTTCAACTGTTCTGACGGTCTTCTCGTCCGCGCAACAAACTCCCGCTCCGTCTGCCTCGCCGGTCACCGCCCTCCGAGCCGGAAAATTTATCGACACCCTAAAAGGACGCGAACTCTCTAATCAAATAATTCTCATCCGCGGCGGCAAGATTGAGGCAGTGGGCGAAAACATAAAAATCCCGGAAGGCGCTAAAACAATCGACCTCTCGGCAATGACCGTTCTTCCCGGGCTGGTTGATTGCCACACACATCTTGCCGATCTCGGCGACGCCGAACCGCTTTTTGTCCTGCAGAAATCCGCCGCCGAAACCGCGTACGCCACCATTGCAAACGCGCGACTCACCCTCCTGGCGGGGTTTACCACGGTCCGCGATGTCGGCGTCTACCGCGCCTTTAATGATGTCGCCATGCGCGACGCCATCGCACAGGGTCTTGTCGTTGGCCCGCGCATGTACGTCGCTGGCGCATATGTCACCATCAGCGAAGGCGCCGGAGCCATGACCGGACTTTCACCCGATATTCAACTCCCTTGGGACCTGCGTTACGGTGAAGTAAACAGTCCGTGGGAAGTACGCCAGAAAATTCGCCAACTCGCTCATCGTGGCGCCGATCACATCAAAGTTCTATCCACGGGCGCAGTTCTCACCCACGGCAGCAATCCAAAATCGATCGAGTTCACTCCGGAAGAACTAAAAGCCGCCGTCGACGAAGCAGCGAACTTCGGTCTGCGTGTTGCAGCCCATGCTCACGCGCCTGAAGGAATCAAGAACGCGATCCGCGCCGGAGTCGCGTCCGTGGAACATGCCACCATGATCGACGACGAAGGCATCGCCCTCGCCAAGCAACACGGCACTTATCTCGACATGGATATTTACGATGAAGAATGTATCGAGTCGAATCCCAACACACCTAAAGATTTCCTGGAGCACGATCGCGATCTCGGGGAGGCCCAACGCAAAAACTTCACCAAGGCGGTCAAGGCCGGGGTGAAGATGTCGTTCGGCACCGACGCCGGGGTCTGCCCGCATGGCATAAATGCGCGGCAGTTTGCTTTTATGGTGAAGTATGGAATGACCCCGATGCAGGCGATTCAGTCTGCCACGGTAAACGCCGCCGATCTCATCGGCCACTCTGAACTTTTCGGTTCCATCACGGCGGGAAAATCCGCCGATATTATCGCCGTGGATGGCGATCCCCTGGCCGACATTCATATGCTCGAGCACGTCAGCTTTGTAATGAAAGAAGGAAAAGTCTATAAGCAGGACGAATAGGGCCGGTTTCTATATTGCATTCCGAGGAACAACGATGAAATTCCGCAGTCTGCTCAGCATCACGCTCTTATTTTGTCTGGCCACACTACCTGTGCTCGCGCAAACGGAAGTTTCTCAGCCGCTAATCGCCATCAAAGCAGGCAAACTGCTCGATCCCGAAACAGGAAGAACCATATCCAACCAAATCATTCTGGTGGAGGGGCGGCAAATCAAACAAATCGGAGGTGACGTAAAAATTCCGGCCAACGCGAGAGTCATCGATCTCTCCAAATCGACGGTACTGCCCGGCCTCTTTGACGCCCACACCCACCTGTGCCTGACAGTGCAGCCGCAGCGCGATGCCGGAAATTATTTCTTCACCACGCTGCTGGACACGAATGCTTTCCGCGCCATCGAAGGAGTCGCGAACGGACAGGCGATGCTGCAGTCTGGATTTACCACTGTACGCGACGTAGGTAATGCCGGAAATTATGCCGACACTGCTCTTCGCCGCGCGATTGAGAAAGGCATTGTGCAGGGGCCGACCATGATTAACGCTGGAGTCATCATCGCTCCGTACGGCGGACAATTTCATTTGCAACCGGAAAAAAGGGACCTGGCCACTCCTGAATATTCCTTCGCGGATACCCGGGACGAAATGCGCAAAGCCATTCGACAGAATATTCATTTTGGCGCCACGGTCATAAAAATCGTCGTCGACGACCAGCAATATATCTATTCGACCGATGATATCCGTTTCATGATCGCCGAAGCCCACGCCGCCGGACTCAAACTTGCCGCGCATTGCTGGACGCACGCCGGAGCGCACAACGCCGCCGAGGCCGGCGTCGATTCCATTGAACACGGCTTCCAGATGACGGATGAGGATTTGGAATTGGCCAAGAAAAACAACGTCACGCTGGTGGGCACGGAATTCACGGAAAAACTCAGCAGTCCGGAAGAACACAAAATCTGGGTCGACCGCCTGAAGCGCGCCCACAAAATCGGCGTCAATGTGGTGTTCGGAACAGACGTTGACAGCGCCGAATCCGGTGAGACGCGCGGCACTCTCGCCATTTCCTACATTGACAGTTGGGTGGACGCTGGAATTCCCGCGGCAGATACGATTCGCGCGATGACTATCGGCGCGGCGCGTCTCCTGGGAGTTGATAAGGTGCGCGGCGCCCTGAAGCCCGGCTTGGCCGCCGACATCATCGCCGTCCCCGAAAATCCCGTTGAGAACATCCAAACCCTGAGGAAAGTTTCCTTCGTCATGAAAGATGGCACGATCGTCAAACAATAAGAGCAGGAACTTGCGGCGGCTGCCACAGGTAAATTGTTTTGAATCTAACTGGCTGGATTGCGCCGACTCTTCACACGCCACAAAAGCCCCAACCCCAGGACGACCGACACCAAGCTCGCCGTCTGCGCGTTGGACATTCCATAGAATGACCGTGGATTAATGCGAATAATCTCCACCAAAAACCGCGCCACTCCCGTCAAAATCAAATACCAGCAAAATAGTTCTCCCGCTGGCCTTTGCATTCCTAAGGCCTTGGCTCCTAACTTCCACAGAATCCAGGCAATTACGAGCCAGGCCACGAGTTCATACAAGGGCGTCGGATGCACACGGTCGGTTGTCGGCACCACCCCATCCGGAAAGCTCATACCCCAGGGCAGCGAAGTCGGCCGGCCATAGTCTCCATCGCCTGAAAGGAAACAGCCGATTCTACCAATGGCATACCCCACGCACGCAGCAGGCGAGCAAATGTCAAAAAACTCCAGAATCGGAACTTTGTAGTATCGCGCCAGAAAAATAAGCGCGACAAACCCGCCAAGAAATCCGCCAAACCACGCGAATCCAAACCGGCTGAACAATTGCGGCCAGGGATTTGAAAAAAATTCAGAAGGACTTTCAAGAACATGGTAGAGCCGGGCTCCCGCGAGGCCGGCGATCCCGGCGACCCCAATGACCAAGAATCCTTCGTCCTTTTTTCCTCCGGCTGATATTTTCGTTCCCGCCAGGTGCAGTCTCCGACGGTCGATATCCGCCTGCAACACATACGCGGAAATAAGCAGCGCGGTGGCCACCATCAAACCGAATGTGGGGATCGTAAGAGGACCAAGATGAAGAAATGGAATCATTCGCGAGTCAACAATTTCATAGTCAAAAGTATACACGAGCAAGCGCCGGCTTCTGGCAACTACCGGTGGCGCATGCCAAATCCGAGAGCGATCCAAATTCCCAGAGCAATCCACTCGGTGATTGAAAAATGTCCCGGAAACACCGGGAGCAGCTTCATCAAAACCAGCAGCAGGGCCACGCAAACGGCAAAACCAGCGACCATTCGCAGCCCGGCGCGCTTTTCCACCACAAAAAAAGAAAGACAGGCCAGGAGCCATCCGGTAGCCGAAGCCATCGACCCGACTTCGGTCACCGGCACCAGCAACGCGTCGCCTAAAAACAATCCCATGAGCGTCGCGGCGGCAATTCCTGCAATGGCCACCGAAGGCGTCAGGAATTTCGCGTGAACGGTGCCAAAGCTGCGGTTGATGGTGCCCCGCCGCCCAAACGCAAACAGCAACCGGCTCGAGGCTACAAAATTCCCGTTGAACACTTCAAACAACGCGAATATCGCGATCAGCAAAACCAAGCGCACCAGCCACGGCGTTCCTGTCGCGTGCTCGAAGGCAATCGCGGTGGCGAAGCTCCTGCCGGCGAGCGTCTGCCACGGCGCAACAAATGACACCGCCGCGATCACCAGGACATAAAAACCCGCGCCGACAAAAATCGCCAGGGCAATCGCGCGAAAAAACCCCCGGGAGCGAAATTCCGGATGCGCTTCTTCCGCCACTTTTGGCACGGATTCAAATCCAGTCATGAAATAGGGGACGATTTGCAATGTCAGCAGCACGGACGCTAAGGGCGCCCCGCTAAACGCTGGATGAAAATTGTTCACACTTCCGTGTCGCGCACTAGCAAAAATCAACACGGCGAAAAACACCAGAACCGAAGAAGTCGCCCAATTTTGAAAGGTCGCGCTCGCGCGAATGCCGCGATAGTTGATCACCGCCAGAAAAAGCGTCAAGGCAATCCCCAGCATTAATCGCGGCAGGAAAACCGGATGTCCCGCGACGCTATAAAGCTCATAGGAGTTCAGCGACGGGAATACATAGGCCGCCAATTTCCCCACTGCCACCGCCTCCCACGGACAAACAATAAAATAGGCCAGCAACATCATCCAGCCCGTGAAATAACTGACCCCGGGTGTGAACGCCTGCGCCGAGTAGGCCGCTTCCCCTGCCGCATCCGGCAGCCGCTCGACCCATTGCCCGTAGACATAGCCGACCGGCAACAGCAGAAGTCCGCCAAGCGCAAACGCGATGATCGCTCCGAGCGGCCCGCCCCGCCCGAGCCAGTCGTCCATCAACACCAGCCAGCCGACGCCGACCATCGACCCAAATGCCAGCGAAAAGTAATCGCGTGTTCGCAACTTGCGCGCAAGTTTCGTATCGGAACCCTGGGTCATCGGAAAGTTCTCGCCCACCTTGGCCGTCTTTAACACTGCATTCATCTACCATTAATACAGCCCGCGTATCTATACCTTTCGCCGTTTTTCTTGTGGCTGCCCGGCCAGGGGTAAGAATGCATTTCCGCCGTATCATTTTCTCCACTGCATTTTCATTGTGCCTGGGCCCTGTTCAGCTCGTCGCTCAGACGGCGTCTCCGCGGGCAGTGGCCAGTTCCGTTGCCAACACCTCTGCCCAGGCCAAGTCCGTTTGCCCACGCTTGTCGGAAGGCAGTGAAGTGCCCGAACCCCAGGATCTCCGCAGCCAAAACGGAACCCTCAAAGTAGAACTCCGCTTTCTGAGCTCGCCCGACGCCAACAACCAAATGCGCTACTGTTATTTCGACACAAACGGTCACCAGGCACCCAATCTGCGGGTCCATCCCGGCGATACACTGATTCTTCTCCTGAAAAATGAAGCTGGTTCGGAATCGCAGCCGGCGACGCCAGTCATGCACCACAACCAGCGGGAAATGGCCGATACCTCTTCGCAGAATTCTCCACACGACCCCTGCGCTGGCGGACCCATGATCGCAACCTCAACGAACCTTCATTTTCACGGCCTCGTCATTCCGCCGGTATGCCACCAGGACGAAACTCTGAAAACGCTGCTTGCTCCGACAGACCCGGCCTTCGAATTTCGTTTTCAGATTCCAAAAGACACCCCTCCCGGCCTCTATTGGTATCACCCGCACCCGCACGGCTTCAGCAAAGCGCAGGTTCTCGGCGGCGCTTCCGGCGCCCTTATTGTGGAGGGAATCGAGCAGGCCAACGACAAAGTGGCTGGCCTCGCCGAACGCGTTTGGATCATTCGCGATCAAGATTTGGTCCATCCCGACGCCGAGCCGATGCAATCCGGCAACGTGCCAGCTCCCATCGTTCTACGAGACGCCGAAGGCGACGCCATGAACACGGGCACCGGCAACGGCAAGCCCGCCAAGGACCTGTCCGTAAATTTCGTGCCGGTTTCTTTTCCGCAATATCAACCTGCCACGATCCGCCTGAAGCCCGCTGAGCGCGAGTTCTGGCGCGTCCTGAACGCTTCCGCCATCACCTATCTGGATTTGCAACTGCTCTTTGACGGCAAGCCGCAGGCTCTCGCAGTGGTTGCCCTGGACGGCGTTCCCGTCAACGAAAATGGTTCCGGCGAGCGCGCCACTCTGTGGAAGAGCCACATCCTACTCCCTCCGGCAGGGCGGGCGGAGTTCATTATCAAAGCTCCAACCGCGCACGTAGCCGCCAGTTTCGTGACGCGCACGGTGGACACGGGTCCGGCGGGTGAGAATGATCCCACCCGGCCGTTAGCCACACTGCTGGTTTCTCCCGGGGCGCCGGAGCCGCAATCCCGTTTGCCGCTGCTCACGCGCGAGCGCGCCGCAACAGCAGGGTCCGCCACTCTGGTCGCTTCCACGTACCCGCAATTGCCGGCGCACGGCACACTCAACTGGCTTGGCAATGTCAAACCCGTCCGTGAACGGAAACTCTATTTCTCTGAAGAACCTCTCGATGCGCATGATCCCAACAGCCCTACCAAGTTCTACATCACGGTCGACGGCGAGAAGCCCGTGCAGTTTGATCCGAACGCCCAAGCCCCCAACATCGTCGTTCATCAGGGCGACGTTGAAGACTGGATCATTGAAAATCGTTCCACCGAACTCCACGCCTTCCACATCCATCAGGTCCATTTTCTCCTCACGGAATGGAATGGCGTCCCCCTGGAAGAACCCTACCTTCGGGACACCATCAACGTCTCGTACTGGAATGGCCGCACCCCTCAATACCCCAGCGTCAAACTCCGCATGGACTTTCGCGATCCCCGCATCGTCGGAACCTTTATGTACCACTGCCACCTTCTCGAGCACGAAGACGGCGGCATGATGGGCATCATCCGAGTCGACCCTGCCGCAAAATAAAACCGCACTTTGTGGAGGGCATTTCGCCGCCGCTGCGAGCTCCGGACGGCCAGCCGTGGCAGTTGCCGAGGCCACTTTCCGGGGTCCTGGACTCCCACTTTTTCCGTCGCGTCAAGATTTCCGGCAATTCTGTCGCGCATTTGTAAATTTTCCAGCCGTCCCCGCTCTTTTTACAGCTCATTCACACACGAATAACAAAAGCAGCGTATCCACGTTGCACGACATGCGTCGGGTGCGTTTACCGCTAGCTGCTCTCAGCCACGGCTAAGTCTCGAAGTGGTATCGCAGGCAACGAAGAAGCACAAACTAAAGGAGATTCAATGATTCATAAGTATTTGCGCAGTGCCGCAGCACTGCTCACAGCCCTCACTATTTCCGCAGCTACGCCGTCGGTCAGCTGGGGAAATAATCAAAAGGACGAAGCCGCCCAGGTCGACACCAAGTTTCCGATCAAGCATATCGTCGTCATTTTCCAGGAAAACGTTTCGTTCGATCACTATTTCGCGACCTATCCAATCGCGACAAATCCGGCCCATGAACCAAAGTTTTTCGGTAAAGTCGATACGCCGCGCGTCAACAATCTCCGCGCCGCTGGCTTGCTTGACGAAAATCCAAACTCCACGCAGCCCTTCCGCTTGGACCGTACCGAAGCCGTCACCTGCGATCAGGATCACGACTACGCTGACGAGCAGAAAGCATTCAACCACGGCCTGATGGACAAGTTCCCGGAAGAAGTCGGGGCGGGCGGCCCTGGCTGCTATGACGCAGGCAAGGGCAAGGGAATCGTTATGGGCTACTACGACGGCAACACCGTCACTGCGCTGTGGAATTATGCCCAGTACTTTTCCATGAGCGACAATTCGTTCGGCACCAACTTTGGTCCTTCGAGCGTCGGCGCCGTCAACCTCATCTCCGGGAACACCGGTGGCGCTGTGCTGGTTCCTCTTGCTGCCGATGGCGTGACTCCCGGCAGTCCGGCTGGTTCGATCGCTGGCGGACTTAATTCCGGCGCTCTTATTGGCGATCCTCGCCCGGGCTTTGACAACTGCCTTTTGACTCCCGTGCTCGGCACCGCAAAAAGCACCCGCGTAACCATGTCCGGGAAAAACATCGGCGACCTGCTCAACAAGAAGTCGGTCACTTGGGGCTGGTTCGGCGGCGGCTTCGCACTCACAGGCAAGAACCCGGACGGCTCTCTGGCTTGCGGCAACGCCACCACCGTCGCGCAGGGGCTCAAGAGCGACTACATCCCCCATCACCAGCCGTTTCAGTATTACCAATCAACGGCAAATCCCAACCACCTTCCCTACAGCAACGCTGCCAATATCGGCAAGACGGACCGCGCCAATCACCAGTACGACCTGAATGATTTCTGGACAGCGCTTGCAGAACATCGTCTCCCGTCGGTTTCTTTCCTAAAGGCCAAGGGCGCCTTTGATGGCCATGCTGGCTACTCGGATCCTCTGAACGAGCAACTGTTCCTCGTCAACACGATCAATGCACTTGAGCAGAGCCCGGAATGGAAGGACACTGCCGTCATCATCGCCTATGATGACTCGGACGGCTGGTACGACCACGCCATGGATCCCATCGTGATTCAGTCCGATACCACCGATGACGCACTGAGCGGTCCTGGCGCGTGCGGCGTCACCGCACCTGGCACGGTTCCGGGCCGCTGCGGTTATGGGCCTCGCTTGCCGCTACTGGTCATCTCTCCCTACTCCAAGCAGAACTACGTGGACCACCGCATCACCGACCAGAGTTCCATTCTTCGCTTCATCGAAGAGAACTGGGAAGTCGGTCGCATCGGAAACGGTTCGACGGACACTCGCGCAGGGACGCTCGACAGCTTTTTTGATTTCGATGGTCCGAAAGCCAAAAAGCTAATCCTTGACCCATCCACTGGTCTGGTCTTGCAACAAGGCCACGACTGAAAAAGCGGCGCGGAAGCGCACCGCACCAGAAACAACGGAAAGGCTCGCCGGGTCACCATCCACGGCGGGCCTTTCCGTTGTTTGACGACGATTGTACGAGCCCATATTGCGTTCTACGGTCTTGCACTCCCCTGGGCGGCTGCGCCTTCTCCGCTCCGGCCCTGCCGGAATCGGCCGGCTTCTGCAGCACTTGCGCTGTGCATGCTCATCGCTTCCTCTTGATCGCACTCTGTCTTAAACTCCCTAATCACCATGAAAAAACACCAACTCATCAGACAAGCCGGGCTCCTCGCCGAACCTTACTGCATTACCAACGGCAAAAAATTCCGGCTCAAGGACTGGGATCCTGCTGATACCGGCAACATCGAGGGAAAAGACCGTGCGGTTGATTTACTCGACAAGAGCACGCCGCTTCTAAGCCGCATGCAGGAAAAGCTCTACGCCCAGAATCGCTGGTCTCTTCTCATCATCTTTCAGGGTCTTGACGCCGCGGGCAAAGACGGCGTTATTAAACACGTGATGTCCGGCATTAATCCCCAGGGTTGCGACGTTTGGCCCTTCAAAGGGCCCAGCACTGAAGAACTCGAACATGACTTTCTCTGGCGTACCCACAAAGCGGTCCCCGAACGGGGAAAAATCGGAATTTTCAATCGCTCTTACTACGAGGAAGTTCTCGTCGTCCGCGTGCACCCGAATCTGCTTGCAGCCCAGCACATACCGGAAAAATTGGTCACCAAACATCTCTGGGATGAGCGGTACGAAGACATCAACGCTCACGAGCGATATTTGACGCGCAACGGCATCATCGTCCGCAAATTTTTCCTCCATTTATCAAAACAAGAACAAAAGAAACGCTTCCTTGAACGCCTCGAAGACTCCAAGAAAAACTGGAAATTTTCCATGGACGACGTGAAGGAACGTAAATCCTGGAAGGACTATCAACAAGCCTACGAAGCCATGATCCGGAAAACCGCCACCAAACAGGCACCGTGGTACGTCGTTCCCGCCGACAACAAATGGTTCACCCGCTTGATCGTCGCCTCCGCCATCATCGAAACTCTAGACGATGTAAATCTGGCCTTTCCAGATACCGACAAGAAGAAGAAACGGGAATTGGAAAATGTCCGCAATTCCCTCCTGCACGAGAAATCGTAAGCATGGTTGGCCTCTCGTTCCAAACAGAACGCCTTGGCAACCCAAACAAAGCAACGGCCGCAAAGCGCACCGTTTTCCGTCTCTTCCGGGGTCTATTCCACTATTTCGCGCGGAAAACGAATTGAATCGTTTTGCTCTCCGCAGTGTCAATCGTTACTTCCTGCGTCTGCTCGCCGAGCGATTCATGCCAGGCCTTCAAGGTGTATTTTCCGGGCGGCAAGTTCCCCAATTTGAACTCCCCGTCCTTGCCGGTCACCGCAAAATGCGGCGTTGGCACCACGGCCACGATCCCGCGCATCCACGGATGAATGTTGCATTTCACCGGGATGAATTCCGGCTTTTCAAATTTTTGCTGAATCGCTGCTCCACCTGCCAATTGCATCATGTTGGCCGGACGATTCGCTTTAGCCGCTAAATAGACATTGTGAGGCGCATCGTCGCTCGTTGTGATTTTTATTTCATGCCCCGCCTGCATGGCCACCACGTGCGGCGTATACCGGCAACCTTTCTGGGTCATGAGAGCGGCCGGAGCGGCTCCGCGACCAGCTTCCGGCGGACCGGCAATCACATAAATCACAACATTTCGCAACTCATTCGCTTTTCCGAGGACCACGGTCTCTGACGTCGGAACCGCCCCCCCGGTGTAGTCTTTGGCGCAGTTATATTCCTTGGACATGTCAATCGCCTGCATCCGCGGCGCCTTCCCGGCAAATGTCACGGTCCCGGCAACGCTCCCGCCCTCAGGCCCGCCTGCGGCAAGCCCGATAGCAACCAAAGCGCCCAGTCCCGCCAAAACAACCTGATGTAATTTCAAACCAGCACGCTCCAGGGGTTTCCACCTCATACCCGAGGGTGAGTGAATTCCCCGCTTTCCTCACCTGTTCTATTTTACCGCAAAGCAATTTTCCGCAAACTTTGGCGCACTTTGCTGCAAAATCGAATTTCCGTTGCAAACCAAGTACAATCTTCCCGCGAGGATTTCCGACCATGAAGCAAGTAGCCGCAGTTCTCGGCGCAGGATTTGTAGGCCGCGCCCACATCGAATCTCTCCGCCGCCAAGGTATCCCGGTTCGCGGCGTTCTAGGCAGTTCCCACGACAGTTCGAAATCCACCGTTGAGTCGCTTGGCCTGGAAAAGGGTTACGCTTCCCTGGCCGAAGTCGCCGCCGATCCCGCGGTCACCGTGGTCCACATCTGCACACCGAATCACGTACATTTCGAGCAAGCCAGCCAGCTGATGCGTTCCGGCAAGCATGTCCTCTGTGAAAAACCACTGGCCATGGACTCGCGCGAAACCGAAATGCTCGTAAAACTCGCGCGCGAAACCAAACGCGTCGATGGTGTCGCCTACAATCTCCGCTACTACCCCCTCTGCCAGGAAGCCCGCTCCCTGGTGGCCGCTGGCGCCATCGGCGAACCGCGCATTGCGCACGGCAGTTTTTTGCAGGACTGGCTCTTACATCCGACCGATTGGAATTGGCGCCTCGAATCCAAACTTGGCGGGGAGCTTCGCGTCGTTTCCGACATCGGCACGCACTGGCTCGACCTGATTGTGTTTATCACGGGAAACAAAGTCACCGACCTCTGCGCGGATCTCGCCACAATCATTCCTGTTCGCAAGCGCCCGCGCGGGAAAGTGGAAACTTTCAAAAAGGCCACGACCACCGAATACGACGAAATCCCCATCACCACCGATGACTACGCCTCCGTCCTTCTCCATTTCGAACGAGAAATGCGCGGCGTTATGACCGTTTCGCAAGTCAGCGCCGGACGCAAAGCGCGCCTCTGGTTTGAAATCGACGGTTCACAAGCTTCCCTCGCCTGGAATTCTGAATCACCGAATGATTTGTGGATTGGCCAGCGCGATCGCGCCAGCGAAACCCTACCGAAAGACCCGGCCCTGATGACCCCGCAAGCCAGAGGCTACGCCGCCTATCCGGGCGGCCACGCCGAAGGCTACCCCGACACCTTCGCGCAACTTTTCCGCGAATTCTACGCCTACATCGAAGCCGGGAACCTCGAGGCCCCGCGCCCGTTCCCAACATTCAAGACCGGCCACGACGAACTAATTCTCTGCGAAGCCATCGCGAAGAGCCACCAGGACCGCGCCTGGGTGGAAGTCTTTGGGGACTAGATTTTTTCCGCCGTCCGAGGGGCCGGAGTTTTGTGGCGGCGCCCACTCCGGCGCAAAATCGCCAGCTCCACTTTTTACTTTCTAAGTTCGGTTGTCGACTCCCGCATCACCAGCTCCGCTGCAATCCTGCGGCGCACGACTGGGATCACCTTTTTCTGTAACCCCGCATTGATCGCTTCCAGCGCAATCCCCGCGCTGAGCGAACCCATCGTCTCCATTGGCTGCCGTACGGTTGAAAGCGAGGGCGCCGAGATACCCGCTTGCGCCACATCATCAAACCCCATGACCGAGCAATCCTCCGGCACGCGGACGCCTTTTTTCGTCAGTGCCCGCAAAGCCCCGAGCGCGGTCATATCGTCAAAGGCCATCAAAGCTGTAAAGTTTCGCCCGTTCCGCAAGATCTGCGTCGTCAAATTCGCCCCAGCCTCAAAACCCGACGCCGGATCCGCCGATTCCGGCAATTCCGCAATCCTCCTGGCGTCCAGCGGCAAACCGGCCTCGCTTGCGAAGCGCCGAATCCCCTTCCATCGTTGCCCGCTGCTCGCCACCTTGCGCGGTCCGCGAAGAAAGGCGATATCCCGATGCCCCAACCGATACAGAATCTCCAAAGCGCGGTACGCTCCCGCTTCGTTGTCCACGCTGACCGTGCTCACGGAATCGATATTGAAGTCCCGCCCCACAATCACCGTCGGCACGCGGGTCTTCGTCAAATCCGCCAGCAACTTGATATCCATAACCAGCCAGTTCGCAATCACAATCAAGGCTTCCACCCGGCGGTCCAGCAGCATTTCGAGGTAGCGTTCAAAACGATGTGGTTCATTGTGCGCATCCGCCAAAATGGAAAGATGATCGGCCTGATAGAGCGCATTTTCAATCCCGCGCAAAATCGGCGTGCAAAATGGATCGGAAATATCAAACAGCATCACTCCCACAATATTCGACCGGTGACTCCGCAGGGACCGCGCCACCGGATTGGGCCGATAGCCCAATCGCCGCGCCGCCGTTTCAATTTTATGTTTTGTTTCCGCAGGAATGTACTGCGACAGCGGAGCACTATTCAGCACAATCGATACGGTCGACGCCGAAAAGCCGCTTTCGTCCGCCACGTCTCGAATCGTCGTCACACCGCTCTTCACCATCAGCTTCCCTATTGTTTCGGCAGGTAGTCGTAACGCAAGTTAGCCGGCAGCTGGTTTGACCGCTCTCGGATGTTGAACTCCAGTTGATACCGCAGATGCTCGGGGTCCTCGGGATATTCGTCGCCCCTCGGATACGGATAGGGCGTCATCGAATGCCGCGGCAACGGCTCTACTGTAAATGCGTGCGCCGCATAAAAATCCATGTCTTTCTCAAATCCATCCGCAAAAAAGAAATAATCCCGCGCCCAACCAGCGGGCAGCGCAGGCAATCGTCGCGGATCAAATTCCAATTTTACGCCCTCACCAGAACTGAAAATCGCAAATTTGTCGTCCGCCTGCCCCAGCAATGAATGCACATCGCCATACCGCGTGTAGTTCCCAGCCGCATGCGCGTAAGGTCCGCTCATGCTGCGCTTCCGGTACGAGTAGGTTGTATCGCTAGCCGGGCTCAGGCGGGTCTCGGCCGGAAATCCCAAATAGGCCAAATTCGCGCCCGCCAAGGGAACTTCGCTGACGCGCACGTCATTCGGCCCCGGAGTCTGGTCGATGCGAATTGCGTCCCAATAAATCTTCAAATTATTCACGATGCGAATCCGCCGGGTTCCCGCCGGCAATTTCCCCGAAAGATCGGCGACCATAGTGCGCCGCAAACCTGCTGGAAATCCCATATCGTCCACTACCCGGACCCACGTGCCGTCGGCACCCAGGGCCTCGACGTACGGCGCAATCACCTTGATCCCCGCCTGATTCGCCGCGTACATCGAAGTAGCCGTAAAATAATCCGTATAACCATCGGCGATCAAACGCAGCGGCTTGTTCGCATCCCACGGTCCCAAATCCAGTTCCAGCCAATGCAATTTCGCGAATCCGGCAAACGGCAGTTCCGCAAATCCGGTCACATAGTTGCGATCCGGAGTGGAAATCGCCGCTCGTACGTCGCGCCCGCGATCATCCCAAGCCCCCACCGGCGCATGCGCAGCGCGGCTGGCAATCACGGCAAACTCCGGGAACGGCGGCGTGCTGGCGAATCGTTCATTCGGATAAACCTCCAGTCCGGCCGGGTGATCAATCGCCAGCAGCTTCACCTGGTCCAGATAGACCGTTTCCTCCATCGGCTCCATAAACCGAAAACTCAAAAGTCCGTTCTTCGGCTGCACGCTCTTCCCGGCAACCTTCAAATATTCACTCGGGTCAGGGACATCCCGCTCTCCCGGCGCGACCCAGTGCCCCACCACTCCCGGCCCGATCATGTCCGCAATGAATTCATACTCGCGCCCGTTCCAGGAGAATAAAACCGGACACGAGCTGCCACGCCGGTCCAACTCGGCAATCGCCTGCACCTTTTTTGCCGCAACATTAATTTCGTCCTGCGGGACACCGGTTGGCCACAGCAATCGCACCACCTCCGCATTTTTCTCCGAACCTAATCCCGCCAAAACAGTGGTAGAACTTTGTCCCAAATAACCCGAGGCTCCCTGCACTTCCCACTTCTGGTAAAGCGTCCCGGCAAAAATCTCCATTTTTGTTCCAATCCCGCTCTTGTTGTCGCCCAGGGCTTTCAAATCGATATTCATCCAGCTCCGCTGGTTCCCACCCTCATTCCGCAAAACCACAGGCGCACCGCCCAGCTGCGTCACCACCAAATCCGCATCGCCTTTCCCGTCAAGGTCCGCCACGGCAATCGCTCGCGGCTGGGAAAGCTTCAGCTCGGCCAGCTGCACGTCCTTTGACACGTCAGTCCAGCCGTTGGTCCCCAAATTCCGCAACAACCGCAATTCCCCGCCGCCAGCCGTCTCTCCGGCCGCCACCAGATCTACCCAGCCATCATTGTCATAGTCCAGCGCCGCTAGTCCCCACCCGCGCGTCCAAGCAAAATCCGGCAACGCCACCCGCTCCAGCTTTTTCCCGCCGACGTTCTTCCACAGAGTAATTCCCGGCGCTCCTGCGTGCGTGAACGCCAAATCCATCCAGCCATCCTTGTTGAAGTCCAGTGCAATCACTCCCACGGCGGGAGGCAGATTCTGTTTAAGAAAATCAATCCCCGCCAACTCCGTAAATTTCCCCTCGCGCGGATTCAACAGAACCGCTGCGCCCTGCTTGCCTCCGGCAATCACGAAATCAATCGCCCGATCGTTGTTAAAATCGGAAGTCACCACTCCCGCTCCAGTTCCGTCCACACCCAGCGCCGTCTCGGCCGAAACATCTGTGAACGTACTATTCCCGTTGTTCCGCCACAAAACGTTCTGTGCTGCCGACGCCGTCACATACAGGTCCAGGTCCCCGTCATGGTCATAATCCACAAACGTAACGCCCACGCATCCTTTTTCGCGCCTGATTCCCAGCGCCTGCGTCACTTCCGCAAATTTTCCGTCACCCGCGTTACGGAAAACTTTGACTCCATCGCTCAGACACACCGCCAAATCCGTCCTCCCATCATTGTCAAAGTCCCCCGCCGCGCAGCCGAGGCCCTTCCCGATCCCGCCCAGCCCCGCCGCCTGGGTCACATCCACAAACTTTCCCGGCCCGTCGTTCCGCAGCAAATGGCTTGTCGCGCCCTCCGCTCCAGCAACCAGAAACAAATCCGCCTTGCCATCTCCGGCAAAATCAAGAAAGCAAGCTCCGGTACTGGCTGCAATGCCCATTGCGGCCAAAGTCTCGGGCACAAACTTCACCGCAATCGCTGCGGGCGCGGGCAAGGCTCCATTCCGCACCAATTCCGCCAAAGAAAATTTTCCCTGATCCCCGTAGCCGGCGCCAAACGGCGCTCCCAAATGTTCGGTGGTAATTTTCTGAAATTTCGCCAAGTGCTCGCGCGCCGCCTCGGAATCGCTTTTTCTCTGAAACGCCCGTGCCAGCCCAAATTCCGACGACGCGTGGTACGGCTCCGCCGCAATCGCCGACTGAAACGCCGCAATCGCCTCATCATATTTCTGCAGCTGTGAACTGAGATACCCCACAAAATAAAAGCCATCGGCTGAATCCGGGGCAATCTTGGTCACATGGCGAAACGCCGCAATGCCCTTTTCCGCGTCGCCCGAATCCTTGTAAACCAATCCGAGGTTGTACCAGCCAAATGGATCGTCTGGCAGCTCGGCCGTGGCCTGCAACAACGCTTCTTTCGCCAAATCCAGCTTCTGCTGACCGAGCAGCGCAATCCCCAGATTCAACCGCGCCACGGAAAATTTCTCATCCGCCGCCAGCGCGCGCTCAAAATATTTCTGCGCTTCGGCGGGCCGCTGCTGATTCATGTACGCCACGCCCAGGGAATTAAAGCGCGCCGCCGCATCAGACCCGCCGCTCGCGCCCGCTTTGGCCGCCGGAGTTGTCCGTTCTTGCCCTTCGGCGGCCCGGGAACACAGCACCAGACGCGCACCGGCGCCTGCAACCACCAGTGCCAGCGCCATCACAACAATTCGCCGTGTCGATACGCTCATGAATTTCTTCCAGTCCACGTGGAATAAGGAAATTGTCTTTGTCAGTTAAATCGGGAATCTATGAAGATTCTGTGGGCTACCCTCCCGACCGTCAACCTCTATTATCCGTCCGGAAATATCGCGCCAGGGCTCGTCGCTTGACCCAAATTTCTTCGCCGCATACGCTCATGCAGCAAACAATGTTCTCCCTGATCGATTCAACCATCGCCGAACTGAGCGAAGCCCTCCGCGCGAAAAAGGTCTCGCCCGGCGAGTTGGTCCAGGCCCATCTCGCTCGCATCCAGCAACTCCAGCCAAAACTAAGCGCCTTCACGCACCTGGACCCGGAATCCGCCATGGCAGAAGCCCGGGTCGCCGAGCAGAAAATCCAAAGCCATGAACCGCTCGGCCGGCTCCACGGAATCCCTCTAACCGTGAAAAGCTCGATCGACGTCAGGGGCTGGCCGACCCCTGCCGGGTCCCTCATTCGGCGAAACAATGTCGCCACAAACGATGCTGCCCTTGTCTGCCGTCTGCGGGCGGCGGGCGCGATCCTGCTCGGTAATACGAACACTCCTGAATTCTTGATGAATTACGAAACCGACAATCGGCTGCAGGCGAAAACCAGCAATCCCTGGAATCTGGCCTACAGCGCGGGAGGCTCAAGCGGAGGCGAGGCATCCGCCATCTCCTCGGGCTGCTCGGTTGCGGGAATCGGCAGCGACGGTGGCGGCTCGATCCGGGTTCCGGCCCATTTCTGCGGCATCTGCGGACTCAAACCGACTCCTGGCCGCGTCCCGAGCGCGGGTCATTTCCCTGCGGAACACGAAGTTTTCCCTTGGCTGGGCGTTGTCGGCCCCTTGGCCCGCAGCGTTGCCGATCTCGCAACCGTGTTTGCCGTCGTCGCCGATCGAACGTCCGACCCTGTGGAGCTGCTTGCGCCAGAACGTCTCGGTGGAATGCGCATAGGAATCCTTGAGGAAGAAAATATCCTGGGCCACCCCACCCCCGGCACCAAAGCCGCCGTCCAGCAAGCCGCAAGACACTTCGCGCAACTCGGCTTTGCCGTAGATTCATTCCAGTCACGAAATTTCCCGGAACTACTCGACCAAGCCCTGGATCTCTGGTGGTTTTTCTTCGGGCCGACCATTGCCCATCTGTATCGCAACGATTACCGCGGCCAGGAATCGCAGTTCAGTCCTATGCTCAACGATTATTTCCGGGCCGCCGAAGCTGGTGCCGTCGCCGGAGGCGAACAGATTCGAGGCGCGAGAGCCGCGCGGGACGTCCTCCAGAAGAAAATTCTACGAGCTCTCACGGGTGTCCCTCTCTTGCTGAGCCCGGTCTCTCTCGGTCCCGCCTTCAAACATGGCGAAGGCGGCTGGCACGAGGGCTCCGGTTACCGCGCCACCATGCGCCATAGCCAGTGGCTAAACTTAGTTGGCTTGCCGGGACTTGCAGTTCCCATGGGGATGTCGCCGGAAGGTTTGCCAATCGGCATCCAGCTCATCGCTCACCCCAACCAGGAGGAGTTACTTCTGTCCGCAGCCGCCCTGCTAGAAAGAGCCCGCGGTCCCTGGCCGCGTCAACTTTGACTTGGCCTCGTCAAATTGTTTGCTCTCAACGCAAAGATGCACTTCGAGTTCCGAGCCGAACCGTTGCATCTGTTCAATCACACTCAATACGACGGCATAAGTGGCGGCAGGGATGGGGCCGCCTCGACGGTGCTCACCTTCCGCGCGTCACACAGCCCGGTTTGCGCTTCCAGTTCCGGCCCAACAGCCTACTTTCAAAGAATGAAAATGGCCGACGCTCATACAAGTGCCGGCCGTTTTTAATTCGCATTTTTTCCTCATCCCTCTGTCCTCGGTCCCTCTTGTAGGAGTACAATGCCGCTCATGAAACGACGAACATTTATTCGATCTTCTATCGCTACCGCCCTCATTGCCGCCGAGCCTGTTTGGGCTGCCGACGGTTCCCGTCAAGTCAAACCCATCGGCTTGCAGCTCTACACCGTGCGCACGGAAATGGAAAAGGATTTTGCCGGCTCGATCGCCAAAGTTGCCGGCGTAGGCTACAAAGAGGTTGAATTCGCAGGCTATTTCAATCATACGCCGCAACAAGTCAAGGAAATCCTCATCAAGAACGGCCTCACCGCACCCTCCTGCCACGTCAGCTATGACATCGTCGAACATCACCTGCAGGAACAGATCGACGCCTCTGGCATCATCGGCCACAAATTTATTGTCTGTCCCTGGATTGAAGAATCGCAGCGCAAATCAGCAGACGGCTGGCAGCGCGCGGCCGAACTCTTCAATCGCGCGGGGGAAGCGACGCACAAGGCTGGCATTCAGTTCTGCTATCACAATCACACCTTCGAGTTTCAGCCCGCCGAATCGCTGGGCGGCAAATTCCCTTACGATCTTCTCCTGGCGCAGACCGATAAAAATCTCGTCAAAATGGAATTGGACCTGTGCTGGATTTCCGTTGCCGGTCAGGACCCCATCGCCTACTTCAACAAATATCCGGGCCGCTTCCCGATGGTTCACGTAAAGGACATGAAAGTTCTTCCCAAAGGCGCTGAAGGCCCCACCGCCAGCCCCGACAAGGAAATGCCCAACATGACCGAAGTGGGCAGTGGCGTCATCGACTGGAAGCATATTTTCGCGAGCGCCAAGAATGCCGGCATTCAGCACTATATCGTCGAGCACGACACACCGGCATCTCCGTTCGACAGCATCAAGAAGAGTTACGACTATCTGCACGCCCTGCGTTATTGAGAAATATTCTCTTCCTTAGGTCTGCAAACGCTTCATGGCTTCGCCGGAGGAAAAATGATGCGCGCCGTAAAACTGCTGAGCCTGCTTGCTGTCGCCTGTTTCGCTGTGCTGGTGGTCGCTGCCCGCTCGCCGGAAGCGGCCTGGAAGCCGCTTTTCAATGGCAAGGATCTCACCGGATGGAAGCATGTCGGCCCCGGCAGCATGAGCGTCGAAGAGGGCCTCATTCGCACCCACGGCGGCATGGGCCTGCTCTACTGGACCGGCGGACGGGTTTCCAACTGCGAACTGAAAGTCGTTTTCAAAATGCGCGACAAAAATGACAATTCCGGGGTCTTCATCCGCATCCCCATCGAACCGCGCGAAGAATGGATGCCCGTACACTACGGTTACGAAGTCCAAATCGACAATCAACCCGAAGATTCCAAAGAAGACGAGTATCACGTCACCGGAACTCTGTACTCGCTCACCAAGCCGCACGCCAAGCCAGGCAAGCCCGGCCCCGAGTGGAACACCATGGTCATCAAACTCGATGGTCCGCATACGGTGGTAACCGTAAACGACGTTCTCGTCACCGATTACCGCGAAGGCCAGCCCGTTCCCGATCGCAAATTCGATTTCGAACCGCAACGCGGAACGCGGCCGAATGAAGGCTGGTTCGGCCTGCAAAATCACAGCGACAACGACATCGTTTTCTTCAAAGAAGTCAGCTTGCGGCCCCTGCACTAAGATGTTGCTCTTTGGGGACGCGGGCTACAGCAAGCGTTCTGAGGAGTCTCTCGGGACTGGTTTCATTGGCTTTGGGCACGACAAAAACGCAACGCGGAGGGTGTAATGAAGAAGAACTTCTTTTCCCGAAGGGAATTCCTGCAAAGGAGTGCCGGTGCCACCGGAGCGATCGTGGCCTCCCGCGCCCTGCTGCTTGACCCTGTGAAAATCCCTTCCGCTGAATCCTTTTCGGCGCCGAGCGACAAAATTCGCTTTGGCATCATCGGTATCGGTATGCAGGGTTCCGGCCTCCTCTCTACCGCCGTGGCTTTGCCCGGCACCCAATGCATCGCTGCCGCCGATTTGTATGACGGCCGCCACACGCTAGCCACGGAAATTGTCGGCAGCAAGATCATGACCTCGCGCCGCTACAAGGACCTGCTCGACAATAAAGACATCGACTGCCTCATTGCTGCCGTTCCCGACCACTGGCACAAGCAAGTGGTCGTTGACGCCATGGCCGCCGGCAAAGACATCTACTGCGAAAAACCCATGTCCCACACCGCCGCCGACGGCATTGCCATGGTTGCCGCGGCAAAAAAATCCGGACGTGTCGTGCAAATCGGCTCGCAGCGCGTCAGCTCGGTCATCTGCGCAAAAGCCAAAGAGCTGCTGGCCAAAGGCGTGATCGGCGACTTGAACCTGATCGAAGGCTCTCTCGGCCGCAATGATCCCACCGGTGCGTGGGTCTATCCGCCGCCGCCCGATCTCTCGCCCAGTACGTTTGATTGGGACACCTGGCAGGGAGACGCCGCCAAGCGTCCCTGGGATGCGGACATGTCGCCGAAATATTTCGCTCGTTGGCGCTGCTGGAAAGAATACGGCACCGGCGTCGCCGGAGATCTGCTGGTTCACCTGGTCAGCGGCATGAACTACATGATGGGCTGGAATGCGCCACCAAACCGGGTTACGGCCACGGGCGGAATTTTCCGCTGGCCCGACGGCCGCAACATGCCCGACGTTCAGGCCGTGCTCTATGAATATACCGACAAGAATTATCCCGTCTATCTCCGCCTGAATCTCGGCTCGGAATCGCCGGAAGTTTATCGCTTCTATGGCTCAAAGGGCATGCTCGAAGTGATGGAGTTGGCCATCAACTACTACCCGCAAACGGGTCAGGACTCCGGCCCCAGCTACTACACGGCCGGCTATCCTCGCGAACTGCGCGAAGCCTATCTCAAAAAGTGGCACGAAGAGCATGACCCGCAGCCCATGAAAGAACCGCTCATGGAAGCCCACAGCTTCCGCGGCGATTCCTGGGACGACCAGCGCCCGCACATGTGGAACTATTTCCAGCACGTCCGCGAGCGCAAACCGGTCGTCGAAGACGCCGTCTTCGGCCACAACGCCGCCCTGGCCTGCCACATGTCCAATGAATCCTACTTCCGCCACACCACCGTAATCTGGGACGCCGCGTCCGGCACTATCAAAAGTGCCTGAGCGGCCTTTGTCCCGCCGCCACCCGTCTGGACGAGACAATCCAGATCATTCATAACGTAGCGCGACCAGAGGGTCGACTCGTACCGCCCTGCGCGCGGGAAGATAGCAAGCCGCGAGAACGATCACGAGCAAGATCCCGACGACCCCCAGAAATGTAGTCGGATCAGCAGCTTTGATTCCGAACAGAAAACTTTCCAGGTAACGCGTCGTCGCAAGTGCCACGCCGCAACCGATAACCGCGCCTGCCAGGGCGACACCCAGGCCATCGAACAAAACCAGTCGCATCACAGTTCCGCGGGACGCTCCGAGCGCCACGCGGATACCGATCTCCCGCGTGCGCCGGGAGACTTCGTAAGCCAGTAGTCCGTAAACTCCGATACAGGCAAGCGTCAGCGCGAGAATTCCGAAGAAGCTCGATAGTCTGGCAATAAGCCGTTCCTGGAAAAGCGTGCGCTCGATTTTCTCCGTCTGCGTTGCGATTTCGAAAATCGGCAGGTCGCGGTCCGCGGCGGACACGATTTCACGCACAGCCGGAATTGCCAGCCTGGGGTCTAGCGCCGTCCGCAATGCGAAGAAAATGCCGTCACCCCTGGCGGCTGCATAGACAATGGGCTTCACTCCCGTCCGGATGTTTTTGTATTTTGTGTTCGCTACGACTCCCACAATCTCCCATTCCCGCGTTTTACGCTTTTCGCGGGTCCTATCGCCAGAAGAGTGTTCTCCATCGCCTTTTTTGAGCACAACGCCGAGGGGATCTCGCCCTTCCAGATAGTCCTTTACGAACGCTTCGTTTACCACCACCGGCTCAATCGCCATTTCTGTGTCTTTTTTCCGGTTGGTCACAGCGTGGGCCTGCGAGGGTGTTGCAAATCGAGTAAGGTCGGTGTCCGTAAAGGTGCGGCCTGCGAGCAGTGGAATGCGCATCGTTTCGAAAAAATTCTTGCCGACCAGAAGTTTGTCCACAAACAGCGTTTTCCCGGTCGGATCACCCGCGATTCGCTGGTCTTGTGTATACAGATTTCCGGACAGCAGTGGGTTGCTCGAATAGGTCACCGAAGTGATCCCGGGAATGGCCGAAAATTCCTCCCGCAGGTCCCAGTAAAGTCTCTGCGTCTGTAGGCTGTCGTACCCGGAAATGGCCGGATCGAGCGCCACGATCAAAAGATTCCGGGTATCAAATCCGGGCTGAACATTTTTCAGATTCTGCAGCGTTCTCGCTAGCAGTCCGGCCCCCACCAGTACGATAACGGCCAGCGCGACCTGCAGCGCGGCCAAACCGTTGCCCACCTTGAACCAGCCAGTGCGTTCGGCATTCAGCGCGTTGTCTGCCGTTTGCTTCAGCGCGGGAGTCAGATCCAGCCGGGTGCTGCGCAGGGCCGGCAAGAGGCCAAAAATAACTCCGGTAGCAACTGAAAGTGCTGCGGAAAAGATAAGAATTCTCAAGTCCGGAGACGCTGCGAAGGGGAAAGGGCGCTCGGGTCCTAAAGAGAGCATGGTGATGATCACGCGCACGCCCCAGTAGCCCAACAGCACGCCCAGCCCTCCGCCGGTCACTGAGAGCAGAACGCTTTCGGTCAGCAGTTGACGGATAATTCTTCCTCGCCCGGCACCGAGGGCGAGCCGCACAGCCATTTCTTTCCGTCGCGCGGTGGAACGGGCTATCAGGAGACCAGCGACATTGGCGCAGCAGATGAGCAAAATAATACCGACGCCGATCATCAGAACGTAAAGCGGCGTTTTGAACGTCGGACGTTGCCCGATGAGGGCTTCCTGTGCGGGCAGGAGCGAAATTGTGGGATTGTCATGCTCTTCGATTTGCAATTTGGTGTCGCGAAGCAATTCATTTCGAAACAACAGAGTCGCTTGCGCCCGGGCCTGTTCCACAGAAACTCCCGGCTTGAGACGCGCGGCAATTGCCAGCCAGACATTTCCCGGAGCATCGATACGGCTCCAGCCTTCGTGTGAGCCCACCAGCGGAAACATCGAGCGCGCCAGCCACAAATCCTGTTTGTGTCCGGGCGTGAGTCCGGAAAAAGGCGGCTCCGCCACGCCGATGATCTCAAATGCTGCGCCGTTCAATCGGATAGTGCGTCCTACGGTGGAAGCGTCTCCGCCGAACGCGTTCTGCCAGAATCCATAACTGAGTACGATCGCCGGGGCAGCTGATCTCGAGTCGTCGGCAGGCTGGATCATTCTTCCCGCCGATGGGCGGATACCGAGAGTTTCGAAATAATCTCCGGTGACAATTTCCGCAGCAGCGATCTTTGCAGGCCCATAGCCGCTTACGACCATTTCCGATGGGCCGGCAAACCCTGCGATTCCCGCAAATACCTTTTGCTGATCGTGAATTGCGTTGAACATCGGGCCGGAATATGTGCAACCCCAATATTCAGTGGGCGTGTGGCCGGCATCGCAGTCGCCGAAACCACTTATTTCGTCATAGGCCGGCCCTTTATTTGACTGCCACTGGAGAATTACAAGATTTTGCGGTTCGCGTACTGGCAGGGGACGCAACAGAACGGCATCGAGCAGCGTGAAAATTGCGGTGTTGCCGCCGATTCCGAGCGCCAGCGTCAGCACCGCCACAACGGTGAAAGCCGGGCTGTTCCGGAGCGTGCGCATTCCATATTGAATATCCTGCAGGAGTGAATCAAATAGGTTGGCTTTCCTGGATTCGCGGCACTCTTCCTTTACGCGTTCCACTCCCCCGAATTCCAGGCGGGCCCGCCGCCACGCCTCCTGCCGTTCCACGCCGGCGCGCATCAGGTCCGCTGCGTACGCCTCCAGATGAAACCGCAACTCCGATTCCATCCGTTCCTCCAGTTGCCGCCGCCCGACCGTAGCGGCCACCTGCGACTTTATCCGCGCCCAAAAGTTCATCTACTTATCGCCCTCAAGCAAGTTCGCGCACCGGTTGCATTCAGGCATCCGCGGGTCGACGTCGCAGCGAATCAAATGTCTTCCCTAGACGCGCTAGGAATATAACCTTTACTTCACTAGACCGTCAAGGAGAGAAAGTATCTGGCAGAAAGCGGCAGCCAGTTCTCACATCTGAACGAGAGTTTCGTATTTCCCGAAAAACCGCATCATGCTCAGCGCTGATCCTTCAACTTCCACAAAATCTTCCGCAACATCCCCAGCAAAATCTCCGCATCCTCGGACGACAACTGCAACCTCCCCACCAGTCTTCTCCACTTCTCCTCAAGCAACCGTCCGTGCCCCACCTTCCAGTATCCGCTCGCCCGGAATGTCTCCATCAACACTCCGGTAATCCTCTCCCGTTCCCCGGCGGTCGCCGATTTCTTCGCCGCCGCTTTGCGCTGGCCCTTGGCCTGCAGCCTGCGCGCCACTTCATACATGCAAATTGCCACGGCCTGCCCCAGATTCATCGAGCGGTGCTCGACGCGCGTCGGGATCCGCACGAGCCAATGACAATGGCTCAAATCCTCATTCGACAGCCCGAATTTTTCGGAGCCAAACAAAATCGCCACCCGCCCTGCGACCATTTTCTTCCGTATCAACTTCGCGCCGTCTTCTGCGCTGTGCACCGCGTGCTGCACTTCCCGCGCGCCCACGGCCGTCGTCCCCACGACCAGCGCACAGTCCG
>DATHFT010000160.1:0-12985 GCA_035317965.1 Saccharimonadales bacterium (SeqCode) | reverse complement strand
CCGGCAGCTTCGGTTACGGGTCCGGGATGACGGCAAGGGCATTGACCCGAAGGTTCTCAGTAAGGACGGACAGCCCGGACATTACGGTTTGCGCGGCATGCGGGAACGCGCCAAGCTGATGGGTGGCAAACTGGCGGTGTGGAGCGAGCTTAATTCGGGTACAGAGCTTGAGCTGAGCATTCCTGCATCGCGGGCTTACGAGACACCGGTGCGACGACGGTCGTGGCTGGTCGAGAAGCTCGCCGGGAAGGATACGGAGGCGAAGTCATGAGCGCTGAGGCGGGCCCGATTCGGATTTTGTCGGTCGACGACCATCCGGTCCTGCGCCAAGGGATCGCTGCGCTCGTCGCTGGTCAATCAGACATGAGTTTAGTGGCGGAAGCCTCGAATGGGCGCGAAGCGATCCAACAATTCCGTGCGCATCATCCAGACGTCACGCTGATGGACCTGCAGATGCCGGAAATGACTGGACTTGATGCGATGAACGCGATTCGAGGCGAGTTTCCTGAGGCCAGAATCATCGTCTTGACTACCTACGTCGGCGATGTGCAGGTTTTGCGGGCGATCAGAGCGGGCGCCCGGGGTTATTTGCTAAAAAATAGCTTGCACAAGGAACTACTCGAGACCATCCGCGTCGTCCACGCGGGGAAAAAGGCACTGTCCCCCGAGGCCTCCTACCAAATCGCCGAACATGTCACCGATGACGCCCTGACCCCGGCGGAAATCCGCGTCCTGCGTTTGATCGCCGAGGGGAATGCTAACAAAGAGATTGCGGCGCAGCTTTCGGTCAGCGAAGAAACCGTCAAAGGTCAAGTCCGGAACATACTCTCCAAATTGGGTGCTAACGATCGAGCCCACGCCGCCATTATCGGCGTGAAGCGCGGAATCATCGAGGTTTAGTTCCCCCCCAAAAGAGCGACTTACGCGGCCCTTTTGAGGTTTTCAGGGTGCGTTCTGAATCTTGTAATTTCACCTTTGTCGTGCGACGACTATTCTCCACGTTTGCCCGGGGTTCCCCTGGCATTGGCCTTTTGTTGATGCGGCTGGCTGCCGGAATTGCCTTGATTGTGCACGGCGGCACAAAGCTGCTCACTGGGCCTCCACTCGGATCGGCGATATTATCCGCCGTCACGACGTGCCTAGGAGTACTTCTGCTCGCAGGATTATGGACGCCCATCGCGGGAGTACTCGTGGCGGTCATGGCGCTGTGGCGCGCCAGCTGGCAACCTGGAGATCCGTGGAGTTGTATCTTGCTGGGAACCCTCGGTGCCGCCCTGGCACTGCTCGGACCCGGCGTCTGGTCGGTCGATGCTCGCCTTTTTGGATGGAAGCGCATCCGCATTCCTGATCAGGAGAGATAGCCGTTACCCGCCTTATTTCACGCGCCTCAGGGGTTGCCCGGCCAAAAGAGTGTCCGGAGTGTCCCAAAAGAGTGCCCATGGCGCTCGAAATTGCTGATAGGGCGTCCCGATATGGTGTGCAGTGCGACTCCAACTGCGGTTGCAGGTAGACAGGGCCAGTTCCACAATGCGTGACATGAACAAAGGGGTCTGACAAGCCTGCAACGTTCCTAGATTCGTGAGGCAAGTTATGGCTGGCGTCTCGGTAATCATGGCGGATCCAAAGCAATCGGAAGAGAGATTCAATCGCGAGAGGGTGGCCCTGGCCGAAGAAATCGATGAGGGATCGACTGGCGGCCGGATCGTCGGGAGTTCTGGCGCCTTGAAAAAAGTACTCTCTCTAGTATCGAAGGTCGCTCCCACCGACGCCACCGTGCTGATCACCGGGGAGACCGGAACGGGCAAGGAGCTTGTTGCGCGCGCGATCCATCGGCGGTCGCGGCGCTCGTCACGGGCTTTTGTAAGCGTAAACTGCGCAGCCATCCCGCGCGGCTTGATTGCCTCGGAACTGTTTGGCCATGAGAAAGGCTCTTTCACTGGGGCTTTGCAGCGGCGCCTGGGGCGGTTCGAACTTGCAGAAGGAGGCACGATCTTCCTCGATGAAGCCGGAGAGCTTCCTGCCGAGACCCAAATTGCTCTGTTGCGTGTTTTGCAGGAACACGAATTTGAGCGCGTCGGCGGAACTCGGTCCATCCAAACGAATGTCCGCGTGATAGCTGCTACCAACCGCGATTTGCAGGCGGCCATCGCTGCGGGAACCTTTCGCAGTGACCTGTTTTACCGGCTCAACGTTTTCCCGATTGATACGCCTCCTCTGCGGAAACGACGAGAAGACATTCCTGCGCTGGTTGAATACTTCATCGATCATTGTGCGAGGAAAGCGGGAAAGAACATACAGCGGATAACCAACGAAAGCCTCGACTTGCTTCGCTCCTACCCCTGGCCGGGGAACATCCGCGAACTGCAGAACGTGATTGAACGATCGGTCATCATGTGCGACACAGAGAACTTCTCGGTCGACAAAACTTGGCTTGCTCAACCGCTTGGGACCGAACCGAAACTCCTGGTGGACATCTCCGAATGACGAGAGTCTTCCCCGACAAGGGCCTCAACTGCAGACAGACTCGGATTAAAACTGAAAGACAGTAATGCCTTCAATTAGTTCCGAGGACCATCCGCACCCACAACAGCGATCGCCAAAGCAACCGCGACTCCCGAATGGATCATTCAGGCTCTGCGCGATCCCGGCACTGAAACCGTTCAGGAAATCCCAAATCCCTGGCGAGGCACGAAACCGATCCTTTTTCTGTCAGGCCGTCTTCAGCGTGCAGCGTTCGTTCGTCGTCGCCGCTCGCTCTCCCTTATCATTTCGTTCAAATCCGCCGCTGGACGTATCTCGATCGGTCCAAGTCCATACTTAAAACCTGGGAGCTGTGAGATCAGTTGAATGGCGTGATTAAGGTCTCGCGCCTCAAGGATTTGAATGCCGCCGAGTTGTTCCTTGGTTTCCGCATAGGGGCCGTCGGTCGTCGCGACTTTGCCGTTTCTCCAGTACAGGGTCAACGCAGTCTCCGGAGGCTGAAGAGGTAGTTCGGTAACAAGATGTCCGTTGGCGCGCAGATGGTCATTGTGCTCAAAGCATTCGTCGAGCACCGCATGTCGCTCGTCCTCGGTCATCCCTTCGAATTTTCCTGGCTCGATGTAACCCAAACAGATGTATTTCATCGATTCCTCCTTGTTTCCCGTGACTCAGAGAGCTGCAGCTCATCGCCCTGGGTTTCGATGAGCCAGGTAATGCCACTTGGAAGCAGGGATGTTGACCCAGCTCGCGGCAGTCCGTCGGGCCAGCATCGCCGGCAGCGCGCTCACTGCCGTTCAGTTGCCTTTGCTGGGTGCTCCGTCAGTTAAACGGACGCACCTCGACCGGCGCGCGACAGGCGACGGCAGCCTTGCGCCCCCACGCCAGCGCCTCGTCCAGGTTCGCGGCGTCCAGCACCCAAAAACCCCCTATGTGCTCCTTGGTCTCCAGGTACGGCCCGTCGGTGACGAGCACCTTACCATCGGGCTGCGCCAGCAGCGACCTCGCGTTGCTCGCGGCGGAGAGGCCGCCAACGAAAATCCTGACACCGGCAGCCACCATCTCTTCGTTGAGCACGTGGATATCGCGCATCGTCGCTTCGGTCACGGTGGATGGGTCAAAATCGTCGGGGTGGTGAATCGCAACCAAATACTGCGTCATGATTTCTCCATTCTCCTGTAACGGTCTTCGCACGGGCCGGTTGCCCTGCCTTCACTAGATAGTCGAGCGGACGGGCCGGAATTCGACAAATCGTTCTATAAATTTTGCTTCTGCCGTGCTTTAGAACGATGCTTGGCGCTTGGTCATCAATATCCGCATCGGCTTCTGAGTAGTCTTTTTTTATTTCAACTGCCGGATCCGCTCTTGCAGGAATTGCCGCTCTGGTTCCTGTTGGGTCAGCGCCAGAGCTTTCTCGTAAGAGGCCCGAGCCTCCACTGTCCTGCCGAGCCTGCGGTACATATCGGCGCGCGCTGAATGCGCCAGGTAATAATTGGCCAATTCGCCATGCTCCAACACCGCGTCGATATGCGCCAGACCGACTTCTGGGCCATCGCGCATGGCAATGGCCACGGCACGATTTAGCTGTACCACCGGCGAAGGCTGAATTCGTCCCAATCGGTCGTAAAGGGCAACAATCTGCCGCCAGTCGGTCACAGCGACCGATTCCGCCTCCGCATGAACGGCCGCAATCGCCGCCTGCAGTGTGTAGGAGCCGAAGCGCCGGGACTTCAGGGCTTTTTCCAGCAATGCAACTCCCTCCGCGATCTGCTCGCGGTTCCAGAGCGAACGATCCTGGTTCTCGAGCAAAATCAGCTCTCCGGCCGGAGACGTTCTCGCGGCGTGCCGGGATTCCTGCAGCAACATCAGGGAAAGCAGCCCAATGACTTCCGGCTCGGGCCGGAGTTCGATCAGCAACCGGCCCAGTCGAATCGCCTCGCCGGTTAGCTCGGCCCGCGTTACCTCCGCTCCCGCCGCAGCAGAGTAGCCCTCGTTAAAGACGAGATAAACGACCTGAAGTACCGCGTCCAGTCGCTCTGGCAATTCCTGTGGCGACGGCACCTCGTACCGAATCCCTGTCTCTCGAATCTTTGCCTTGGCGCGCACAATGCGCTGCGCCAGCGAGCTCGGAGTGATGAGGAAGGCCTTTGCTATCTCCTCGGTTGTCAGCCCGCACACCTCACGCAAAGTGAGCGCAACGTGCGCTTCCGGAGCGAGAGATGGATGACAGCAGGTAAAAATCAGGCGCAGCCGATCATCCTCAAGGCTGTCCTCTTCATTGGACCTTCCCGCCGAACTCCATTGCGCTTCGAGATATCGCGCGAGCTCGTCTTGAGACGCATCAAATCTTGCCCGTCGACGCAGAGTATCAATGGCTTTGAACCGGGCCGTCGAAATCAACCATGGTCGCGGCTTGTCCGGAATACCCGTTTGAGGCCAGGACTCCAGAGCGGCGGCGAATGCCTCATGCATGGCCTCTTCGGCGAGATCCAGATTTCCGAGGAGGCGCACGAGCGTCGCCAGAACCCGGCCGGATTCCGATCGGTAAATAGTCTCAATGGTCCTGCTGAGTTGTTCGGGCACAGGCGGCGGCATCTACGCCAAACTAGCAAACGGAGCGGCTCGACACAACTGCACTCGGGCTTTCCTGTGGAGCTCGTTGCGCCATTCGGCGGCTCTGCTTGGCGCGCGATGTCAGGTCTGGCGGGCGCCGACGGCGATGTGTCCAACTGGATTTCGCCATGCATGCAGGCCCGCTCGCTGAAGCACGGATACGGCCCGATCAGCGAACTCCACCTCAATCTCGCGGGCGATGTCATGGTAAACCGGAAGCGCCTGCGTCACGTCGATGGGGTCGGGCGGCTCGGCGAGACATCCGTTCTCGTCGCGAACGGCCATCCGGTTTTCCGCCAGCAAAGCGTCCAAGCGGGCGTCGTAATCGCGCAGAAACTCCCGATCGGACCGCAGGATTCCCAACAGTTCTGCAAGCCGCCAGGTCTCCCGCTCGCCGTCATGCAGCGCAAACCAGACGGAATGACGGACTGTTTCTATGCCGAACGCAAATTCCTTCTCGACGAGTTGGCCGCCCTCGGCGCGGTACACCGAATAGTGAGCATTTAGCGATCCCGAATCGTCCCGGCCGCAAACGAATAGTCCTCCCGGGCGCAGAACCTGCGCCACCCATTGTTCCGCCTCGCGGCGGAAATCCGCGTCGTAGTAGATGAGCACGTTGAAACTGCGCACGACTCCTGCTTCCGGCAGGTCGCTTGATCCAAATCCCCCCTGAACGAATGTGAGGTTGGATCGCTCGTAGGCGCTCAAAGGATGGCGGACCAGACGCCTGCCGTCGCGTTCGGCAGTGGATAGTGTTCCCTCATCGGCGGGAAGACTGGGGAGCAGTTGCGCGAATGCCTGCGAAAAATGCTGAATCGTAGCGTCCCGATCGGTGTACAGGCCGAGAAACTCTTCCGGGCGGCTGGCTTGAAAATACCGCACCTTTCCCGTCCGGTCGAAACATGCATAGTTCTCGCGTTCGTCGTACAGGAGATATTGTTCAAAAGTCGGATCCACGCCCACGATTCGCCATTCCGGAAACGCCTCCGCCGCTTCAATGGAAGTTTGAGGAGGAAACCCGCATCCCACATCCAACAAGACCGTCCCTGGCTCGAAACTCGCCCATTCATTCGAGCGCAAATAGGCATCGATTTTCTTGTGCCGGCCCGGGAGCGTGAAGGGCGGCACGATGCCTCCCCAGGCGCCAGGCAAAATGCCCGGCGCTATGACCGTGAAGAAGCGTGCCACGAAGGGCGAAAAATCGCGCGGATCGAACTTCGAGAGTGCCATGAGTCGAAACGCGCGCTCCAGGAAATCGCGCACTTCCGGCCGTTGCTGTTCGGCGTTCCTGAGCACTTGCAGAGCGGCTGCAGACGGGCGCCCGCCCAGGTAGCGGTCGCATAACTCTTCTACGGTGTTCCATCGCTCCCGGTCCTTACTTCCGGTTCCACCTGATGCTGGCATCGAAGTCCCCAGTGTTTATGTCGATTTGCATTGCCTGAATCGCAACCACAGTTAGCTTTCCATTCCTCCTTATCGTAATCGGCATTGCCATGTGCCGGATGAATATTTTCTTGCTCCTATAATTCACCCGCGCGATTCACCTGCATTTGTTGTGGCCGATGTCCACAATGCAAGTCCCGACGTTGTCTGAGCGGAACAGGCAAGCCAACTGACGACTGTGGCAGCTACTCGGAAGCGACAACTTCTTGGGAAAGATTAGGGAAAGAAGTCAAAGTTTCAAGATGCGGGTTAAGTTGCACAGAATCAACAAGCCCATGTAGCTGTTCACGTCGTCGGCTCAGCATCGGCCCGGCGAGTTGTAAGTTCCGTTCGAGTACAGGTGGGCAGTGAGCCTCGCCCATCAAGCGGGTTGGCAACGACTGACTTGCGAGAAATCTCCCGCGCTTCCCCCTTGCGGAAGCTGCGCTACTTCGCGACCGTACGAGCTGCACTCTCAATTACGTCTGCAACTTTCTTGGGATGCGAGACGTAGACGGCGTGGCTGGCGCCCTCAATTTCGACCTTCTGACTATTCGCACGTGCGGCATACCACCGTTCAAGATCGGGGTTGATGGTTCTGTCCTTCGTCGGCACCGCGACCCAACTCGGCTTGCTCCTCCAAGCGGGCTTGGTGATGACTGCTTTGAAGTTGTCAGCAAAGTTGAATACCTGTGATCGCGCCATGAACGCGGCCTGTTCAGCAGGAAGATCGGCGGCAAAGTACTCGTGAAACTGGGCGGGATCGAGATACGTGAAGCCGTCTGCGGTTTTCTTTATCGCGGTACTCTTGCTGAGGTCGCTTGGAAAGCGCTTTCCGTCATCTGCCTCATTCTCTCCCGCATCCGGCATATGGGCTGCTACGTACACCAACCCGACGACCGCGGGATCCGTCCCAGCCTCGGTAACGACGGCGCCGCCATAGCTATGGGCGACAAGAATGCACCGCCCATCTTGTTGAGCAATGACGCGCTTGGTGGCCGCAACGTCGTCCTGAAATGATGTCTCCGGCTCTTGGACGATGCTGACCTTAAAGCCGTCCTTCACAAGGATGTCGTAGACGCCCTTCCAGCCGGAGCCATCTGCCCACGCTCCATGTACCAGCACGATGTTCTTGATCGGCGTGGGCGAAGTTTGGGCGACACAGTTGTGGGAGGTTCCAAGCGCACAAAGACATAGGAGCCCTGCTTTCACGTAGTTCGCGCCCGTGAAATCTCTCACACGTTTCCTGCCTGGTGATAACAGTGCGGGTTTGGACGTAGTCATCAGTCTCGTCCCTCCTCGGGCCGTATTGCATCTATGGATTTAGGGCAAGAACCGGTATCCAGCGCCGTGAACCGTATGAAAGTGCTTGGGACGGGCAGGTTCTGGTTCGAGTTTCTTGCGCAACTTCAGAATGTGGTTATCGACAGTCCTGGTACAGGGATAGTTCTCGTATCCCCACACTTCATTGAGTAGTTCTTCCCGGGAGATCACTCTCCGAGGGTTTTTCAGCAGATAGGCGAGCGTTTTGAATTCCTTATAGGTGAGGGTAACGGGCTGACCATTGCGATGTATTTCCATGGTTGAAAAACATCCCGTCACTCCTCCAAACCGAAACGTGTCTGAGGCGTTGGAATTTCTCAACCAAGCCTTGGCTGCATCCAGCGGTAAACAGACATCGCTGGTATCGACAAGGCCAGCGACCGACTTATGGGGTCCCGGCTTTTTCTGGGTCGTCGTATCCTGAACGGCGGCTTTTGGAACCAGCACAATCACCGGCAAGAAACGAGATAGCTTCCGGAATTCTTCCGGAATGCCAGAAGCTGGCAGCACAGCCAGATCCTCATCGAGGAAGTGAATCGAGCTGGCATGGGGCTCCGTTTTAGGTTGTCTAAACGGAGAAATTGCGATCTTCATTGTTGCTGCCATTGAGAGGCCTCTTTGTCTACCTGGCGCTCAGCCGATGGGACCTGGCGACGCTCTGCAACAGGGGCATTCGATGCAGGGCAACTCGCGCGTGAAACATCCGCGCTTTTGCTGCTGCGGTTGAGATCCCCAGAATCTGTGCGGTTTCTGTGAGTGAGTGTTCCTGCAATTGGTGGAGTTCCACGACCCTTCTAGCGAGTGGCCGTAACCTCAAAATGGCGTTATTCAGAATCTCTGTCCGTTCACGAAGGCGGCAAATCTCTTCTGGATCCGGAGCGTTGTCTTGAATCTCACTGTGCCGTTCGAGTTCGCAGGGCGGGTTTGATTCATGCACGGGGATCTCGCGTTTCCGATGGCTCTTACGAAACTTTGCCAGCGCCGCGTTGATGGCGATGCGTGTCAGCCAGGTGGCAAACCGCGATCTTTCATCGAAATCCTGGATATGGGCGAAGGCATTCAGAAGACAATCTTGCAGTGCGTCTTCCGCGTCTTCGCGATTTCGCATGATCCTGTGAATGACACGGAAGACTTTTTTGACATGGCGTTCTGAAAGCTCACCGAAGGCGGCTTGTCCTCCAGCCTTGGCGGCTGCTATCAACCGTTCCTCGCTCCACGCTCGAAGTTCGCTGAGCTCGGAGGCATCGTTCTGCACCGAGAAAAATGTAGTCATCACCACAGTGGACTTCCTCCTTCAAACCTGCGCGCCGCAGCGCCACGTCGGCGTCCGCTCAATTCTCTTCTCGGTCCATCCACTCGCGGACGTAGGCCGGACAGTTCAGAAGCAGCATCCCGTCCCTCTCGCAACTCCTTAGGAACTGCACTGCGTCGCGATCGGCCAGCCTCATCTCTTGCAAGTCGAGAATGATGCTTCGGTAGTCCGCATCGAAGAGCTGTTTCAGCTCCGCGACCTGCTCCGCCTTCATACGCCCGCTTAGGGTAAAAACCGTGAATCCCTGCCGCGCTGATCTCTCGATCCTCAAGGTCATCAGTTGTGTGTTGGGCCCAAGTCTCAGCGGTCGCGATGCGCTGCTTTGCCGCCATCGCGGCCGCTGGCACCAGTGAAAGTGCAATCCAGAAGCCATACGCAACCCACTGAAAACATGGGACGAGACACCACCGCAGGATGACGAAACTTCGACAAGTGCCGAATTCTCGGGAATTAAAAAGAGGGACTGGCTACGCCTCAGAGATAAAACTGCGTTTCTTGATCCCCAGTTGTTTGATTTTGGAGTCCAGCGTCGATCGGGGAATTCCGAGTTTTGCCGCGGCACCTTCCGGGCCCGCGACTTTCCCATTGCTTTCAGCGAGGGCCGTTTCAATAATTTCTCGCTCCTGATTCTGGAGAGTGTCCGGCAAAGGACCTGGCAACTCTTGCCGCGCTGCCTCCTGGCTGGCCAGCCAAGCCTTTTCGATCCAAAAAGTGTCGCCGCTGCTCAGGATCACCGATCTCTCCACGATGTTTTGCAGCTCACGGATATTTCCCGGCCAAGGATACGACCGGCACTCCTCGAGCGTATTCCTGTCGATTTTGCGAATATGCTTCCCGGCTTTCTCTGCATAGCGTTTAACGAAGTACTCGACCAGCATCGGAATGTCCTCCTTCCGCTTGCGCAGAGGAGGCACTTCAATCGGGAAAACGTTAAGCCGGTAAAACAAGTCAGCTCGAAACGTTCCCGCAGCAATGGCTGCCGTTAAATCACGGTTGGTTGCGGCTATGACGCGAACGTCGGTGGGAAGAATTCGGTTACCTCCCACTCGTTCGAACTGCCGCTCTTGAAGTACTCGGAGCAAAGTAATCTGGGTCTCGGCGGGAAGATCGCCTACTTCGTCCAGAAAAATCGTGCCGGAATGTGCCAGCTCGAAGCGGCCCTGGCGGCGCTGCAGCGCGCCGGTGAAGGCGCCTTTCTCGTGGCCAAACAACTCCGACGCGATCAAGGAGGAAGGAATCGACGCACAATTTACGCTGATGAACGCCTGGCCGGAACGTTCCGAGTGCTTGTGTATGGCGCGAGCAATCAGTTCTTTTCCGGTGCCGGTTTCGCCGGTGATAAGCACCGTCGAATCGGTGGGGGCCACTTTCACAATGCTGGACAGCACGGTTTGCAGGGCCGGTGACGAGCCCACAATTTCCTCAAACATGAATGCCTGATCGATTTGCTCCCTCAGCGCAAGGTTTTCGTCACGCATCCGCTCCTCGGCCTGCTTGCGATCGTCGATATCCGTGCCAGTCGCGTACCAGCGAATAATTTGCCCCTGGTCGTCGCGAAGAGGATTGAAGCGGACCAGAAACCACCGATATTTACCGTCTCGTCCCAGCGCTCGTTGCTCAAGTTCAAAAGGCTTACCGCGCGCGAGCGCCACATGGCGGTCCTCGCGCAGCCTTTCCACATCCTCGGGGTGGAAGACCCGTGCGCGTTGGTCTTCTCTCTGCACATCCTCCAAAGTGAGACCGGTGTAATCGAGCACCGTCTGATTTGCATAAAGGGCTGCCCCATCCGGGCGCAACACGTAAATATAACTGGCGATGGCGTCGGTCATCCGCCGAAGCTCGGTTTCCTCCGCCTTTATTTGCTCAAACGCAGTCTGCAGAGCCGCGCGCGCTTCGTGCTGCTCGGTGACATCCATCGCTGTGCCGACTAATTCAATGACCTCACCGGAAGCATTCACGACCGGGTGTCCGACCACATGAATGTGCTTGGCCGCGCCGTTTGGCAGAACAAGCCGGTAGTCGGCCGCAAAGTCAGTCCTGTCCCGAATGGCCTGCTCGACCACAGGTGTGTAATAACGGGCGTCGTCCGGGTGCAGCCGCTGGACGACCTCCGCGTAAGATGGTGGCGTGGGACCAGGATCGAAGCCGAAGATCCGGTACATCTCTTTTGACCAATAGGAAGCGTTCCAGCCGAGCCTTGGGAGCACGGCAACCGCTTGACCGGCCTCACCCTGCGCGTTTTCCATAGGCGGGACCCGCACCGCCCAACTGCCGGTGTGTGTCAATTTCTGTGCTTCCGCTAAATAACCCTCACTCCGCCGAAGAGCCTCCGTGCGTTGCTTAATTTCCTTGAAAGCTTTCTCGAGCTCGGTTCTGGCCTTCCACTGTTCGGTCACATCCATGACGGTGCCGACGACCTCAGTGATTTCACCCGAGTCATCCCGGATAGGATGAGCGACTGAATGGAGGTGCTTTATGGAACCGTCCGGGAGAATGATTCGAAAATCAATCTGAGAATCAAGCCACTCTCGTCCCGAGGCCTCCATTCTTGCGCTCTGCTCGATGAGTGGTCGATCCTCAGGGTGCACTCTTTCCAGGAACTGTGACCAAGTGGGTCCCCTTTCCTTATATTCATAGTCATAAATGCTAAAAATTTCTCGCGACCAGAACAGAACGCCCGTGCGCACATTCCAAGCCCAACTGCCGGTGTGAGTTAATTTCTGTGCTTCGGCCAAATAACCCTCACTCCGCCTGAGTTCTCTTTCTGCTTTGGTGCTCTCGGTAATATCTCGATAAATGAAGTAGATGGCTCCCTGCTCGAAGCCAAGAGAAATGCCCTTCGCGACTACGGAAACGTCAAAGCGAACACCGTCTTTGCGTTGCCGAACGGCCTCCAGCTCCACTCTGTTTCCCGAAATCAGCCGATCTCTGTTCTGGAGGGCCTCAGCGCGCAACTCCTCGGGCATTATTAATTCAGGAAGCCACTGTCCGGCAGCCTCTTCTGCTGTGTACCCGAAGATCCGTGTGAATTCCTGGTTGACCCGCAACACGTGGAAGTCATTGTCGGTCAGGATTACCGCGTCGGGCGACAGCTCAAACAATCCATCGAGCTGCTCTTCCCGCCGGTACAGGCCCTCATTCGCTGCCGTGAGCTTGGCAGTTCGGTCCGCGATCGCGACCTCTAGGGCCTCCTTTCTCCGTCTTACCCAGATCATGAGTATTGCAAAGGTCAGGAACACCAGTTCATAAAGAACGCGGGAGAGGCTGCTCGTTTCGGCCTCAAAGATATAGCCGCGGATCAGCGAGGAAAGCAAAACCGCCACAATACCGGGCTTTATGCCGCCGTACCAAAACGTGATCGCGATTGCGGTCAGCGCAAATGCGGCAAACGGATGAGGCAGATTGAAGTGGTGAAACAGAAGCTCCAGAAATAGAGCGACGCTGACCGAAACGAAAGCCAATCCATAGCGGCGCGCGAAGGACGCACCTGGCCGCGCCATCTTTTTTGCAGTAGCTGAATCAACCATGGTAAAGGGCTTCTCGCACCCTTGGATGAAGGCTACGACGGTTCCGATATTAGTTTTTACTGTAGCGCCGTTCGAGTGGCGGCACAACGGCGGACGTGTCCCGGCAGCGTACTTATCCGCCGGTTTCCGTTGAAACACGCTTACGCGCGGCCGCTTAGCGGGTGGTCGGTCGCATGCAAGCATTCGTCAGCCGATGGACTTGGACCGCGCACGCGCCTACAAGGCAAGCCGGCGCAGTAGACATATGCCGTCCGGTGATGTTCAGATACTCCGTAGTCCAGGGAGTCGCCAGTTGACCGCAGCAGACTTT
>DATHFT010000159.1:0-8645 GCA_035317965.1 Saccharimonadales bacterium (SeqCode) | reverse complement strand
CGCGCGCGGAATGGTGAAGTACGGCGAGGGATTTTTTACTTCGCTGGGATTTGCGCCGCTGCCGAAGACTTTTTGGGAGAGGTCGCTGTTCACGAAGCCGGCGGATCGGGATGTGGTGTGTCACGCGAGCGCGTGGGACGTGGATAACAAGGACGATTTGCGGATCAAGATGTGCATTCAGACTACGGAAGAAGATTTCGGGGTGATTCATCACGAACTGGGGCACAACTTTTATCAGCGGGCGTACAACACGCAGCCGCCTCTTTTTCAGAATAGCGCAAATGACGGGTTTCATGAGGCCGTGGGGGACACGATTGCGCTGTCCGTGACGCCGGATTATTTGAAGAAAATTGGACTGATCGACGAAGTGCCGCCCGTTTCAAGCGATATTGATTTTCTGCTGAAGCAGGCGCTTACGAAAGTCGCGTTTCTGCCGTTTGGATTGGTGATTGATAAGTGGCGGTGGGAAGTGTTTTCGGGGGAAGTGACGCCAGCGGAATACAACAAGGCGTGGTGGGATTTGCGCTTGAAGTATCAGGGGATTGCGCCACCTGCGGGCCGCTCGGAGAAAGATTTCGATCCGGGGGCGAAATACCATGTGGCGGGTAATGTTTCCTACATGCGGTATTTTCTGGCGCGGATCTACCAGTTTCAGTTCCAGCGGGCGCTCTGCAAGGAGGCCAGATATACGGGACCACTCAACCGGTGCTCGATTTATGGGAACAAGCAGGCCGGCGAGAAATTGAACAGGATGCTGTCCATGGGGCAGAGCCAGCCGTGGCCGGAGGAGTTGCAGGCGCTGACAGGGGAGAAGCGGATGGACGCTGCGGCGCTTGCCGATTATTTTGCGCCGTTGAAAGTATGGTTGGATGAACAGAATACGAAAAATGGATATGCAGTAGGGTGGTAGACAGGAGTTTTATGTTGCGCTCCCGATTTTGTGGTCGACCAGAGGCGTAGTCGCAGTCGGCCAGGCACTGAGAGCAGACGAACAAAACATGAGTCGATCGCCGACTCAACCAAGCAGGCCCAGAACCTCGCACGGGGAAGCACCGCAAAGCGTTTTTTCGTTTCCGTCTGGAAGCGAACAGCCACGCAGGGCGCGCGGTGACGAGTGCAGGTGCGGCGGTGCAAGCCGCCGGTCTAGTTCGCAATATGGACATGCCGCCGGAAGTACCAGATGGCTGAGCACAAGCTGCAGGGTTTAGTTGTCCGGAAGCCGGAATGCCAAAATGGTTTAGTTGTGGACAGAGTCGCTAGGAGTGAGAGGAATCGGCGGGCGGGAATCGTGTTAAATTGCGTATAAGCTAAACTTTGGCTGGATATAGCTGAAATGGATAAACGTACGGACTGCAAACGGGAGATACCTCGTGGACTTTTCATTTACTGAGGAACAGCAGCAGCTGCGGAAGAGTGTGCGGGAGTTCGCCGAGGGCGAGATTGCGCCGCATGTCATGGAGTGGGATGAGGTTTCCCATTTCCCGATCGAGATTATTCCGAAGTTGGCCGAGATGGGCCTGCTGGGTGTGATCTTCCCGGAGGAATACGGCGGTGCGGGGCTTGGCTACACGGAATATGTGATCGCCATTGAGGAATTGTCGCGCGTGGATGGGTCGGTTGGAATTATTGTGGCGGCGCACAATTCGCTGTGCTCGAACCATATTTTCAAGTTTGGGAATGAAGACCAGAAGAAAAAATATCTGACCAAGCTGGCTTCGGGAAAGTCCATTGGGGCGTGGTCCCTGACAGAACCGGAAGCCGGTTCCGACGCGGGAGGGACGCGAACTACGGCGGTGCGCGACGGCAAGTTTTGGGTCTTGAATGGCGCGAAGACGTTTACCACCAATGGCCACTACGCGGATGTCTGCGTGGCGATGGCGGTGACGGATAAGGCGAAAGAGTCGCACGGGATCAGTGCGTTCATCGTGGAAAAGGGAACGCCGGGATTTAAGCCGGGGAAGAAAGAAAACAAGCTGGGATTGCGGGCAAGTGACACCTCCGAGGTGCTTTTTAACGACTGCCGGATTCCGGCCGAGAATTTGTTGGGCGACGCGGGTGAGGGATTTACTGGAAGCTTGAAAATTCTGGATGGCGGAAGAATTTCGATTGCGGCGCTGGGGCTGGGGATGGCCCAAGGCGCGCTGGACGCGGCAACGAAGTATGCCAAGCAACGAAAACAGTTTGGAAAGACGATCAGCGAGTTTCAGGCGATCCAGTTCAAATTGGCGGACATGGCAACCGAAGTGGAGGCGGCGCGCTTGCTGGTGTATCAGGCGGCATGGTTGGCGGATCAGAACAATGTGCGGTTTACCCGCGAGTCCAGTATGGCGAAATTGTTTTCCAGTGAAGTGGCGGTGCGGGTAGCAAATGAGTGCGTACAGATCCACGGGGGATACGGTTTTATCAAGGACTATCCGGCGGAAAAGTTCTACCGGGACGTCAAACTGTGCACGATCGGGGAAGGGACCAGTGAAATTCAGAAGCTGGTGATTGCGCGGCAGTTGCTTGGTAAGAAATAATACCTAGATGGCCTTAGCCCGAGCTGGTCGAAGAAACTCACAAGGTAATCATGTCGCAGGAAGTTGAAACCTGGGCTGCTCAGGTACGGGCGGGAGAGGTGCGCGCGGTTTCGCGGGCGATAACCGCAATTGAGAATCAGCGGCCGGAGGCGGAATCGCTGCTGCGAGCCGTTTTTGCCGGGACCGGCCAGGCCTATTTGTCGGGAATAACGGGAGCGCCGGGGACCGGGAAAAGCACTCTGGTGGATCGTTTGGCGGCGCACTACCGGAAGCGTGAAGTACCGGTAGGGGTGATTGCGGTTGATCCGACCAGCCCGTATTCAGGCGGGGCGATTTTGGGGGATCGCATTCGAATGCAGGGGCACGCGAGCGATGACGGAATGTTCATTCGATCGATGGCCACGCGCGGGTTCTTGGGAGGGCTCGCGCGGGCGACGGCGGAAGTTGCCTTGTTGCTCGATGCGGCGGGCAAGCGGCAGGTTTTGATTGAGACTGTGGGTGTGGGACAGGACGAGATTGATATTGTGCGGCTGGCGGACTGCGTGATCGTGGTGATGGTGCCCGGTATGGGCGACGACATCCAGAACATGAAAGCCGGGTTGATGGAGATTGCGGATATTTTTGTGCTAAATAAATCGGATCGCGAAGGGGCGGACCGGTTGGAACAGCAGCTGCGCGCGATGCTTTCCTTGGTGATGCCACGGGATGGGTGGCATCCGCCCGTGGTACGCACGGTGGCGACGGAAAACAAAGGGATTGATGCCCTTGCAGAAGTGGTGGAGAAATTTCGACGGCACTTTGAGTCAAGCGGCGAACGGAAAAGAAAGCACGTGGAGCACTGGAAGAAAAGGCTGGTGGAGCTGCTGGAGTCGCGATTGCTGGAGCGGGTCTTGGGGGGAGTGGGCGGAGAGCGGCGATTGGCAGAGCTAGCGGAAGCGGTGGCGGAGCGGAAGATCGATCCGTTTGCGGCAGTGTCAGAGATCTTAAACAAGAGTGGGTTGCAGGGTTGAAAGTGTCGGCATGCATTTAGGGGAAATCGAAGTTCGATTCGTGCCAGCGGGGAATTTTTGGCTAGACGGCGGAGCCATGTTCGGGGTGGTGCCGAAGCCGCTGTGGGAGAAGCGGTCGGCCGCGGACGAGCGGAACAGGATCAAGTTGCGCGCCAATAGTCTACTGGTCGGCGCGGGCGGGAAGAATATTTTGATCGAAACGGGCAACGGGACGAAGTGGGACGCGAAGCTGCGAGCAATCTATGGGATTTCCGACGGCGATCCGCTGGCGCGGGCGTTGAGCGATGCTGGAGTTGCGGCCGACAAAATTGATCTGGTGATCAACACGCATTTGCATTTTGATCACGCGGGCGGGAATACGCGGACCGTTGACGGACGGGATGTTCCCGCATTTGCGAATGCCAGATATGTCTTGCAGCGCGGGGAACTCGACCATGCCTTGCATCCCACGGAGCGCGACCGGGCCAGTTATTTTTCGGATCGATTTGTGCCGATTACGGAGGCCGGACAGTGGCAGCTTGTGGAAGGCGACCTGGAAATTGTGCCGGGAATCTCGGTGCTGCGGATTCCAGGGCATAACGCGGATATTCAGGCGGTGAAGATTTCAGGGGGCGGACGGACGATTTTGTGCTGCGCGGATATGATTCCGACTCGGCATCATCTGCCGTTGGCTTGGGTTACGGGGTATGACTTATACCCGCTCGAGACGCTCGAGAATAAGCGGAAGTGGATTGCCGAAATTGTCAAAAATGGCTGGATTGTGGCGTTTGGGCATGACCCGGAATTTGCGGCGGCGACGTTGCACGAGAGTGGCGGCAAGGTAGAATTTGAGCCGGTGGATTTGAATCGATAGTCGACGGAGAAAATGCATGGCGGCGGTGAAGGCTCAAAAGGCGAACGGCAGGTCGAGTGTGAAAAGCGGGGCGCAGGCTACGATCGGCGTGATTGGCGGTAGCGGGCTGTACTCGATGAGCGGGTTGACGGACACCCGGGAGCTTCGCGTGAAGACGCCGTTTGGCGAGCCTTCGGACGCGATTGTGCTGGGAACGCTCGAGAGCAAGCGGGTGGCGTTTTTGGCGCGGCACGGGCGCGGCCACAGGATTTTGCCGGGAGAAATTAATTATCCCGCGAATATCTATGCGATGAAGTCATTGGGAGTCGAGCGGATTATTTCGGTGAGCGCGGTCGGTTCGCTGATGGAAGACTTGCGGCCGGGAGAATTTTTGGTGGCGGATCAGTTTTATGACCGCACCAAGGGGCGGCGGTCGACCTTTTTCGGGGAAGGGATTGTCGCGCATGTGGGATTTGCTCATCCCACGTGCGGAGAGGTTTCGGCGGTGGTGGCGGACGCATGTGTGCATGTGGGCGTGAAGGTGCACCGCAAGGGAACCTATATCTGCATGGAAGGGCCGCAGTTTTCAACACTGGCCGAAGCGCACGTGCATCGGCATTTGAAATTTGAAGTGATTGGGATGACCAATGCGACGGAGGCGAAGCTGGCGCGCGAGGCGGAGATTTGCTACGCGACGATGGCCATGATTACGGACTACGATTGCTGGCACTCGGAGCATGAATCGGTGACGGTGGCGCAGATTATCGCGACGCTGAATCAGAATGCGGAAAATGCGCAGAAAGTCTTGCGGGAGGCGATTCGCGGTTTGCGCGATTCGCGGTCGTGTAAATGCGGCGGCGCTCTGCAATATGCGATTATTACAGATCCCAAAATGGTCCCGCCGGCAGTAAAGAAACGGTTGGCGGCAATTATCGGTAAATATATTTCCTAGGAGAAAACTGTGGCGTTACTAGTGGTGGGTTCGGTGGCGTTTGATGCGCTGGAGAGTCCTTATGGGAAGGTGGACAGGGCGCTGGGCGGCGCTGCGACTTATTTTGCGGTGGCCGCGAGTTTTTTTACGCCGGTAAATCTGGTGGGGATCGTCGGCGATGATTTTACCGCCAAAGATGCGGAGATTTTTCACGGGCGAAGGATCGACACCGAAGGGCTGGAACGGGCGGCCGGCAAGACCTTTTTTTGGGCCGGCAAATATTCGGAGAATCTGAACGAACGCGTGACGCTGGCGACCGAACTAAACGTGTTCGCCGATTTCAAGCCGAAGCTGCCGGAGAAATATAGGAATTCGAACTATGTTTTCCTGGCGAACATAGCTCCGGGATTGCAGCGGGACGTGCTGCGCCAGGTGAAAGGCAGGCCGAAGCTGGCGGCGCTGGATACGATGAATTATTGGATTTCGGGTTCGAATAGTGACCTGAAAGAGACGCTGAAGCACGTGGATCTGCTGATGATCAACGATTCGGAGACGCGGGAACTTTCAAACGAGCACAATCTGCTGCGTGCGGCGAAACATATTTTCAAGCTGGAGCCGTCGACACTGGTCGTGAAGCGCGGGGAGTATGGCGCGATGCTGGTGGACAAGCGCGGCGTGTTTTGCGTGCCGGCGTTTCCTCTGGAAGAACCACATGACCCGACCGGGGCCGGAGATAGTTTCGCAGGCGGGTTCATGGGGTATTTGGCGGGTGCAGGAAAAGTCGACGACGCTTCGCTGCGGCGGGCCATGGTCTATGGGTCGGTGCTCGGCAGCTTCACGGTTGAGAAGTTCGGACTGGACCGTTTGCGGAAGCTGAAGCGCAGCGAGATACACGGCAGGGCACGACACTTTTCGAAACTGACTCAATTCAAGCTTTAGTCTGTGTAAAATCCTGCTATAGCGAAACAAACGCAGGAGAGCATGCTACCGCTCAATACCACTATTTACCGCCTGTTGTGGGCAGCGCTGCTGGGATCAGCGATCGGCATTGAACGAAATGCCCGGCGGCGCCCCGCGGGGATGCGAACCAGCCTGTGCGTGAGCGTAGGAGCGGCACTGTTTACGATACTTTCGGTGGAAATTGCGCAACGCACGGGCGATCCGAGCACCACCCGCATCGCATCCAATATCGTGCAGGGCATCGGATTTCTCGGCGCTGGTGTGATCTTGCGTGAACGCGGAAGCGTCACCGGCTTGACCACCGCCGCCACGACGTTTGTGGTGGCGGCCCTGGGAATGGCCGCGGGGGGCGGTTTCTACGCGGTGTCCGGGCTGGCCTGTCTCCTGGTGCTTGTTGCCCTACTGTTCTTTATTAGGATCGAGAACTCCCTCAGTTTGAAGCCGCGCTATATGTTGTTTCGCATTTCGACAGACACATCCACGGATATGGTTCCGGAAGTTCATCGGGTAATTTCCAGTCTGAATATCGTACTCGATAACTTTCAGGTCTCCATGGCAGGAGAAAAAAATCTGATCCAGTTTGACGTGGACGTAACGCACCGGCAGCAGCAGAAGATTTTTTCAGAATTAACGAAGCCGGGAGTAACGGTGGAGATGTTGCCGGTGGAGCGGCAGCAATGACGTCGGCATTGTCTGCCCCTGTCACTGGGGCGCTGCGCAAGCCGCGCGCTTTGAAGCAGGGCTCGCGGCTGGGCGTGTTTGCCCCGGCTTCGCCGGGGAATGCGGACAGAGTCCGCAAAGGGATATTGGAATTGCAGGTATTGGGGTTTGAAGTGCAGGAATTCCGCGCGGGACCGGCGGATGGATTTTTTGCTTCGGCCGCGGATGCGCGCTACCGCGAGTTTTCGCGGCTGGCGAATGACGCGAGTCTTGCGGGGATGATCGCCCTGCGCGGCGGGTATGGGTCGAACTATATTTTGCAGCATTTACAACCAGCGGAATTGGGAACGGCGAAGTGCTTGGTTGGATTTAGCGATCTAACGTCTTTGCAGATTTTCCTTTGGCAGCGCGCCGGGTGGGTGACGTTTCACGGGCCAATGGTCGCAGCCGGATTCGATGCGGGCGCGGATGTGGTCGATGGATACGACCGGGAATCGTTTTTGAATGCGACACAGAATTCGCGTGCGGGATGGGGAATTGATCTGCGTGGTGAAGCGATGATCCCGGGGGAAGTGGAAGGACGGATTTTGGGTGGGTGCATGACGTTGCTGGAAGCGACGATGGGAACTCCGTGGGAAATTGATACGCGGGATGCGATTTTGGTTTTGGAAGACCGGGCCATGAAGCCGTATCAGGTGGATCGGGTTCTGATGCATTTAAAACAGGCCGGCAAGCTAGAGGGCGTGCGCGGCGTGGTGCTCGGAGAATTTCCGGACTGCGAGCCGCCTGCCGGGACGGCGACAGTGCGCGATGTTTGTGCGCGGATTTTGGGCGAGCTGAACATTCCCGCGGTATTTGGAAGCCCGGTAGGGCACACCAAGAGGCCGATGCTGACTTTACCTTTGGGCGTGCGCGGGCGATTAAGTGCGAAAAATGGCGGTCGAATTGAAATTCTGGAGGCGGCGGTGGTCGAGTGAGCGACGGGAAGCATGTTCATATCATTGGCATCGCCGGGTCGGCCATGTCCCCGCTGGCGGGCATGCTGCGGGAAAGCGGATTTCGAGTAACGGGTTCCGATGCGGGCGTGTATCCGCCGGCTTCGACATTTCTTGAGAAAATGGGGATTTCGTTTTTTCATTCCTTTGCGGCCGCCAATTTGCAACCGGCGCCGGATTTGGTGATTGTCGGGAATATTATTGCGCGGGGAAATCCGGAGTTGGAAGAAACCCTGGACCGGAAAATTCCGTACCGGTCATTGCCGGAGATTTTGGAGGAAGTGTTTTTGCCGGGGAAACATTCGGTTGTAGTGAGTGGGACCCATGGCAAGACAACCACCACGGCGATGCTGGCATGGATTTTTGAGACGGCGGAGAAGCGCGCGAGTTTTCTTGTGGGCGGAGTCGCCGAGAATTTTGGCAAGAGCTACGGGTTGGGCAGCGGCAGCGAATTTATTCTGGAAGGCGATGAATACGAGACGGCTTTCTGGGATCGCGGACCGAAATTTTTCCACTACCATCCCGATGATTTGGTTATTACGGCGCTGGAATTTGATCATGCGGATATCTACGCGGATTTTGAGACTTACCAGCTGGCGTTTCGGCGGCTCGTCAATTTAGTGCCGGGTAGCGGCAAAGTGGTGATCTGGGGAGATGTCGAGGCCGGCCCTGCGCTGCTGAAGTCGGCGGTGAAGGCGTTTTGCCCCGTTCAAACGTATGGATTTGCTGCGGAAAATG
>DATHFT010000158.1:0-25725 GCA_035317965.1 Saccharimonadales bacterium (SeqCode) | reverse complement strand
CGGGGTTTCGCCGGGATGGAATGCCTGCTCGAAGCGGACCAGTGCGTGATTGGAATCAACCCATGGCTGGGATGAGGGGCTGGAAACATGAAGAATGCCGTTGTGTTCAACCACCATGCGGCCGCGAATTTGCGGCCGTTTGCCATGGGAATTGAGGCCACGGAAGATTAGTTTGGGATGGGCGGAGCGCAGTTTCTCGAGTTGCGCGTCGAACGCGGAGCGCTCGGCGTCCCCCACGGAGATAATGAATCCGGCGATACCCTTTTTTGCTGCGGCTGGCGCGAGTTCGGCCGCTTGCTGCGGGGTAGCTTCGACAAACACTCTGTAGCCGGCGCGACGGGCGGATTCCAGGAGCGGACTGCGGCTGGCGTCAAAGGTGAGAGCAACATCGGAAACGCCCAGCGATTTTGCCGCAGGTATAGCGGGCTCGGTCCAGCGGAGAATGACCTTGGCACGCGCCGGGCAGGCCGCGACGACGACCATGAAAAATAAAATTAGTACTGGTTTGCGCATTGGCATGAAGTTGTACTCAGTCGAACCGTCCTATCGTCATTGGCATCCCTATTGCACTTGGCCTGCAGCGACAGTATTTGTGATTCGTATTTCCGGGCCGCTCGAGACCAATTGAGTTTCGCCTGTGGGAGAGACCCAGATCGCTGCGGTGCCGGGCAGTTTTCCCAGCAACTGTTTCCCGCGCTGCGGGCCAAGCAGCAGGAGCGTGGTCGACAAAGCGTCGCTGGCGGCGGTTGATTTGGCAACGATGCTGACGGCGAAGCTGGACTTGAGAGGGAGGCCCTTCGCGGGATCGATAATATGGCCCGCGGAATCGTCGGTCAGAAGACTTGCAGGAGTTTGTTCCGAGGTTGAGACGCTGTTTTCGGCGAGCAGCACGCGAGGATCAATTTTGCCCGACGGGTCGCGGAGATGCACAAGCCAGGCGGACTCGCCTGGAGGCGCGCCGATGGCGTAGATGCTGCTCCCGCCGGCATTGATCAGAGCGCTTTTGATGCCGCTGGCCCGCAGGACTTCGGCAGCGCGGTCAACGGCATATCCCTTGCCGATCGAGCCCAGGTCGATGCGCAGACACGGCGAATGCAACCGAATTCGATTGGGCGGGATCAGTTCAACCTTCTCGTAACCCACACAGGAGCGAAGTTTTTCTTCTTCCTCGGCTCCGGCGACGTGCTCGCCCCGCAGCGCCGCCTTTTGCAGGTCGACCAGCGGACCGACGGTGACATCGAATTCTCCGCCGGAAAGCCTTGAATAGTTGAGCGATTCTTCCATGATGCGATAAAGATCGGGTGAAACTTCCTGCGCTTGCGCGTAGGCCGAGTGGTTAAGGCGACTAAGCTCGCTCGTGGGATCGAAATTGCTCATCATCCGGTCGATACGAACCATTTCCTGGAGGCCGCGGTCGATCGCCGCGGACGCGCGCGTGAGCGACTCGTCGTAGACGGCGATTTCAACGACCGTACCCATGGCGTACTTGAGCTTGTGGACAAACGTTGGAAGAGGGCGATCCGAGGGAGCGGCGAGCGGCGGGGCCAGCGCAGCGGTAGCGAGTGCAGCGGCGGCGATGGCGCTACTCCAGCGCATAGACGTCTCCATCCAGGCTGGCGACATAAATGGCCTCGTCCGTGAGCACAGGACTGGATTGCACGGAGCTGCCGAGGCCCGCGCGCCACACGCGCTTGCCGGTAGCGTTATCGAGAGCCATGATGCCGCCGGCGGCCTGTACAAAGGTGACGGGGCTGCCGATAACCGGAGGGGCGGTGACCACGCTGCCGACTTGCGTCTTCCAGCGGAGTTTGCCGGTTGCGACGTCGAGTGCATACATCTGCGTATCTTTGCCGCCGAAAACGACCAGGTCGCCCAGAACGGCCGCCGAAGATGAGATGCCGAGACCAGTTTCAACTTTCCAGCGAACTTCGCCAGTGGCGGCGTCCAGGGCATAGAAATAGAAATCTTCCGAACCGATCAGGACCAGTCCGCTGGCCAGTGCCGGAGATGCGTCTATGCCGTTGCCGGTTTGCGTGCTCCAGAGAGTTTTTCCGTCTGCCAGGTTGAGGCTGCTGATTCGTCCGTCGCCACTGCCGATATAGAGACTCGTTCCGGCGGCGTATGCCGTGCCATAAATTCGAGAATTGAGATTTTGCGCCCAGCCGGGCTTGCCGGTTTCCGCATGCACAGAATAAAACTTGCCATCGGCGCTGCCAAAATAGGCGATGTTGTTGCGGACAACCGGCGAAGACCAGATTTCGGCCGACGTCGGGAAGGTCCAGGCGCGAGCGCCGGTTTTGCAATCGAGGGCGTAGAGTTTGCCGTCATCACAGCCGACGAGCAGCGTGCTGCCGGCCAGCGCCGGAGTGGCATGGATTTGCGCGGGCGCTTCAAAGATCCATTTGGGACGGCCTGTTTTTGTGTCGATCGCATGGAGCGTGGAAGAGAGTGTGGCGACGTAAAGAATTTGATCGCGAAGCACCGGAGCCGATCGCACGGAAATTCCGACGCGAAGCTGCCAACGCGAGCGCACCGGAGGCTTCATGGCAGTGCGAACAGGCTGGCCGCCGGTTCGGGCATTGTCGCCGAGCAGAGCGAGCCAATCGGTGTCTCGTTGGGCTGCGGGCTCTCGAATGGGTTGCTCCAAGGTCATTGACTGATTCGATCAGGCCGAAAAAATGCGGTGGTCGATTCGCTGGAGGTCGGAAACGCCCAGGCCGAGCTTCCCGGCCGAAGCGATGTGACCGGGCCGGCGGTAGAAAAGATTTTTTGCCGGGTCCTTGAAAAATTCATCATTGTCCATCGTGATGCTGGCCGGGCGGATGTCCCAAACCGAAGGAGCGCCTTTCTGTCGCCGTTTCTTTTCTATGTTTTCCAGCTCGACCGTGTCCATGGCCACCGGGTCCGTGCCGATGTAGAGAATTCCCGCGGGATGGATAAAATCTTGATTTTGGGTGAGCGGACCACCGTGCCAAACCTGGCGCATGCCGTCCATGATATGCAAGACAGCTTTGGAACGGAGCGGCTCGACCGCACACATGACGCCGATGAGTGGATCGGTATAGGAATACGGCGCCTGGTGCGACCGCGCCACGTTGTTGAATGTGCCGTAACCAAGGTTTTTCAGGCAGCCGGTGACGCCGGCGGCCGAATGGTCCTTCATGGTGGGTACATTGATAATTTTTGTGAGGCGAGTGGCGACAATGTTCGCCATGTAAGAACGGGTTTCCCACTCGCCGAAGAAACTCATCTCACAAAAAACATTGGCATCGTAGCCGGAACCATCGGTGAGACGGTCCTGAATTCCTTCAACGCCAATTCCGGCGGGTACCAGCGTTTGATAGCTGCCGATATCGATTTCGTAGGCGTAACGGTCGTAGACGATAATGTTCTTGTCGAGGACGCCGGCCGCTTTCAGGCCGCGCACGACTTCATGAACGATTTCAGGCGAAGAGCAACAGGCTGGTGCTCCGGACGGATTGATTTTGATGCCGACAACGTCGGCCGGTTCCACGAATTTGGCCCACGCACCGCGCAAGGAGTCTTCGCCGGTCAACTCCTTCATGCCCTTTTCGAGCATCCGCTGAATGGCCGGCTGCGAGACACGATTGGAAGCGATCGCGCTTGGCTCGGAAAGTTCAACGACCCGCCCAGGAAATAGGCCAGGCATGCCCAGTGGGGATGGTTTGTAATTGGGAATTCCCTGCGTGCGAATGGGCGGAGGATCAGGAAGGGTGACGCCTTCAGCCAGTACGGGAGGGATCCCGCCAAGCAGCAGGCTGGAACTTCCGAGACAGGTCCGCTTCATGAAAGTTCGCCGGTCCATCCGTCGCCATGCTCCCGATTCAATAAATTTATCAGTCCCGCCACTGCAAAAATTCATCAGGTGAAAAAGAAAACAGCCGAGGCCCGTTCCCGGCAATAAAAAATACAGTACGCCACTACTTGAGGTCTTTACAAGTGCTATAGCGCACGCTATCGTACGTGCAAACTTGAGGAGACGGAGAAATTTTGCATTTTCACAGAGTGAGAATGGCCCAATAAATCGATTCATGTGGAATCGCGGGATTTGCTTTGGCGAAGGTTTAAGAACTGTCGAGGAGAGTTATGCGAATCGGGCAAAACATTTTGATGGCGCTCGCTGTGGTGGTTGTGTCGCTGGGGGTTGCGGGCGCAAAGGCGCAGACAACGGCGCCAGCGCCGACAGCGAAGTACGATCTCGTGCTGAAGGGCGGGCACGTCATCGATCCCGCGAATAGCATCGACGAAAAAATGGATGTGGGCGTTTCTGCCGGAAAGATTGCGGCGGTTGCAAAAAATATTCCGGCGGACCAGGCCGGGAAGATTGTGGATGTCACCGGTTTGTATGTGACCCCGGGGCTGATCGACATTCATGTGCACATCGGGCATGGCGGAGCGCCGCTTGAATGGTTTACTCCACAAGCCCGCATTCACACCGAACCGTACGGAATTCCGGCGGACATCGTACTGCAATCGGGTGTCACAACCATCGTAGATGCCGGTACCAGCGGGACCGACAGTTTTTTGTATGAAAAAGAAGAAGTGATGGATCGCGCCCGGGTCCGCGTGCTGGCCTTTCTGAATATTGTGGCCGATGGCATGAGTGGCGGGCTCGAACAATCCGTTGAACAGATGAATGTGAAGCGCTGCGTGGAAACGATCAAAAAGTATCCGAATCTGATTGTGGGCGTGAAGACCGCGCATTTCTGGACAGAACAGCCGGAAGACCCCGCACACCCGCTGTGGGCGGCGGTCGATCGTGCCGAAGAATGCGCTACGGCGGCTAGTGTGCCGGTCATGGTGGATTTTTGGCCGCGTGAAGGACGCTCGTACGCCGATCTGATCTTGAAGAAAATGCGTCCGGGAGACATTCACACTCATGTATTTGCGCAACAGTTCCCGATCATTCTCGAAGACGGGAAGATCAATCCGATCATGGCGCAAGCGCGGGCGCGTGGAGTGCTTTTCGATGTGGGCCATGGAGCCGGCAGCTTTTGGTTCCGCAACGCAGTTCCCGCCGTAAAACAGGGCTTCGTTCCCGATTCCATTTCTACCGACCTGCATATGGAAGACTTTGTGACCCTCAGCTTCAGCAACGTGATGTCGAAACTCCTGTCCATGGGAGTGCCGCTGAACGAGGTGATTCGCCGGTCGACGGTGAATCCGGCAAAGGAAATCCGCAGGCCGGAACTGGGGACGCTGACGGTCGGAAGCGAAGCGGATATCGCGGTGCTGGACAATCAGCATGGGCATTTTGGGTTTATCGATTGCGGCCGTGCGCGGATGAACGGGACCGAGCAGGTAGTGGCGAAGATGACCGTGCGTGCGGGACGAATTGTATTCGACCCGACGGGAATGAGCATGGTGGAGTGGGAGAAAGCGCGCCCGCAGTATTTCAAACCGCCTGCGCTACAGAACGGAGCAGCATCGATGGCGGACGATTTTCCAAGATAGATTGGGGTTCGCTGCGGGTTTTGGCGTTTGCAACGGAAATCCGGGCCAGGCTGGAGAATTCACATTGAATGGGAGCTGCCATGCCAGAAAAAATTAGCCGTCGAAAATTGTTGGGAACGAGCGGGAAGGCCATCCTTGCAGGCGGTGTGGGGGTTGTCGCGGGCGGAGTCCTCAAGGCCGGGGCCGCTCCACCGGCCGCCGCAGCCGCGGCGGCCGTAAAGGGCGTCGATTATTTCAGCAAGCTGAGTGTACCGACGTTTATCAATGCGGCGGGAACCTACACCACGCTTTCGGCTTCGACCATGCCGGACGAAGTGCAAGCGGCGATTGCGCTCGCCGCAAAGAAGCCGGTGCGACTGTTGGAATTGCAGGACGCGGCCGGGGACTATCTTGCCAAGAAGCTGCAATGCGGAGGCGCGTTGGTAACGACAGGAGCGACCGGTGCAATCACTCTCGGCGCGGCGGCCTGCATCACACTCGGCAACAAGAGCAAAGTAGTCAGCATTCCGACTGAAATGGACGGAATCAAGAATGAAATTATCCTGCAAACGGCGCATAGCTCGGAGTACGACCACGCGATGCGCAATTGCGGCGCAAAGCTCATAAAAGTCAATTCCATGGAAGAATATGAGAAAGCCTTCAGCGATCGCACCGTGATGACCCACTATCTGAACGCTGATGAATGCCCGATTGGCCGCGAAGACTGGATTCGCGTCGCACACCAGCACGGCATTCCCTGTTTTAGCGACGCGGCAGCGGATGTACCGCCGATTTCGAATTTGTGGAACTACACAAAGATGGGATTTGATTTGGTGGGGTTTTCCGGAGGGAAAGGATTACGCGGTCCGCAGTGCAGCGGACTGCTGCTCGGACGAAAAGATTTGATTGAAGCGGCGAAGTTGAACAATTCTCCGTATTCGAATTCGGTTGGACGAGCCCTAAAAGTCGCAAAAGAGGAAATTGTCGGACTGGTTGCGGCCGTGGATTGGTTCTTGAGTCAGAGCGACGAGTCGTTTGAAGCCGAGTACCGCAAGCGGGCCGAACTGATTGCAGGACATTTGAAGGGGATTCCAACCGTAGAGACCAAGGTCTTTATTCCACCTGTGGCCAATCATGTGCCGCATTTGCTGGTCACCTATGATCTGAAGAAATTCAAGTGGAATGCGCTGGACGTGATGAAGCAGATGCGCGAAGGGACGCCGAACATCGAGTTAAATCCGTCAACCGGCGGTGGTCCGGCGAGTGCGGGATTGCCAGGCGGAGACAATGTGATCGTGGTTGGGGTGTGGATGCTCCAGCCGGGTGAGGACGCGGTCGTTGGGAAGCGTCTCGGGGAAGTTATGAAGGGCGCCCTGAAAACTTAGCCGACGGTTCAACAAGTGTAGGGTTTTGACAAGAACAAAGGCTGTATTCTTTTTGGGCAACCTCCACTCCTTCACAATGGCGATCGTCGTCTCCATGCTCCGGTTTCCTAGCCGCTTCCCTCGGACTGGGCATCCCGCTTAGTTCCCGTGCGGGAACTATTTTGCCCTCCCGAATCATTCGTTCCAGCGTCATCCACAGCGTGGAGAAAAACGAAGATGCGCAAACACCCGTTGGTTCAAAGAGTTGTCACTCGCCGAGAGTTCTCGGCGGCGTTGTTGGGTGCGATGGCCTTTTCGCGGTCCTTCCTTGCCGGAGAAACGAGGCTCGCGGCCGCCCCCGGAGGGGCCGGGCGGCCCTCTATGCTTTTGCTCGGGAACGATCCGTTCAGCGGGCTGAACCTGCTGCGCGCGCGGTATGCGAGCGGACGCCAGCCACCGGAGGACGTGGCGGGTTGGGCGCTGCGCTGGCAGATCACGAGAAAGGATGAGTTTGCCGAGCGAGCCATTGCGGGACTCGAAAGTACGCTGGCCCGGTCAAACGACAAAGCATCGCGGGTGTGGATGAATCATGTGGGGATGGCGCTGGCATTTGACTGGCTGTACGGGCACCGGGCGTTTGCGGCAAAACTAAAGGACCAGATTGCCGAGACTTTGCTGGATAACACTGTGAAGCTGTTTGCTTTGCCGGATCTGGCCATTCCCAATCTGACGTCGTATCACAATTATGTGTCGCGCTATCTGGCGGTGGTTTCCTTTGCGATGGCGGCGGTAGGCCAGGAACCGAGCGTAGCAGAACGCTGCAAGGGGTTGCGCGAGCGAGGGCAGGAAGAGTTTGACAATATTCTGGAAACGACCCAGCTGGTCACGCCCGACGGGAGTTACCACGAGTCGATGGATTATTTTCGAATAACGCTGGCGCCGCTGGCTTTGCTGGCGGAATTGCAGCGCACAACGACCGGGGTTGATCCAGCCCGGCAGTTCACCGTTTTCAGTAGTCTCGGAGCGACGTACCTTTACAAAGTATTGCCGGACGGGACGCCTTCGCGCGAAGGCGACAACGAATATCCGGTTTTAGACGACAAGGATACCGCGCTGCTCGGTTACGCGGTGCATCGTTTTAAAGATCCCTACGCTGCCTGGATGCTTCGCGACAGCGGCTTGGTTCCGGCAAAGTGGGTATTGCCGGTGCTGGAGTTCCTTTGGAACGATCCCGCCGTCGTTCCGCGCGACCCCGCAGAAGCCCGGGCAAAGGAACTTCCCCGTCAGCGATATTTTTCAGGTGTCGGGCATCTGGTGATGCGCAGTGGATGGGAAAAGGATGCAACTTGGATTGAATTCGATTGCGGTCCCTATTTTTCAAAGCATCAGCATTTGAGCCAAAACCATTTCAGTATTTATCATCGCGGATACCTGGCAATTGATTCCGGCGCGGACTATACGGAAACGGAGAGTCCCCACTATCTGAACTATTACCGGCGCACCGTCGCCCACAATTCCGTGCTGGTGTATGACCCGGCAGAAAAGTTTTTTTGGTCAGACAGTGTGTGCGACGCGGCGAATGACGGTGGCCAGCGGATGGACTCGGCGCGGTTCTGGAACACAGTGCGCAGTCTGAGCGACTGGAATCGGACGCGAGGGCTCTGGGACCTGGGCTCCATGCGGATCGCAGATTACCAGGCGGGGGCGTATCACTACGCCTTAGGCGATGCAACGAAGGCCTATTCGCCCAAGAAGGTGGCCAGGTTCACTCGCGAATTGCTTTATGTCCCCGGCTCGAACATTTTGTTTGTTTTTGATCGCGTGAGGAGCACCAACCCGGAGTTTCGCAAGGCTTGGTTGCTGCACGGGGTGAACGAGCCAGCGCTCGAGGGCCACGGCAAGGGTGGCGAGCACGGAGCAACAGAATATTCAAACGCGAAAGAGTTCACCTTCGCGCACGGCGATGGCGAATTGCGGGTGCACTGCTTGTTGCCGGAGGCCCGGTCTATCGTCAAGCGGGGCGGCCCGGGTCACGAATATTGGACGCCGGGCGATCCGCGCGGCGGCGAGTGGGGTAGCGGGCAGAATTGGCCGCTCGAGCCGGCCGAAGGTGGTCCGCTGCCGGAGGATCCGACCGAGCGGCGGATGTGGAAGCTGTTTTGGGGAGAAGACACAACCCGGATCGAGCGTTCGAACCGGAAAAACGTCGTTCCCGGGGCCTGGCGGGTGGAAGTTTCTCCGGCAGAACCGGCAACGGAAGACAGTTTTCTGCATGTGCTGGAGATTGGAGACCGCGGAACGACGGGTAAAAAGCAGGTAGCGACTGTGAAGGGACACAACCTGGCGGGGGCGGCGGTCGACTCTGGTGTGGTGGCCTTGTTCAACGACACGGATTCGGCGCTAACGGATGGTGAAGTGACAATTCCCGACGTGGACTGCAAAGAACTTTTGCTTACCGGTCTTGTGCCCGCTTCCCTGTTTGAATTGACGTTTGCCGGTCCAAATATCATGGCGGCGGGATCGACCTTGCCGCCGGGGGTGGAAGTAAAGACAGTGTATTTGCGCTCGAACGAAAAGGGCGTGCTCACGATGGAGCTGCGAGGCTTGCGCGGCCTGCGGATGCGGCTTCTGCTGGTCTAGGCATTCGGCGCTTGCCTAGCAGGTAATCGGCTTATCCAAGAAAAGAGCGGCCACTTCGGCCGCTCTCGTTCGGGGTTATGAGGGTTATAAAAAACGTCGTCAGAAAGTGATGCGCAGCCGCAAACGAATTGTGCGGCGGCTGTCGACGCCTTCCTGGGAGTAACTGTTGAGCAGCTTGCCAAAATCCGAATTCCGGGTAATGTCATCCGGATGCGATATGCCATGTTCATCGGCGCCGCCAATGGGCAACAGCGCGCCGGTGGTCTGATTCACGCGGATCACGAAATCACCCAAATTCGCGAAGGACCCGCCGCCACCGCCATCGTCCTGATTTGGCGAGAACAGCGGATGATTAAAAAGATTGTCCACGTCGGCGCCAAGTTGCGCGGTAACACGTTCGCCGAAGTGGAAATCCTTGTGGATTCCCAGGTTAACGCCCCAGGTTCCCGGTCCCCAGAGCAAGTTGCGCTGGGCGTTCGCCGGATTTGAGAAAACGTCGGCCCCGACAGAGGGCACCCCAAAGGCATCGGCATTCCAAATACTGCCATCGATTTTCTTGCTGAAATTGCTGCTGACAATTGTCGGACGGTAGGACGGTTCGGCGCCAAAGTCTCCGACCGCGTCCACCGACGAAATGCCGGTATTTCCCGGTTCAATCGGGTTGCAATTGTCGCAGAGCCAGAACGGAGTAAATGCCGTGCCGGACTTAATGAACATGTTAAATGTGGTGGACCAGCCGCCCACGATCACGTCTTGCCAGGTCTTCATGTCAGCGCCGTACTGGCGTTTCCTGCCGAATGGCAAATCATAGACACCGTACGCGACAAATCGGTGTTTGGAGGTATAGCCATCAACGCCGTAGTCGCTATCCGGCTGAAAGGGGTTATAGGTGACGCCACCCAGGCTGGAGTTGCCGGTGTCGAGGGCAGTCGACTTTTGGTCCAGATAGGTATACGCGAAGTTTAGCAACAGGCCGTGCGCGTAGTGATGTTCAAACTGGGTTTGAAACGCATTGGATTGCGCGTGGCCGTAGTTTCCGTAGCTGAGAACAAAGTCTCCCAGCGCGGGAAAGCGATAGAGCTGAAATTGCTCCGGAGTTATTCCGCACGTTGAAGAATCTTCGATCGGATCGCAAAACTGTCCAGGTATGGTAGCCCCGTCTTCATCGACCAGATTCGTACCGAACGGCGAGTCGCTGGGCTTGATTTCGTTGAGATCCTTGCCGGCGATCAGGCCGTGCATCGTGGAACCGAGATAGGAGAAGCGTATTGCGCTTCCCCATCCGAGCTCGCGTTCATACGTAACGTTGTACTGGTGAATACGCGGCTGGTGAATATCGAAGGGCACCACGTTGACTGCTGGCGTGTTACCGACCGACCTTAGCCTCCCGCCAGCGAGAATACTGACGTCGTCCCCCGGACTTCCGGGCCAAGCTCCCAACGGAATCGCCGGATTGCCGCCTTGCGCAGCAACGCTGTTTCTTGTGATGGATTGGTTGAAGGGATTTGTGGCAATCGGATCGCGAATGCCCTGCGCCGCTGAGGTCGGATAATAAATGCCGTAGCCACCGCGGATGACGGACTTGTCGCCGATGCGCCAGGCGATACCAACACGCGGGGCAAAATCATGTTTGTCCGTTCGAACTACGCCTCGGCCCACGTCCAATCCGGAATCGCCGGCCAAAACGTAGCCGAAATTGATAATACGCGGGTCCAGATAGGTCAGAGTCTTGTCCGAAGGGATGACAAAGCGGCCCAGTTGGCCACCGGGACCTACGAAGTCGGGATCGAAGTTTGCAATCAAATCGTTTTTATCAATAAAGGGTGTGACCAGCTCATAGCGCAAGCCCAGGTTCAGGGTGACTCTGGAGCTGACTTTCCAGGTGTCTTGAACGAAGAATCCGCTCTCCCAGTTGTGAACGTCCATGGCGGGGCGGGGTTGCGAAACGGTGGCGGCAGTATTCGCCGGTTCGCCGAGAAGGAAATTCGTGAACGGTGTCAACCCGGTACCGGTGTAGGTGACCAGCCCGCGAACGTTATTGCGGTTCAGAGCAAATCCGTCCTGCGCCTGGTTGTAAACCATGTCGGCGCCCATGCGGAAGGCGTGTTTCCCGTGAATCCAGGTGACGGTGTCTCCGTAGGTGACAAGGTTCTGGTTCAACGGACGATTGGTATTGCGGCCGCCGGCACCAAATGTGGCAAACGTGTTGCTGAAACTGACCGCCGCGTGTCCAAAAGTGCTGAGCGCAAATGGGCCGGTGGCCGCGCCGTAAGCGTCGATTTGATCCTGGCTAAATCCGATGCTGGACAGAAACCCTTCGAGGGTCGTGTTGCTGTGAGCAAACAGGTTCTCTTTGTTAAAACCACCGCGCGCTTCATTGATGACACTCGAGCTGAAGGCATGAGTGTAGGAAACCGATAGCGCATGATTTCTGCGATCGGATTTCAGAAGTCCCAACCCCGGGAACGGATTGACGACCGGATTTGCCGAGGTCGATTCCGCGGACGTGTTGTACACCCCGAATACGTGATCTTTCTCGGAAAAGTCGTGATCCAGTCTTAAGGTTCCGGTATCCGTCGTCGAGCCGCCGGACTGGATTGTTTGAAATCCACCCGGAACCCGACCGGTCAAGGGATCAATCGGCGCGTCCAGGCTTATTTGGGGAAAGTACGTGTTGATGAAAGCCTGCGTTGTGGGATTTAGAAACCGCGAGGGAATGGTGACAAAACGTACTGTGCCTGTGCTGTCGTCGGTGTTGCTGGCAATCTCGGCCGGAGTCATCTGGGAGAGAATGTCGGCCGGAACAGCTGGCTTCTTGGCGTCATCAATTTGCGTGAAATTTCCGGTGTACAAATCAGGGTGGGCGACCTGCGTATTCGAATTTGTCGAACGGATCTGGTACGGCTGCACAACGTAGTTGCGTTCGTAAGCGGCAAAGAACCAGGTCTTCTTCAGAAGGGGCACAGGTCCGCCGATGGAGCCGCCGACGTCATTGAAATTGAAATAGGGATTCGGGTATTGCGACTGGAACGCCGTCGGTTGGAAGTCCGACTTCCCATTCAAATCGCTCAGCGTCCAGGCAGCCAACGCGGAATTCTTATTGTTGTAGAAAGCCGAACCGTGGTACGCGTTTCCACCACGCTTGGTATTCACGCGGACGTTGGCAATACCTGCATATTCGGCGCTGAAGTCCGATGTCAGGACGTTCAGTTCTCCAACAGCTTCAAGAGACGGCTTGCTTTGGGTAGGCTCTCCAAAGATTCCGCCGTTTGACCGCTGCCCGTCCAAGGTAAAGCTCGCGCCGTAACTTTGCGCGCCAAGGAACTTGAACTCGCCATCGGTTGAACCTTGGGTAATGTTCGGGTTCAGGTAGAGAAATGAATAGACGTCGCGACTGTCACGGGGAAGTTCGATCACCGCAACACTGGTGAACTGCTGGCTAATGGTCTGATCCTCGGTATTGATGGAAGGAGCTTCGACAGACACGATCACGCTTTCCTGCGAGGAGGAGACTTTAAGCACCGCATCGGCTGTCGCCGTGTCGCTGCCCTTTACGTTAAGGTCCTTGATTTCAGTCTTGGACATGCCGGGCGCGGAGATGGTGACGGTGTAGAAGCCCGAGTTGAGGCCGAACATTTCATAATTTCCCTGGCCGTTGGTGTGGGTTTCGCGACTGGTCTTGGTGAGCGAGTCCGTAATCACAATCAAAGCGTCCGGGATGACGGCGCCAGCGGCATCGGTCACCGTGCCGCGAATGGTGCCCAGGTCGGTTCCTTGCCCAAATGCGGCGGACGAAAATGCGCCGGAGAACGTAAACAGAAACAAAAATGCGGTTAGAAATCTGCACTTCATCGAGAAGCCCTCCCCAGAATACAAACTTGACAAAAGATGTACCATGATAACGAAGCAAACGCAACAATAAATAAACTTGATGGAAAACAATGGAAAGTATTACAAAGTATCGCGGCTGGGTTACTTTCGTTATTTGCCCCAAACAAGCAAAAGCCTTATAATCGCAAAGGAAATGGTGCTAAGTGCAAAAATCCAGACTACTTACCGAGCAGAGGCGACGCAGGGTGCTAGATTTGGTGGATCAAGACGGCCAGGCTACGGTCGCCGATATCGCCAAGCGCTTTTCGATTTCTGCGGTCACTGCCCGCGGCGACCTCGATACTTTGGCTTCGATTGGAGCCGTCGTGCGCTCCCATGGCGGCGCGGTTCGGCGCCTTGAAGCGGCCCAGGATTATCCCCTCCGCACCAAAGAAGCGATTCATCGCGAGGAAAAAATACGAATTGGACGAGCGGCCGCCGAACTCATACAGCCAGGCGAAACGGTAATTCTCGATTCGGGAACTACGACCGCCGAGATCGCCAGACACCTGAAGCTGGCTAAAATCCAGTCGGTGACGGTAATCACGAATGCCCTCAACATTGCGGGCGAACTGATGGATGCGCCGGGAATTTCTCTCATTATGATCGGCGGTCTGTTGCGCCCGGTTTCCTGCTCGTTCGTAGGACCGCAGGCGGAGGCCATGATGAATGAGGTGCACGCCGACCGTTTGTTTCTGGCCGTGGACGGTTTCGACTTGGAAAATGGCCCCTCCACTCCCGATGTGCTCGAAGCGCAGCTAAACAACGTCATGATTCGGTCCGCACGGGAAGTCAACGTGGTGGCGGATTTCAGCAAGCTGGGCCGTAGAAGCGTTTCGAAAATTGGACCTTTTGAAAGTATCCGCAGGTTGATTACCGACAGCCGCGCGACCAGTGAATTTACGGCGGCTCTGCGCAAAAAAGGAATCGAAGTTATCGAGGTGTAATCCCCTGGTTTGCCAGTCTGGTGAAATGGTAGGACATCAGACTTTCCGGCATGAGCAAGGCATCCTCGAGCGACTTCTTCCCTGCTGCCGTCTCTCCCAGCGCCATCTGGAGTGTTCCTGTTGCATACATCCACCAGCTCTTGAAAGAGCTGGTAGCCGTTTTGGTTTCCGCATCAGCCAGCGCGGCCCTTAAACGATTCTGCCAGGTGTGTGAATCATAGGTGTCGCGCTTCCTGGCCGCCGCCCAGGCCCAAAGAGTTTGTGAAACCTCCGGCGCCTGCGCGGCCAAGCGCAAATGTTCTCCGGCGGCGGCATTCTCGCCGCAAGTGGAAAATACTTCGGCCAGAAGATAGTGAGTCCGCGCTGAATTGAGCGCCGATCCCAGGCCATCCCGGGTAAAGGCCAGCCCTTCGACCGGCTTGCCCAATCCATTGGCAATGGCCACCGCTTCCGTGCACTTGCGCTGACCGGCAAGTCCTGAAGCCTGTTGCAGACGGACTTCGACCCAGACCTGGCGAACGTTGGTTCCCCCTTCTTCGCGGCCGAAAAACCGGTTCCTGAACAGGGCCACGGCGCCTTCGTAGTTCCCTGCTTCGGCGCGCGTGAGCGCCAGTTCATAGACCAGACTTGCGGGCATGTGCGGCAGATCCGGATACTTCTCCAAAATTCTCGCGCGGTCGCTGGCTGGTCTGCCAAGCAACGACATCGCCGCCGACGCCCCCGAATAGTCGAGAAGGTTCGTCGGGTCATTCGCGATGCCCTGGCTGAAAGCCTCGAAGGCGCCCTCGTAATCCCGCTTCATGTGCAGCAGTGCGGAACCAATGCTGGCCGCCAGCGCCGGAATAGCCGGATTGAGTTTACGAGCCGCCTCCCACTCGCCGAGAGCCGCGTCCGTTTTAGCGCGCGCAAAATACCATGTGCCCAGAAGGTAGTGTGCCGAAGCGTCGCTGGCATTGGCCTGAATGGCAGATTCAAGAGACCGCAAATCTTCCCCGCTATCTGGAAAGACATACAGCGTCGACAGTTTTGCTGCCTGCGCAAAATCGTCTGCGCCCGACTGCCCGGCCTTTTCGCGGCAATACCCGCGAAAATAAATGAGCAGCGGATTCTGCTGCGGCAAGACCGCACCGGGTTCATGCTCATCGGCAGCTACGGCTGGATAGGTGCGCGCAAGGACGGCAATCGCCCGCTCGTAGAGTCCGAGCCGCGCATATTGTGTGGCCATGTTCAGAACCCGGTAGGGATCCCCCGCCAGGTGCCTCAGGTTGGGCTTTCCCAACTCTTCGCGAAGAAAATCGCTCAAAGGAAAATGCACGAGCCACTCCGCGGCAAGGGCCTCAGCGGCTGGCGCGTTCCCCATTGCATGCAAAACCGCCGACAGCTCTTCGGCCGTTCGTAAATCCAGCGGAGCGGAGCGCTGCCCTTCCGCCAGGGCCGCTTTGGCCTTTTGCCAGTCATTCTGGCGCGCGTAGCATTCTGCAAGGCGAAGCGCTGCGCTGGCCCGGTAGGACGGGAAGCGCATGGCTTCTTCATACGCGTCGATTGCCGCGCCGGAACGGTTCAATCCGTCGTAGGCAATTCCCAGGTAGTAGGAGACTTCTCCGTCGGTCGTGTTCCGCTCGTGGACGCCTGCCAGCAAACTCTGCGATTCATCGTAGCGTTTCATACTTGCATACAAACGACCGAGCGCTTTCTGGAGTTCAAAGCTGAGTGGAAATTTTTTGATCGCCTGTTCATAGGTCCCCGCAGCAATCAGGATTTCGCCGTCGAGTTCGGCCGCTTTCCCGAATTGCAGCCAATCGTCCTCGCTGCGGCCGTCTGGCGGGGGAATCCGGTACGTTTCCTGCGGCCCAACTTTGACCTCCGGTTCAGGAACCCAGTCGTAGCCGCCTTCGGTTTGCCTCAGGAGCGGAGTCCCATCCGTACCCGTTACTTCAAACGTGTATTTTTGAGTTGCGTCCGATTCCGGGACTCGTTTCTTCCAGACTGTTTCAGGGGCCAGGTCTACCTTCTCATCCACAACAGTTTTTGAGCCGGTCTTGATCCGTACAGAAGCGCCCGGGAATCGCTGGTTGGAATTCAAGGTAACGACGAGGGCCCCGTTCTCGTGTCCGAGATACACAACCCCACTCAGATTGGCCCGCGATATTCCGCCGGTCTCCCGGACCGGCATCCAATATTCCGTGAACACAATGGTTTGCCGTGGCTCGAGAAAAGAATACGTTTCCTGGTTCCGGAACAGTCCTGCCTGCAGTTCGACGTAGGCACTGCTATTGTCCGACAGAGCTTTGCGCCAATCCAGGCCGTCGGCGTCGACACCCCAGGACCAAATTTTTTTTGCCGGCAGCGGAGCGTAGTCGGCAAAATGGGCGGTGCCAAAATTTGTGTGGGGATTCCAGACACCCATGAAATTTTCGCGGCTTCCGTGCACGAAAAGTGATACCGGGCCGTCGGTCTGATTCCCGATGACACTGAGATCCTTCCCTTGCGCATGCACCGGCCACCTTTGCACTTCCGTAAAACCGTGGGAAGCCGCAAATCGCATGGGATATTGAATGCGAGAATCGTCCCACACCTCGACGGCGGCATTGTTCCACCAGTAAAAACGATGACGCACATCACCGCGATTGCTGAGAGTTACCTTCTGCTGCAAAACGGTCGATCCGGGGCGCAGCGACAGTTCGACGCACCAGTCCATTCCGTAAACGCGATCGACGTTTCCCACGGTGACCGAAGCGCTGCCGTCGCTACTCGGGCCATAGGCGAAATCGACCGGCGACATCGACATCCAGTTGTGGGACACGGGAAAATTAAATTCGATTCCGAATGCCGCCCAGGCGCCGCGATATCCGATTTGCGCTTTTTTTAAGGAAGGATTGGCATAGAACATCGGCTGACCGCTGATCTTGTCGATGCAGGTATAGAGATGCCCGCCGATGTCGGGCAGCACCGAGCACTTCAGGTATTCATTTTCAAGATAAATGGCGCGCAGATTGTGGGTGACGCGCTGGTCGGTGATTTCCCGTCGCAGGGTGTAGGGGTAGCTGAAGCGGGTGGTCTCAAACTGATCGAAAGGCGGATTGCGGTCCGGCGCGCCCTCTTCATAGACCGGCAAGCTTAGTGTGCCTTCCCAGACGCGGACTTGCGCCGCGGCCGGCCACGCCGCACTCAACAAAGCCAGAAACAGGAGAGCGCGCCGCATGATCACCGCCTTTTTTGAATGAGTTCGCCTGAAGTTGCAGTTCTAACAGATCAAACAAGCACTAGGAAGAGGAATGCAGTGGAAATGTTCCAACGACGCGCTGGATCACGCCGTCTTCGGAAGGAGAGTCAGGATGAAGTCCTTCTTCCCGGCATCGGAAAAACGCCAAAAGCTGCGCAACCACCACGTCGATCATGGCGGCATCTTCGTCTCCGACAGCTGCCAGCCCCACACATTCAATGGCCTGGTCACCACTGCGGAGCGCCGACGGCGGAATATTTTCTCCCACCACCAGTTTCGCCAGGCCCAGCTTCTTTCTGTCCAGCTCGCGCAGGAGATCCAGTTCGTAAGCGCGCAGCGTCGCATCCGAGGAAAGGTAGCAGACGATCAGCGTATCTTCCTGGATATAGCTCATCGGACCGTGACGAAAGGCCAAGTACGTTTCGCACAGCGTGGTGACACGTCCCGCGGTCATCTCCAGCATTTTGAGCGCTGCTTCGCGGGTTCCGGCAAAACGCGATCCGCTGCCCAGGAAAACCACGCGATCAAAGCCTGACCCGCCCGCCCGGGCCAGCGAATCAAAGTTATTGTGAATCAAGGATTGCGCAATTGCACTCAACGCTTCGCACAACTTGCGGTACTCGTCCGGCAAGTCCAGGTTGCCAAGCGAGCGGGCGGCCAGCATGAGGTTTGTAAAACTACTGGTCATGACCAGACTCTGGTCGTTGGTCTCGGGCGGCAAAATTATGACGCGCACCTGCTGGTTGTTGCGCCAGGCTTTTGTGAGGCTTCCGTTTTCGTTGCAGGTGATGATGATATGGCGAAATTGCGTCTCCGTGTCGAGGAGCAGTTGAATGGCTGCCCGACTCTCGGGACTGTCGCCTGAGCGCGCCAGTGAAACGAGAAGTGCGGGCCGGCTCTTCGGCAGCACGCGCTTGCCGTGGGTCAGCAACACTCCGGCTCCAATCGACTCGGTCCAGATTCCCAGACCATTCTGCAGCGTCAGCCGCACGCACTGTCCGGCATATTCAGAACTTCCCGAACCGGTTAAAACCAGACTCGCGACCCCGGCCAGGTCTTGCCGCAAATCCTCGCGCGCCGCCAGCACCCGCTCGCAAGTCCGGAGCCAGGTCCAAGGCTGCTGGCAAATCTCGTGAAGCGTGTGGAAATAGCCGAGCCGTCTTTGTTCGTCTTCGGCCGGACGAAACAGTTCTTCGGCTTTGGATTGACCGCTTGCCAGTGTGCGCAGCCAGGCGGCTTGCGATATCGAACGATCCTTATCCATAAATTTCTTGCGTCTCTTTCCACCGAACCACTGGCCGCAATCCGCTTCTGCAAATCTCAATTCCGCAAGGCTACATAAAGTACTCGCGCTATATAGCTGTTAGCAACTGTTTTCCGTGACCCGGGCGCTTATTGGCCGGGTTGCAGTTCTGGTGTTGCAATATCCAGAGGGCGGTCCTTGCCGTCCACCGAGCCGTACCACACTCCTCCGCCAAACGTAGTGATGTAAACTTTCTTCGGGTCAGCCGGATCAGGAATTACGCGGTGTCCCCATTTGAAATTGAATCCGGGAATGCGACTCCAGTGCGCGCCGCGATCGGTCGAACGCCAGGCCGAAGATTCAAAACCCGCCGCATACATGGTATTCGCGTCGCGAGGGTCGATCGTTACGTCGTAGACATGGCGGTCGCGATCGAGAATTTGACTCCAGGTGCTGCCACCGTTTTCAGAAAGGAAGATTCCGCCGCCGTCCCCGTGCTGCCCGGCGGCGCGTGCCCACGCCGCAAGATAGAGTCTCGCCGGATTGTCGGGATCAATCGCCAAACCATTGGGAGCATTCACGCCCTGGGGCATCGCTACCGGAGTCCAGTTCTCGGCCTTGTCGGTTGACTTGTAAAACGCACCGTCACCTTCCTTGCCGATGCTGCCGTCTTCAGAACGGCGCGCAACCAGCAAATAAAGAGTGCCCTTGCCGTCAAGAATGATTCGCCACGCAAAAGGTTCTGTTTGGGTGATCCCTTTGTTTTTCAGCTTCCAGGACCGTCCACCATCGGTACTTTTGTAGACTCCGCGGCCAAACGCGGCTACATACAGGACCCGCGCATCGACCGGACTGCTCGGGTCGAGAACAATGTGCGTTGCCGCCGTCGGTTCCATGCCGTCATTCGATTTGGTCCAGGTCCTGCCACCGTCTTCGCTTAAACAGACGCCGCCGCGATAGCGGGCAATTCCTGTTCGCCGCCACATCTTTGGCCGCGGCAGGTCATGCGTCCAGCTATTGACGCTCCAGACGCGCCCTTTTACCTTCGGATCAAATACCATCCAGTACGTGGTATTGGTCCAGTCTCGCGGCACGCCCTTGGTCGAACTCATCCAGGATTTTCCGCCGTCTTCGCTGCGAAAAAGTCCGATGTCGGTGGTGGTAATAAACTGACGGTTCTGGTCGAAAGGATCGAAGTGATAGCCATAGGCGTTTGTGACGTCGAGGCCGGTCGTGACCCAGCCGTTGTCCCCCGACTTGCGCGAATAAGCGGCGTTCCAGGTGGCTCCGCCGTCGGTGGTGATCATGGTTCGACCCAGATCGGTCCCATAGGCTAAGTTGGGATCCTGTTCGGCCACGCCCAAAGTCAGAGGATTCTCTCCCCAATCCGATCCAAACCGTTCGGTGATCCATGCATCGTGAATGTTCGGGCCCGGCTTCCCGGCCTTGTTGCTGTCTTCTTTCCACACCGGCTTCCAGGTCTTGCCTCCGTCCGACGTTTTCGCGACGCCCATCCATTTGATGCCGGCTTCTTCCAGACCGCGATAGGAAACATAGGCCGTTGCAGGATGGCGAAGACTGGTGGCCACCGCACGAATCTTCACATCTCCGGGACCGAGATTGATTTTGTGCCAGCTCGTTCCTTCATCATCAGAAAAATACCCGGATTCATCGGCACTCAAATAGAGAACGGATTTGCCATCGGGAGAAAATCCCAGCGATGCATCGGCCAGCGATTTCGCTTCTGGAACGGCGAGTCGCTTGGTTTCCGTTGCGGTCTTCTTTGCCAGGAAATGCGGACCAAAAAAGAAAACGGTCCGGGCGTCGGCTGGACTCTCGGGATGGACCCAAATCCTGCTGGCCTGGTCGGCCAGGTCTGCGTCTTTCGTCCAGCTTTCGCCGCCGTCATGGGAAATAAAAAAAGCGGAGCTGTGTTTCCGTCGGTCGCCAGCAGCCAGGTAAAAAGTCTTCGAATCGGCAGGATCGATGGCCATGGCCGTAAGTTCGCCCAAAGTGGCCGCGTCCGATAGAATTTCCTCGTCGGAGTGGTCCGAATTCATCAGGACGCCTTTAACGGTTCGCGGCTTGGGATAGATAAGGTTCCACGACTCGCCCGCATCCTGACTGCGCCACAGGCCGTTGGCTTCGGCGTACACGACTTTCGGATCTTTTGGATCAAATACGAAAAACTCCACGACGCCGCGCAAATTGAACATGCGCCAAGACTTGCCCCCGTCGTGGGTAATATAAGCCCCGGTCATATCACAGGCGACGAGGGCGGTGTTCGGGTCATGAGGGCTGACCGTCGGCCGGAACATGGCGCCGCCGCCGCCGGGCCCAATAATCCTAAAGTCGCCCGGGCGCTGAGCCGCGACACCGCCAGCCAGTAAAAGGGCAACCAAAGCCATCCGGAATACCATTTGTTTCTTTCCTTTACTTTCGTTACCATTTCTTCGGTTTCTTTTTGGCAGAAAATATTTACTTTGTCAATGCTTTTGCTTCCGCCTGCGACTCCTCGGAGCTCACTGATGCTGAAATCGATCGTTTCTGCCGTTTTCGGAATTTCCCTGACACTCGTTGCGCAGCCGGCTCAGGGACCAAAGACGAAGGCCGTGGCCACCCCGGAGAACCGCTTGGAGCAGTTGGTTGAGGCGAACATTGTGGCCGTACAAGCCTACCAAATTCTGCTGGCGCGCAAGGACGGCCATGGAGACCAGGACTGCTATCCACGGGAGAGTCCTCCGGACGCGGCACTCGAATCGCTCAATGGCCACCAGCAGAAACTTCTGGCAACGCCTGCCGAGGATCTGCAGAGCTGGGTGGCCGGGAGGCCATCTGCTTTTGATCCGTCGACGGATTTGCAGCCGATGCTCGATACCCACCTGACGCTGGCGGGAAACCTGCCGGTGAACGTTTTTTATGCCTATTTGCAGAAGCAGGCGCCCAAGGCTCCGCGGACGTCCCTCCGTTCCGTCGCCAATATTTATCAACTGGACTTAGAGATGGAGCGCGACGGCGATCGGCTGCAGGAATTAATTGGTTTCTACATCACCCTCGGACTGCCAATATATGTCGGCCAGCTGGGACTAGCGGGCACCGACCAGGATTTTCTGGTCTCCGGAACGCAATTGGCGGATCAGTCGTGCGCATCCCCAGTCGAGCTGAGTGCCGAAGACTGGCAAATTGCCGGGCGCAAGATCTGGAACTGGGGAGAGAAACGCTTACACATTCGCGACGGCCAGGTGGTAGCTGACGAATTACTGAGCGAGCCTGACGTTGCCAGGCTCATCCCTCAGATGAAGGCTTTGCCCCGGCAGCAAATTGCCGTCATTGGACATTCTTTCACGATGGATGTGCACTGGGCCTCGCCTTCGGCGTTTGTCCCTATCGTCACAAGTATGTTCAAGCGCGAAAATCCCCACGTGGAGTTTCGTCAGTTTGCGGCGGGCGGTCTGACCTTCTCTCGGGCCTATAAAAACTTCTATCAGGATGCGCTGGCGTGGCAGCCGGACATGGTGTTGTTCGTTCTCGCGAGCCGCACGCCCGAGGACGATAGTGACTTGAAACTCATGGCCGAAGGGTTCCGCAAAGCCGGCACCCAGGTCCTCATGTTTGACAGTGTCGGAGATTCCAACGAGTTGGCGTCCAGCAAATGGCATGAATCACTGGCACTCGCCGAAAAAGCGGGAGTGAGGATTGTTCCGGCGCGCTCGACGCTCGATGCGGCGCCGGACAAAGAGCAATTCCTGTGTATGGATCACATCCACATGAAGGAACCCTATCATCGGCTGATGGCCAAGGTCTGGCTCAAAGCCATCTTAGAGGCAAGCAAGGCTAAGACCGCCGGCAGCCCATAAATCTCGGCCAATCCGTTGCAGCCGGGCCCCGGTCTCAGATCTTGATCTTGAGCATGCGGGCCGCATTCTCGTAGTAAACCTTCTTGAGGATGCCATCGGGCAAACCCAGTCCATAGATCCGCCAACGGCCCTGCGGCGGAACCGCGGCCGGGGCGTAATCGAAGTATTCATCTTCGGTTTCAAGAAACCGGTAGTAGATCTCATACAGCAGTTCATTGAAGACCTGCTGCGGGAATTCATCCCCATGCGGAACGGCGTCGGTTCCAAACATGATGCGATCCTGATATTTGTCGAAAAATTTTCGCGACTGGCGCGGCTGGCGTCCCAATTCTCCGATGCGCGCGGCAATCTCCACATGCATGTTCGGATATTTATCCATGCACTGTGAGACATATGTCAGATTTTCGGCGTCGTTGCCGACGTGCAACACAATGAATTGGGTCTTCGGATGGCGCGCCATAACGCGATTGCGCGCCTCCAGAATTTCCATATTGCTCGGATAATCCCGTCCATGAAAGGACCAGTCCGGATGATTGTTCAGTTCTTCGAAGCGTTCATTGAAACGATCGATCGGAAGAAAAAAGGCCTCCGGGTCGGAAACATGAATGGCCACGGGAATTCCGAGCGAACCGCAGGTCTCCCACATGGAATCAAATCGCGAATCATCGACTTTGACGAGCGGCCCGGACGTGACGTTTTCCCGCAAGTACAGTCCCAGTGTCTTCAGCACTTTCAGACCTTTGGCGCCGGCCCGGTGTGCGCGAACCAGTTCGTCTGCCTGAAATTTTGGGTAGTCGGGCTGGTTGCTATGATCCCACCAGGGCTCGGTAAACGTGAGGAAGCGGTCCGGATGCAGTGTCTGGTACTTGGCGATACTCTCGTCGAGTCCCTTGCCGGTGCCGCCGGTAAGGTTGATCATGATGCGAATGTTTTTCTTGTCCATGAGCGGCAGCAAGTCTTCCGGCGGAGCCAGATAGTTCATTTTTTCGCCGAGGCCCACACCGTTTTTGGCGTTCGCGTTAAAGCAAATATGGGTATGGACGTCGATGACCGGATACTTCGAGCGCGGAACTTTGGTTTCCGGCACATGCAACATGCTCTTGGGCTGAAAGTCCACCAGTTGCAGCGGCTGGCCGGGCGCAGCGGCCCCGACTGCCTTTCGTGCGCTTGCAGAAGCCCAGCTGAGCGATGGCAACTTGCCCGCAGCAAACAGCACCCCGAGACTTCCCAACCACCGCCTGCGACTTAGCTCGCTCATAAAGACCTCCTAGGATCAATGGAATGCGCGCTACGTACGATAGCACCTTTTCTTTATCTTCTTTCTATATCGTTTACTTTCGCTTGTCAAAGTGGGATAAAGGCATAGCTCCAGCGTCTGGCCGCACTCGACCAGACGATTTTTCAGCGCATCTCGCAACCGAGGAAACCGGCATGACTCGACCGATCCGTACTCCAGTGCTCTGGCTCTGCGCCCTGGGACTTGTTGCCGGCTTTCTGTCGACCCGCCGGGAGGCGGCCGGCGCCCCGGCGAGCGTCTACACCAGCGACAGCCGGGCGCAGGCGATTCACGCGAGCGAGGACTTTGCCGTTGACGGAGATCTCTCCAAAGAAATCTGGCGACGAGCGGCGTGGTTTGAATATGACCATGACCCGTCCGGCGGGCAACACTATCCGCAAGCGCGGACCCGGGCCGCCGTCGTGTGGACGAGCACGCATGTCTACGTTGCCTTCGCCTGCCGCTATGAATCCCTGAACGTATTCACCGGAGAGGATACCAGCAAGGAGCGCTGGGAGTTGTGGAACAAGGATGTGGCCGAAGTGTTTCTGAACCCGCAACCAGCCCGTGTAAATCATTACTACGAATTTGAAATTGCCCCCAACAACCAGTGGATTGACCTGGAAATCGACAAAGATAAGACTCCTTTCAACGACGCCGCCTGGAATTCCGGCTTCGAGCACGCCACGCGCACGGACGAAGCAAAAAAAGAATGGACAGCTGAGCTGCGCATTCCCGTGTCATCCATGAAAGTGGATGCCATGCAAGCTGGAATCGAATGGCGGGCGAATTTTTTTCGTGCCGCCGGACAAGGCGGCGACAAGCAGCGGCAATTCATGACCTGGAGTACAATTCCCGACGGCAAGACGTTCCACGTGCCGACGCGCTTTGGAATTCTGGAATTTGTCGAGAGTAAGGGAGCGGCAGCGCATTGATTCCGTCCGGTGTCACACAAGCGGATCCCGCCACGCCGCGAAAAATCCACTCCCTGCGCTGGTGGATCGGGGGCATTCTCTTCGCCTCCACCGTTATTAATTATATTGATCGGCAAACTCTTTCCGTTCTCTCCCCCTATTTAAAGAACGACTACCACTGGACCAACACGGACTACGCGAAAATCGTCATCGCCTTTCGCCTGGCCTATTCCATAGGCCAATCCGTTTGCGGCCGCTTGATGGACCGCTGGGGCACGCGACGAGGCATCTCGATTACGGTGATTGCCTATTCCCTGGTTTCGATATGTACTCCGCTGGCGAGCGGACTGCGGAGCTTTTCGTTTTTTCGGTTCTTGCTGGGCACTGCGGAGTCGGCCAACTGGCCGGCGGCAACCAAGGCGGTATCGGAGTGGTTTCCCAAAAGCGAGCGCGGACTGGCGACGGCCTTTTTCGACAGTGGTTCCTCGATTGGCGGCGCCATCGCCCCCTTTATCGTTTTGGGAATTTATTTTCGTTGGGGCTGGCGTCCGGCTTTCATTGTACCGGGGCTGCTGGGGTTCCTGTGGCTGATCGTGTGGCGGAAGTTTTACTACCTGCCGGAGGCCCATCCGAGAATCACGGGTGCAGAGCTCGACATGATTCTGGCGGACCGGCAATCGGATGAGACGCCGGTCGTCTCGCAAACCGGCTGGCTGGACCTGCTCAAGCTCAGGCAGACCTGGGGCATTATTGTCGCGAAAACGTTCAGCGATCCGGTGTGGTATTTCATCGCCGATTGGTTCCCGATCTATCTGGTGGCCAAAGGATTCAACCTGCACAGCAACATTCTCGCGCTGTGGATCCCCTTTATCGCCGCCGATTTGGGCAATTTTGCGGGTGGTTGGGCCTCCGGCGCGCTGATCAAGCGCGGATGGTC
>DATHFT010000157.1:0-3993 GCA_035317965.1 Saccharimonadales bacterium (SeqCode) | reverse complement strand
GCCACCCCCTTGATGCTGGCCGGAAACACGCCCGACTCGCCGAATCCCAAGGCCGCGCGCGCAATGGCAAACGTGCCCAGCGAACTCGCGACTGCATGCGCCATCGACGCCAGGCTCCAGAACACCATGGCGGCGGCATAGCCGATGCGGGTCCCCAAGCGGTCAATCAAGCGGCCCACACAAATCATTCCTAGCGCGTAGGCAGTCTGAAAGGCGAACACCAGGTTGCCGTAATCGATCTCATTCCAGCCGAACTCGTGCTGCAGCGGACCTTTCAGCACGCCTAACACCTGGCGGTCCATGTAGTTCTTGGTGACCCCCAGGAACAAGAGGCCGCAGATCACCCAACGGAACCGCCCGGCAAAAAGCGCGGCCCAGGGCGAGACTGCGAGCGGCCGGCTCGCGTCCTCGGCGTGCGCGCTCGGAGGCGCACCGCTCGTGTGTTCCTCGTTCCCCATCGTCCCCTTTTGCTCGGGCCTCTCCACCCGCTACTTCCGTCCTGTTTCCAATCCGGATCCGCCTTGCTGAAATCCCGGCTGAATATTTACGACCCCGAACTGCCGGTCCTCCACTTCCCGGTGGGCGGCCATCGCCCAGAGAAACGCGATGCGGTGTCCAGGCACGGAAACGTTTGGATGATAGCCACTTGGCATCAGCACCGCGTCGCCATCACGCACGACCGTAACTAGTTCTGGATATTCCGTGTCGTTGTAGACCAGTTGAATCCCGTAAGCCGGCTCGGGCATGTCGAAATATACGTACAGCTCTTCGAGCATTTCGGCGTGCTCATGGGGCGGCCAGCTTGTCCAGTTTCCGGGATCGGAATACGTGAACCCCGCCACCAGCCGGCCGGCTTCGACGTTTTTTGCAATCAGCATGGTCAGATCGCGTGTCGAGCCCGCGCCTCCGGTCGTGAATTTCAGTCCGGCGTCTTTGGCCACATCCACGTAGCGGACAACTTTCGCAGGATATGTTCCCGTAACGTCGCTGGAAAACTCCGCCAGGTCCACCGATGAATTCGTCGAAACTTCGATCGCTGAATCACGGGGAACATAAACGGCGTCGAATTTGCCGAGCTCGAATTCCGTTTCGGCGGTCGTAACCTTCGCTGTCCCGGAAAGACAGATGAGCCCGGTCTCCCGGTTGCCGTTCGCAAACGAAACAGCGGGTTCGGCCGAATTCAGAATGATCCGGCCGTACGCCAGGTGACGCATCGTGCTGTTGTCCGGTGTTATCGCCAAGCGCCGTCCGGTTTGGCTGTTCGTCTTGCGAAAAATCATTTTCTCTTCCGCCAGTTTTGTTTGCGTGCCCATGGACTACTCCTTTTTGGGTTTTGAGCGGCGTTGGCCGGTCCCCGGCGGACGGCACCAATCGGTCTGTCCGCCGGGGGGTTGGGCCGTTTGTCTGTCGCTGGCAAAGCTACCGCACACGCGATCGCTTTGCCATTCATTAACGCCGCGTTTTAAAATGTGACGCGCAAGCCGAGTTGCAGCTGGCGCATGGTTAGGGCGGTGGATATTTGCCCGAATGTGCTGCTGCCCACCGTGGCGTTCGGCGGGTTCATGTTCACCATGTTAAATGCGTTGGTAGCTTCGCCGCGAAATTCCAGTCCGTAGCGCTCGCGGAACCGGAAATCGCGGAAGATGGCCAGGTCCACGGTTTTAAATCCCGGCTGATCGAGCAGGTTGCGCGCGGAGTTTCCGTCGACGGGACTACCGGTAACAGTTGCATTCCGGCTGAAGGCGGCGGTGTTGAACCACTGCTGCGCGTTCTTGTCGGACAGGCCGGGATCACCGACCAGATTCGCGCGATCGTTGTTCGTTCCATCCAGGTTGGCGTCGACTCCATTCAGAACCGTAAACGGCAAACCACTATGCCATCGCACGATCGGGGAGATGGACCATCCATTGAGCACCGTTCTCAGCACCGCATTGCCGCCATAGGCGAACGTGGGCTGCCAGATGGCCGAAACCGAAAGCGCGTGACGCTGGTCGATGTCTCCACGGCCGCGATCCTCGGTGAGAATGGCCATGTTCTGGGCCCCACCCTGCGTCTGGTTGTTGTCGAGTTGCACGCTATTCATATTCTTGCTGAAGGTATAAAACGCATTGATCATCAGGTGATGCGTCATTCTTTTGGCCACGGTAAGTTGCAGGCCGTGGTAGTCGGCGAACTGATTTGACTGCACGAGAAGCACGGAACCAAATGCCGGGTTGGGCCGCCTTTGCTGCACGTTGCCGGTAGAAGGCACAGGTGTCGTTGTAATCTGCGGATAGTTAACGTCCTGTGCAAAGGGTAGGTCGTGCGCGAGGCTGCCAACGTACGCCACCGACACGCTTACGTCGCTGGTGACCTGCCGCTGCACGGACACGTTCATCTGATAGGTGTACGGCCACTGGAAGTCTGTGGCGATTCCCAGGATTCCGCCGCCCGGGGTATAAGCCCCCTCGTACGGGAATGGATCGCCGCCCGCGAGTCCGCGATAAGGATCTGACAAACTGCCGCCGGTTGCGAATTTTCCGGCTCCGGTGTTTGTGAAAATCAGACGGGTGGCAAACGGCTCGAAGTTGGAAGGCTGGTTCCAGTTGTTTCCCGAAAGGCTGCCGTAGAACACGCCAAATGCCGCGCGCACGGCTGTTTTTCCGTCCCCAGTCGGATCCCAGGCCAGCCCGAGTCTCGGCGACACGTGATGCCAGCGCACGGGAACGATCCCGCGGGTTACGCCCGGGTCTCCCGGGAATAGCTGCCCCACGGGCGCACTCGGATTCACAGTCGATTGCGCGCCCACGACATAGGTCCCTTCGCGATCTTGCGGGTCGGTAGGCGGCGTCTGGACGTCCCACCGAAGGCCCAGATTGAGCGTCAATCGGGGAAACACGCGGTAGTCGTCCTGCACAAACAGTGAGGTAAACCAGCTGTTCGTCAAAGCGCGTATGGGCGCGTCCTGAGTGATGCTGTTCGGAATGCCAAGCAGAAAGTCGGCCAGAGCGCTGCCGGGAATTTTCGGCATCACGTTGCTGTTGGCCGTCGCCGCACCGCTGAAGCTAAACGTTCCGTAGTTGTTCAGCAGCGTGTCTTGAATGTCCTTTTGCAGCGCAGCATCTCCGCCGAACTTGAGCGAGTGCTGTCCGCGCGTATAGCTGAAAGTGTCCCGCACCGAATAGAAGTTGGTCCCGGCGGTCGGGCCGCCGATGGCATTGGTCAAATTGAACAACCCGGTGACGGCAATGTTAGGCAGTGATGGCGTTCCCTGCACCGTGATCGCTGAGCCGAAGTCGGCGAGCGAAGCGTCGGGGGCGACACCAATCGCCGGGTTCGAAATGTTCAGCCGGCCGCCAAAGTAGCGTGTGAAGCCGACCCACGCCTGATTCACTTTCGTGGGGCTGATGACCCAAGTATCGTTCACGTTGGCGTTATGTTGCCGCCACTCAAACGTCTGCAGGGCCCAGGGCAAGCCCTGGCCGGATGTGCCCGCCCGAATCGTATTGTCTCCTGCCGTCGTGTAGTAGCCCGCACTGATCCGGTGATCCTTGCCCCAGTTGTGATCCACCTTCGCCAAATACTCGTTCGAGTTCAGTGGATTGCCAATCACACCCTGCCATCCCGCCTGGCCTCCTGGTAGCGCTGCGTTGGACAACGGGATCGCCTGGTTCACGACGTTTACCGCAGTCGGATCGAGGAAGCTCGGACAGATTACGTTATTCGTCTGCGTGCCACCGGTCGGTGACCCGGTCGCCAGATCGCAATGGAATTGGGTCAAGGGAGTTTGCCCGGGATACGCTGTTCCGGCCGGCACCACGAAGTTGGCTCCCGGCGTTTGCGAAAAATCGCCGTTCCGCTGGGCTTCGGTTGGAACGATGGCGCCATTCAGGAACGTGCTCTGAACTTGCCGCAATCCGCCATAGGAGAAAAAGAAAAACGTCCGGTCTCTTTGAATGGGGCCGCCAACTGTCACGCCAAACTGGTTGCGATGAAGCGGCGAATCGGCAGGAT
>DATHFT010000156.1:0-11736 GCA_035317965.1 Saccharimonadales bacterium (SeqCode) | reverse complement strand
GAAGTGCAGATGGATGTCCAGGCGATCATCGCGGGCACAGTGGGCAAGGAAAATACGTTAGGCACCTGCATTGGGAAAGTTAAGAGCGGAGCGATGAGCTACGCGCGCTTTTCCACAGACGATCTCAGCGGGAAAATCCGCGGTTATTCAGGCGGAGGAAACTTTACCGATGACCCCCTGGAAACGTTTGGCGGAGCGGGAGTGGTGGAGATCCCGGGAATGCAAAAACTCCTCCGCTACATCTGCGAAAATGGTTTCGAACATCATGTAGCCGCAAATTTCTCAAGCGTTGCGCCCGTGGTTCATGAAGCTGCGACTCGCTACTTGGGCTGGGATATGTACGCGCACGGAGCTTAGAAGCGCTTCGCTCGCGGCAGGAAAAATGAATTCCGACAAAAGAGAAACTTCATGGCCACGGTAGCCGGCGTTGATTTTGGAACCTTGAGTGTGCGAGTCACGCTTGTCGATAGCGAGCGCAGTACGCTCGGCTCGGCCATTGCCGAATATCCACTGCATCGCAAAAAAGAAGACCCGGATTTCGCCACGCAGTCGCACGACGATCACATGCGCGCGCTGGCAACCGCTACACGCGAAGTGCTCAGGCAAACCGGGATTTCCGGGGACCGTGTGGAGGCCATCGCCCTCGACACGACCGGTTCCTCGGTGATCCCGGTAGACGCTGCCATGCAGCCGCTCGATGAGTATTATCTGTGGTGTGATCATCGCGCAAAAGCGGAGGCTGCGGAAATTACCGCAGCGGCACACCAGTACGGTCTGGAAGCGATTCAGTGGTGCGGCGGAATCTATTCCTCCGAGTGGGGATTTGCCAAGCTGCTGCACTGGCTGCGCCACAATGCCGCGAAACGCGAGAGGTTCGCGAGCGCCTTTGAACATTGCGACATGGTCGCTGCGACCCTGTGCGGCGTCAGCGACCCGGGGAAGGCCAAGCGCAGTATTTGCGCGATGGGACACAAGTGGCTGTGGCATGCGGATCTGGGGGGATTGCCTTCTGAAGAGTTTCTCGTCAAAGTTGATCCGCTCTTCACCGGCGTCCGCGCAAAACTGCAGGGTGAGTATGCTACGTCCGATAAGATCGCAGGGACGCTCAGCCGCGAGTGGGCAGGAAAGCTTGGTTTGCGCGAGGGGATTCCCATCCCTGTCGGCGCATTTGACGCGCATTGGGATGCGATCGGCGCGGGAGCGCGTGAAAAAGATGTAGTGAACGTGATTGGCACATCCACCTGCATTATCGGAATCTCGCGCGAGACCAGGCTTGTGCCTGGCGTTTGTGGCGTGGTGCAGGGCAGCGTAAACCCCGGCTATACGGGAATTGAGGCCGGGCTTTCCGCCACCGGCGACATCTTTGGAGCGATTGCGCGACGCGCCAACACTTCGGTTGCTGAGCTAAGCAAAGGTCTTGAATCCTACCGCGCAGGACAAACCGGGCTCCTGCGATTGACCTGGGATAACGGGGACCGCACCGTTCTCGTGAATCCGAGTCTGGGAGGAATTACCCTGGGCTGGAATTTGCAGCACACCGCGCAGGATGAACTCTTTGCGGCTATTGAAGGGACCGCGTTTCATACCCGGATTATCTTGGATCGCATGGCGGAATATGGGGCCTCCATGGATCGCATCATCAATGCCGGAGGAATCTCCACAACGAACCCTGTCTTGAACCAGGTTTACGCCAACGTTCTCGGAAGACCGGTGCTGGTTCCGAGCCAGAAAATTACCAGCCTCGGCTCGGCGATATTTGCATTCTTGGCGGCAGGAATTTTTGCCACTATCGAAGAAACGCAAAAGCAGATTTGTCCGCCGCACGTTGTATTTGAGCCGCAGCCGGAAGCCCAAGCGGTCTATGATCGCCTCTACCGGATGTATCGCAGGCTGTATTTCGATTTTGGGAATCCGACGGAGACGACGTTTGGCAGCATTCTTCCCGATTTGATGAAAATCTCGCGCGACGAGTCCAGCGCGGCCGCCTAAATTTTCATCCTTCGTGGTGGTCCCCTGGGGACTACTCGTAGCGCAACGCGGTCAGCGGATCGACTCTGGCCGCGCGACGCGCGGGGATCCAACTTGCCAGCAGAGCAACTCCACCGAGGAACACCGGGACGATCGTAAAAGTCACGAGATCGTGTGGTTGCACCCCATAGAGGAAAGCGGAGGCCAGTTTGGCCACACCCAGTGCGGCGCAAAGACCCAAAGCCGAGGCGATCAGTGTCAGCGCCATTCCTTGGCGAATGATAAGAATCTGAACTTCGCCAGTTTGCGCGCCAAGTGCCAGCCGGATGCCAATCTCCTTGGTGCGGCGGATGACCGAATAGCTCATTACTCCATACAAGCCCACGGCAGCCAGCACCAATCCGACAAATCCAAAAACTCCGAAAAGTGTGCCTGCCAGGCGCGGCAGAAATAGTGCACTGCGCATATGTTCTTCGATCGTTTCGGAGTTGAAAACCGCAAGCGTGGGATCGAGAGAGTGAATTTCACCACGCACGGCGGCGGCGAGTGCACCCGGAGCAACGGACGACTGTACGACCAGCGAGTAACCCATGAACGAGGGATCGTAGCCGACGGTCTGATCCACCGAGCGATAGAGGACCATCCGCTGGTTTTCTCCAATTGTCCGGGCCTTGATGTTCTTGGCGACACCAATAATTTCGTAGCGTACTCCCCCGCCGTTGACATGTTGCCCGATGGGATTTTCGTTCTTGAAGAATCGCTGCACGAAAGCTTCATTCACCACGGCCAACTTCGGAGCCGTCGGGCTTTCCGTGGCAAATCCCCGCCCGGCGACAAGCGCGGTTCCCATGGTTTCAAAATAGCCGGGACTCGCCATGTACAGTTCGGTGGACGTCTCGTCGTCCACTGGCGGACGGCCTTCGGCTTGAAATCCGTCGCTTCGGTGGCCGCCATACAGGGGAACGGCATCGGTGGCGGCAACGGAGGAGACCCCTGGCAAGGCGCTGACGCTCTCCCGCAGTTGGTTCAGGAACTGCGCCGTGCGTTCCGGGGTATAGCCGTTGAGTCGCGGATCGACAGACATTATCAGCAGTCCGTGTGAGCGGAAGCCCGTGTTCGTACTTGCCGCACTCTGCAGGCTTCGCAGAAACAAACCTGTGATGCACAGCAGAATCAAGGACATGGAAATTTGAGAAACGACCAGCACGTTGCGCAGGGTCCAGCGCCGGCCCGGCCGTGCAAGAATGTCTTCGCCCTTTAGTGCACTGGAAAGAACTGGACGCGACACGGCCCACGCCGGTGCCAGTCCGAACAGTAATCCTGCCCCGACACTCATGAAAAATGTATAGAGCAAAACCTTCCAATCAACGCTGACTCCGAAATCCAGCGGTACGGGCGCAGGAATGCGGAATGCGCTCAGTGCCTGTGTGGCCCAGAGGGAAATCGCCACACCGACCAGTCCTCCGCCAATGGAAAGCAACACGCTTTCGGTCAACATCTGGCGCAGAAGTTGTCCACGAGTTGCGCCCAGCGCAAGCCGCACTGCCATTTCCTTTTGGCGACCGGAAGCCTGCGCCAGGAAAAGATTGGCGACATTGGCGCAGGCGATGCAAAGCACCAGCAGCACCACGACCGTTAGGGACCCCAGAAAAAGCAATATCGTGGATTTATCGCGGGGCGGCAAAGAGCCCGCCTGTTCGAAGCGGAAGCCCAGATCCTTGTCCGTCGACGGATAAGCCTGCGCCAGCCGCTGGCCAAGTCCATTCAATTCGCCGGAAGCCTGGGCAGGCGTAACCCCAGATTTTAGCCGCGCGATGACGGCCACCCAATGAAACTCCCGCGAGGTCAAATTCGCCGTATTGGGTAGCAGCGTTTCTAGGTTGCCCAGGGGAACCCAGAATTCGCAATCAAGAATAAGATCAATTCCGCGGAAAAGAGGTGGAGCCACGCCCACCACGATGAAAGGCCTTCCGGAAAGCAAAACAGTTCTGCCCGCGATTTTGGGATCCGCTGCAAAACGCCGTTTCCATAAACGATTGCCCAACACGACCACCGGACGGTGCTCCTCGTCGGCGGCAAAACCACGTCCGAGGGTCATCCCGAGCTGAGCCACATCGAAGAAATTTGCGGTCGTGGCTTGTCCCCACACCCGTTCCGGCTCGCCTGTGCCGCCAATGGAAGCGGGCAATAGTTCATAGTAGCTGGCGACTCCCGAGAACGATTTGCTTTGATCACGAACATCGGTGAAGAGCGGCCAGGAAAATGCATTGCAGCATTCATTCGCATGACTTGTATGCAGCGTTAGGAGGGTTGCCGGGTCGCCGACCGGAGCTGCATGCAATACAAACCTGCTGACCATGGAAAAAATGGTCGAGTTTGCGGCGATTCCCAACCCGATGGAGATTACCGCGGCCGCAACAAACCCAGGCGATCTTGAAAGTCTGCGCAATGCGTGCTTCAGCTCACTGATCCAGGCCAGCATACAATTCTCCTTGCCTATTGATACGGCTGACCCGGCCGGATTGTTCCCGTAAGCGATCACGGCTGTGAAGAATTATTCCAATGGCCAGAATAGAAGCCGCCAACGATCTCCCCTCCGATCGATTGGATACGCTCCAGGTCTTTTTCCCACTTCCCGCCGCCGCAACACCAAGACTCCAGAAACCGACGGACGGAAAGCCGGTTTACTCAACAAATTGCTAGGCAGTGCGTCTGCTGTCGCGCAGACACCGCTAGTACTTTTAGTCTAACGGATTTCGACTATGGCGTGTCCTAGGCACGCCTTCTAAGATTCCTCACACGCAGTTGCAGCAAGTTCGAATTATCGGGGCCGAATGTATCGAATCATTACGCAGTCGTTGAGATCTCTGTGCTCGGTCCTCTTCCTTATCGGATTTTTCAATGCCATTCTGGCCTCCCACACCTCTTCGTTTGAACAGGACACGACTTCAGACTCGCGCCAGTTGCCGTTGCAAGTCATCGTCGTTCGGACCATGGAAGAAGCGCAGGAAGTGCTGGCGCGGGTGAAGAAGGGCGAGGATTTCTCTCAACTTGCGAAAGAGAAATCCACGGATCCCACGGCAGCCGACGGTGGCTTTATGGGAATGTTCGCACCAGGTGCATTGCGTGCCGAGTTGCGGGATGCCCTGCGCGGCGTCGGAGCCGGGCAAATTTCCAGCATTGCCCATATACCTTCCGGCTACGCCATCCTCAAAGTGATGGAAGGCGATGGCCGGGCAGCCGCCAAACCTGTTGATCCCGGTCGGAGTCAATCGCTGGCAGCGACAGGGGCAGTCAAATACGCTCCCGATGTTTCTGGACTGAGTGAGGCTGAAGCGGCTCTGATTCGGTTTCGCAAGCCGAAAGGATGGGAGCAGGATCCCCGCAGCATCTGCGAAATGCGCAAGCAGTCTCTCGGAAGCAGCACGCAACACCTGAAGGATTTTCTTGCGCCTGCCAACAAGACGGAGCTCGAAACTCGAACGCCCATGGATGTGATGCAAGCGTTTTATGCTTTAGGTCAGCTCTACGCCTATCAGGCAAATATGGATGCGGCTTTAGAACAGTACGAGAAAGCCTATCAAATCGCGCTTTCCGAGGTTCCCTCAGCCATCCCGGTTATGGAAGAAGCTCTGGGAATCGTGCACCTCCACAAATCGGAAATGGAAAACGGGGCGTACAGCGCGCCTGGCAGGAAGTGCTTGCTCCCGATCGGCGCCAGCGAGGCCTATCAGAAGACCGGCGAGTCGCAAGAGGCTGTGAAATATTTTCTGAAGTATCTTGACCGGAAACCCGACGAACTCGAAGTGAAATGGCTGCTGAATCTCGCCTACATGACGCTTGGGAAATATCCGTCGGAGGTTCCGCGAGAATATTTGATACCTGTTTCTGCCTTTGAATCAAAAGAAGATGTCGGCCGCTTCCCGGATGTCGCGAGTGAAGCCGGACTGAAATCGTTTTCCATGGCGGGCGGCATTATCGTCGACGATTTTGAAAACAACGGACTGCTGGACATCGTCACTTCGAGCTTTGATGCCTGCGGTCCAATGCACTTCTTTCACAACAATGGTGATGGGTCTTTTACAGACAGGATGCAGCAGGCGGGTCTTGCCGACCAAACGGGCGGTCTCAACATCATCCAAACGGACTACAACAATGACGGTTGTACGGACATTCTGGTCATGCGCGGCGCTTGGGAAGTCCCCCAACGCAAGAGTTTGCTCCGCAACAATTGCAACGGCACGTTCACCGATGTCACCGAAGCCAGCCGTCTGGCCATCCCCGCGACCAGTAGCCAGGCCGCAGTGTGGGTGGATATCAACAACGACGGCCTGCTCGATCTGTTCATAGGCAATGAAAACAGTCCCGCGCAGCTTTTTCTAAACAAAGGTGACGGAACATTTGAAGATATTTCGATACCGGCAGGCATCGATCACATCGCATTTTCCAAGGGTGTTACGGCCGGAGATTACGACAACGATGGCTATGAAGATCTATACGTGTCCAACCTGAGTGGACCGAACTTTCTCTATCACAACAACCACGACAACACGTTCACCGAAGTTGCCCAGAAAGCCGGCGTAGCCGGCCCCATCCGGGGATTTGCAACTTGGTTCTTCGACTACGACAACGACGGCTATCCGGATCTCTTCGTCACCAGCTATTTCGTCTCGGTTGAAGAAACCGCCAAGACCTATCTGGGACTTCACAATAACGCAACCACCCTGAAGCTCTTCAGGAATATGGGCAATGGAACTTTTCAAGATGTCACAGCACAAGTCGGACTCGACAAGGTGTTCATGCCGATGGGCGCCAATTTCGGGGACATCGATAACGACGGTTTCCTGGATATCTACATGGGAACGGGAAATCCCTCCTATGGCTCGCTGGTTCCCAATGTGCTGCTGCGCAACCACCAGGGCCAGTATTTCGTTGATGTCACAACTTCCTCGGGCACGGGGGAGCTTCACAAGGGGCACGGAATCGCCTTTGCGGACCTCGAGAATGATGGAAATGAAGACATTGTTGCCGAAGTTGGCGGCGCCACGCCTTCCGACGCTCACGCCCTTCGTGTGTTCAAAAATCCAGGTCACGGAAATGACTGGACCAGCCTGAGGCTGGTCGGAGTAAAGAGCAACCGCGCGGCCGTCGGCGCGCGTATTAAGGTGACGGTTGAAAATAAAGGCAATGCCACACGCTCCGTCTATCGCACGGTCAGAAGTGGCGGTTCGTTTGGCTCCTCACCGCTCGCGCAGCACATCGGTCTCGGCAAATCCGCGCAGATCAAAGGTATCGAGATTTGGTGGCCTGCAAGTAATACGCGACAGAATTTTACAAATGTGGACAAGAACCAGTTTCTGGAAATCAAGGAGTTCGCGGCGAATTATTCGAAGCTGGCCCGCAAGTCAGTCCGCCTGGGCGGTACCAAAATGGCTGAGGCCAGCGCCGCAAAGCCAATGGCAGCGGTTGAGACAAAGAAGTGACCGTAGGAGTTGCTGAGTGAAGAGATGGCCATGACCCGACTACTTTCTCTCGTCGTATTGTTGTCGAGCTTCGGCGGCGCGGCGGGCGCGGCGCAAATCTATGCGGCGCGGGGATTGGTTTTGAAGGTGGACAGTGCGCGCCATTCTCTGCTGGTTTCCTGTGAGAAAGTTCCAGGGTACATGGACGCGATGACCATGCCGTTGACAGTGCGGAATTCCAAGGAGCTGGAAGGAATAAAGCCGGGCACCATGATTGAATTCTCCCTGGTCGTGGAGGATGCGGCCTCCTACATCGAAAAAATCCATATTCATCCGTATGAAAGCATTGAACAGGATCCCCTGGCTGCAAGACGCCTGAAGTTGATGGCAAAAATCACAGATCCGGCGTCGGCACCGAATGAAATGAAAATTGGCGATCATGTGTCAGACTTTTCACTCATCGACCAAAACAAACAGCGCGTGGCGCTGTCGCAATTTTCAGGAAAAGTCGTTGCACTGACTTTCACATACACGCACTGCGCACTGCCAAATTTCTGCTTCCGCATTTCAAACAATTTTCGCCAGCTACAAAAACGGTTTGCCAGTCGGATGGGACGCGAGCTAGTTTTGCTGACGATTACGTTCGATCCCGCGCACGATACTCCAGACGTAATGGCCAAATACGGCAAGATTTGGAACGCTGACCCAAAAGGCTGGCGGCTGCTGAGCGGACCTACTCCGGAAGTCGAGAAACTGTGCAATCAATTTGGAATCAGCTTCTGGCCCGATGAAGGACTAATGACCCATTCTCTGCACACGGTGGTCATTGACCAAAACGGAAATCTGGCCGCCGATATGGAAGGCAACGAGTTTACGGCAGATCAACTGGGAGATTTGGTGCAGACCGTTCTGACTCGCAGGAAAGTATTTTCTGCACGCGCAGGGGAACATCGATAAAAACCTAAGTTCTATATGGGCGGAAAGATAAAGGTTTTACTCGTCGATGATCACGTGTTGGTCCGCAGAGGATTTCGACGCGTTCTCGAGGACGAGCCGGGAATTACTGTGGTCGGTGAAGCCGGTGACGGCGCACAAGCAGTCCAAATGGCGCGTGAACTCAACCCGGGCGTCGTGCTCATGGATTGTTCGTTACCGGGATTGAATGGGCTCTTCGCAGCTGGGCAAATTGTCCGCTCTTGCCCCCGCACGGCCGTCCTCATGTGCAGCATGCATTCCGAAGAGAAGTGGGTCCGCGGCGCCATTGCGGCCGGTGCCCGGGGATACCTGCACAAGAGCGCAACGGACCTTCAATTGACTTCGGCGATTCAGCGCGTCGTTGCCGGAGAATTTGTTTTTGCGCCGGACTTTATCGAACCGAACGGAAGGACGGCTCAGGCGAAGTGTCCTCTTAGCGCGCGGGAAATGGAAGTTTTGCAGCTGATTGTCGAAGGCAAGTCGAATAGGGAAATCGCCGTCAGTCTTGCCGTGGGCACCAGCACTGTGGCGGCGCATCGCAACAACATCATGAATACTCTAAGGGTTCATAAAACTGCTTTGCTCATTGTTTACGCCATTCGAAATGGGCTGGCTTGTCTTCCGTAATCTAGCTCGTGGCGCGTGTCTGCAGTATTCACTTGGGAGCGGTGCGTTGTGAGGCAATGAGGGTTGCGGCGAGTTCGAATTGCGTCTTGGCCTTTTCCGCCATTCCTTGCTTTCGATATACCTGGGCCAGCAGGTAATGATTGGCGGGGTTGTCTTTGGCCAGGTTAATGGCCTTTTCCAGCTGGAGTTGCGCTTCCGTCAGATTGTTCTGACGCCAATATGTTTTCCCGAGTAGTTCTGGAACACGCGAATCTTCCGGCGAAATAGCGTCGGCTTGCAACAATAGCGGAAGAGCGTCGCTATCACGATTTTGATCGAGGAGCAGGGCCCCCAGGTCGATATACGGCTCGGCTACCTTGGAAGAAGCTGCAGATTGCCAGGAAATTGCGTTGCGATATGATTTTTCCGCTTCGGCAGATCTTCCGAGCGCGGCCAAGCTAAGACCCAGGTTGGCTTCGGCTTTGATGTTCACCGGATCCAACTCCAGGCAACGCTGGAATGCCGAGACCGCTCGCGCGAAGTGGCTCTCGTTGTATTTTGTGCGTCCCAAGTGATACCAAGCTTCTGCGTCGCGAGGATTCCAAATAGTGGCACGGGTCAGCCAGTTGTCAGCTTCAGCAAAATTTCCGAGGAGCACGTAATCCAGCGCCACTATTTTTAGATCCTGGGAGCTTGGCGACTGATACTTCGCGGCTTCCGTATACTCGGCAAGGGATTCGACGGCTTTTCCCTGTTTAAACAAGATCAAGCCGAGCAAGTAATGACCCTTCGCGGAGTCCGGTTTTAACTGAAGGTGAGCGCGAACTTGTTTCTCTGCATCAGACGCGTGACCGTCCTTGAGCAGGCTTCTGGCAAGTTCGAGCAGTTGATCCGGGTCATGGTCTTGAGTGTCTGGTGGCGAGACCTCCGCACGCGGCCACTCGGCCGGGGAGCGATTATTTTCACCAGGGAAGGAAGCGGCACTCGCCAAGAAAACCGCTCGGGCTGAAGAAGCACAGGTGGTTGAGAGAAAGAGAATTACGACCAGCACCATCGAGCCAACTAGGGGGAGAGCCGTTCGCTGCGCCATTGAGGAAAGCCTTTGGTTTCCGCTGCCGATGGAAAAAGTCTATGCCACAGCCCCCAAAAATGAAACGGTAAGAACATCCACGAGCGATCGAATCAATGAGCGGGCAAGAAATGGGGCGGTGGCGTCGTTATTGAACTACTTTCTGGCCGACAGACGAAGAATGGTTGTCGAGCGGTAGGTCTTTCCCGGTCTCAGTTCAGTGGACGGGAAATTACTATGGTTCGGCGAGTCTGGAAAATGCTGGGTTTCCAGACAGAAACCGGTGCGATGACCGTAAGACTGGCCATTTTTCCCGCGAACGGTCCCATCGAGGAAATTTCCACTGTAGAACTGAACGCCGGGTTCCGTTGTCAGGATTTCCAGAACTCGCCCGCTGGTTGGCTCGAACACTTCAGCGGCCACTTTTAGTCCGGGTTTCGCAGTTTTGTCCAGCACCCAGTTGTGATCATAGCCTTTTCCGAATTTGAGCTGTTCGTCGTTCTGTCCGATGCGCGCTCCGATGGCGGTGGCCTTGGTGAAATCGAAGGGAGTTCCCCGGCTAGTACGCAATTCTCCTGTAGGAATGAGCGTGGAATCGACAGGGGTAAACGCAGACGCATGCAGGAGCAGCTGGTGGCCCAGAATATCTTTTGCGGGTACACCGGAGAGATTGAAGTACGAATGGTTGGTGAGATTGATGACGGTATTTTTGTCCGTGCTTGCCGAATAGTCAATTCGCAATTCGTTGGCTTCGGCTGGGAGCGTGTAGGTCACGATCACTTTTAAGGTGCCCGGATAGCCGGCTTCTCCGTCCGGGCTGACGTAGGTCAATTCAAGCACCTGCGCATCTGGGCGCGAGTGGTCGGCGGCGGTCCAAACCTTCTTGTTAAAGCCCTGGCCTCCCCCATGCAGGCTGTTGGGCCCGTCGTTTATCGGCAAATGAAATAGCTTTCCGTCGAGCGTGAACGTACCGCGCGCGATGCGGTTTCCATACCTGCCGATGGAGGCGCCAAAGAAGGATTTATCCTGTTCGTAACCCTCTAGATTGTCGTAGCCGAGAACGATATCTGCGACTTCGCCGTGGCGATCCGGAACTTTGAGCGAAACAAGATCGGCGCCGTAGGTGATCACAACCGCTTCGAGGCCTTTCCTGTTCGCCAGCACGTAGCGGGAGACGGCAAGGCCATCTTTGGTCTTTCCAAAATCGGAAACCTGCAATTTCAGCTGCGCTTGTCCCCGCACCGGGTTCAGTGAGAGCAGCAGAATGGCAAAGGCAAGAACGCTAAGTGCTCTAAGCTTGCGCATATTTCGCCCCTCGTCTTCCAAGTGAACGGCATTGCAAAAATCGCCGCGCGCCCAAGGTAAGCGTTTACCATCCCGGGCCCTGTGAAAGCAAGCAGTTTTGCGGGGAATCGGCTGAGTCATCGAATTTCTATCGATTTCTCCGTGGTTTGCAATGAGAAAGCGTATACTCAGCGCGCTCCTCATGCCTTCTGAAAACGAAGACGGTGGATTTACGTGATGCAGCGCGGCGAAGGAACTTTACCGACGGCAACTATCTCCCGGACGACCCGGCGCGTTGGGAAGGCCATCGCTGAACTTGGTTTACGAGCCGCTTGGTGTCCGGCGAAAGCCGGAGGCTCGGGTTGCGCGTTT
>DATHFT010000155.1:0-7760 GCA_035317965.1 Saccharimonadales bacterium (SeqCode) | reverse complement strand
CTGTAACAATTCTCTTGGCGCCAATACTTAGTATACTTCCGGGAGCTTTCGAGAACTCGATTCGAGGATGCCACTCCACAAATGGAAAAACGTAAATTTCTCTTCGCCTCTCTGTCCGGTCTGATCGGAGACATCGCCTGGCAAGTCCAGAAAGAAGGTCACGATGTCCGCTACTTCATCGACAACGAAAAAGAGCGGGACATTGCCGACGGTTTTGTCCCCAAGTCCAAGGACTGGGAAAAGGACGCGAAGTGGGCGGACATCGTCGTTTTCGACGATACTTTGGGGCAAGGCGCCCGGGCCCAGGCCCTGCGCGCTACCGGCAAGCCGGTCATCGGTGGCAGCGAATACACGGATCGCCTCGAAGACGACCGCTCGTTCGGTCAGGAGGAACTCAAAAAGGCCGGAGTCAATATTATTCCCTACGAGGATTTTGAATCGTTCGACCCGGCCATTGAATTTGTAAAGAAAAATCCCGACCGCTATGTCATCAAGCCCAGCGGCGAGGCGCAAAACGTAAAACGCCGCCTGTTTGTCGGCGAGGAAGAAGACGGAGAAGACGTCATCCGCATGCTGGAGGCCTACAAAAAGGCCTTTGCCGACGAAATCAAGGTGTTTCAACTGCAGCGCCGCATCAACGGTGTCGAAGTCGCGGTAGGGGCGTTTTTTAACGGCAAGCGATTCGTTACGCCGGTCAATATCAATTTCGAGCACAAGAAGCTGTTCCCCGGGGAAGTCGGCCCACCGACCGGGGAAATGGGCACGGCGATGTTCTGGAGCGAGCCCAATCTCCTGTTCAGCCGCACTTTGCTCAAAATGGAATCGAAACTTGCCGAAGAAGGCTATGTTGGCTACATCGATCTGAATTGCATCGTCAACAACAACGGTATCTACCCGCTCGAATTCACGTCGCGTTTCGGGTATCCCACCATCAGCATCCAGCAGGAAGGCATCCTCACACCGATCAGCGATTTCTTCTGGGAACTCGCCACCGGCGCCGACCCCAGGTGGCGCACGCGGAGCGGCTTTCAGATCGGCATCCGCGTCGTTGTCCCGCCCTTTCCATTCGACGACGATGCCACCTTTGAGTCCTTCTCGAAAAACAACGCTATCGTTTTTAAAAAGCCGACAACCGACGGCATTCATATCGAAGACGTCAAACAACTGAACGGCCAGTGGCTGATTGCCGGCACCTCCGGCGTGGTTCTGGTCGTCGTCGGCACCGGCCAGACCATGAAGCAAGCCCAGGCGCAGGTCTATTCCCGCATCAAGAACATCCTGATTCCCAACATGTACTACCGGACCGACATCGGCGACCGCTGGGCGGAAGACTCCGACAAACTTCACAACTGGGGCTATCTGCGCTGACGGGCTAGTGCAAGGAAGCCTTCACTCCCCGATGCGGATCATTTTTCGCGAGAGCAAAGGAAAGGCCAAACATGATCGCCGCCGACACCGACAGGACAAAATACGTGTCGATGTAGGCCAGCGTTGCCGCCTGGGATTCGAGCGTGTGATAAAAACGCAAAAGCGCCTGCTGATGCGCTCCGGGCGCGCTCAAACCGCCTTCGGCGAGTTTGCCGGCCGTACCGCGAATCGCGTCCTCGAAATGCGAATTCAACCCGGAAGCATTTTCTCCGAGCGAGTGTTCATGAAATTGTGAGCGGCGCGCAATGATGGTAACCACCATGGAAGTGCCGACGCTGCTGCCGATGTTGCGCATGAAATTGATAAGCCCGGCAACCGCGTTATTTCTTTCACCGGCAATCCCCAGGTAAGCGACCGTCGACGCCGGAATAAAAATAAACCCCAGCGGGACATACTGCAGCACGCGCAGCCACGTTGCCGAACCAAAGCTGATGAGTAGATCGATGCGTTTGGTGGAAAGGTACATCGTGCAGGCCAGCGCCAGCCATCCGAAAGCAATCAAATAGCGCGCCTGGAACCGTGTCGTCAATTGTCCGACGATGGGCAGTTCCATGAGCAATACCATCGCTGCGACGGACATGACCATGCCGGCCGTCTGGGCCGTGTAGCCCATGAGCGTCTGCAGGAATTGCGGCATCAGAACGGTGGACGCAAAGGAAAGCGCGCCCACCATGAACATCACCAGGCTGGCAACGGCAAAGTTGCGGTGCTTGAACAGTTTTACGTCAACAATCGGATCTTTCTGGAACCACTCGTAAACGACCAGCCCCGTCAGGCAGACGCCGGCAATGATGGCTAGCGTTAAAATAAAATGCGAACCGAACCAATCGTCTTCCTGACCTTTGTCGAGCATGATTTGCAGCGCGGCAACTCCCAGCGCCAGCAGACCGAATCCGATGTAATCGACTTTGACGCCTCCGGCCTTCCGCTTGCCGGTCAGGTGCGAGGGATCTTCAATTAATTTGTAGACGAGGTACAAGGCGATGAGGCCGACCGGAAGATTGATATAGAAAATCCAGCGCCAGGAATAGTTGTCGGTGATCCACCCGCCGAGCGTCGGGCCGATCGAAGGAGCCACGATGGCGGTCACCCCGTAAAGGGAAAACGCCACGCCCCGTTTTTCCGGAGGAAAGGTATCCGCCAGGATGGCCTGCGCCATCGGCTGCAAGCCGCCGCCCCCGGCGCCTTGAATAATGCGGGCGACGAGCAGAAACCCCAGACTGAAGGAAACTCCGCAAAGCAGGGAACTCAGCGTAAAAAGAACGATGCAAATCATGAAAAAGCGCTTGCGGCCGAGAAAGCCGACAAACCACCCGCTGATGGGAAGGATGATGGCGTTCGAAACCAGGTAGGACGTGAGGACCCAGGTGCTTTCATCGTTGCTGGCGCCCAGGTCGCCGGCAATATGAGGCAACGCGACATTGGCGATGCTGGTGTCGAGGACTTCCATGAACGCGGCCAGCGAAACCACGACGGCAATGAGCCATGGATTTACTTTTGGCGGCCTGAAATCGGTGTACTGCGTCTCGGCATTCGCGTCGCTCAAATCATCCTCGATACCCTGGCGCCTGTGGGTCGTGCCGGAAATCTTGCGAAGAATAGTACACCAGCAGGCCGGAGCAACTGTCCGACGTGCCAGGCTGCTGGTCAGTTGAAACGAAATGCTTCAGAATTACGGCTTGGCCTCGGTCCGCACATTTGATGCCGTGATTGTTGGAGCGGGTGCAGCAGGACTGATGTGCGCCGCCGAAGCAGCGAAACACGGCAAGCGCGTCGTGGTTTTGGAACATGCCGACCAGATCGGCAAGAAAATCCTGATTTCCGGCGGCGGTCGCTGCAATTTCACAAATATTCATTGCCGGCCCGAGAATTTTATTTCGAGCAATGCGCATTTCGCGAAATCGGCCCTGGCCCGGTACACGCCGGCCGATTTCCTGACGCTGGTCGAGAAATATAAAATTCCCTATCACGAAAAGACGCTGGGGCAGCTGTTTTGTGACCACTCGGCGCAGGCGATTGTGGACCTGCTCCGGGCGGAATGCGCGGCCGGAGGCGCGGCCATCCTGGTGGGCAGGCGCATCCGGGAGGTGCGGCGAAATACGGACTTTGTGGTGCAGACAGATGGGGATGAGTTTCGCGCTCCGGCGCTGGTCATCGCTTCGGGCGGTCTCTCGATTCCGAAGATGGGAGCGACTTCGTTTGGCTACGACGTGGCCCGGCAGTTTTCCCTGAAGATCGTGCCGACGCGGCCGGCGCTCGTGCCCCTGGTGCTCGGCGGAGAAGATCGCCAGAACTATTGCGACCTGGCAGGTTTGTCGGCCGAAGTGGTGGCCTCGATTGGCACGCAAGCCTTCCGGGAGCAAATGCTCGTAACGCATCGCGGGTTAAGCGGACCGGCGATATTGCAGATTTCGTCGTATTGGACAAAGGGCCGCGCGGTTCGCCTGGATCTGGCGCCCGGCGCCGAGGTCACTTCGGCCATTCGCGAGGCCAAGGTCCGCAATCTCGGCGTAGCCCGGGCCGGTTTTCTGGGTCGGCTGCCGAGACGTTTCGCCGAGCGGTGGCTTGAATTGCACGAACCGGCGGGTTGGAGGAATCAGGCGCTGGATGAGCTCGAGCGGCAAGTGCACGAGTGGGACCTCCATCCTGCCGATACCGAAGGGTACGACAAGGCGGAAGTTACCGCAGGAGGTGTGGACACCGACGAGCTGTCCAGCAAGACGATGGAAAGCCGCAAAGTGCCGGGGCTGTTTTTCATCGGAGAGGTTGTCGATGTGACCGGGCATCTGGGCGGATTCAATTTTCAGTGGGCTTGGGCTTCGGCGGTTGCTGCCGGGCAAGCCATTTGAACGCGCGGCGAGGGATTCTGATTTGCGGGGGTTGCGGCGTTGCGGATATCATCGCGTGGTTTGCGACACGCGAAACCGAGGGGAGCCATGGGAAAACATTTGAAATTCCTGACTGCTGCAGGCCTTGCGGTGCTGGCCGCAGGGACACCGGCGAGCGCCAATAAAATTCCGACGACAGCGGGAACGGTCGAAGGTACGACGAGTGGGGACGGACGGATTCAGGTGTTCAAGGGCATTCCCTATGCTGCGCCACCGGTCGGTGATTTGCGGTGGCGCGAACCGCAACCGGTGAAGAAATGGGATGGCGTGAAGAAGGCGACCGAGTTTGGCGCGCGTTGCATGCAGGGGCCCATTTACGACGACATGGTGTTTCGCGATCCGGGGCCCAGTGAGGATTGTCTCTATCTGAACGTTTGGACGCCCGACACCGGGCGCCAGGCGAAACTACCGGTGATGGTGTGGATTTACGGCGGCGGATTTCAGGCCGGGGCGACATCGGAGCCACGTCAGGAGGGTGAACGCCTGGCGCACCGGGGTGTCGTTGTGGTAAGCGTGAACTACCGGCTGGGAATTTTTGGTTTCTACACGCATCCCGAGCTGACCAAGGAGTCGCCCCATCGGGCTTCAGGAAACTATGGACTGCTCGACCAGGCCGCGGCGCTCGCCTGGGTCCATGACAACATCGCCGCGTTTGGCGGAGACGCCGCGAATGTAACGATTTTTGGAGAGTCGGCCGGCTCTTTCTCCGTCAGCGCGCTGATGGCATCGCCGCTGTCAAGAAATCTGATTCACGGAGCGATTGGCGAAAGCGGCGCGGCGTTTGGCCATACCTTGCGGACCGAAGCGCATTCCGAGCTCGACGCCAGGAACGTGAAATTTGCCGAAACGATTGGAGCGAAGAGTCTCGAGGCTCTTCGCTCCATGCCTGCGCAGCAACTGCTGGATGCCGCGATGAAGGAGAAAAAGGAATACCGTTTCGGTTTAAGCGTGGATGGATATTTCCTTCCCGAAACCGTTGCCGAAATATTTGCCAGCGGCAAGCAAGCGCATGTCGCGCTGCTGGCTGGGTGGAATCACGACGAAGAGAATTACCATGAATTTTTTGGCGACAAGCCGGCGACGAGCGAAAGCTTCCGGGCGATCATCAAAGAAAAGGCGGGCGACCGCGCGGACCGTTTCTTGAAAATTCTTCCCGCCGAAACCGACGAGCAGGCCCGAGAGTCGGCCGGACTGCTCGCGACAGCCGACTTCATCGCCGCCGGCACCTGGAAATGGATGGAAGCGCACCTGAAAACGGGCGCTGCACCGGTGTATCGCTACCGTTTTGATTTAGCGCCGCCGGTCGCGGCGGGCGCGACCGGCGCGGATGCGACTCCGTCCGCCTCTCACTCGGCAGAAATCGAGTATGTTTTTGGCGTGCTGGATTCCAAGAAACTGCCATGGCGCCCGGGAGACCGCGCTTTGTCAGAGCAAATGGGAGCGTACTGGACAAATTTTGCCAAGACCGGGAATCCCAATGGAACGGGATTGCCGCAATGGCCGCCGTATTCGGCAAAGGACGGCTACCAGGTGATGTTTTTGTCGACAAAATCGAAAGCCGCCCCGGATCCCGAGCGACAGGTCTACGTGTTGTTCGATGAGATGACGAGCCAAGCGAAGCCCAAGCCGTGAAAAGCAAAAATCAAGTTCCCATCGAGCACAGGGCATAAAGCGGACGCGTCGCGCTAGTTCTGCTTTTTTTCGAGTTCGGCCCAACGGGCGTATAGACCGTCGACCTCCGCCTGGGCTTCGGCCAGTTCGGCCAGCGCTGCCTGCAGCCGAATGTGGTCGCTGGTCACCTGGGCATCGTCGAGCGTCGTGTGTTTTGCGGCCAGATTCTGCTCGGCCGTGGCGATGCGCTCTTCCATAGCGGTATATTCCCTGGCTTCGTTGTAGGAAAGTTTCCTCCGTCCCCCACCTGGCTGGGCCCGGTCCGCCGGACCGGAGAGCCGCGCGGCTGTTTTTCCCGTTTCCTCGGAATCCTGTTTGAGCCGGGATTTTTGCCAGGCGTCCCATTGTGAATAGTCGGCGAATCGTTCGACTCCGCCGATCCCGTCAAGGCCCAGAACAATCGTGGAGACGCGGTCGAGCATGAAGCGGTCGTGGGTGACCAGAACCAGCGCGCCCGAGTAGTCGAGCAAACTTTCTTCCAGGATTTCGAGCGTGGGGATGTCGAGATCGTTCGTCGGTTCATCGAGCAGGAGAATGTCAGCGGATTGCAGCATGAGTTGAGCGATCAGCACGCGGGCGCGTTCGCCGCCCGACAGGCGGCCTACTTTTTGATTGAGCGCTTCGCCGTCGAAAAGAAACCGTGCGGCCCATGCGGCTACGTGAATCACCCGGTCTTGAAATATGACCGAGTCGCTGTCGGGCGCCAGGGCGCGGCGCAGTGAAATGTCCGGGTCGATCTCGCGGCTTTGGTCAAAGTACACAATCTTGAGCGGCTCGGCTTTGCGGATCGTACCAGCGGTTGGTTCGATGTCGCCACGCAGCAGGCGAAGCAGGGTGGTTTTGCCGCTGCCATTCGGACCGACAAGGCCGACGCGCATTCCCGAAGTGATGGTGAAATCGAGATCCCGGAAAAGGGTGCGGCCGCCGATGTCGCAGGTAAGATTTTTCAGGTCGGCGAGCTGCTTGGTTTTACGACTGGTGGCCGAGAAATCAATCTGCGCATTCGTGGTGCTGGTTCTCGAGCGCAACTCCGCCAGGTCGCCGATGAGCTCGTGGGCTTTATCGATGCGGGCTTTGGCTTTGGTGGTGCGCGCTTTGGGGCCGCGGCGGAGCCATTCCATTTCGCTATGAACGCGGTTGGCCAGTGAGTCCTGCTGCTTGCGCTGCGCGTGAAGGTAGTTTTCTTTCGCCTCGAGAAACGCGCTGTAATTTCCGCTGACGCGCAGGAAGCCGTCTTCGTAGACCTTGTCGAGTTCGACCATTTCATTGGTGACATTTTCCAGGAAATAGCGGTCGTGGCTGACGATCACGCAGGCGAATGAGGCGCGCAGGAGAAGCGCTTCGAGCCAGTCAATGCCGGCGAGGTCCAGATGGTTGGTTGGTTCATCGAGCAGCAGAACGTCTGCACCCTGCACCAGACCCTCGGCAATGGCCAAGCGCTTGCGCCAGCCGCCCGAGAGCGTCGAGGCTGGCACATCCAGATCGGCGAATCCGGCGCGGCCGAGCGTTTCCGCGAAGCGGGCGGCACGTTCGGATTCCGAAACCTTAGAGCGCTCCAGCGATTTTTCAATGACAGTGCGGATGGACTGGCCCGCGGGAAATTCGGAGATTTGTCGCACGGCGGCGATGCGGGTGTTTTTTCGAATTGCGACGTCGCCGGTGTCCGGGCGCACATTCCCGTTGATGATTTCAAGAAGCGTGGACTTGCCCGAGCCGTTCGGACCGATGATGCCAATGCGGTCGCCTTCTGAAACTTTGAAGGAGATGTTCTGG
>DATHFT010000154.1:0-8076 GCA_035317965.1 Saccharimonadales bacterium (SeqCode) | reverse complement strand
CGCTGGGCACTATCGGTCAGCAACCGAGCATATGGCGCGGTAGGTCAGCACAAATCTCGCTCGATCAAGTGGGCTGCGAAGCAAGAAAACTTCCAGCCGACGGAGATGTGTTTTTTCTTGACTTCCCCTTTTATAGAACTTATCAGGACCTCAGTGGTTCTGGGTGTTACGATGAGCGCCAGTAAGTAATTAACAAGGGTGAACTCTCCATGAGACGAACAATTGTCATAGCCGTCCTAGTCCTTACGGCGGCCTCTATCGCCCTAGGACAAAGACCGAGCGCGAGCGGGGATCGAAGAGGAAGCATTGAGCAGGTCATAAGGCAACTGGATCACGAACGCATTCAGGCGCAGATCGATGCTAATGCGGCGGCCCTTGAGCGCATCTATGCTCCTGATTTTGTCGGCGTAGGGCCAAGCGGCGCCGTGAGAACCAAGCCGCAGGTGATTTCAGATTTTACGTCCGGCGAATTGAAATTTCAGTCCATCACCACCGACGAGGTTCAGGTGCGCATCTACGGAAACACGGCTGTCGAGACTGGCCGCTCCACAATGAATGGGCAAGACAGAGGCAAAGCTGTCCCCCGTGACAACCGCTTTACGAGAGTATGGGTAAAGCAGCAAGGGCACTGGCGGTTGGTTCTCAACCACTACTCGCCACTGATTATGCAGAAATAAGCTTGACTGACTGCCCCTGACACATCGCCATGTTCTGCACGCTCAATCATCAATGGGAATTAGGACATAAGCGTGGCCGGGAATCAGTTCAACAAAGTTCAATTCTTCCGAATTGAACGAACGTGTCGGATGAACCGGACTGACCTCAAGTCCTGTAAACGCGGTTATCGTCCATGTGGATTTTCAAGTTACCGATTTGCCGACTTACCAGGACTTTGGAATCGGTAATGATATAAACTGTCCGACGTGCGAGTCAGAGACTTCTTCATTTTCATTTGCCATCAGCTTTTCGGGTCGTGGGGCATCGCGTTCCTTGCGGGCTTTGGCTCCTTTTCTCTGTTCGATATGTTGCCAGACTCTGCTGGTTTGAAGCCTTCCATGCACATTCTGCACTGGCTACTTACCGAGAATCCCTTTTATCCGGTGCAGATATCGACGGGCTTGTATTTTGGATGGTTTCTTGGACGTCGCTTTCCACATAAGTCGATGCCTTGGGTTTGGATTCTTCCTCTACTGGTATTGGCGTACTCCTTTCTGGCTGGACCGGTTGTCAGTCCTTGGGCCTCGCTGTTAATACGACCTGAATCGCTGCGAGGGAGATTGGGCTTCTACTTTGGCTGGGGTTGTCAGCCTCGAGACCGGTGCATAGACCAATTGCTCCTGACGATGCCTTTCTATGCCTCTGCGGCGTATTCTGCCGGGGCGTTGCTGGCCCGAAATGCGTCCGCAAAGACACGCGTCATCTCTGACGCGACAGATCCGATGCCACTTCCAAGATCCTGATTAACGCCGAAATCGAGAAGTGGAAAACCCGAGGAAAGCTGAATCGGGACTTGTACGATTTGCCGACACGACGACTCGGGCACTCAGGGAAATTTTTCTATTCGAGGTAAGAACCGTTTCGCCGTAGTACAAACGCCTTCAATCGACCTGACACGAACCACTGCAACAAATGCAAGACCAGAAAGATAACGAACGCATTGGCGGCGAAAGCAAAAAATATGAAGAAATTTTCCAAAACTAACATTGCAACTGGCCGGTTATTTTCCGGTGTCCAAAAAGCTCCTCGTAAACCAACGAAGAAGACGACTCCAAACAGATGGACCATCGCTGCGAGAAGGTGAGGGACATCAGCAGTTCTGTCCCGGAGCGCAAACATGGAACGTTGTAGAGCGACCAAGTCGCCAGACTGGCGCTGCCTCTTTAAAGAGCGAATTCTTACAAGAACCACTGATAGTGAAAAAAAAGAATAAATGGTGACACCCGCCAGAATCGCAAAGTACAGCTTGTGGATGCTCGGAAGCTCGTCCCAAATTGCCCATAAGAAATAAGGAGGTTGCATCTTCTATTTGACACCGACAGATGGTTTTCTGTTCCGCTTGTCCCGGCTGATATGCATTAGCACGTAGAAGTACCGATAAACGCGGAGACCGGAGAAGCGGAAAACCCGAGGAAAGCTGAATCGGGAATTATCCAATTTGCCGACTACTCCGGACTTAGGTGTAAAGTATCGCTATGAAAACCAGCTTGGTCGCCGTGCTGCTTCTCTCTCCGCACGTACTCGCAGGTGCATCCTTTCAACGTCAATCTATGCCAAACGCTGCTGCACCGAAGAAAAACTGCGAGCATTCTTCGGAAGAGGTGGACGTCTACAGGAGCCAGCTGAGGCGAGATTCATCACCAAAGCGGACAACAGTGGTAAGGCCCACCACGGTGCGATGGATCGATGACATTAACAGATTCAACTTGCCACTGTCCGTGCAAGGACATGCAATCCCTCCGGATGTGCGTGCCGACTTCACGGAAAAGAACAGAACGGGTTGCCTGATTGAACCGTTTGGCGGCGTTGCGAATCTTCGTTTCATGTCCAGCAGTGAAGAAGAGAAACTTTACGCAAGAGACTGGAGCGAGTTCATCAAGAAATATGGCAAAGGTGCGGAGCCTGTGGCTGTATCAAGGGTTGGTTTCAGTTCCGACAAGTCGCTGGCACTGCTTCACGTCCTGTACTCGTCCTCCGGGGCGTTGTACCTGTTGGAGCGGAAGGGCGACAAGTGGCAGGTGAAGTTTTACGTGGAGACCATGGCCACCTGAAAATCCCGGATTCACTCAAGTTCCTGGTAAACGCGGAATCGTCCATGTGGATTCTTGGAACTGGACTTGTCCGGTTTTGCGTTTCGGTTTTTCAATATAGCAACCGCGAAAACGTATTAGGACTGACTGTGGACACAAACTCCAAGATCAGAACATCCGATTCTGTGCCCGCTGCTACTACGCCGAGGCAATTGGTTGCGTTTCGAGAGCCCTTGTGAAATCGGTCGAGCCTGAAACCCAGCCGAACGAATCTTGAATAAGCAAGAGGGATGCTTCGTAGTTACTTCTTGGCAATCCGTGTCCAATCGGCTCGTCCGTACAATCCCTTAGCAACACACACGAATAGTCCCTGAAGAAGGCGTCTCTGATCGTCGATTCCACGCATATGCTCGTGGTACATCCGGTGACGATGAGATATTTGACCGCTCGCTGTTTGAGGATGGCATCCAGGTCGGTTTGATAGAAACCGCTGTATCGGTGCTTGTACACCACGACATCTTCTGCCTGCGGCTTGAGTTCCGGGACAATATCCGTGTTCCAGGTGTCTCGGATCAGAATTCGGCTTTCCGCACCGTCAGGAGCACGAACGGTCTTACCGACGCCTACCAGCATGTGCCGCACCCGATTCGGAGAGGCCTCACTCCCGAGGTTCGAAAGATCGGGATGAAAGCCCATCTTCAAGTAAATAATCTTGATGTCCGCGTGGCGGGCCGATGCAAGGACTTTCGCGGTGGGGCCGACGACCCTTTGAATCATGGAGATGTCAATTCCTATGCGATCGAACATGCCACCCTTGGCGCCGAAGTCATTCTGCATGTCTACGACGATCACCGCAGTCTTTGCGGTATCGATCGCGATCGGCTCGGGCTTCGCATCGAACGTGATCATCCGGCCTTTCCTGTTCTGAATCGGGGCAATCGTCTGCTGGTCTGACGCGGAGTATTCACCCGCACCTCCAACGAGCGAAGCGGCCGCGGTTGCCCCCATGAGCTCGAGTACTTTCCGTCGGCTGAGACTGCGGGCCCCTGGAGCCTTCTTTTCCATTTCGCGTTTCACGCCGTTTCCCTCCGAGTACCCTGTTCTTGCAGTTGCTATCTCACACTTAACAATGGGACTGAGAATAGCACCACGTGGCGGGTCAAGCCGGAATATCGCCAAAGTCCTGATTAACGCAGCCGTTACCGGAGATGTGGGAACGATCGCGGCCCAAGGCCGTTACCTAGCTGAATAACCGACGCCACCAAATCTTCTTAGGTGGTCTTGCGAACTGAGGATAAATTGCGCCCATCACTTCCGGTTGGTTCAGACACCTTTGAAAGCTCAACCACGCCATCGGGTCTTTGTCTTTGGAAGGACAATTATTTCGTCGTCCGGTTGCAGCGCGAAGAACACCACCGCAGGTGCGGTCAAGTGCTAATTCAGCATCACCGTGTGTGAGGCCAAATTCCGTGACCAAGCGCTGAACCACTTCGCTTGAAGTCTCCCGCTGAACCGCAGCCTGCAAGACATAGTCGACGATGCCTTCAAGGCTTTGACCAGTCGGCACGGCGATTGTCATGTCGTCGGTCCAGCCTTCGGGCACGTTCTTCATGGAGCAATTCTATCGCGTATCCTTCTCTCAAAATCTTGATAGAACGCCGTTATCGGAGAAGTGGAACGACTGCTCCCGGCCGAGCGCGCGCGTACATCTCCGATGCGATGGCCTTGTACAGGCCCGAGCGGTCGTCGCCCACAGTGTAGAGGTCGAAATGGCTGCGCCCTTCGACGTAGCGGAAGTCGGTCCTGGCCCCTAGCGCCTTCATCGTCGCTTCCAGCTTCCGCGCCGCACCGTCGAGATAGAAAGTGTCGGCCGAGCCCACGGTCAGGTGAATCTTGCCGTCGAGATCACGCCTCAACTCCGGCCAGTGGCGGCGAAGGCATTCAGACACGTCGTAGTGCTCCTTCCAATAGCCAATCACGGCCGAATCCACCGCGCCAGTCGTGCGGTCGAACATCGGGACCGGGAGGCCGCCGGCACCGCGCGGGGAGAAGACCCACTCGAACGAGGCCATCTGGCCGCCATATTCCCCGACCACGACTTCCCGGCGCGTGTAGTCTTCGACCGCGACCAGCATTTCGCCCTTGTCGCGCGCCAGCGGCAATCGCGTCCCATCGGGTTTGTGATAGACGTTGGCATTGGGGGCATAGAGATCAATGCCTAAGAAATCGTGGAAATCGCCGGGGTCGGGCGAGGTGGGCCAAGCGCCGCCGAAGAGTTTAGGATAGGTCACCTGGAGCCACAGCACCGCCCAACCGCCGGAAGAGTGTCCGGTTAGCAGGCGTCCCGAGGGCTTGGCGTCCATGCGGTATTGACGTTCTAGGTCGGGGATCAGCTCGGCCGTCAGCGCCTCGCCCCAAGGCCCATTGTTGACGCTGTTGACGAACTCACTCGTGCCGCTGGGGCTCGACTGGTCGATCCCCACCCAAATCATCGGCGGCGCCTTGCCCGTATTCATCTCATCCCACCGGGCGACGGCGTTGTCGTGGAGGGAGCGCAACGAGCCACCGAAGCCCTGGGTGTAGTAGACCGTCGGATAGCGCTGGCCGGGATGCGCCGCATAGTCGGGCGGTGTCACCACCCAGCCGCGCAGGACGGTCGGCCGGCCCCAGAAGCGGCTGAGCGCCGGGCTGGTGAAGTCGATCGGGTGGATGTCGCCCTTGGCGGCCGCATAGACCTCTTTCAGCGGCGCCGGCACGTTAGAAATTGGCTGGAGGGGATCGGTTTCAGGGACAACGGTCGCAAGCGTTAGGAGTTGGGCAGTTTCGCCGGGCAGATCCATCTCCACCACTCCGCTCACGAGATCGCCAGGGCCGCGCCCGGTGTAATTGTAATTATGGTCGCGATCGAGCACCGCCTGCACGGCGTAGCGGCCGGGCTTCAGCTCCGAGAAACGTGTAGGGAAGGCCGTGACGTCCGCATCGAACTCGACAGTTGCGCCGGGCTCGAGGTGAGCCACCTCCTGAGCGGCAATCGCGGTAGCGTGGGTATCGATCTGGTCCATGTTGACCGCCGCGACGGGCCTCTTGTCGCCCTGTCCGAGCGGCTTGGCGAAGACCAGCAGCCGGCCGGAGACCGACGTTGCCGAGGCTTGGCCCAAGCTCACGTGAAAAACCACCGGCGCGGGCAGGGTCTGCGCAGCGATTGCAGAACTTGTTAGAACTAAGACAGACAGTGACTTCATCATCCTCATATTTCATACCCGCACTTTATCGTGAAATGAAAACATAACTCGGATTCTACTTGGTTCATCAATAGAAACGCTAACTCGTGGTAAACGCGGTCGCCTGAAAATATTAAAACCGCCTTTTACGTGCGATTGCCTGCAACACAGGATGAAGGCTGTCACTTAAAATATTCGACCGCAATAGTTGTGCTCCGGTAGAAGTACAAAATAGCAGTCCACCTGTGCGGTTGCCGACAAAGTCTTTCAACGTCTTCGCCAGAGCGGAAGATAAATCCACTTCGCGTCTCCCGTTCTTTGTTCAGAAACGTCTGAATTTCGCCGCGTTTCGCTTTTTGAGCCGGCACACGATAACCCCAATCGCAGTCCGGTGTGCCGCAGCGGATGACAATTCCCTTCATCGAAGATCTCAATCTCAATCGTTGAGGACGACAATTATTCTGTAGATCGCGCCCAATGTGCAGAACGCTGCTAAGAGTCGTAAAATATGCAAAGGAGTGCCAGATACGGGCCCTTCCCTCCGACCCAACATTCTAAGAAGATCATTCGGCTATACAGCCCCAATCAGGAAAACAGCTAAGGAAAATCTGACGATGACAAGTTGGGCTCTAAGCATTTGTGGAGTCATTTGCTTCCTTTGGCCAGCATCAGTACGTTGATGCCCACCCAGCAAGCAAGAAGAGTGCGTTCAAGACGATACTGCCTGATATGGCTGCCCACGCAAGTAATTTGATGAATGGAGACATCCGGCAAATTCGATTGCGTTTCAACAGAGTGGCAATTGCAATGACTGTTGAGACGGGGGTGACGAAAAGACACCAGAGTGTAAACAGTACGGCCAAATTTACTGGGAACCAGTGAGGAATGTAACAGTCAATTGGAAATGCAACCGAGAATGCTAGAAACCCCAACAAAGAGGGTAAACACCATTTAATAGAGAACCAGATTTTGCCAACTGGTATTGGCGATTCTGAATTCGCCAATACCGCTGGCTTGTTTTCGGCTTCCATCGGCGTATCCTGTCCTCCCCCGTTGTCCTCCACAACTTTATTTGTGGAGTCTGCAACGACCAGAAAATGCGTCGTCAAACATTGGGTTGAAATCGGCATCGAGCACTCCATCACAGTCAATGCAGAGTCTTTCGGGAGCGCTTATAGTGTATGACTGCCGCCAGAGCTCACGAATTGTCACACGGGACACCGACGCATGAATACGCCACCATCGCCACCTGGAGTGGAGCGGACTGACAGACCATCCGTCCAGATCGGCGCTCTCGTTCCGCTAACTCGGCCTGGCTGGGTTGAGGCAGGCCAACACTTGCTCGCTGGACTTGAGCTGGCCGTTCGCGAAGTAAATGACGCCGGCGGGATCTCCGGAAGACCACTCGAGCTGGTGGTCCGAGACACCGCGGCTAATCCACAGAGGGCCGCGGCGGCCGTAGATGAATTGGCTCGGCTGGGCGTGGTTGCCTTAGCGGGGGAGTATCACAGCGTCGTCGCTCGTGCGGCGGCCGCCAGGGCCGACGCCCTCGGCCTGCCGTTCCTCTGCTCGTCTGCGGTTCTCGACGCGCTCACCGAACAGCCAACTGAATGGGTCGCGCGCCTCGCCCCAGCGCAGTCCCACGGCTGGCAGATCTACGCGGACTTCCTCCTTAGTGCGGGCCACAGTCGAATCGCCGTAGCAGCCGAGTCGAGTGTCTACTGGGCATCTGGAACCCGCATTCTGCGGGACTACCTCGCTCCACGCGGAGGCACCGTCATCGAACTCGACATGCGCGCGCTCGCCTCCACGGATGTGTGCGACGAACTCGTCGACAACCGCGCGACAGTGCTCCTTCTTCTGGCAGGCCACCCGGAGCCGGCAGTGTCGATCGTCAAGTCTGTCCGCCGCGACCAGCGCCTCGCCGGGATCATGATCGGTGCTCCGGCCGGGCAACCGGAGTTCGTCGAATGGGCGACGTTGCTGGGCGAGGACAGCGCCGCGATCCCGTTCTTGCGCTACCTGCCCGAGCGCCTCAGCCCACTCGGTGCACGAGTCGGGACGGCGCTGGGCGAGCGGCTAGCCGTGGCGCCCTTCTTCGTCGCCTT
>DATHFT010000153.1:0-63112 GCA_035317965.1 Saccharimonadales bacterium (SeqCode) | reverse complement strand
GAACGGGCTTTGCCCTCAAGGACTGTGGCGCGAAAGGCGGGCGCGTAGGTATCCGCAAAATCGTGAAGGGAAACGGGAACGTCCGTGCGATGCCTGGTGGTTTCCGGTCCGCTGTGAACGGCGAAATGTTTCGGAGTGGCGACAACTTTCAAGTAATTGGGATCGTTGCCTTGCAAGCCGGTGACGAAGGCGACTCCCATGCGAGCGGTGAGGTAAGGATCTTCGCCGTAGGTTTCCTGGCCACGTCCCCAACGCGGATCGCGGAAGATATTGATGTTGGGCGACCAGAAGGTCAGGCCGTAGTAGCGAGCGGTGTTGCCGCGGGCGATGGCGTCGTTGTATTTGGCGCGAGCTTCGGTCGAAATCACGTCGGCGACGCGATGAACGAGTTCGGGATTCCAGCTGGCCGCGAGCCCGATGGCTTGCGGGAAGACAGTGGCGTTGCCCGAGCGGGCCACTCCGTGCAGACCTTCATTCCACCAGTTGTAGGCAGGAATCTTGAGGCGGGTGATGGCGGGGGCCACGTCCTGCATTTGCGACGTTTTTTCTTCCAGCGTCATGCGGGAGACCAGATCATTGACCCGCTGCTCAAGAGGAAGGCTCGGATCAAGATACGGAGCGGCGGGCGAATCGTTTGCAGACGGTGAGCTCCCGGCAGTTTGCGCCGCAAGGCGGGTAGCGGCAAACGCGAAAATCAAGACAGCCGCGACAAATGGAACAATACGTTTGCGCAAGATGGCTCCTCACCAGAGGAAAGTCCGGACAGTCTACTGCAGAATCGACGGTCGGCGGAAGGTCGTCTCGCAGGGAGTGCCGCCGCACGGGGTTCAGGAGTTTGCCGGCTCGATTTCAGCCGGCGACGGCAACTCGTGGCGCCGGGTCCAGAAATAGATGGCAAATAGCACCGAAACAATGGCCAGAGCGTAGCCAAATTCTCCGATCACATATTTGGTGCGGCCCGTATCGCTCGTTATGGGGTCAAAGAATTGCTGAATGAACAGATTGTGGCTGCCGTGGAGAAGCGCCGCGGTCCACAAGCTGCCGGACTTGAGGCGCATCCAGGTAAAGACGAAGCTGATACTGACGACCATGACGGCAAAGCAGCTCAGGGCGTACCAGGTGGGTGTGCCGGCGTTGTAATCGGCAAAAATCAGAAGAGGGAAGTGCCAGAGCGCCCAGACACAGCCACTCACGAGCGCGGTCGTGGTGTAACTGAAGCTTCTTGCGAGCTGGGGAACCAGCAGTCCGCGCCAGCCAATTTCCTCGCCGAGCGCCGAAGCGCAACTGCGAATCACTCCGGTCGTCGAGCAGAAAACAAAATACAGGACCATGGCGAACCAATTGGGCAGCGGGCCGAGGCCAAAGCTCGCTCCGACGCGGGCGATAAAATCATGGTTGTAGAACCCGCCCAGGTGAAAGGTCCACACGCTGATGTAGGCGACGGCGGCATAGAGGAGCGGAATCAGGTAGCTCCACAGCTGGTAACGGGGATTGCCCCACCGCCAGCCGAGGGTCGAGAGATTTTGCCCACAGATTTTCTTGGTAAGAACCGCAGCGAGCGCCGGCGACCACATGATGCCGAAAACGTAGGAGCCGCCGGCCGCGCCCAGATGTCCCGACTTGATAATCAGGAAATAGAAAATCGAGCTGATGGCAAAGACCAGCAAAAGGTACGTGGCAACTTGCTTGCGACTGTCACTCATCCAGGATTCCTTTGGTCGAAATCAGAATACGGGCAAGCGGATGGAACGCGATTGGCCGCTGTGAACCGAGAGAGCTGGCGTCCGGCCGCGCGTAACATACAACTAACCGGCACCTGATGCAATCACCAATCACTCCTGCGTGCGGACTTTTTCCGCGGTTTTGCCGCGCGGGTCTTGCAGCAATAATTGTTGCAGAACGGGGGCAAGCATGAATTTTTACGCTCCTCGGAAGAAGTGTTTTTGATTCTCTTTTGATTTTGCGGGCCAAAAACGCAAAAGCGTGTCACCGCCGCCACGAGCAGGATGCAACATATGTTGCAGGTTCATTTTTTTACTCTTGACTTCCCGTTCCGTAGGGGATATTTGTCGTTCACTCACGTCGGTGGCCAGCGCGAGCCTTGCGGGGACGCTGGATGGGATGAGCCGGGGACGCCAAGCCGGATGGCCGGTGAGGGAAGGGTGAATCGGGGATGAGTTATCTCACAAAATACATAAAATCAATTTCGCTGGTCCTAGTTCTGGGGTTGGCACTGCCGGCTCCGAGTACGCCGGCCCAAGTGATTACCGCGACCATTCGCGGGAAAATCAGCGATTCTCAGGGCGGTGGCTTGCCCGATGCAAAAATCACGGCGCGGCGGATCGATACCAATGCGACTTCTTCGATCGTTGCCGGCTCGCTCGGGCAGTACTACCTGCCCAGCCTGCCCGCCGGGAAATACGAAGTCACCGTCGAAGCGTCCGGCTTTGGAACCATCAAGCGTTCCATCGAACTTTTCGTCGGCAGTGACCTGACGATTGATTTCACGCTGCAGGTGGGGACTGTCGAGACCAAGGTGGAAGTCAGCGGCGACATATCGCTGCTTGAGACCACCACCGCCGAAGTCAGCCAAACGTTGCGCAAGGATCAGATCGATAACCTGCCGACCGTGAACCGCGATTTTTCGAGTTTGGCGCTCCTGGCTCCCGGCGTTTCGCCGGGCGTCGGCGGGAACGGCGCTTCGCTCGCCATCAACGGCCAGCGCGGCTACCAGAACAACGTCTATATCGACGGCTCTTCAAACCAGTGGCAGTACTACGGGCGCCAGGCTTCCACTTTTTCACAAGACTGGATTCAGGAATTCCAGGTGATGACCAATTCCTATTCTGCAGAATTCGGGACGGCGTCGGGCGGAATTCTGAACGTCATCACGCGCAGCGGCTCGAACGACTGGCATGCGCGCGCGTACCTGTTCTATCGCGCGAAAGCACTGGATAGTCCGCCGTTTTCCGGAGCTTTTACTGACAACGACCCGAGCAAACCCATATTTCTAACCAAAGACGAAGTTGCCGATTACACCCAGCGCCGCTGGGGAGGCTACGTGGGCGGGCCGATTATCCGGGACAAATTGTTTTTCTTCGCCGGGTACGAAGACCTGGACCGCGGTTCGAGCGATCAGCTGGCCATTTCAGACTACTGGAAAGGACTCGGTTTCAAGAGCGTACTATCCACGAAAACGACCGATCACCCGTTCATTATTCGAGGCGATTACAACCTTACCAGCAACAACCGGCTGTCGGTGCGCTATGACCGTACCATCCAGAAGAGTATTGATGAAGGCGGCCCCTATACGGTTGAGTCCGGCCGTGACACGTTTGGCGGGCCGGTTTGGAACGTGGTTGCCAATCTGACCAGCACCCTCAACAACACCAGCTTCAATGAATTTCGGTTCGGCTACATGTCCAACATGCCACCGATTGTCTGCAATCTTTCAGGCACCGGGGGCATTGGGAATCTCGAGCTGGGTCCTCCAGGAACCTTTTCCGAGCAGCTCTATCCAACGCTGCAGACCGGATGTCCCATTTTTACCGGAACCGAAGGCGAACAGAATACGACTCTGCATGACAACTACGCGTTCGTTCGCGGACATCATCAGCTGAAGTTCGGCGGCGAGCTTCGCCGCAATACACTGAACGACAACATCACGAACTTTCACGACGGTTACTGGGAATTTGCCCAGGATCTGCAATTTAATCTTGCGGACCCCGATTCCTATCCTTACGTGTTCATCGGCAACGTCGGCCCGGGCAAGTTCAAGACTCCCATTTGGAATTATGATTTGTTTGTGCAGGACACCTGGCAGATTCGCAGCGGTCTGACACTCAATCTGGGCCTTCGTTACGATGTCGATCGCAGCGTGACGGCTGGCAATCAATTCATTGACGCCAAAAATCAAGCCATCATCGACCAATATGGCGGAACGGCTCCCCTGCAAAAGACCAATGTCGATTACAACAATTTTTCACCAAGACTCGGCTTTGCCTGGACGCCCACAAGCGATCGCAAAACCACAGTGCGCGGGGCGTTTGGACTTTTCTACGACCAGAATCACGGCAACTTTAACGCCATCTACATCATTAACACCCTGCTCTCGAATGGCTTGAACGTCGTCAACTGCAACAGCCCCATCACCAACCCGTATTGGGATCCGAACGACACGGCCGGCAGCAGGACGACGTGCCGGTCATGGTTTGCGCAAAACTTCCCCCTGTTTCCCGACCTTTCCATCATTTCCCATCCCACCCAGGGAATCGATACTCTTGACCCGGGCCTGCAGGTGCCTTTCACCACGCAATATACGGCGGGAGTTTCGCACGAATTTATTCCTGGCCTGGTCGTTTCCGCCGATTTCATTCATTCGCGCGGCAGCGGACTGGAATTTTTCGACAGAAACGAACTGCTGCAGCCGGATGGCAGCGTCGAATCGATCGATCCGCGATTCACCACCGTCAACGAACTGCGCAACACGGGATACGTCCACTACACCGCGCTGCAGATCGACACGCAATACCGCAAGAAGGCGGCAAACTTTGGCCTGGCTTACACCCTTTCAAAGACCAATTCCGATTTGGTCAGTGGCAGCGTGTTCGGCAGCAGCCCGACAAATCCTTTCAATTTGAGCCAGGACGTAGGGCCGGATGACACCGATCAACGGCACAACCTGGTGTTCAACGGCGCCTATGACTTTCCGCTGGGCTTTCAATTGTCGGGAATTGCAGTGTTCCGCAGCGCGCGGCCCTGGAGCGTAACGACGAACGAGAATCCTACCGACGCGGCATTTCCTGATCGTCCGGCGCCGAAAAACTCGCGCCGCGGGGACACCCAGAAAACGGTGGATTTCCGGATCGGAAAAACCTTCCGTTTCAAAGAGCGTTTCCAGGCCAGCGTTTTCTGGGAAATGTACAACGCCTTCAATTGGACGAGCTACACCACCTACGACACGCTTCTTGAGTCAACCACATTCGGGCTGCCGAACGCGGCGGCCGATCCGCGCCGACAACAATTGGGATTGCGCTTCGATTTCTAACGTCCGATTGGCACCCTGCAACTTTCGCGGCTGCGCGCACGGACATGGAGGGACGCTCCGCTTGGCCAAAGCGGTTTGACCTCGTACACACTCCGTGTCACTACCTGGAGAAATTGGACCAGCGCGACGACTTTCGGCGCCATTCGCTCGGCAGAGTTAAATAGCGTCGAGCTTGGGCTGTTGAATTTGTTCATCGCAAGCGATGAAGCAAGTGCGTAGCCGTTCGAGCTCAGTGCCAGTGATTCCGCTGTCCTTGAAGAGTGCTTCCCAGTTTGCCTTTACTTTTTTCTGGGCGTCGGCCACAAGTGCGATAGCTTGCAACGCATGTAATCCGAAGCTTGCGGCATCACTCAAGGCGTTTTTCAATGTCGCTTGGCGGCCGTTGCGACCGACGCCGATCGCAAGGTCTCGTTCCAAGCTTACTTGCGGATACGGCACGATATCGTAGGCGGGAGACAATCGCCATCCCTTGCCGTCCCACAAGAATCCGTGATTTCTAAGGTGATCGTCAGTATTGTTGCAAAGGATGTTGAATACCATCCTCAGCCACAGTTCCTTTGAATCTTTCACAGGGTCAGATCCGAAAAGCCGCAGCTGTTCTGCTAAGCGCCTGTAACTTTGGCGCGATGACTCGCTTTCATGAGCACCAGTAATCGTTAGACCAGAGATAAAAGGTATTCGGAAATATGTCGCGCCATTTGGTGTCCTATCGAAGCGCTCAATCAGATAGATATCTTGTCCGAGTACTCTCTCAATACGCACAGGTGGCACAGTTAGCCCTGCAAGATGTGCGAGTTTCATGGCTGCGTATTCCGCTCGGCACATCGGTAGTTGGTCGTCGGCGCGACCGAATTTCGCGATCCATTGCTTTCCATCGTATTCCGTCGTCGCTTTTGGCCGAGCCCCGCCTAACGACGAGCCGCGAGAGAGGAAGCGTGCATGCTTACGCGGCAAGTCATCCGCCACATCCACGTCTTGCACAGCTTCTAGCATGGCTTCTAGATCAAGGCCTTCGCCATCGACGTTCGGCTCGGCCCACTGCACAATGCGTCTGGGGCCAGAGAGATCCGGTCCAAAAGCCAGCGCACCAACGCGAGCATCGCCGGTTGCGACTAAGTAGTCGAATTCCGACAGAGGCCGTGTGCCAGCGGCGCGATCCATCAGATGCCTCCCCCAGCCGTCGGGTGCGGCATCGCGAATGCCGTTGAAGAGGACAAAATCCTCAGGTGCGGTATAGAGACGGTCAGGATCTTCGTCCGGCAATGGCAGCTGAATCGGATCAATCGTTAAGCGGTCTTTTCGTTGAAGGTATCGGCGGCCGTAACGGAAGCGAGCGGTTTCCTCGCGGCCGGAACCGATTGTTTCGAGCACGCCTGCGGGGACCGGGCCATCTTCAAGGTGGATATATACGTATGCTTCTGGCATGGTTTACTCAAAAATCGTACTTGTCCGTCCGATGTTTCGTTTTACGAAAATCTCGCGGCAAATTCCTAATGTCCTCATTGAGCCCAGTCGTATCCGTCTCGGGAGACACTAAATCGCCCAAGCGTCGATGCATGCCCAGTATCCAGAGCGCGGCTGCCACGATTCCGATTCCCACAGCAGGGTCACCTTTTTCCATGCGTTGGACAGTTTTCAAATTGACCATCATACGATTAGCCATTTCCCGCAATGACAGGTGTCGGCGTTTGCGGGCAACGGCAATGTCACGGCCGAGCTTTTGCAGCTGGTCGAGAGCCACGGCTGGAAGTGCTTGAACAGATTGGCTGGCCTTAGTCACGGGTTAATTATACCCATATAAGGGTAGATTACAAGCTAATTAACCCTTATATGGGTACAAATCATCATTGATCAGCAAGGATTGAAGAGTCCCACGTTCAGATATATCGACCCAATATTTTAGCCAAAATCCGAGCCATCTGGTGTGGGACTGGCGTTCGCGACTGAGTAACGCCGACGGTCCCACGAACAAGCACAGTTCAGCCGGCGTTCCACTTGGCATCTATCGACGCAGGTTTGATCACGGATTAGCTGACGGGGTCCGTGCGGTCAAATGGTCATTGATCACTTGTTCCCGGATTCGAAGGCCACGCGGCCAGGGACAGTCAATTCAAGTTCGGTTCCGGCAGCCGCGCGGCTCCAAATCTTGAGTTTGGCACCAACTCGTTCTGCCCGTTCACGCATACCTGCGAATCCCCAATGTCCCTCGCGGCCCGCCTGCAGCATTCGTGGGTCAATCCCGCAACCGTTGTCGCGGACAACGAGCCTCAAGCGCTTGGCCGCATATTCAAGTTCGACTTCAATCTTGCTGGCGCGGGAGTGGCGAAATGCATTCACAAGTGCTTCACGGCCAATACGATAAACCTCGTCGCGAATTGTAGGCTGTAGCTGCCGGTGCGCGCCTAGCACAATGACGCGAAACTCGATGTGCTCTTCAACCGCCAGCTCGTGCGGGACCTCGGAAAATGCCTGCTCTAGATCGTCGGAACCCGTCCTGGTCGAACGAAGTCCGCGAAGCGCGTTGCGGCCGTCTTCGACAACGCCGGTCATCAATTCAAGAACACGGTTGAGCCGCACTTTCTGGGGCGAATTCGCGGGTAGCTGATCTACGGCGACATGCAGTTGCATCGACGCGCTGAGAAGACCTTGCAGCACTGTGTCGTGCAGATCTCGGGCGATTCGCGTGCGCTCTGCCAGGCGTTCTTCGAGCCGGGTGTTCGCCTGTCCTAGTATCGGCCGCCATCCAAAAAAGTAGGGACTTCGATTTCCAAGAAATAATCCATCGAGCCACATGACAGATCCTCCTCCATAGGAAGCCAGGCGCGGCATGAGTCAGTCGAGATCAACTGCACCCACTTTGCGCCTGATACTCCTGAACATGGGTACATCTTGGCGGGCAGCGGCACCCGGGGTCTTGGACGATTTCGCCGCCGTTGGTACGTTCTTGCTCAATTGTGAGGGAAGCTGTTTGATGACCCGCCACACCGCAGAGGGCCCCGAAGACCGGATCGAGTCGCAAATAAGAAGGGAATTGCCTTAAATTAAAGGACTTATCGTTGTCGCCAGCGGACCACGCTGGGGGAGACCCCGGTCATCCGGCGGAACTGTCTGGCCAGGTGGCTCTGGTCGGAGAATCCTGCTGACAGGGCAATCTCGGATAGAGACAGTTCGGTATTGCGGAGCATTTGCTGGGCGTGCTCGATGCGGCGTTGCAGGACATAGGAATGCGGCGGCATCCCAACCGATTGTTTGAAGGCCCGCGCAAAATGATGTACCGACAGCCCGGCCATATCGGCCAGCGCTTCAAGACTTATATTCCGCTCGAGGTTGGAGCTGATAAATTCGCAGATGCGATGGGTTCGCGCAGGGGAAAGACCTCCTTGATTGAGAGGGGCGGGCTCAGGCAGGGGCGCGTTGTGCAGCATGCTAATCCTGGGCCGCGTGTGGATCGCCACATCGGCCGGAGAACGCCAGGCTCTTGTGCCAGATAGAGGAGGAGTAATCAGCACATGCCACGACTCACGAGTGCCGAGGCGCGTGAAGCGTGCCGCGACGTCCAGTTCGCGGTTCGTCCGGAAGAGAGAGCGATCCAGTTCGAAGATTCTTGACAGAGACACGCCGCCAGTAAGACTTTCGTCATCCAGAGTGAAGGCCAGGCGCGCGGCGCGGTCCGCGCCCGCGATTCGCAGGTCACTGTCGACAGCCAGGAGCAGAGCTGGACTGCTGTCGTCGTAGGGCCCCGCCGCAATCGTCCACAGATTGCGAAACCACTCGCGAAATAATCGTTCTTCGACTCCACGGGCCGCAACTTTTGTCGCAGCCAAAGCCATGGTATGCGAACGATCCGATGTCATCGAGGACGTGTCCAGTACCAAGGCCAGCCTGCCGTTCGGGTCAAAGATCGGTGCACCGGCACAACTCAGCCCGATGTGGCGCGTCCGAAAATGTTGGTCACGATGGACCAGAACCGGACGCTGCTCGGTAATGCACGTCCCGATCCCGTTCGTGCCTTCAACTTTTTCCGACCACACTCCTCCGATCCAGATACCCCAATATTTGAACTGTTCGGCCTGTGCTTCATCTCCGCGGTGATGAATCGCGACGCCGTCCGTGTTGCATAACAAAACGACATACCCTTCCTCGCGGACGATTGCGAAGAGGCGATCGATCTCCTCCTGGGCGTACACGATTGCCCGGCCGAGCGGTTCGCGAGAAACCTTGAGTTCGCTTTCGGTTACGATATGAGGGGCGGAGCGGCTTTCTGGGTTAACCAGGAGTTCGGCCGTGCACCTGCGCCAAGAGGCGGACACTTCTTCAAGGTTGGACGCAAGACCACCGCCTTCAACGACGGACTCGATTTGGTCGAGGTGCCGTGACTCCGTGGTCTCGCGGATCTTTTGGAGTTTGGCTGCTGTAGCCATTTCGGCCTTCTAGTGCCAATGAATTGCGGGAATTCGTGCCGGTAACGAATGCCCGTCCGGTTCGCGCCGCTGACTGTCTGCCCTTGGGTCCCACAACGGAAGCTGTCGAACCTAGGGTAGCACAGCAAGTCGTGAACAGTGGGTGTCGCCCGAGCCCGTGCTTGATTTTTCTTGCCTCCGCACGATTGTAAAAGGAACTGGGTGTCCGAAATGTACGTCATTCTTCGGACAATATATGGATTTGGCCGCCACTCCTTGGGATTGAGGTTAAGGCTCACTGCTGACTTACGATTACGACAACGTATGTCCAATCTCCAATGCGGGTTGGATTCAGCGCAACGTTCCGACGTGTCCCTGATGTGGCTTCAGTGAAGAGAAAGCAGCTTCGAGCAATAAATCCGTAACTGTCTGGTTGACCGTGCGCGGAAATCGGAGCGCGTATGATCGCAACTTGGCGGGAGCGAGAAACTGCAAATTGATTTCGTCCAAAGGGGTAGAAAGCCCCTCCTGCCGGTTGAGATAAATCCAGTCAAGCAAAGCCTTCTCAGGTTCCGCAATGAAGTATTTGTTATACCGAGTGGCCTTCTCCTCAAATCCCCAATAGAGGTCGGGAGAGATTTTTCGATACATGATCACTGCAGATTTAGCTGGGAATTTCTGCGGATAGCCGGGAGTCACGCAAGTGAGGATGGACGGGCCTTGCATGGTGATGCCGTGTTCGACGAGTGCGGATTCCAGCGAAATGTAGGAACGAGGGCGAAGAACGTTTACCAGGTCGCGAGGTGAAAATTGCTGATTAAAGTGGTTGATGTAAAGTTTCGTCGAAACACGCTCGAGCAGCCTGTTCGATTCATATCGACGTAGAGCATTGCGGACTACCGCTTCCGAGATTCCGTATTTGCGCGCCAAAGCGTCAGTTCGCAGGATGCTATTTCGGCGTGCTTCTTCTGTGAGAGCCATTGTCCAATTCATTGCTGGTTCCAATCCAAGCTTAGTTGTCATTAGCACTATATAGGGTGTGTTGCGAACATATGACATCCATCTCGGCGTGCATCCATTGTGCCGCCCCTCCGCGAACTTGATGCCCTTGTGCGTGCAAGCCAAGATCCCAGCTATGCGGCCAAAGACAAGGCTTGTATTTTGTGTGAGATGCAAACCGGCAGTCCTCTGGCGTACTATTGGCGGGAGTGAACGGAAGCACGTGATTCATTGAACGCGCTCTTAACCAAGGAGACCCATCATGAGCAACAGTTCAGATCCCGCGATTCAGTCGTCTATTCCACCGGATGATTCCAGACGAAATCTCGTCCTTGCACGGTCCGATGATCAGAACTTGCCGCACTTCGCCCTCGTTGGGGACACCTACACCATTCTTTTGGCAGGGAAGGATACGGCGGGACGCTTCTGCCTAATCGACATGCATATCCCACCAGGTGGAGGGCCACCTCCTCACCGACACAATTTTGAGGAGACCTTCTTCATTCTCGAAGGCGAGGTCTCGGCTACATTCCGCGGAGTAAAATCGGTGGCCCATGCGGGCGAAACCGTTCATATTCCTGCCAACGCACCTCACCAGTTTCAGAACAAGAGCGACCTACCGGCACATCTGCTGTGCATCTGCTCTCCGGCCGGCCAGGAAGAGTTCTTCGCGCAGGTGGGCGTACCCGTTGCAACTCGGACGACCGCACCGCCAAAACTGGATGAGAAGGCTGAGGCAGAGTTCAAAGCAAAGGCCGCAGCACTCGCCGGGAAGTACAAAACAGAGTTTCTGCAACATGCCTGATACGGGCACGTGTGGCTCAAGAGCGCACGAGGCGAAGCTGCCTCATCACGGAAAAAGCAGTCAGGGATTTTCCAAGGTATTCGTTCAACCCGCGACCGTCCATTGTGGCGCGGAGGTTTTCGGCCGAAAACCCAACGGCGAGGGTGTAACATGCGATGGGCGAGCAGTCAGCCTCTGGGGGCCCAACGTTCATGCGAGGAGTTAGGCATGCTTATATTTGACCACGGCATGTTTTCTCAATCATACCAAGGCGCTTTCGGCAGGCTTGGGCCAGCTGCAGCCTCGGGCCAAGAGGCCCTGCTTCGACTCGTAGAACAAGACGCGGACGTCACGGACGTGCGCTGGGTGGCCTACATGCTGGCCACAGTCAAACACGAGTGCGCCAATCGGTGGCAACCGATTGAAGAGTTCGGGAAAGGAAAGGGCCGTCCGTATGGCCAACCAGTCACCGTCGCGGACGCCGACGGCACGCAATTCACGAATACCTATTACGGTCGCGGGTTTGTGCAGCTGACCTGGAAGTTGAACTATGACCGTTTAGGCCGGGCTCTAAATCTCGGCAACGGACTTTTGCTCCATCCCGAACACGCCCTCGAACCAATGACCGCCTACCGAATCATGTCGTATGGCATGCGGCAAGGCGCCTTCACGACGCAGAAGCTGGCAGATCACATTCATGATGACACCTGCGATTATTTTCAAGCACGCCGGATTATCAACGCGCTCGACCAAGCCGCATTGATCCAAGGATATGCCGAGCGACTGGAGGGTCTGCTGAAAGGCAGTCTCGTCCCGGCGGGAAGCGGCGTCGCACCAGCACCGCCCCTCGCCGCCGCTGCCAGCAATGGCTAAGTGACAGCACATCTCGACTGGCGTCAGGATTAAACCTTCCTCAGCACCCGTCTCTGAAGTGATCCGAGTAACTTCAACACACTGCAAGAATTTGGGCGCAACTCCGGGTCCGGTGGCAAGGGCTCGACTGCGTCCCGCGACCTGCCAACCTCTTTTCAGCGTGCAACGATTTGTGATATATCGGCACTACTCAGGTTAGAAGGAAGCTAAGTCACGCTTCAAGCAGCATTGAATTCCGTCCATGAAGAAAGAGGGAACGATCGGCACGGCAGCCTTCCTCGCCATCGCGGCGATGGTTGGGCTCTCTGTGCAAACGGGACTCAAACCCTCAGAAAATAGCGGCGCGGATCGTAGCAGCGCGTTAAAACGGTCCAAGCCATCTCCCGCGAAGGCTCGTGAAAACCTGCCCGGGTGCGGTAGTTTGCGGGAGGAACTCGAGGATTTCCTTGAAATCCAGAAAAACGAGTTGCATCTGCCCGACGACTGCTATGAAAACGATGATCCCGCGCGTAAACAAGCGCAACCGGATCTGGCCGCGAAAACGTCGCAATTGAGATTTGTCATTGCGCTGCTACCGGATCCCGTCCACACGCATCTACCCGTCGTCTTCGACCAGTTTGCCGTGGCGATTCAGGAAGGGGCCCAAGACGAGAAATACGATTTCGACGGTTCCTGGCTGCCGTGGGATGACGAAGACACCCCGTACGCCCTTTTTCTTGACGAAAAGGCAGCCAATCGAGAAAAAGAACTCAAAGAGACCCAGCCAGGGATCATTCTGTTTCGGAAAACCATTGACTGTGGCAAGAGGGATGCGGGTGCGGATGACAAGAAGAACCAAGCCAAGCAGAAGGACTGCAGAGATGATTGGGAAAAAGGCAGACTATCGCAAAGTTACCGCGAGGGCCTCGTCGTTTTCGTCGTTGGAGAGGAAGCCACCCACGGAATTCACGAGGAGCAGTTCCGGAATGCCCTTGGCTGGATCAAGGCCCTGCGGCCTACGACCGAAGGCGGGGGTAAACCGCTGGCTATTCTTGGACCAACCTTTTCTGGCTCCCTGCCTTCGCTCAAACAAGTTCTGTCCGAGACAAACTCAAGAAGAGGCTTGAACCTCGTCGTCGAGCCACAAACATCCGCCCAGAAATCAGGCTTTCCCAAAACCCCGGACGGCGGGCGACTCGCTGTTTTCAGCGGCAGTGTGAGCAGCAGTGCCTCTGCAGAGGGATTTCAAAACTCGCTCGAGCCCCATGTCGTATTTCACAGCTTCGTACAAAATGACGACGAAATTCTTCACCGATTTTGCAGGTACATGGAGTTGGAGCAACCGGGATTTGACCCTGCCCGGATTGCCATGATTTCCGAAGACGAAACCGCCTACGGTGTGCTTGGAGCTCCGCCTGACAAAACCGATTGTTCTGAAAAGGCTTTGCGGCTTTACTACCCCCGCGATATCTCCGCATTGCGCAGCGCCTATCAAACACGGTCTCTTTTCGATGCGGGGGCCGCTCCGCAGTCGGCGGACACGCAAAAAAGAAACCTGCCTACGGACCTGGCCGATCCCGCCGGGAAAGTGCACGATTCAATCCGTAATTACGGCGGAAATCAGACGCCTCTGACGCAGGAAGCGTTCTTGATGGACCTGGTGGCCGCGCTGCGCGAGCTTCACGCCCGATACATTCTCTTGCGCAGCAGCAACACGCTCGATCAGTTGTTCCTGAGCAACTTCCTTCGCCGTAGTTACCCGGACGGCCGGATCGTGATCTTCGGCTCCGACCTTATGTTCATCCGGGAACGCGGAGCAACCGGCCTCAATGGGAGCATGACCCTCAGTACCTATCCTCTCTTCCCGCTCGAACACCGCTGGACAGATCATCAGCGACTGGCCGCAGCCGACCGCGTCTTTAGCGCCGATACGAGTGAAGGCACCTATGTGGCGTTCCGCTTGTTGCTCAATGACCGGAGCTTAAATGAAGGGCTGCAGGACAACTCTGGATGTCACGTGCGGAGCGAAGACGAAGGAAAAATTTTCCTGCCATCGATCGCGTGTGCGGCGAACGCGTCGCCTATCCCCGACTACTCGCCGCCATTCTGGACTCTGGTCGATCAGTGCGGCGAAAAAAACGAAACAAACAAAGACCCGGAATGCGCCTATCCAGGGCCGGCCACCTGGCTCTCGGTGATTGGCGTCAACCGATTTTGGCCCATGGCCTCTCTCACGCACGAGAGTTCAGGCGCAGAATGGAAAGCGCTCGGGCTATGGACGGGCCCGGAGGCGAGCGCCACACCGAGTGAGCGGGCCAACGATCCTGGCGGTCGGCCCGAAATACCGCTCGGAATGAAGGTGTTGTTGTTCATTTTGGCAGGCTTCTCGCTGTTTCACGCCGGCTGCTGCTGGTTCGGGTCGTATACCGCCAAACCGGCATTCCGGGCGCACTTTGCGAGTGAGGGCGACTGGCGCCACTCGGTTTTGATTTTCGCAGGGAGCGCTTGCGTCGCGTTCCTGGCCATCGTCGCAGGATGGGGTTGCGGAGTGTTCACCGAACCTGCCACCGGACTGGCTTATCCCTGGCTCGCCCGCTGCTGTGTCACCTTCACGTGCCTGATGGCACTCGGAGCAGTCGTCGGGAACGGCTACACCGTGTCACGTCTGACCCGGGACGCAACCAAAGACGCAGATTTTCAAAGAAGGGCGACCAAGAGGATCGTTGTCTCGATTGGCGTTGCAATTGTGCTGTTGTTTGTAGCCATGTACCTTTTCTACCGCTGCAACGTCTTTCCCGCGGAAGGACAGCTGCGCCCAGAAAATCGCGTCCTGACCTATTGGCGCGCGATGCACCTTGCGAGCGGCGTGTCTCCCATCGTGCCCGTGCTTGCTGTTCTCGCCGGGTTGTACGTGTCTTTTTGGTTTGCCTTGCACGGGCTGGCGCTGTTTGGTTCCGATCGTCCGTGTCTTCCGCCCAAGGGCAGCCTGGCATTGCAACTCGGGACCTCCACCAAGGATTTTCTGCGGATGTTCAGCCAGGAAGACGCAGCAAAAAGCATTGAGGATGCCGCCATCCCTCTGGACTGGAAGATCGCGGTCGTCGGCCCGGCTCTCTTCGTTCTATTTCTACTCGTTCCCTGGAGCATCGCCGGCGGAGTTCCGGTACGCAGTTTGGGCGCGGAGAGCTTTGCCATTATTTTCCTGGTTTGGCTGGACGTCTGTTGCACCGTGGCGCTCATAGAAACCTGGCGATTGTATGGAGCTTGGGATGAACTGAGGCGTCTTCTTGCGTTTCTCGACCGTCTGCCGCTAAGGCGGACTCTCGCCGTGCTGCACGGTTTTTCCTGGGGTAGCGTCTGGAAGATGAGTGGCAACGTGCTCGAAGTGCGGTACAAAGTAATTTCCCGGCAGTTGGAGTGCACGAATCATACGATTGCGAGCCTGCAGGAACTCCTCAAGAGTTCGCATGATCCAGCCGAAGTTGCGGGTACTTTAAGCTCGCTTACGGCCCTCACAACAATGCACAGGGCAGGTATCGATTTTGCGGAATGGTATTCAACGAACTATACAATTTCGCGCGCCGGCGATTTGACGAAATTCCGAGAATTTCAGCAGGGCATTGCGGCTGCGAGTGGCACTCTGCTCACGAAGCTGCTCGTGCCGGCGTGGATGGGCGAAAAAGGGTCGCTGATTGCGTCACCAGTAAGTGAGGCGAAGGAAGACGCTCCTCCCAGTCCGCCGCCCCAGGCGAAGAAAGAGCACATTCGCAATGCCGAGGAATTTGTCTGCTTGAACTACCTGGGTTTTGTCCAGAATGTTCTCGGTCGATTGCGGACGATGGCCATGACCATCGTGGCGCTGTTCCTGGCGGCTACCGTTGCGATATCCACCTATCCCTTTGACCCGCGGCAGGCGCTCAGCATAATTCTCATCGTGCTATTCGTGGCTACCGGCGTCGTGATCGTAAAGGTGTATGCCGAAATGCATCGCGATGCCACGCTCAGTCACGTCACCAACACGAAGCCCGGAGAGCTCGGGACAGAATTCTGGTTCAAGATCGTCGGGTTCGGTTTTGCTCCCTTGCTCGGTCTTCTGACAAGGGTATTTCCGGGTATAGCGGAATTCATCTTCTCGTGGATACAGCCTGGCCTCTCCTCGCTCAAATAGGCCAGTTGATCGATCGTCCAAAATGGCGTGGAGGACAGGCATTCAGGGGGAGCCGCCCAAAGCTCAGTCTCGTCAGTGAGTCGAACCTTTATTTTGCTATTAAAGCGAATGGAGACATCCTTTAATAGCAAGCAAGCGTATTAAAGCGAACTCGGATAGCGTCTGCTGGCTACAAGACACACAAAAAACTCAAGGTTGAGTGAATCTGTACCCCTCAACCAATATGAAGCGTGGCACTTAACTCCTACTCGAGATTTTTCCCGAATCTTGGGATAGAATGCCGGCAGCAAAAAGACTCCCCCACAACGCATTAGATAGAACAGGCCCCGAGCACAGGAGAAATTTTCATATGGAGCACGAATTCCTGCCTACACCCGAGTCCATTTCGAAGTATGTGAAAGAGAATGCGCAGGCCATTCGCAAGTCATCGGGCATGAAGGCGATGATGCATCACCAGGGCGGCCAGGAGATCTTGCGCGAGGATGACTACAAAGGTCACCACATTGCCGTGCGCACCCGCTACGACATTACCGTAGACGGTCAAGTCGTAACCGGGCACATCATGCTCACCAACGCGGGAGAAGTCCAGTACCACGGACTTCCCAATTACAGTTTCGATTCCGCGATCGAACTGGCGAGGGCGCTAGTTGACAACTTCCCGCAGGATTTTGAAAAAGTAAGTCCCGAGTCGGGGTCGCACGAGGGAATGGATATGGGCATGGGCATGGCAGGGATGGGGCCCGGGAAGAAAAAGGCAGTGGGCAAGAAGAAGTCGGCAAGTTCACGCAGAAAAAAATCCCCAGGTAAATCCTAGGCCCAGACGGAGCCGGTAGCCTTCGATAGCAAAGGAGAGTCCCGTGAGTATCACCCGTGTGAATATTCTCAAAAACGCAACCGCCATGGGGAAGTTCTGCGCCGGGATCAAGCAGCTCAAGAATGAATTTACCGGTCCGACGACCACGGACCTGGGTATCGACGGGCCGTCGAGACCTGTGAGCACGTACGACCTGTTCGTGGTATGGCACGTAAACGCCATGATGACGACGACTCCAGTAAGTGGAAATCCCACGGGCCGGAACGCCGCGCATCGCGGGCCGGTGTTTGCTGCCTGGCACAGGTTCATGCTGCGGCAGCTGGAGCTGAATTTGCAGCGGGTCCTGGGAGACACGAGTTTCGGCCTCCCGTATTGGGATTGGGCAGCGGACGGGGAACGTACGCCGCAAGCGCAATTGCGGTCGAAGTTATGGAAGTCTTCTGGGATCGGTGGCACGGGCACTCCGATTGCTTCTGGGCCCTTTGTGTTTAAACCGGCCGATAACACGTCGTTTCGCGTTCGCATTGATACGGACTCCAACGGAAATCTTCAACAGGTGAACCGCGGGCTGAATCGCTCACTCGCCGGTAGCGGCGTCGTTGATCTTCCCAATAAATCCGACACGGCGAAGGCTCTGCAGTTAACGCCCTACGATAAGGCGCCGTGGACGGTGACTTCTTCCGGGCATCGGAATTATCTGGAGGGATGGGTGGGAGCAGATGGTCCCGGCATGCACAATCGCGTCCACGTGTGGATCGGGGGCGATATGAGCCCGGCTTCATCGCCGAACGACCCAGTCTTTTATTTGAATCACTGCAACGTAGATCGGATTTGGGAAGCGTGGATGCAGAAAAATGGACGTGTCTATGTTCCTGGGGCAGCCGCACCCTCCAGTCTTAAAGGCCACCGCATCGACGACGAGTTGGCTTCGCTCGTTTCGCCTCCGATCAGACCTGCCGATGTTCTGAATGTGACGACGCAGTACGTCTACGATTCACTCAGCGTTTGAGCACACTAGGACTCCGGAAAGGCAATGCTGGATGAGTCGCTACGCTAGCGAGCAAATTTTCCCACCGCCATTGTTTCCCATCGTTCCTGACGGCCCAGCGGCAAAAGAAAACGGAAGCCCGGGTCCGCTATAACTGCCGCCCGACCTCCAATCGTACTTTTTACGTTTTGCCTGGCACAAAACCCGGCCTTCGCGCATAGACAGGTAGAGACTTCTGACCTCGACGGGCAGATGAACCGAGACGGAATCTTCTACCTAGGTCGCAACGCGCGAGCAGAGAATGAACGCCGAACTAACCCAACGACTCGTTAAGCGTTTCCCGGTCCTCTATCAAGACTACCGATCCCCAATGACCCAGACATGCATGTGCTGGGGATTCGAACACGGCGACGGCTGGTTTGAAATCATTTGGCAGCTAAGCTTGGCCATTGAGGAAGAACTCGCCTATTCGTGGTTGCGCAAGCGGTGGTATCTCTTCAATAAGTCGTTGTTTCGTTCGTGGAATAAATTCGTTTACAAGCTGTCCCCGGCCCGTCAGGACACACGAAAACAAGAGGGCTCTGGCACCGACCAAGATCCCTACCGGTGGGTTGTCGTCGAGAAAGCCCCAAGTGATTGGCTGGCGAGGCTGGCCTGCCGAATATTTCCGGCCAGCCGTTTCGGCGGTCCTCGCACCTGGTTTGCGACGCTCCAGAGTCTCGGGTTCAAGATTCTGGTGCGACGGCCGTACACAGGTTTTTCCGTAATGCAGGTGAAGGAAAAGTTCGGAACGTTGCGATTCTATTGCGATTCCTCGGATGCGATCAATCGATACATACGATTCGCGGAGCGACTCTCAGCGGTTACCTGCGAGGACTGCGGCGAACCGGGCAAACCCAATGACTCCGGCTGGATCCGAACTCAATGCGATCCGTGCCGAGACAAAGGGCGTGACTGATCACTCGAAGTTGTCGCGCTTGAAATAGCAAAACACTTCCTCCTCGCTCGTCAAGACTGCTCATTTTCTAAGGTCACCCGAAGTCCCAAAAGCTGCCAAAGTTGGCTGGCAACATTCGTATGGGAAACTATGCCATTCTAGGCGGCGCAGGATCACGGACGGGGTGTTCGCATGAAACTCTTGCGGGTGACGTTTGCAGCTCTGCTCCTGGCATCACCCGTATTTGCTCAAGTCGACAGCGGTGTCTCTCTCGCCATTCGCTTTGTGGATGGAACCAGCCGGTTCCATGTGGGGGAAATCATTCCGCTCGAATTGTCGTTCCGTGCCGCCGTCGCCGACACCTACGACATAGAAATGCGGAACTATGATCGCAGCGGGCGCCTGGCGACGGAGATGTTTTACGTTACGCCGTCGGGCCGGGACCCGCTCAAACGCTACTACTCCGAGGGTGTATTCATGGGCGGCGGCCTCGGAGGTTCAGCTGAGCTCTCGGGCGAACCACAACGTATGCGCAAAGACCTGAATGAGTGGGTTGCGCTAGATATGCCAGGCCACTACTCCCTATATGTGATTTCCGGTCGAGTTTGTAGCCGGAAGTTGGGTAAATTTGAGCCAGTCGAGTTGCGGTCCAACTCGCTCGAATTTGAGGTTGTGGCTGCGGACCCCGCGTGGCAGCAACAGACGTTTAGCACGGCAGTCGCAACACTAAACATGGAATCGAGCACGAAGGCCGACGAGACCGCAGCTTTGCGAACCTTGCGATTTTTGGATACTCCGGCATCCGTGCATGAACTCGTGTTTCGCCTGGGGACTCGCGGGGACCGCAGCGTCTGGGAGGAAATCGCAGGTCTGGCGGGCTCGCGCCGCCCGAGTCTGGTCGTGCAGGAACTCGAAAAACAGATGGGCTCTCCCGACGTCGCTCTGACGAGCGATTATCTCTATATCCTGACGAAACTTAAACTTCAGCTCGATCACGATCCTCTTCCGCCTTACCCAAAGAACGTCGAGCAGCAGAAAAACTGGACCGAACAAATGCAGATGCGGGAGAGGGAGAGCAAGCAATTACAGGAGGACCTCTACGAGAAAATAACCGTCTTGGTAGGCGCCAAGAGAGGGAAGGCGAGGGCCGAGACGGTACAGACGCTGCTACTGCGCCCGTCGAGCGAGCCTCGTGATGTCAAGCCTCTCGCGGGACTACCGCCTGCAGAGGTTGCGACGGCTTTCCTGAACTTATCCGAGGACGAGCAATGGAATCTGCTGGCGAGTTTCTGGGAACTCCTCAACAATCCCGCCATGAGCGCACCGCTCAAAAAGTTGGCTGAGCAGCAGGACATGAAGCATCAGATGTTGCGTGATCTGGTGCTGCAGTGTCTTTACGATCTGGACCCCAGTGAAGCTACGCCTGTATTCCTCGGAGAGATCAAGCGTCCGCATCTCGACAATGGCATGTCCACGGTCAAAGGAGAAACGCTTGGTCTGCTGCCGAACGACACATTGCCGCAGTTTGACCAGACACTTGCCGCTCGAATCGAGGATAAAGACAGCCGTACCAGGGGTTTGGACGCGCAGCTGATCGGGCGGTACTCGACCAATTCGATCCTCCCGAGAGTGAGACATGTTTACGAGGCGGCAGCGGGCCAGTGGGACTGCCAGACGGAAGATGGCTTCGTTGTGTATTTCTTGCGAGTGGACGCGGAGTACGGCGTCAAACGCTTGGCGCAGGCCCCGAGTGCTTGCATGACAAATGCCCTGCCCGCAGTGATACGAATGCGCCGCTGGAGTGAAGTAGAACCCGGCATCATAGCGCGGCTAACCGACCCGGACCTAAATCGCGCGCGACAAGCTGCCGAGACGCTCGCCAAGTACGGCAGCACAAAAGCGGAAAAGGCCTTATGGGATCGCCTGCGCGCGTTTCATGAGCAATGGTCAGAGCGGGGAACTGAGCTGTCGTGGGGACAGGGAATGCGGAAAGACGCGAATGAAGCTGTAGGCTTCCAATTCGGCTTAGTCGAAGCGCTCGGGAATGCATGGGCCTGGCTCCTGACAAACGACGAGATCACGGAGCTCGAAAACCTGACGCTGGGGCAGGAGCGGGAGAACGTCAAACAGTGGCACTGGACATCCCCGGTCCATGTGCACGTCTATTTCGTCGGGCGACAGATCATGGCGGGCATAAACCACTATATGACAACGGACCTCGCCTCACTCGAAAGCAAACTTGCGCAGTATCCGGGCGGGACGAAATTCTTGCTGAATATATCTGGTCCGGCTGACCGTGTCGATCCTGTGCACGCAGCCATTGGCGATCTAGCCGCAGAGCACGGCTTCGAGCTAGCTCCGCCTGAACCAGTCAACTAGGTGGACAAATCCGGAGTGGACGGCGTCGCCGCAGCGCCGCAACGACGTTCGGCCTGATGGCTGATTTTTCAAACGGCGAGCGACAAAGCCGCTTCATCGTGAGTGCTAGGTGAACCGCATCTTGCGAAGCTGGATTTTTTCAAGCCGCTCTATTTCGATGTTCGGCGTCCAGCTTAACAGCCACTGTGAACGGCCAGTACCCTGCGTGTAAAGCGCTCAGGGTTCCGAGAGCACGTCTATGATTTCTAGAGGGTCTATCTTGGATAGTTCGACATCGTCGCCCGGCTGAGTGGCCTTGATGACTTGAGACCCCCACGCGATGTGGACGTGTGGTATGCGCTTTCCGTTCTTCATCACTAGCGTCACCAAACTAACGCCGTAGCTGGATTCGGAGAATGAAGCAACCTTGTCGGCCAAGTCACTCGGTAGATCGAATTTCGCTCCTGAAGCCGTCACTCAGAACCCCCCGGGAAGAACTACATCGAAAGAACAGGGCCTAGTCTCGTGTCTCTGCCGTTTTGATTCCATTGGTTATTCCGATTCATCACGGTCTTCGTCGCATGCCAGCAGTCAAGAACCTTCGAGTTGTCCCTGTGTGGTCGCTTGCGATTCCGCGCCTTGCTGCAGAATCAACCTGCTTCATTTCCAGCAACTCACACGCTCGGTGCGTTTCTGGAATGCCCCGGACAAGGAGTGATTCCTAGCCCGAAGCAAAAGCTTGCGACCTTCCGGTGAACGTGTAAAAACAAGCTGCACTGGGCCAACCATCCGTTTCCATCGCTGCGCAAATTGTTCTGCGAACTCTTTTTTGCGCGCTAGCACGTCGGGAACGGCAAAATAATCCTCGCGGAAAAATCGCCAAATCTTCCCCCGCGCGAGCAAGTACCGCGGATTTTCAATGGGGCCGAGCGTTTCCCGCAGCGCACGAAGGAAGACCGCCTGTTCTTTGCCCGTGCACCCGCCCAGCCAGCAAAATACGGTCCCGTCCTGGTTTCGGTTGGCATATACGCGGAACTCTCCCGCACCTCGGTCAACGGAACCCTCATACGCGAGAGCGTCCAGAACCGCCCGCCCAATTTGCCCGATGCTCCTTTCCGGCGTACCGTGACGAATGAAGCGCCAGAGCGCAAGCAGGGTCCAGGGCAGACTCACAGCTGCGGCGATCCCCAGCAGAGTGAGCGCAGCGTTCCAAAAGTTGTGCGTCCCGCGAACTCGCCCGAGTGCTCGCCCCAAGGTTTCAAGCATGGCCATGAAAAGATAGGCGGATTGGACGAGCAGGGCCGCAACCGTGTTTGCAAACACGAAGCCGCGCGGCAGAGATTTCTCGGGTGCCTGCAAACCTTCGGTCATTTGCTTTGTCGAACCCGCTTCAAGCGCGTCATACCACTGCTGACGAAGCCCTGCGCGGTCGAGCGCGCGCTTGCGGGTCCGCGCGTTAATTTGATCCAACTGATCACGGCTAAAGGGTGGACTTCCTAAGCCCAGCCGCTTTGTTCCGTTTTCGATGACCGGGGCAGTGGCGCTCACACCAGCGAATGTAGAGCACCGGCGAACGAGCAGTTCGTAATCATCGCCTGGGCCAAACAGTCCCGGCTCGGCACACACCGGATGCCAGATGTTTGCTGTTTTCTGTGGTTGCGCCGGATCGATCCGGATGGCCCGTCCCCGCATCTGGTTCGAGAGCATGAATGAACCAACGAAACTGGCAAGCACGAGCGTGTTGATGCCCGGAGCGTCCCAGCCCTCTCCGAGCAGCGCCTTCGTTCCTATGAGCACCGTAATGCCACCCTGCTCAAAAACGGAGGTGATCAGGCAAACCGAACCCCGGTAGTATTCGCCACGTATTTCAACGCTCGAGAAAGAGGCGTCGTGAGCGAGCGGCGAGATGCACAAGCTCTCGCCGTCGATTCCCATTGCGGTTGCGGATTGCCGCACCATCGCCTCGGCACTGCTGGGGACCAGAACCAAAGACCCGGTGAGGACGCCGAGGCGAATGTTCGGCAAGCGGGAAGTCCGCAGGGACTCGAACAGCGGGACAATACCGATGTCCTCCAAGACCGGAGTTTCATCTGCCGAGCGCGGCAATTCGGCCCTGCGAATGAAATCCGTCAGAATTACGCAGCGCAACTTGTCACCCAGAGCTTCCGATTCCAGCTTCACAATCTCCTCGACCGACTTCAGCTTGGTGACCGATGTGGTCAGAAGCTTTAGATGGTCGGACGGATTCCGGAGCTTTACCTTCCGCCGCTCAATCGCGCCAATACGCAGCAATTCGTGCCGGATCGCGTTCAGGACAGATTCGCTCCCCTTGAAATTCTGCGGGTCGCGGTACAGGCAGTTTCCGAGCAATACTTCCAGCCATTCAAGACTCAATTCCGGGATTCGCTTCCTGGACAGTCCGAGCGTGTTCATGACCGCAGGAGAAATTTCCTGGCTCACTGCATGCAGGTACACGACCATGCTTGAGAGGTACTCGGGATCATCCAGGATGTCTTCGGTGTGTAGTTCGGGCACCGAAACCCACGGGTGGCCGAGGATTGCATCCCGGAACGCCACGTTCGACCTGAGCCGCAAGACAAACTCGTCGACCGACGCCCGGAAATCCGATATGACTTTCTGTTCCTTGTCGGTTGGCGCGCTGAAGTACACAAAGTCTTGATGGGGGCAGAGGTCACCCGCCTGCACCAGTTCGGGGACGGACACTTCGGCGTCAACCGGGCCGCACAGTTCCTCGTAACGCTGCCATTCGAAAGCCGAAACGTCATACGGAGGAGTAGCAGTCAGGGCCACTATCGTGGGAGTTTGCAGTTGATCGGCGAGAGATGTAAGCGTTTTCCACCACTCGCTTCGAAGGTGATGCGCCTCATCGAGGACCAGGGTTCTGAAATTGGCCTCCGCTAGAAATCCCGGTACGGGTATCCGCCCTTGCGGAATGGGACTAGTGTCTTCGCCGTCGCCGTGCATCTCGACGTGGTTTTTTGGAGCGCCGCTTTCCTCAGTATCCGCCTGTGGCTGCTCCTCCGGCTCCCCGGAATAAACCGCGTGCAGCGCCTGATAGGTTGCTACGGTCAGCAAGGCTGGTTTCCTGAGATCTGTCGAGACCCATGCGGGTCTGCCGTTGCCTTGCGGCAGGAAGAGATCAACGAGACGGTCTACCCACTGGTTGCGAATCGTAACGGTGGGCGCCAACACCAGAGTGGGCTGATTGATCCTTCGTATCACTTCAAGACCAATGACGGTCTTGCCCGATCCGGGTGCGGCCACCAAATGGAGCCGCTTGTTATCGAGATAGCGATCGAGCCGCTTCAGCAGCCGGGATTGGTAGACACGCCATTCCCGCCGGAATGCCATCGAATTCGTGAGTGACTGTTGTTGGCTGGGGATGCTGGGTCGCCCGGTCATTGAGACCGAAGTATATAGAAAATCTTGTTATTTCCCATATTGGGAGCTTAGGGAACTGAAGTCGTGCGAGCCGTTCTTTGCCCGGCAGTACCCAAGCGGCGTAAAAAGTGTTGTCGGACTGGCAGCGTCATTTAATATGGGTCCTATGAATTCCGGGAACCCGATCCACTGGACTGACCCAAGCACTTGGCCGTGGTTTGTCTACGTCTGGATGGCGATGTTCATGATCGGTTGGATAAAGCCGCTCTGGCGCTGGTTTCAGAGGAATCGAGCGAGTGGTTGGCCGGGCGTCGGTGGCCAGGTCGAATCAGTCGCCGTTAACGAGGCGAAGCGGTCGTTCTTTTCCCCTTCGCTCGGAGGGAGTTCACCTTCGCACGTGGCTGAACTCCGTTATTCGTACTCCCCGGCCGGAAACCGCGAAGTGGGGTGCTACAAACGAGAGTTCGGGACGGAGGGGGAGGCTTCCGAGTTTGTCCGCGAGTTGCAGGGTAAGCCTGTAGCCGTACACTACAACCCCGACAAACCTTCTGTTTCAACATTGTCCGAAGCCTCAATCGAATCGTTGCTGCAAACCCGTGCACCCAAACCAAGCTGGCAACTCTCCACTTCTTCGCTCCCGGATTCGGTTCCTGAGTGGCTGCAACCATTCCTGTGGATTTTCGTGGGGATTTCCGCACTAGGATTTGTACTTAGCCTGTGGGTGCATTTGGGGGCCGTGGCAGGTCGCCGAGTGGCTCCTGCACCACTGTTCTGGATTCTCCACATGGCTATCTTCATTGTTTGGTTTTCAGCAGTCATGGTGGCAAAGCGACAAGTCGGCAATTTGAGACGTAAAGACCTTGCAAAGGTCATTTTTAAAGGCTTTCCGGACTGGGTAAGGTATCTGGTCAACGGATTTCTCGCGTATGCTTTTATCAACTTCATGTACTTCGTCACTCAGGCTCCAACCCATAGCAACGAAGGTGGAGACCCTCCAGCTATGGTCTGGCGTGGTTTTTCGGGGCACTGGATGGTATTTTATCTCTATGCCCTCGCCATCCTGTATTCGGCGGCACGGCAAAACGCCGACGGCCGGCGTTGCACAAACGGGCATATGGTTCAGGCAAGTGCGAACTTCTGTTCTCGTTGTGGCCAGCCAGTGACGCAGGGGCTTCCGGGCGGAACCTAAGCTCGACAGCGAACCAGGGGTCGTGTAAGTTGTTTGTTTTGTTTAAGAAACATGAGCAATATTGACAAAAACGGGCGAAGCTGTATACTCATGAACGAGGTGGATCGCATGAAAATCTCAAAGCCGATTGATCCTCAAGCGAAGCGCATCTCCAAGCCAATTGATCCCCAATTCAGCTAAGACTTGACCACGCGCGCGTGCAGGGTCCGAATTACATCATAAAAATCAGGAGCTTCTGCCAGCTTTCGTAGGTCGCCTCCACGTTCCAGGTCCTGTTCAAAATCGACTTTCCTCTGCTCATCTGGTACCTCGCCCGCGGGAAAAGTTTGCAACAAATCCGCCATTGCCGCTTCCCTGAACTTTACAATGTGGCGCGGATTTCGTTCCAGTTCTGCGAGCCGAGCCAGTCCGCAGGCGCGGTTGTAGTGCATTGCCCGCCGGTACCTCGCCGGCTCTTCCACCTTCTGCCAGCGCTTCCTCGCCAAAGCGTCACCTAGCAGGGAAACGCTTTCGCGGTAATGCTTCTCCGCACGAATCACGTCCTGCGGCCTCGCTTCATTGCCCTGCAAGTGTTCCGCTATGGCGAGATAGTAGCGAGCCCTCTGCTGGTCATCTTGCAGTTCAAGAGACTTTCTAAGGGCAGGAACCGCTCGCAGCCAGTCACTCCTGACAATTATTTCAAGATAGCCCAATTCATTCAGCGGCCCGATAATTGTCGGGGATATTTCACAAGCCCGATTTAAATACAGACGCGACCGAAATATATCGCCGGGGTCGGGAGGCTTAGGGTTTTCCGCGTCGGAGGTCGATTGAGAATTGTTGTTTTTGACCTTCTCGTATTCGGACCTTTCGCGGGAAAATCGATGACTGTAATAACTTCCCAGCATGTGATAAATGCTGGCAGCGTCGCGCCTGAAAGGCGCAAGGTCAAAAAATTCCAGAGTACCGAGCGACCGCTCATAGTATTCGATCATGGTGCGATCTTGCAGGTCGATTTTCTGGAATACATCGCGTCCAAAATCAGTGTCAGGAATCAATCTCTCCAAACTAAAGCTGATGTCCTGGATGGCCCGGTGCGTAGCCCGAAACAAAGGAAAGTCTCGCCGGATAGCCAGTAGCTCTTCTTCGACTGTCGCCCGTAACTCGGTGCGTTGCGCTTCAAATTGATCCTTCGCTTCCTTGACGTTCAGGTACGATCCCACGCCAAGCGAGAGCCCGTAGATGGTCGAAAGTCCCACCAGCAAGGTAGCCAGAGATTTCATCTCATCGGCGTTCTTGCTGTAGAAATCCAGTTTTTCTCGGAGTAGTCTTTCCTGGTCCGACACGTTTCGCGGTGGGCTCAGGCTTTCGGCGTACCGTGTCCACCAGAACGACTCAAGCATGATTTGAACCGAGATCGCAAATCCGGTGATTACGATCAGAATGCCAAGAAATAAGGTCAAACCCTGCAAAGTGAAACGTTTTTTGACAACGGAACTGTTCCCTGAGGATCCTTTTATTTCATTGCGATTGAACATTGCAAACTCCCAAATAACACCGCTCTGTGGGCAAATCATACGCTAAGTTTGCAAGAAAAGGAGTCGGCGATTCAAAGGTTAGACATAAGCAGAGTCACTCAATTCAGGTGGTCCAGCGGTTGACTATCGGAACTGCGAGTCACGCTGGTTCCTAACGAAGGTCTTAAGCTGCTCAAAGTTCCCAGAGCCCCAATCACTGAGGTCACCCACCTCAATCGTCGCGTGCGCGGCGATTCGCCAGCAAAGCTCGGTCTTGTCAGTGAACCGAATATCCAGATAAAGAACACCCTCTTCAAATTTGTGGTCAACCCAGTCCACGACTTTTCCGCGCAGAGAGCGATACCGGCGAGATGGGACGAATCCAGAAGAGTCAGAACGTGCAGGAGGGCGGTTTCTCATGTACGGCGCCCTCGCCTTTCCGGGGTCGCGGGACGGTCTGAATCTTGAACGGCGACGCTCGACTTGTTGGGCTTTCGGGGTACACCGCGCCGTTTCGTAGCGCCCGTCTTCTTCTTAGACCTTCGCCTTTCGTCGTACCTTTCTTCGTCGGACATGTCCCAATCAGGCAGGATGACGACCCGGGGCGGAAGCCCCTTTCTCTTTCGACGGCTCTCGGAATCCCGGACTTCGAGGTAAATGTCGCTCGGGTCTTTCAGGTTGGCATCAAACTGACGCTGGAATCGATAGGCCCACTTTGCGTCGTTCTCGACAATTATTTCAAAGTTGTCGAAGAACTCGCGGTTGGCATACACGCGCGCGATCTCGACATCGGAACGAGCATGCTGAATAAGGTCACGCTGGAAGAATGAAACGGACTCCAGTTTCTCCAGGCCTGCTATGAGCCGGTCAAATGATTGATTAAGTTCAAGGATTTGCTGAAAGAGTGTCAGCTTCAAAGGTAGTCACCTCTCTTTGCAAAGTGGGCAAAAGGACGTTGTGCACCGGAATATTGACGAGCGGACTGACGGAGAAGGTTGTGACGAGACATGCAGGAAGGATTGGAAAGGAATACAGCCCGAAACAGTGGGGTCGGGCCAAGTTGCGCCGACAATGGAAAATGGATAACTTTTATCGCAGCCATCGTTGCACCTCAGACGTGCACTTTGGTCAGGGGCGCGTCGGTGCTAGTAACACCAGCGCGTCCCGCTCTTTCACTTGGCCTGTTTTCTACGCTTCTTGTGACCGCCTTTACCCCGGTAGTGCTGCTCTTTATATTTCAAGACCTCGGCCACTTCGTCTTGCGTCCACAGGCGAATCTTGACTCTTCCAACTGCTTTGACAGCCGGGACACGGAATTTCTTCTCTCTTATCCAGCGATTGAGAGTGTCCCAACTGACATTCACAAGCTCCGAAACTTCAACCGTAGAGTAAGTCGACATTGGTATAATCGTATAGGTCTATACGATGTGTCAAGTAAAAAGCGAAACCGGACTGGCGCAGTCTTGGCCGGTCCGGCTCATCGAAAGAGTACCTTATCTTTGCTCAAAAACGAACATGCAGCGACCTGGCACCATTGTCACAGGAGCTGTTCGTCCAGGCCGACTTCATTCTGTACGGGGCGGAAATGCGCGAGGCGTTGGGGCGGCAAGTCTCTTAATCGAGAAAGCCCGCCGTCGATGTCGAGTTGTGCTAGTATCACCCGACGAAATAGGTCTTTTAGTCGAAATCAAATCGAGGAAAAAGCGAGGGCTGTGGAGTGGCTAGCCGCAAGAGATTGCTGCTTGTTATTTTTGCCGCAGCGTGCCTATTGGCACTTTTATTTCTAGCCGGAACCTACAACTACAAGTCCTTCCTAAAACCTATGAGCGTTCATGATCGGGTTACGAATATCGTGCAGAATTGGGCGCGCTTGCCGTCGTCGCCGACTGACAAACAGGACCTTGAAGTGATCTGGGGAAAAAGTTCAGGTTTCGAGTTCTTTCCCTACGCAGCGCAACATCTGGCAACCGACCTGCAAACCGAATTCCGCGACAGCAAGAAAACGGTAATTCAGTTTACAGACATCGCCGCTGACGCAAACCCCAAAGGGAAGATAAAAACTGTCAAGGATCTGGCAACGGCTGTCCGACAGAACTACGAAGCGCAGTAGGCAGCTGATCGAGACTCGACGAGCACAATTCCATGAAATCGCGCACTTCTGTAAATATCTGAAAAGCTTGTTCGGAAGTCTGATCAATGGTGTCAAGAGCGACAGCAAGGTTCGCCTCGCACTAGACTTCATCAAGGAATTCATTGAATGCGTGGAGGCTTCCTTGAGATTTGTTCGGAGCGGTGCCGAGACCTGAAAATAGAGCAGGAGAGGCATGGGCGGAATCCGAAACTTCGCCGCCCGGCAGGTCACGTTCCACCCCTTGGGAATGTGGACAAAGATGTATCTCTTGCTATAAGCCAAGAAATTCTGGCGGCGACATATGACTTGCTTCTAGTGTGCGGCGCCGTATCAAGATACTTCCTTTGGTACATGTACTGGAATGTCAAAACCAGCTCGTCAATTCAGCCGCTTGCGGACCGTTGCGATACACCTTTGATACGGCGAACAGCAGCGTTGCGCAGTTCCAAATGACGTGGCAAATCGTGCAGTGATGGCACTAAGACTTCCTTTGGGTCGCCTGCCACAAGCGCATCCGTGAAGTCCAGCAATGACGTCGGACCCACCCAAAACCCATTGAACTAACGTTAGCGGGCGATTTCGAATGCGTTTCAGGCTGGCTAGGGCAAATCCCTCGAAATGCCAGGACGCGACGCTGAATTTCCAAAATCGGTTAGCCGTCTGGTCAGACCCTAAAATGGGGTTTTAAAACCACGTTTCGAGGCCACCGGGGCCTGTCTACATTTCAAGACAAAGGCAAGGAGAACCAACAGTCTTTGTCAGGACTACCTATATTGGAGTCTGTTGGCATGTGCGGCATTTTGGTGCCGTCTTCTGGGGAACGCTTCACAAATTGGGAGAAATCCTGCTTATACGGCACCGACGGAAAACAGACAATGCCTGGAGTGGATTAGATCGCATCAGAGCCTGCTCTCATGATCACCGATGCTACAAACTTGCTTCTTCACGGGATAACAAATCCAGCCGAAATCCTCTTTGCGTTGGGAGCTACGGCAGCCGAGCTGGACTTTGTCTTCGGCTGCTTGCCGAGCCGAAGTGTCCTCTCTCTGATCTCCGCAAAGATTCGGAGGTCGGCATGAGAGACCAATCGAAATGGCAAGAACTGCTCGTCGATGCCGTCAATCAGCCGGGCAAAATCATGTCCGCCTATGCGGCCTTCCACAACTACAGCATCGGAAACGCACTGTTGGCGTTGTCCCAGTGTCTCCAGCGTAACCTCACTCCTGGCCCGCTCAACACGTACAAGGGCTGGCAGGAGTTGGGCCGGTATGTGAAGAAGGATGAAAGAGCCTTGACCCTTTGCATGCCCGTGTCCTCCCTAAGGAAAAGGATCAATCCGAAAACGAAGCAAGAAGACGAGTACGGACTGACATACTTTGTCTACCGCCCGTTCTGGTTCGCATTGTGCCAGACGGAAGGCGACAAGCCGTACGCGCTCGAGACTCCTGGCTTCGATCTTGAGGTAGCGATTAGCGGCCTAGGAATCGGAAGAATTGAATTCGACATGCTCGACGGAAATACCCAGGGGTTCGCTAAGGAACGGACCATCGGTATTAGTCCAATAGCGCAGCTCCCGCTCAAGACGACGTTCCATGAACTGGCGCATGTCGTCTTGAATCACACAGCCGAACGGTCGACGATTGTAGACGAGGAGTTCACTCCGAGAAGTCTCCGCGAAGTGGAAGCCGAAGCTACCGCTTTGATCTGTCTCGAAGCGCTTGGTCTGGAAGGTTCCGAGTATTGTCGGGGATACATCCAGCATTGGCTGCAAGGTGGAAAGGAAATCCCAACTCAGTCCGCTCAGAAGATACTTGCGGCAGCGACTACAATTCTGAAAGCGGGCAGGACAGTCGCGCCGCACAACCGCGCGGTGAGTCCCGAACTTGCATCGCCAGTTGAGTCCCCGTCGGCGGAAGGCGGGCACTCCCCGGTTGCGAACGCCATGCGGAGAATAAACAGGCTTAGGCAGCAAAAAAGTTCATGACTTTGAGTTCATCTTGAGCGTAGTCTCGCAATTCAAGTCGGCGAAGAAATCATCCCCGTTTCACTATTCACCCGATCGAGGGTTACGACCCTTCCCAAGACGCCAGCTGGCAGGGGCAAATTGTAGCTCTGCATAATATGATGAATTCCGTAACCGTCTATCTGCTGGTTCGTGACCATAAATTCACAACTGGGTTCCCGCTGCAAGCGGTTCAATCGTCAAAGGAAGACTACAGTAAAGCAAGCTGTTCTACTTGCCTTTGCGATGGTTGCGATTCCACGACGGGTGTTCCCATTGGCCCCGCATGCAAGATTTAAGACATGCCTCTGCTATCCACCGTCTGACCTCACGGATCACGCAAGGAACTGATCGGGACAGAATGGCTCCCGGCACTTGCAGCTTTTATGGAATAGGTTGGACTGCGCTCGATGTCGGGGTATTCGTTAATGACTCCGGAACGCTTCCGCGGACAAGTGTGTTGCTGAGTCCGCAACGCAGGAAGAGGCAATCGCGTGACAACGCAACTCTGATGACATTCTTGTCTCAGCTGTGAGCCAGTACTTCGGGCAATGTTGCGACGCGTACGGTTCACCATTCAAAACAAAGTCTTGGAATTCGAAGCGGTGCCAACAATGAAAGTTGTATCCCAAGAGGCTCGATTGGCGGCAACAGATCTAAGCAATCATTTGGCCTGCCATCACCTCACTAGGCTTGACTTGAGAGTCGCGCGAGGGTCGTTAAAAGCCCCTGATTGGAGATCACCCGACCTTAAAGTCATCCAGGAACTAGGGCTGCGGCACGAAGAGGCCTACTTGCGCTTTTTAGAAAAGTCAGGGCTCAGCGTTGTGATCCTAAGAGATGTCACAGACGAAACGCTTGCCTTAGCTCAAACCCTGTCTCAGATGAAAAAGGGCGCGGACGTTATTGCACAGGGTTCCCTCTCGAAGGGGTGTTGGTTTGGTCGGCCTGACATCCTGCGAAAGGTGTGCCGGGCGAGCAGTCTCGGGGAGTGGTCGTATGAAATTTACGACTGCAAGCTTGCTCAAGAAACCAAGGCGACAACAATTCTACAACTCGCCCTCTATTCAGAGCTCCTGACTGAAATTCAAGGGAATGAACCAGAGTTCATGCATGTAGTTCCTCCTAGAATGAATTTCAAAGCGGAGCCCTACCGGGTTTTGGAATATGCGGCGTACTACCGATATATAAAACTGCGGCTCGAGAAGGATTGCGATGACGGAGACGCCGCAGAAACTTACCCAGAGCCTTGTTTGCATTGCGACGTATGCCGCTGGTTTCAGGACTGCGACACTAGGCGGCGGAGCGACGACCATCTTTCTATCGTCGCCGGGATTCATACGCAGCAACGCGTGCAGTTGGAGGCGTGGGACACGCGAACGATGGCGGAGTTAGCAGCTATGCCTATTCCGCTGACAGAGAAACCAAAACGGGGATCACGAGAAGGGTTCGAACGAATTCGGGAGCAAGCCCGGGTGCAGGTGGAGGGACGGACTATCGGAAAGCCGGTGTACGAGCTACTGCCTATCGTGGCAGGCGCGGGTTTCTGCAAGTTAGCGGAGCCTGCTGCGGGCGACATGTTCGTCGACTTGGAGGGCGACCCTTTTGCAGGAGACCCGGAAGGAGTCGGCGGGCAGGAATATTTGTTTGGATTTGCAGCGGTCGGTAAAGGAAGGGAATTGAACTACGAGAAGAAATGGGCGTTTAACGCACACGAGGAGAAACTGGGCTTTGAGTGGCTTGTCGACGAAATCATGCGAAGGTGGAAAGAATTTCCAGCCATGCATGTATATCACTTTGGTGTTTACGAGCCAGGCGCATTCAAACGACTGATGGGGCGATATGCAACTCGTGAGGACGAAGTCGACAGCATGTTGCGAGCGGGTTTGCTTGTGGATGTGCATCAGGCGTTCAAGCATGCCGTGCGTGCGAGCGTGGAGGAATATTCGCTGAAGAAACTGGAAGTGTTTTGCGGATTTGAGCGGAAAACGGCGCTTGTGGATTCACGTGAAGCGATGCGCTACGTGGAGCATCGGCTGGAGTTGGGATGGGATGAACCGCTGCCGGATAGATATAGCGAAGTCATGGAGGGATATAACAAGGAGGATTGTCTTTCGACGGCGGCCCTTCGTGATTGGTTAGAAAGTGAGCGGCAGATGCTTGTGGCGGGCGTAACCGAGATTTCGAGGCCCGCGATTGGAGATGGCGCTCCTCCTGAGGAGTTGGACGAGCGTCAAAAACGAGTGGCGGCACTGGTGACGGCACTTGTCGATGGCGTTCCTGCTGATCCTACGGAGCGCTCGAATAAGGAGAATGCGCGGTGGATGATGGCGCAGCTTTTGGACTGGCACCGGCGGGAGAACAAGGCGTCTTGGTGGGAGGGTTATCGGCTGGCAGAACTGGGCGAAGAGGATTTGATGGACGAGCGCGCAGGGCTAGCGGGGTTGAGGTTTGCGGGACGTGTCGGAGTGGAGCGTAAAGTTCCAATAGACAGGTATACCTTCGAGAAACAAGAGACAGAAGTGCGCTGCGAGAAAGACTTATATCAGCAGGGCGAAAAAATTGGCAGCGTGCAAGCTATCGATTTGTTGAAGAAAACGATCGATATCAAGAAAACGAAGAAAACGGCGGACAGCCATCCGACGAATGTTTACGTGTGGGACCGGCCGATAAATGTCGATGCACATGCTGATTCGCTCCTGAGACTTGGAGATTGGGTGAAACAAAACGGCGTAGACTCCGCGGGGATTTACCGAGCGGCGCGTGATCTGCTGCTGCGGAGGCCGCCGCGGCTTACTGGCGGAGAGACAGTCGCGTCGCTTCCGGGCGAAGAAACAACAGTCACCGCGTGCCGGGTCTCCAGCGCGCTAGATAGCTCAGTATTTGCGATCCAGGGCCCGCCTGGGGCGGGGAAAACCTACACCGGAGCTCGGATGATTTGTCAGTTAGTCAAGCAGGGAAAGAAGATTGGTGTTACCGCACTCAGTCACAAGGTAATCCGGAACTTGCTGGAGGAGGTTGTTGAGGCAGCCCAGGAAGACAAGATAGCTGGAATACGATGCATGCAGAGATCCAACGACGAGGAGGCCACTGCGGAAATCGCCGTGGCGAGTAACAATGAAGAAGCCTGGTCCGCCTTGCATTCTGGCACGATGAATGTCGTAGGAGGCACTTCGTGGTTGTGGACGCCGGCGGCGGCGATCGAAGCAGTGGATGTTTTGTTTATCGATGAAGCGGGGCAGATGGCGCTGGCAGATGTGATAGCAGTAGCACCGGCGGCGAGGAACATAGTGTTGATCGGTGATCCGCAACAACTGGAGCGCCCCCTGAAAGGAAGCCATCCGGAAGGAGCGGAGAAGTCAGCCTTGCAGCATTTGATCGGGGAACACAAGACGATTCCGCCGACAATAGGGATGCTGCTCCCGGAAACGTGGCGCATGCATCCGAAGATTTCCGCGTACACATCAAAAATGTTCTATGAGGGTCGGTTGACCGCGCGCCCCGTCACCGAGCCTCGCGTCCTGCAGGGCCATCCCTGGCTGGATGGGGCGGGGCTATGGTTTGTGCCAGTGAGGCATGAGGGGAATCGAAATTCGTCTGCAGAGGAAGTAGAGGTGGTCGCGAGGATTGTAGAGAGCTTGGTCGGGCATGGAGTCAAGTGGTTTCAGAGCCCGGGTAACAGCCGCCCCGTGACCTGGGACGACGTGCTGATCGTGGCACCGTACAACGCACAGGTGGCGGATATATCCGCACGATTGCCTGATGCGCGTGTGGGGACCGTCGACAAGTTTCAGGGGCAGGAAGCGGCAGTAGTAATCTATTCGCTTACGACCTCGTCGCTCGAGGATGCGCCACGAGGCATGGAGTTTCTGTATAGTCTGAACCGGTTGAATGTTGCAACGTCGCGTGCGATGTCCAATGTGATTTTGGTCGCTAGTCCAAAATTACTGGAGCCGGAGTGCAGAAGTCCGCGCCAGATGCAGCTTGCGAATGCCCTATGTGCGTATCGGGAGCTCTCTATCGAGGTTAATGGAGCCGGCCGCTGAACCTCCGTTAGTGAAATGGTGATCTGAGTGGCCGAAATAGAAATCTTTGAGCTACGTTCGGTACGTCCCTGACAACGTGATTCGCAGTGAGCAGGAGTGCTCTTCCGTTCCTGCAAACTGCCGCCGCTGGCCTTCCGAATCGTCTAGGTGAGAGTCATATCCACCCTTTTCCTACAAAAGACGGGACGTGACGTGAAATGATTATCCGCGCCGAAGTGGGCCGGAACTAGTATCCAGTTGGGATCCTTGAGCAAAAAGGTGAGCTCCAAAATGCCCCGACCTAATACGACCGTTATCCTCAAAGCGATTCAATTTGCGGCTTGCAAGCACGAAAAGCAGCGTCGAAAGGACGTTGGCGAATCTCCTTACATCAACCATCCCATCGCTGTCGCGTACATACTCGCGGACGTCGGTGGGGTCACGGACGTCGACGCACTCGTCTCAGCAGTCCTCCACGACACGATCGAGGACACAAATACAACCCCAGCAGAACTTGAGCAACAGTTCGGGCAGAGCGTGCTACGCGTTGTGGAGGAAAAGACCGATGACAAAACACTGGACAAGGAAGTTCGGAAGCAACTTCAGATTGAACTTGCACCCCGTCTGTCGGCTCTCGCCAAGGCCATCAAGCTTGCTGATAAGATTTGCAACGTGCGGGACGTGATTGACTGTCCGCCGGTTGGCTGGTCCATTCAGCGACGAAAAGATTATCTGGACTGGACTGAGATGGTGGTCCTCGGCTGTAGGGGAACGAACGAGTCGCTCGAGCGTTGCTACGATCAATTGCTGAGCGCCGGAAAAAATACTCTGGAAGGCACGCCTGGACCCAAAATTTGATCTGCCGATCGTTTTCATCGAATACCTGCTTGGTTTCACCGCTGCCCTTGTCTTCCAGTGCCGGTAGCTACCGGACCCTACGCGTTTGCTCTCGATCGTGCGCTGTCAACTGCATTTGACCCAGAACCTTCCAGAGCTTCGCAATCAAGGGAGTTTACCTTCCCATGCAGCAGAAACAGGGAATTGCGTTCCGTACCCCAAGTAGGTACACTTGTACCTGAAATGGGTACAGAGACTCGTACGCTATCAAAGATCATTTTTGGTCAAAGCCGAAGGTCGATCCTTGCGCTGCTCTATGGCCATGCCGACAGCCAGTTCTATCTGCGCGAAGTCGCGCGCCGGGCAGGTACCGGCATAGGAGCCACCCAGCGTGAACTCGGACATCTAACGGACGCAGGACTCATTCACAGAGTTCGCCATGGTCATCAAGTCTTCTATCAGGCGAATCGACAAAACCCGATCTTTGCAGAGCTGAAGAGCATTCTCGCGAAAACGTCTGGAATGCGAGACATTTTGAACGAAGGGCTCGTTCCCCTTAGCGAGCGCATTAAACTTGCGTTTGTTTACGGCTCGATTGCACGTGGGGATGAAACCGGATCGAGCGATGTGGATCTAATGGTGATCGGCGAGGTAAGTTTCGCGGATGTGGTATCGGCGCTCAGCGATAGCGAATTAAAGCTCGGGCGGGAGATCAATCCAACCGTGTACGGGCCACGAGAGTTTCGCGAAAAGCTCGCTGCCGAGAATCACTTTTTGTCGACGATAGCAAAGGAGAAGAAACTCTTCGTGATTGGAGACGAGCGTGAGTTTCACAGGCTGGGTTAGCAACGGCTGGCTGGTGGCGCACAAAAGCAGTAGGTTGGAGATCGGCAATCTGATTCGCATCGTGGCCCGGGACTTGAAGGACAGCGAAGCGAAAGACGTGTCGGACGATTGGCGATTCGCAATCGCTTACAACGCCGCGCTACAAGCGGCAACGACGGCACTCGCGGCTGCCGGTTACCGCGCGACCCGGGAAAGCCACCACTACCGCATCATTCACTCGCTAGAGTTGACCGTAGGAAAAGATGCACAGTTCATTCGGGCGTTTGATGCGTTTCGAAAAAAGAGAAATGTGAGCAACTATGATATCGGTGGCGGCATATCCCATCGTGAAGTCGAAGAGATGATCGCAACCGCAAAGGCCCTAAAGGAAGACGTTCTGAAGTGGATACGGACAAATCACGAAACCCTTCTCTAGGCGAACGCAATGCTACCGTCATTCATTGCCGACTTACATTTCTACATCGTCGGTAACCAGCAAATTCAGGAAGCGAATGATTTGTTGCTGCTCGCGCTGCTGTTCGGGAGTGGCGTCCGTGTTTTGCGCCAACTCCGCAAGCCGGGCCGACAACGATTTCAACGCAACTTCACGTTTGACGTAAGCAGCTTCCGGGATGGGACGCATCACCCATCCTCTTTTCGTCTTCTCGAATTTCAGAGACTGTTTCGTCCAGTGAAGCTGCGACCCCGTTTGCGTATTCGGGAGGGCGCCTAACGATGCGATCCGAACGAGCGCCGTTCCGCGCTTGCCCTTGATTTGTATATCCGAGACGCGCACCTCGCGGTAGACGATTGTGGGCTTGCCCGGACCGTTCAGGCTGCGCGTGCGGAGGGATTCACCGGAATCCTCATTCATTTCGACAAATGCGGCTGCGACTTCCTCTGGGGAAGGATTTTGTCGAGCCACTTGCAGAACGATCTCTCGAGCAGTTTCGACTGTTTCTGAACTGGCGGTTTGAGCTGCGGGGGCGGTATTCGACACAGCTGCCAGCTTTGGCAGTCCGGAAGGTGATCGATGCTCTGCAGTGTGGCTGGCGGCCTGAAGAGGTTGCTGGCCCGCAGTACGCGTGGCTTCAAGTGTTCGGTCGGGATGGAGCGGCTTCTCAGTCATATAACGGAAAAAGCGAGCGATACCACGCGACCGCCAGTAAGGCGAGTCATAGAACTGTGTGTCGGGACCAGAACGCACGGAGCTGAAGAAGGAGTGTTCTTTGGGATCGATGACAATGCCGACATGGCCGCGCCAAACAACTAGGTCGCCCGCTTGGGGCGAGCGCACGCGCGTGAAATTTGTGCTGCCAATGTAGAGGTCGCGCGAACTGACGTAGTCGTAAGGAAAGCCCGCGTGCTCGTAAATGCCGTGAACTAGGTGGGAACAGTCCGTTTCGGATTCGGAATCGGCGTCTGATGTGGGAATGGTAGCCAGAATCTTGCGACCTTCGGTTCTGGCGATAGGACGCGGTCCGGGCGTTTCCGCAGAGACTGGCCGGACATTCTGGCCGAGCGCCGCCGAGGCCGTCGCAAGGCACAATGCTATGAAGCTGAATCGACGGATCATCTTGTAAGTCTCTCAGACTGCGGCGAAAGCCGAACTGGCCATGCCGCGAAGACAGTACCGTCCGCCGGTACAGGTCCCCCTTTTATTGTTCTGGGCTGGAAAACAAAACACGTGCAAGAAGCTTCTAAGGCTGGACGCTTAGAAACGCGGCTCGGATTGCTGTTACTAAGATGTGCGAGTGATTTCCGAGGTTGCAGGGGAGTCCCTCCAGTTTGCCACGGAACCACTCCTGTGCCTGGCCCTTTTGTTTGCGACTTCGGTTTACAGAGTCAAAGTCGCATTGGCACAATAGCTTCGAGGGAGACCTTGTCGAGTGGTCTGAAGTAGCGCTAGGGTAAAGACCGACGATGGAGCAGTCACTTGCAAAGCTAGCAGAGATCCTTACAGCTCACGGGAGGCAATCATGAGGAAATTGATCCTAAAAATGTCAATCACGCTCGATGGTTTTGTAGGCGGCCCGAATGGCGAAATTAACTGGATATTTGAAACGATGAGCGAAGACGCTGCGGCCTGGACGGTGGATAAAATCCTGCTCGCTGGCGCTCACTTGATGGGACGAAAGACGTTCAACGACATGGCCGCTTACTGGCCCAACTCCAGTGAAGTGTTCGCTGCGCCGATGAATGAAATTCCCAAAATCGTATTCTCAAAGAAGGGTTTCAATCCGTTGCAAAAAGGTGAGTCCTCGGCTGCCCTTCAAGATGCCATTCGAATGAATAGGGCGGATGGCCGCAACATGGTTTCCACCCTTCCGGCGAGTGCAAAATCATGGACGGAGCCGACAGTGATCACGGGCGACTTAGCTCAAGGGATCAGAGGGCTTAAAGAGCAATCCGGCAAAGAATTGGTAGCACACGGCGGTGCTTGCTTTGCCCAAAATCTTGTTCAAACAGGTCTTGTCGATGAATTCTGGCTTCTGACTCATCCCGTGGCGATAGGTCAGGGTCTCGGACTGTTTGCAGTGCTTAAAAGGCCGCTGCACCTCAAACTAGTTGAGACAAAACAGTTCAGGGCCGGCGCTGTAGCCAATATCTATCGATCCGCGTAGTCCGTTGCCAGACTATCGCAAACCGCCGTCCCATGATCGAACCCCCGCACCAGCAAGTCTCGGACCTCGGAGAGGCGTAGTCCTGATAAAGGACGGGAACGCGCTCCATCAATGCATGCGTTGGTTCCGCATTCCTTTGGACTGCTAACCCGAAATGTGGGGAGTTTCTTCCTACGGTATGAGCCAGTGAATCTGCTTCTATCACTCACAAATGTGCCAGGGTATGAGCGATAGAAAGGTCGCCTATCGCTCATAGTGCGCGATTCCTTGCCTGGGTAACTTCTATTTTCTGCGAACTTCCCGCTTGACATACTAAATATTTAGTACTATAAAACTAAAAATTATGCGACCGAAACACACAACGCTCACGCCGCAAGAACTCGAAATCATGAAACTCGTCTGGCAATGTGAAGGCGCCACGGTCCGCGATATTTATGAAGGACTCCTCGAGCGCCGCAAAATCGCGTACACGACCGTGATGACGATGATGAAAATCCTTGAAACCAAAGGCTATTTGACGAAGCGGCGCCAGGACCGCGCCTTCGTCTATCGTCCTGCCCAGCCAAAAAACCGGGTCATCGGCGATATGCTTCGCGAGTTCATCGATCGAGTGTTCAACGGCTCCGCTGAACCACTTCTCGTCCATCTTGTCAACGGGCGCCATATCCGCGAAAAAGACGTGCAGAAAATTGCGCGCATGATCGAGGAAATAGAATGAGCGTGAGTGACGGATCCAAAACTCGGAGTCGGAGCTGAATACGCCGCTATGGTTCACCAACCTCGCGTTTTGGAGCGCTCAGGTGGCGCTACTCGCCATCGCGGCCGGACTTCTCCCGCGACTTTTCCAAATCCGTCAGCCGCGTGTACTTCTCCCGTATTGGCAAGCGATTCTTGGCATCATCCTGGCGCTTCCAATGGTTGAGCCATGGCATCGGATGCAGGTGAGTGGCTCGACTACTTTAACGCCGCACCCGGGCAGCGTAATTGCAGTTCCACCACCCAACCCATCAGGCGTCCACTCGCATTTCCTTAGCCTCCAAAACGTTGCCACTTTTCTCGGCGTTGCGATTCTGGCCGGAATCGCCCTGAGGTTTGTAAGCATCGCACTGGGACTTTGGAAACTTCGGCAAATTCGCCGGGCTTCTACGCCGTTATCTCTATCTGCTGAATCCACCGCCACCCTTGAGGAAATTCGCGCGCAGCTGAGGACCCGCGCTGAGTTTCGCCTTTCCACACGGGTAGATTCGCCCGTCACTTTCGGCCTTGCGGCGCCCGTGATTCTCTTGCCCGTGCGATTCTTGGCGATAGCCACGCCGGCACAAGTCACAATCGGCTGTCACGAACTGCTCCACGTCCGCCGTCGCGATTGGGTGTACCACTTAATCGAAGAAGTTATCTCTGCTACATTCTGGTTTCATCCTGCCGTCGTCTGGATCATCGCGCGTGTCCGCCTCGCTCGCGAGCAGATCGTTGATCTGGAAGTTGTCCGTCTTACCAATGCGCGCAAGTCCTATCTCGAGGCCCTGCTCGAATTTGCGAATGCTCGCGCGCCCATCGCAGCTGTTCTCGCGCCACCTTTTCTCGCTGAGCGTCAACTCGTCGAGCGCGTCACTCTCATGCTCAAGGAGGTTCGTATGTCCCGAACAAGACTCGTCGCTTCATTGGCCGCAAGCTCGTTGTGCATAGCCCTGGTAACAATGTGTGCTGTCTGGGGCTTCCCGCTCAAGGCTGCCCCCCGTTCCTCGCAATACGTTGGAGGCGCCCAAGGAGTTAGCGCCGGAATCGACAATGACGCTAGTGTTCGTTCTGTCGGACGCCAAAAGGTCGATGAACCGAGCGTCGACCAATCCACAATTTGGGTGGACGCCACTAAGATTGGCTCGATGGTCCGGCAGGTTCGGGGCTTGGGAACACTTGTTCGCGCCCAAGGCTCGACGAACTTAATCGCAAGAGTGGCCCTTCCGGCGTCCATGACGAGCGACGTGCGGCCTGGTCAAGACGCTTTTATTGCCACGCGCACTGGGCCTTTCGCGAAAGGGATCGTTAGCAACATTAGTCTATCTTCATCACACGACACGAGCAGCGTGGACGTCGCCCTGGATGCCGTGCCCGCTGGAGCCCGGGAGGGTCTCGAAATCGATGCCACAATCGACATCGAAAAGATTGAAAACGTTCTCAACGTGGGACGCCCGGTACATGCCGCGGCAAATTCCACCCTTTTTCTGTTCAAGATTGTTAATGACGGCACCGAAGCGGTGCGCGTCAAGGTGAAGCTCGGGCGCGCTTCCGTGGACGTCGTCGAGGTACTCGATGGCCTTAAAGCCGGAGATAAAGTCATCCTTTCCGACATGTCCAGTTATGGCAACGCCGACCGCATCCACCTCGTCGACGAGAAACACGCGTCTAGCCGCTGACGTAAGTAAGCCCGAGGCTGCTATCTAGGAATTCGAGCGGTGTAGAGGGAATCGCGGCTGGACGTGTGAATTGCCCGCGCCTCGAAACCGCACACGCTCATGCGTCCGAAGACAACGCCAATCTCGAAGGCTTGGCTGCGAGTTTGAGTTAAGTCCTTATAAAAATCGCGGTGTTGTGGCTATTTTCACGGTTCGCTTGTGGTTCGAAGAACCATGATTTATTCGTAACGCAACGCCACTAGAGGATCGGTTGACGCCGCGCGGCGGGCTGGGACAATGCACGCAACGAGCGCAGCCGTGACGAGTAACAGTGTCACGCCGCCGAGAAGGAGCGGGTCGCGGGAACTTTCATTGACCCACTTCGTGGCGAACTTGCCGAAGATCACGCTCAGCAAAACACCAGCTAAGAGTCCTGACCCTACATTGATACCCGTGGACGACAGTACGATGCTCAATATATCGGCGGACCTCGCGCCCAGCGCCATGCGAATGCCAAATTCATTCGTGCGGGTCGCTACGCTGTAAGAAACGACGCTGTAGAGGCCGACTGCCGCCAACGTCAAGGCCAGCAGCGAGAAGATGCTGAAGAGGGCGGCCACGAGACGCTGCTGGGCGTACTCAGGTTCGGTCTTGATCAAGGCGTGAAGGTCCCGCGGGGTGGTGATTTGCTGGTCGGGGTCTATCCTCGCGATCTGAGTGCGCATATCCTGGAGAGCGGCAAGGGGAGAGACGCGGGTTTTGGCGAGAATTTGCGTAAACATCCACGTGCGCAGCGAATAGGGAACGTAGATCGCGGGCTTGATGGGGCTGCGCATGCCGTCGTCGCGCGCATCGGCGACGATGCCGACAATTTGCAGCCAGCCGGTAGAACCGGGAGCGGACGGCGAATACGGCGGCTCATCGATCAGATCGGCGGTTCGGATTTGCTGGCCGATGGCGTCGCCATTGGGCCAGTATTGACGGGCCATCGACTGGTTGATCACGGCGACGGTGGCGGCGCGCATCGTTTCCGGATGATCCCATACGCGACCCTGCACGAGAGGAATGTGGAGCAGGGAGAAATACTCGGAGCTGATGAAGTTCGTGCGGATTTCGATTGTGCCGAGCTCGGCGCGGCCGAGGAACTCGATGCGACAGTCGTTGCCGTTTAGAGGCGGCGTGGCGTTGCTCGAGACTGCGGCGCTGACGACCTGCGGCATTGCGGCGACTGCCGCGCGGAGCTGATCGAAGTACTCGACGCGATCTTTCCAGGAGACGTGAGAATTGTCGTGCACGGGGATGCCGAGTGACACGGCGTTTTGAGGGTCGTAGCCGAGGGTTGTGTTCAGCATGCGGAGGAAGCCCTTCGCCGCGGTACTCGCCAGCGTGAGCAGGAGGACGGTGAGCGCGACTTGCGCGCCCACCATGACGCTGTGCGTGCGTCGCGCGCGGGCGCCGCCGGCGATACGGCGCACTCCATTTTGCAGGAGCTGAGCGAGGTCAGGGCGGGAGATCTGCAGCGCGGGCCAGAGACCGGAAAGGATGGTCGTGGCGAACGCCAGGCCGATGCTGAAGAGCACTACGGGAATATTGATTCGGATAACAGATTCCGGCGGGAACGAATATTCGGGCAGAAACGCAACGATCAGGGCGAGGCCACGCCACGCGACAAGCAAGCCGATCGCCGAGCCTGCGGCGGCGATGACGAAAGATTCGGTGAGCAACTGGCGAAGGATGCGAGCGCGGTTGGCGCCGACGGCGGAGCGGACGGCGAATTCGTGCTGACGCTCGATGCCACGGGCGAGCAGGAGGATGGAGACGTTACCGCAGCCGATCAACAGCAACGAAGCCACCGCGCCGAGTAGAACATAGAGCGTATTGCCGAGCGGGCGGGCGTAGAGGTCGACGATGCTTTGCAGGTTGACGCGGAAACGTACCGGGAAATATGCCGGCCTCACCCTGGCCATCGCCTGGACGACGGGCTCCAATTCAGCGTTGGCCTGGGCGACGGTCACATCCTTGTGGAGTTTCAGTGAAACAGCGTAGCCGGTGTTGGGATCCTGAGTAACTTTTGCGGCGCGATACAGGTCATTCCCACCCCATTTGAAGCGCGGAGGCATGACGCCGACGATCTGGTAGGGCTTGTGGACCAGACGGATGGCGCGGCCGATCACGCCCGGATCGCCCGCGAAATAGCGCTGCCAGAATTGATAGCTCACTACCGCAATCGGCTGAGGTTCGCCGCCCGGAGGCGCGTCGGATGGGATCAACCAGCGGCCCATCAGTGCCGGGACGCCCCAGTGATTGGGGGACTCGGGCGAAATCGAGAGCGTGCGAACGTCTTCAGGGAGATCGCCATCGGTGGTCGTGAGATTCCATCCCTGCATTGCCACAACGCTCTCGAACGATTTGAGCTGGCGAAGCTGATCGATTTCAGGACCGCTGTAACCGGTGAACCGGTCGTTGCCTTGGTTGTCGAGCAGGTGGATTTCCATGATGCGGTCCGCGCCCGTATATGGATAAGGATTGAACAGGACAGCGTAAATTACGGAGAAGACGGCGGAGGTGGCGCCGATGCCGAGAGCCAGGGAGACAATGGCGGTCAGAGTGATGCCGGGGCGTCTGCGGAGGTCGCGAGCGGAGTAGCGCAGGTCAAAGACAAGAGATTGCATCGGCACCTCGAAGCGGGCGAATCCCTGGTCGAATTGGAGTGGGCGGGCTCAAGCGAGGTTGCCTCAGAACAACAAATGTCGAGTAGACCGTTGAAGTGACCACGCGAAGCACTTCAATTTATGTGCCAAAGAGGCTCAGATTATTTTGACAAAATTGCCGAACATCATCTGACAATCGCGGGTCCTCGCTCCCTTGCGCCCAAAATTGCCGCGCTGCATCGCGTGCGTCCTCCCAAACATCGAGCGTATTCGCAGTGGCGTGTGGCAGCACGAACTCACGCGGCGGCACTTGCCCGTCGCCCGTAGGCGCATACAGCATCGAAACTTGATCGAATGCCGGGGCCAAACGCAGACCGGAACCATCCGGAAAAAATAGTATGTTGTACTGATGGCGGTCCGTGTTCGCGATGAGTGCTCCAAACGCTTCAAGCCAGCAAAGCCTTCGGGCATCTTTCTCACTCAAACGTCTTGCCTCTTTGAGGGCGATAGCCGCAGTTGCCCAAGAATCCGCGAGATCATCGTGAACAGCCGCAAGACTCATGACGGCAGTCCTGCCGCGCACTCCAAGCCGATCAAATCGCTCGCTCTCAAGAAACCAGTAATCAGGGGTTTCAATGACGTTGGTGTTCGCAGTCCGGAGGCCGCGCGACGCGACAATTTGTAACGCAATACCTTCTAGAATCAGTAGATCGCACCAGCGCCTGGCGGCCATGTCCCCGATGCCTCCACGGCCGACAAATTTGACAAGCATATGCTGGTTGCCAACGAGCGCTCCAAATTTCGGTCGATCTCCTCCGGCCGAGGAACCCGGTGGATGGCCAGCGATGGTTGCTGCTGCCAGAGCCGGGTAATCATCGCGACATCTCTGAACGAGTTCCATGCTCTGCCATCGCGCGAATGATTCTTCACCCACGATCAAATTGCCGGGTATGTCTTCTCCCCGGGTCGACATCGCCAGCAAGATGTGATGGTTCGACCAATCCGATAGTCGTGGAGGTAGCCGGAGGTCGGCGTGCGCAGCTGCGAAATGGCGGCCCAGAAAACCTGAGGGGCGGGCATCCGCCAATTCGGCCGGGAGCCCAGCGACGACTGTGCCTATCGGCATCCAAACAGTCTCATGAGCGGCAAGTGTGACAAGTTCTCCGGCCGAAACCGCTGCACCGGATTCGCTTATTCGGATGAGCGGAAACCGCGGACTTGCTAGATTTGGCCATGTTTCGCGCAAAGCGTATTGTGTTGCCCGGCCGCGCCCAATCCGCAGGATCTCGGGTCTGCCTGCATTTACCATACGCATGAGGGTCGCTGGTGACACACCCAGTCGTTCCCGGAGGGCGGGAGCAGACAAAGCGCCACGGTCTAGTTCGGCACTAATGCGGCCAGGCATGAAACGATTATACACGAAACAGACATTCGAATTACTTCTTTGTTGTAATGTATTTACGGCATTTCAAGTGAGATTATCGAAATTATTAATGGAATCATTGATGCAACTAATCCAGCAGAAAAAATGACCTTGTGCCTCTTAACGATCCCTTTGGCCCAAGGGTGTAAAGCATGTCTTCGGGGGCGACGCGTGACCGGCCGCATAAGGCGCTCTCGTGGCCTTGACAAACCCCAGTGTATGACATACAGTGTACGTACATTGTAGGCGCGAGGGAATTATGACTGTATCGCATTCTAGAACAATCAGAACTAGGCGCATTAATCTCCGCGCCACAGACCGTCAAGAAAAACTCATTCGCACTGGCGCCGAGACGACTGGCCTCAGCGTGACGAACTTTATCCTGGATAGCGCCTGTTTACAGGCAGAACGCGTGCTGGCCGACAAACGCGAGTTCATCGCTTCTCCTAAACAGTGGAAAACGTTTGTCGAGGCTCTCGACAGACCAGCTCAGATAAAACCAGAGCTAGCTCGCCTTTTTTCCGAAACTGGCATCCTGGAGCGCGAGTCTCGGAAGTGACGAGCACTTCTCCGTCCGAAAATAGACAGCCTCTTTCTGTCATTGAAAAGCTGACAAAGGACCATGACCCTTCATCGTTTGACTGCGGAAAATCGTCCCTCAATGATTGGCTCCGCCGATTCGCCCTCACAAACCAACAGAATGACTCGGCTCGCACCTACGTCGTTCATCGGGCTGGTAAGGTTGTCGGCTATTACTCTCTCTCCGCAGGCTCAGTCCGCAGCGAAGAGTCGCCGGCCCGCATCGCAAAAGGGCTAGCAAGGCATCCGATTGGCGTCATTTTGCTTGCGCGTCTTGCGGTTGACCACACCGAACACGGAGCGGGGCTTGGCAGGGCTATGCTGGTTGACGCTTTGTCGCGAGCTATGACCGCAGCCGATGCAATCGGGGCGAGGGCCATGTTGGTTCACGCCATCGACGACAACGCTGTGTCCTTCTACAGAAAATTCGGATTTGAACCCTCACCGCTTGATCCCAAACAACTCATGCTGCTTATGAAGGACCTCCGCGCAACCCTGCAGTCAGTTGGTTTGGGCTAAGAACGTTCATCGAGGTCAAGTTAAACCTTTGAAAAAACTATCTAGTGTCTATGTGCGCCCCTAATGCTCGTTTGCAATGTATCGCAAAATACGGCACCGAATGCTTCATCTGTAAATTTTCATTCAAGACGAAATATGGCAAGACAGCGGATGGCTTCATCCATGTTCACCACCTGCTTCGGCTTTCTAACATTCGCAAAGAGCACAAAGTTGACCCAGTCAAAGACCTTCGCCCAGAGCGTCCGCATGAAGCTCTCGCTATGCAGTGCCCCGCCGAAGTTTATAAGGCTTCCACTCGGCAATATCGGGGCCTGGGAGAACTCTCCTATCCTTTCCACGATCGCACAGCTCTGGTTACCTACTGCGGCAGGATCTGCATTTTCAGAAAGAAAATAAATCTCAGCACTTCCCTGGCGGGTCAAGCCGTCGGTATCAAGGAGGTCGATGATGGCATCTGGCTAGTGACTTTTATGGACTACGATCTTGGTTATATCGATCTAGATGAAAAAACTCTGCAGCCCCTTAACAACCCTTTTGGCCCTGGGGTGTAAAGTATGTCTTAGGAACGTTCTGTAAAGGATCTCTTCGGACTGTACAATGAAGTTCTGGCGGAGAGGGGGGGATTCGAACCCCCGATACGGTTTCCCGTATGCTCGCTTTCGAGGCGAGTTCTTTCAACCGCTCAGACACCTCTCCACCGCCAATTATATCTCAATCGCCAGACACGGCGAAGTTTTTCGTTTAGAACGCGAGAGGAACGCCACTGTTTTGCTAGCGGCGAACCGCGAAAAACGACTGAAGCAGGGACACCGCTTCAACGGCAAGAATTCCTGATGTCACCGCCACCTGATGGTTCAAGCGCGGGTGCGACAACACCTCAAAGCACGATTTTACGGCGCCGCCCTTGGGGTCGTCAGCGCCATACACAACGCGCGGAATGCGCGCTTGAATAATCGCCCCTGCACACATGCTGCACGGTTCCAGGGTGACGTAGAGGGTTGTTCCAGCCAGCCGGTAGTTGCCAATCACGCGGGCGGCTTCGCGAATGGTAAGGATTTCGGTATGCGCCGTGGGGTCGTTGTTGCGAATCGTGCGGTTCGCGGAGCGGGCGATAATCCTGTCTTCGTAAACAAGTACTGATCCGATGGGAACTTCACCGGCCTCTGCCGCAGCGCGGGCCTCGTCTAAGGCCGCCTGCATGAACTCCGTGTCATTGGGCATCTCGAGGAAAGAATATCACGGCCCCGGGAATGACCTGCAGGGCCAGGACAGACGCGCGACTCCTTGACAATTGCGGAGGGGAGAAACACACTACTTCGCATCAGAAAAATAAAAAGGACTCCACTTGGCGCCCCGTTTGCGCCAAAACATCTGCATGGAACTGAGAAAAGATCCAATCACACAAAGCTGGGTAATTTTAGGCGAGCGGGAGCTGCTCCCCGACGGAGAAGCGGCATGCCCGTTTGATCCGGACAAAATTGACAAAGTTCCGGCAATTCTTACCTGGCCGGCCGAAGGACCCTGGCAGGTGCGCGTGGTGCCGCATCCCGAGCCCCTGTATCGCGTGGAAGGGGAACCGGGTCGGCTGGCCGAGGGCATGTACGACAAGATGGGAGCGACGGGGGCCCATGAAGTGGTGGTCGAGACGCCGCACCATGACAAGCGGCTCTCGCAATTAAGTGATGAAGAAATTGATCGGGTGCTGGGGACCTGGGCTTCGCGCATAACCGATCTCAAAAAGGATCCGCGCTTCAAATATGTCAGCGTATTCAAGAATCAGGGCGTGCTGGCCGGAGAAGAATGGCAGCACGCGCACTCACAAATTACCGCCACAATTTTTGTGCCGCGGCGCATCAAGTATGAACTCAGCGCGGCGCACGAATGGTTTCGGGAAAAAGAGCGCTGCATTTTCTGCGATACGGTGCGCCAGGAAGAAAAGCTGGGGAAGCGCATAGTGGACGTCCAGGGCGAATATTACGCGCTGTGTCCCTACGCATCGCGCGTGCCCTACGAAATCTGGCTGATGCACCGGCGGCACAACCACTTGTTTGAGCAACCGAAGCCCGGAACGAACCGCCGCCAGCTGGCGGCCCTCCTGGGGCGCGTACTGCGGCGTCTTGAGAAAGTTGCTCCCGCTTACCACCTGGTTGTCCACACCGCGCCCAGTACGAAAAGCAAGAAAGGCGAGCTAGCCGGCTACTGGAAGACGCTGGCCGATGATTTTCACTGGCACATTGAGATATTGCCGATTGTTGAAAAACGCAGCAAGTCGTACAGCATCAAGGAAGTCTATTTCAACGTGGAATTGCCGGAACAAGCCGCCGAACACTTGCGCTCGCTGGATCCCAACACATGAAGCCCGCGGCACGTGCAGGGCGCGCGCGGGGAGGAATCCTCGTCAACCTCGTCGTTTTGCTTTGTTTTGCGGCTCTTTGTTTCACCATTTACCTGGCGCGTCATCCCTTGATGCGCTACGGAGCCTCGGCTTGGATTGTTGAAGATCCGGTCGTGAACGCCGACGCTATCGTGGTTCTGAGTGATGACAATTTCTATGCCGACAGGGCCACGCGCGCGGCAGAACTCTTTCGCCAAGGCAAGGCTCCGGTGGTCGTAGCGAGCGGCAGGCGGCTCCGCCCGACGGCAGGGATCGCCGAACTCATGGAACATGATTTGGCGGAACGCGGCGTGCCCAAAGATAAAATCATGCGGCTGGCGCACGACGCGGATAACACGAGAGAAGAAGCCGAGGCGGTGGCGCGTCTCGCGCACGAGCAAAAGTGGACAAGCCTGATCGTCGTGACCTCGAACTATCACACGCGCCGGGCCCGCTATATCTTCGAGCACGTTTTCCCGCGCAATGTGGACGTCCGCGTCGCCAGCGCCCGGGACGGGGATTTCGACCCCGACCGGTGGTGGGAGAAGCGGATTTCCATAAAAAAGCTCACCCATGAACTCGCCGGGATGGTCGTGACCATGTGGGAACTGAGCGGAAAAAGCGCGAAAGGCTGATAATCGCTAGGGATTGTGGACCTGGCCGGACTAAAACCACAGCGGGTGGTATAGCCATCCAGGAAACACCCCAGATTTGCTACCACCCTTTCTTGTTTACACCCACTAAGTGCTGTACTATGTTCACTCTTCCGAGTCGCGGCTCCCAATCAGCCCTGCGATATGCGGCTTCGAAAATCTAAATTTTCGATGTCGAGGTCTATCATGTGGAAAAAAGAAGATACGAAGCCTCAAGGAGTTCCGGAGATTTCCACAGTTCCGGCGAATTCCACAACCGGCCCGAGCACGTCGCCATCCAGCGCGCCAGCCGCGAGCCTGCCCCTTTCGTCCAAAGCAGCCGCGTGCATCAGCCAGGGAATCAGGATCAAAGGCGAAGTCACGGGCAGCGAAGATCTTTTCGTCGATGGCCAGGTGGATGGTCAGCTTAACCTGACCAACGGCAGCCTCACGATTGGTCCCAATGGCACGGTGAAAGCCGACGTCAACGCGCGCGAAGTGATTGTGCGCGGGAAAGTCGAAGGGAAAGTAACGGGGCGCGACAAAGTTCAGTTGTGGAGCACCGGGCAAGTCACGGGCGAAGTGCAGACCGAACGCCTGGCCATTGAAGAAGGGGCCCTGCTTCGCGGAAAAGTCGAAGCGGGAAAAGCTCCGACCAAGATCGAAGCAAGAGCTGCCGCAGCGACTGGTTCCGGCAAGTCTCCAAGTCCATTTTCGGTGGGCTCGGGATCGGCGGCCGATTGATCCATGAGCTTGCTGAATAAACTTGGAATTGGGATTAATACAGGTCTCACCAGAGTAGCAACGCGACCGGCCAGCGCAACCGACAGAACGTACAAAAATGGGACCCATCCTCCGGCAGTTGGCGCAACTCGCGTGCCGGAAATGCATGAATCAGCCCGTGTTTCCAACGGACTGAAAGAGTTCCTGTGGAACCTGGATGGTCTGGGGCGGGGAACGCTTCTCGATTTGGGACCAGCCTGGCAGACCACCCTGAACTTCTTCATCGAACGCGGGTTCCGCGTTTCTTCTGAGGACATCCTGCGTGGTTGGAAAGAGTTTCTGACCGAGGAAGAAACTCGTTTGCGAGAAGACGATACAGTGCGTGACTCGCTCGACATGACCCCGGCCGGACGCGCGCAGCGGTTTCTGGAAGCGAATATGGAGTATCCCAACGCTTCGTTCGATGCGGTTCTCGCATGGGATTCACTCGACTACCTTGAACCGACACTTGCCAAACAAACCGTCGCCCGTCTCACGGACCTTTTGCGTCCTGGTGGAGTCGTGCTGGCGATGTTTCACAGCAAAAAGCCGGAGGGTTTCCAGCGGTACCGGGTAGCCGATTCAAACACGCTGCAGGTGATCTCGTCTCCGATGATTTGTCCCGCTCAGAAAGTCTACCAAAATCGCGAAATTCAGGATCTATTCGGCCGCTACCGTACGATGAAGTCTTTCGTTGGTCGCGACCAGCTTCGCGAAAATCTTTTCATCAAGTAAATACGGCTCGTGTGACGGAAGGCGCTGACTGTGGAAAATCAGCGCCTTTCTCTTTTTTCCACTTGCAGGCGTACATTCCGAGGAGTAGAACCGAGGAGTGAGCTCGTAGAGCTCCGGAGAGGCGACTGATGACTCCACCGGACTTAGAGCGACTCAAAAACTGAACACACCGCTTTTGCGGTGCGCGTCGCCCCGCGAAACACACGCATCATTGGCGCGCTTCCGAGACGACACAGCAAAACGACAAAAGGGGAGCCGCGAGGCTCCCCTTTTTGCAATTTTGAGACTTCTTCGAGATCTACTTCTTGGTGTGGGAAGCCTTCCGGTGATGATGACGGTGGGCGGGCTTATGACGCTTCTGGTGGTGGCGGTCATAGGACGACGCCGGACTCGAGGTTTGTGGAGCAGCAGCGGCCCGTGCCGATTGTGGAGCGGCGGCCCGGGACTGCGGCGCCGCACAGACCAGTGCTGGCACAAAAGCCAGCGCTAACAGAGATAGTATAGGTTTCACTGCAAAATCCCCCGTTCAAGATAGATTCCCTGTGCTGCGATTACACCACAGGAAATGAAAAAAGTCCCGCATCTTTCGGGGACTGGTTTCGTCGGGGAATTTTGGGCGCAAACGGCGCGAGGGACCTCCGGGCGTTTATGTTTTTGAAGCCAATCTCCGGTTGGCTAACCTCCAAACCTGAGGCTTTCCAGCCATTTAATTGCTTCGCGCTGGTTGGCAATGATCTGGGCTTGCCACACGATGGCGATGGACATAAGCCCCATGCTGACGACGCAAATCGACAAAATAAATCCCATGCTTGATTCTGTTGCCGGAATACGAAGAGTGCGAGTCAGCCACGCCATGGTAAGGGGTCTCCTAGTACTTGACGCGCTCTGGTCCAAGCTAATCGCGCGTTCCCAAGTCGGTGAAACTGCGGCAAGTAAATTTCACCTGTATACATCAGGTGGCAATCGCATAGCCACAATTTTCCCGGCTCCGGCAACCGATTGGATGCAGCAAATAGACGACTTGGCTCACAAAAACTTTGCGCGCGCGACGACGCACAAAACAGAAGTGTGCAAATGTCCGCCCAAATGAGCCACATTGTTTCCGGAATTTACGAATTCAGCCGTGCGAGGAATCTTGACGTGCAACACGCGCGGACTGCAAAACGAGTAATGCTAGTACTAGCGTGCGGCCTCGTTTTTGCTGCCAAGCGTACCCAAAATATTCTCCCAGGTGTCCGGGTCATGCAGAGCGAAGCGCGCGATTTCAGAAGATGCAGCAGGTGATTTGGCGGAGTGGCGATCCGTCAGTAGAATCGTGCGCTCGCAGCAGGCGAACAGCGACTCCGCATATTTTGCTGTGGCAATGCCCAGGACGTGCGCGTGGTAGCGCAAGGCGCGGTCGTAGAGCCCGGTGATCTCCTGGATGCATCTTCGCAAATCGGCTTTAATGGCGAGCGACCACAGAACACCGTCCTGCCGAAGTGCGAGGTTCCGGGCGGCCGCTTCGTTCTGAAATTTGAGTTCATCGTCGCCTGAAGCTCCAGCAAAAAAGAACAATTCATCAAAATCACGTCGGCGCATCTGCTCGGCGTCCTGCAGCCGCAAGCCGGTATTCTGCACCAGCTCTCTCGGCGAGAGGGATTTGAGGGTTACAACCGGGACGCCGGTGTCATCCGAAAGACTTTCGAGGGCCCGCGCGGCGGCGGGCAGAGCCTCGGCCACCGGAATACACGTAAAGCGGCCCAAAGGCACTGTTTTGGCCGGTTTGAGGTGGAAATAGTCTTCCGGAGTACAAACGACAGAGCCGCCTTCGGCGATAAACGGGTCGGTGTGTCCCTGCTCGCGGCGGGGAGCGTCAATGTGCAGGCGGGAGCGATTCGTGACCCATACGTTGGGAATCCCGTTATGTTCGAGAGCGGCCGTGAATTCATCAAACCCGGAAACTCTTTTGCCGCGCGCGGGGACCAGGTCATCGACAGCGGTGTAAACCACGTAGGAAGTTTGACGCAAGCGTTGCTCCGGAGTGCCGTCTTCATTCTAGCGGAAATCCGGAAGGGAAGAGCGAAGCGTTCACTCTCCCCAAAAAGTCGCAACAACACAAAGAAAGGGCGGACAAAAGTTCTGTCCGCCCCATTCGCCTGGCCGCAATGGCCGGCGTTTCTTTTTGTTTTACTTTCCAGACTTCGTTGATGCCGAAGACTGCGAGTTGGCCTTGGGGATGCTGATGTACCCGCTGATGGTGTCCTTGCCAACCTTGTTGACAACGATTTCTTCCGGAATGTGGGTGCCGGAGATATAGAAGAACACGGGCTCGTTCAGTGCGCGGTTCTTCTTTTCAAACTGCTTGTCTTCGGCGGTCATCGCCACGCTGTATTGATTGCGCTTTTCATTGACGCCTTTGAGGGTAACGGTCACGTTGCCAACCTTTTGCGGCTTGTTCTTGCCGGCGATCGTGAATTCGACGTAGTCGCGCTCACCGAGGCGGCGCAGCTGGTCGATTTCATCGTGATTGCGCGCGATGAGCGTGCCCATTTCGCTGCGGGCCATCTTCAAGTCTTCGCGGGTCGCGTCGAGATCGGTTTTTACGCCGACGACTTTGGTGTCGACGGTCTTCACATCATCCGACGTCGCCTTGCTCGCGAGTTCGCTGTGGACCGAAGTGTCGAGCGCGGTCAGCTTCTCGGTTGTGGCCGAGTTCAGGTCGGCCGCTTCTGCGCGGGCCTTCTTGAGCTGGCCCTGGGTGATCTTGAGTTTGTCGGTAACCACCTTCAAATCGCCTTGCAGATCCGTGTTGTTCTTTTCGTCGAGAGCAATGCGTTCTTTGAGCGAAGACATATCCTGCTGAACGGCTTCTTGCGTTGTCTTGAGCTGGGAAGCGACACTCTGTTGCGTGCTGTCAAGCTTGGCCGAGGCGTTCCAGCCGAAGCCGAGCCCTGCGACGGCAATCAAACCCAAAACAACGATAGCGGGCAGTTGCCACGCTGGCGATTCTGTACGCGTTTCGACAACTTTATCGTCTAACATTTTTCGGTTTCTCCTCACCCCAAACTGGGGAATGGCGTCAGGTGCGACCCGTATATGAAGTTGTGCATTCCCCCCGCCAAACGGTAGCGCTACAGGTGCTGAATCCTCGCTTCTAACGCGTTGAACAGAATGGAGTTGTGAGGTCAAGAGAAAAGGCAAGCAAACAGTGCCCGGTACTAGTCCTGGGAAAGATTACGCGACGATTCCCCGAACAGCGGATTTTTTGCGCGCACGCGGCTCAGCTGACGTCTATTCCGAGCTTTTCAAGGTCTTCGGCCAGCTGGGCCGGCGAACGGAAGACGATTCCGGTCATTCCCAGTTTTTGCGCGGCTTCAGCGTAAGCCGGCACATCATCTATATAAATGGCCTCATCCGCCTGGACCTTACAAGCCGTCAGCGCTTCGCGGTAAATCAGCGGATTCGGCTTGCTGGCACCGACCGAGCAGGAATAGACGCGTCTCGGGAAGAACGGGAAGAAGTCGTACGTGGACTCGAGGTGCGCGACGTGAATCGGATCGGTATTGGAAAGCAGGGCCAGTTTGTAGCGCTTGCCAAGTTTTTCAAGGAAAGCCGTGTCCTGAATGGGTTGGGGATCGAGCGCGCGGTTCCAGGTCGCGGTAAAGTCTGCAAACGAGAGAGTTCCACCGAGTCGCTTGCCGAGATGTAAATGCCAATCGCGCGGCGATATACGCCCTTCCTGCCAGTCGATCCAGCGGGGATCGTTTTCAATGGCCGACCAGACCTCCTGCGGAGCGAGCGCCAGGCCTTCAGAAAGCCCGGCCATGGAACGGGAAATATCCACGCGGACCAGCACTCGTCCAATATCAAAAATGATGGCGCGAATTTTTGGGGCGGCCATACGTCAGTGTCCTGCGGAGGAACCGGGGGATTTGCGGGACTTCATCACGCCGATGATGGCCGGCAGGATGGAAACAATGGCCACGGCCAGAATCACAAAGTGAATGTACTTCCCAATGTTCGGCACCGAGCGCCCGAGGGCATATCCGCCAAGAATCATCGTGCCCACCCACACAACGCCGCCAAAAATATCGAACATCAGGTAGCGCGAATAGGGCATTTTCGCCGCGCCGGAAACCGGGGGGCAAAAGGTTCGCACAATCGGAACGAAACGCGCGAGAATCACGGCCCGTCCGCCGTACTTTTCATAGAAATCGTGCGCCCGCTGCAGGTGGCTTTTGCGAAAGAAAAAGGAATCTTCCCGTTTGTAAAGCGAAGCGCCGGCCGCGCGGCCAATCCAATATCCAATCTGGTCGCCGGCAATGGCGCATAACATGACCGGAGCCAGCAACCACTTGAGAGGAATCAAATCGGCTGCAGAAAAGATGCCGGCGGTAATCAGCAGGGAATCGCCCGGGAGAAAAAAACCGACGAAAAATCCGGTCTCAATAAAAACGATGATACAGACCAGCAGGGGGCCGCCCTGGAGAACTAATTCCTTAAGTCCTTGCGGGTCGTAGAGTGCGTGGAAAAGGTGTCGAATTGATTCGAGCAAGCGGCGCAGTTCCTCGCGTGTCTATGGATTGGAATTACCACCACCGGCACCGGCACGAGGACGCAGGCACGCGTCGTTGTGAAAGCACCGTGTCCAATACGGTAGCAGAAAACGAGCGGATTCTCTCCGCATTCCTGCCACAGAAGAACCATGCTGGCGCTGAGCGAACCGAAAAGCTCTTTCATCGTCATCATCGAGAGACCTCAGAAAGCCACAGATAGCCCTGTGTTTCAGCTTCCATTCGGGCTGCAAGTTGTTCGGGAGAAACTTCTGTTCGAGCCAAAAGCTTTTGAATCCGCGGCAGCGCCTGACGGGCCGCCGCGACTCCGGCTTCGATACATTCATCGGCGCGTTCAAAATCGTCCCAGGCGAGGTGCTGCACATCGGGGCGCAGAACCAGATCGGCGTGACGTTCCCAGAGTTCTGATTGATGTTTCTGCGCGGCGCTTACGGCGCGGCTAACCACCTGAAAGATGTTCGTCGGCGATCCGCGATGCCCGTCGTGCATTCCAACCGAAACGCCAAGTACGTGAGCCGCGCCCAGGTCGCGAGCTGCCTTGGTCGGTACCGGCGTCGTCAGCCCGCCGTCGGCCAGGCACCGGGTGCCAATTTCCACCGGTTCAAAGAGTCCAGGAAAGGCGCAGCTCGCGCGGATGCAGTCGACCAGATCGCCATGCGTGAAACTAACCGGTTCGCCTGTCGTCAGGTCGGTCGCCACAACCGCCAGCGGGATGCGCAGATCTTCAAATGTGCGCGCTTCAAAAACATTCTTAATCAGGTCCGCCAGGCGGTGATTGCTCGCCAGGCCCAGCCGCGAAACGTGCCAGCGGCCAATGTCGCGAAAGCGAATCGTGCGGCAGGCAGCTACAATGCGCGCCAGCGGCGCGCCACTGGCGTAGGCAGCTCCTAAGATACTGCCTACGCTCGACCCTGCGATGTGAGAGATAGGGATGCGGTTCTGTTCAAGAACCTGCAGGATGCCGAGGTGCGCAAATCCACGCGCGAATCCGCCGCCGAGAGCCAGTGCAATGCCAGGACGCGCAGGCATCGTACCCACGGCTTCTCGTTGCGACGTCAATTGTATGTGCGTGGAGTGCGTGCCCCTCGTCATGGGTAAAGATTGCCATCCGAACCGTCTCCGTCCTATGGTTCGCGGGTCCCCTAAAAACAGTACGTTAGTACCTTGGAGAAATTCCGGCCCCGAATACCATTTCGCGGCGCGGCAGTACTTTCTTACTAGCCGCGTACTCCCTCTGTACCATTGTCGCCTGCGGCGCCAGACGCGATTCTCTTATCACGGCACGAAGAGCGGTAGGGCAGCAGGGGCCTCACAGTGAGGCCGGGCAACAAAGGTTGCAGATACGTAGCAACGCCTGAGGGGGCATCAGAAATGGTCAGCGCTTACGACAGCTGGGTTGGACAAGCGGTGGTTCTGCAAGTCGCACTTGGAGACATTAAAGTTCCTCTGCGCGGGAAATTGCTGAAAGACGGCGACGACACCGTGCGTATGCGGATTGGTGATGGCTGGGATGTGGACATCTATAAGGCCATGATCATGTCCGTGGAACAAGACGCCATGCAGTTGACCCACGCATAAGAAAGACGAGGGAAACGACCATGCGCCACGACACAGTCACTCGCGAAGAGCTAGCAGCAAACAGCCCGGTTCCCAAGTACGTCACGCAGGGCCGCGCGTCCGTAATGCTTGGTATCCCGGTAAGCGAATTGCGCCGCATCTCGCGCGAATGGGGCCTGGGCCGCACCGAATTTGCAGGAAACGAGCAGGAGACTTTTTTTACCTACGAAGAGCTGCGCCAGATCTGCCTGTTGTCGCAACAGGTTGTTCACTAAATTTCTAGACAAGTTTGCCCAATGCCCCCAAGTAGTAGCCCCGCCCCGGGTCGCTCCCCCCAGCGATCCGGGGTTTTTTCTTTGTAGTGGCCCTCCCGAGCGAAGATGCATTTACCGGATTGCGGGCGTATCCTATACCTTGCAATGCGCTCAATTCCTTCCACACTCAAAGCAGGCCTCGCCTCCGCCGTTTCTCTCTGGATGGCGGCGCTCGTCTGCGTCACAGGCTGTACCCAGCCGGTTCTTGCCTCTGCGAGGATTGTTGCGTCCTCTGTAAGCAGGGCTTTGGCCAGCCGCGGTGAGTCGGCTCTGATGGCGGACATGGGCGACTGCCACCATGCAGACGGGAATTCCCCGGTTCCGTCCCATGACGGCAAACCTGCTTCGAGCGCTGTCTCCTGTTGCCCTCTTGAAATAACTTTGCCTCACCAGCCGGACCCGGCGGCGCCTAAAATCGTTTTTACCGGAGACCTTGTTCCGTCTTCCGGGTTTCAGTCCCTGGCAACCCGATTTCCGCGTCCCGGCGAGCTTACGCAATCCACGTGGCACAGCGGCAGGGACACCCTCCTCAAGACGCACCTTCTCCGCATTTAGAAAAAACGACGAGACGTATGGCGTGGTTCCCGTGCAGATGGCATCGCCGTCTGCCCACAAAAACTCATTCATCTCACAAGGAGAAGACTCATGAAGAGAATTGGTGTAGTTCTGCTGTTAGCAGTCACCCTGCTCGGGTTAGCGGAAGCGGCGAAGGCGGCAAGTGCAGCATGTTGTCCTTCAGCCGACTGTTGCGCTTCCTGTTCCGGGTGCAAGAAGTAAGCTCGAATAAGCTCGAGAAGGAGAGACGCGGGTCGCAAGCTCGCGTCTCTTCTGTCTGTATTCAAAGGCAACTGCCAGGCGGGGCCAGCGATGGGCGAAGACGCTGGGTTCCCTAAAGCGCCGATCACGCCCCCGCGTGAGCGCGATTCCATCCACTTTTACCTCCGCACACAGGCACTTCGCGGAATTTGCTTCCCGCCGCAAGCAATTGGTGTACAGTCTAGCCACGTTACCGGCCTGAATCAGATTCTCCAGCTTAAAAAAACGAAACTGATTACGGAGGCTTCCCATGCCAGCTTTCCAGAAAAGGTTCTTGCATGCGCGGTTCTTTGTCTTGTTCGCGGTCCCCGCGGTCATCGTTCTGTCCGGTTGTCCTCCTAACAATCCAGACCGCGTGAAAACCAATGTGGCCGACACAACTCTGCCTACTCCAGTCAGCATTACGGGGCATATGACCGGCGGAGGTGGCGATTCAACGGCCGGAGCGACGGTTCCGGCAGTTTTCCCTGCGCTGGTCGTCCTCAACTCCACGGCGGGGCAGCTCGAGATTACGGTTGTGGGGAGCGACGCGGAGAGCGGAATCGCCAAACTGGAGATTCACTCGAATGACCGTCGCTGCAATTTTAAAAACCCAGGATGGGGTGGAGGCAATCTGGCGACGATTGTCCGGAGCGCGGTTGTGAATACGCCGGATTCCAACGGCACGCTCCCGGTCAAGTCCGTCGCCCTTGCGAATATTCAGGTGACGACTGAGCGCGGAACCTTTGACAAAAGGCAGTGGGAAATCTTTGGCGTCGCGACAAACTCGGCGGGAAAATTCGTCAATATCGGGCCGCTTACCTACACCGCCGTCTCGGCTAATGTGCCGGCTGCGCATCGCACGGAATCTTGCCCGTGAGCACTTGAGGTCGGCGTTCCCAGACGACTGCCGTTGATCGGTGCTGCCCCGACGGACGACGAGGTTCCCGAAGTTTACTGGATCTTCGCGCGCTGCGGACGCGATCGCAGTCGGCACAACCGGTCGCCGGTCTGCGTCGAATTTCACGCCGTGAGGCGAGTGCTAGTCGAAAGTAAATATTTCTTTGGTACGCCCGTCCGCTTCATTCTTGAGAACGGTTAAAGCGGCCAAGCTCTGGGCTATGGCGTCCCATTCGTTCCGGCGCATCTCGGGAGGGGAAGCCACCGCCAGTCTTTGCTTGATGGCCCTCTCGGCGTCGGCGATTTTTTCAGGACGTTTGTGAGGATCCGTTTCAAGCGCGGCATCTCGATAGGGTTCGCTCCAACTGTAGTCGTTCATGTTTAGTAGCCCCAAATCCGCCCACACGAGCCATTATTCTTTGCGCGACATTTCGTCCTGTCAAGTCCAAACCGGCCGCTGTCGTTTTCGTGCCTTGATGTACGGGAGGGTGCCGGGAAAACGCTTACTGCGGTTGCTGCCAAGTGGTTAATCGGGTCCCGGCGGTATTTATCGCTTGTTAACTCATCTATAAATTACAGGGAGCGCCATCCGGAAACCCTGTATTCTTGTCCACGACCGGTATGGCCATTCCAAAACTCACAATCGCGCGTTTCATAACGGCAGCGCTGTTTTTCCTGGCGCTTGCTGCTGTGGGTCTTGTCGCTTTTCTCGCCTAGACCGCCTATTTTTCCGTATGGATAAACCCGACGCCCATCGAATTTCTTTTGCCAGCAGCGGATACCAGCTTCGCGCGCTCGCGTTCCGCCTGCTCTTTCGTCGGCAGTGGTTTTGACAAGTGAACGAACTCGCCGTCCCTGTATTCGTACACGATCCAACGCCCGACTATTTTGCCCATGAGAATTTATAGCATGGCCGAGGTTTTCGAGGAAATCAGGTTCTCTACCGATGCCCGGCTTCGCCTCCAGGCCACAAACGCGGCGGGTGATGAGCGCACTGGCTCGGAGATGACGCAGCACCCAGCCCGCCTCCAGGGCTGCTTCGAGCGTTTCGCACAGAGTGTTCCAGTCTCATTTTGAGCGCTGGAATGCACGTTTCTCCGTGAGACCAGGCAGACTCATCCCATCCGGCGAAGTCTACGGCGGCATGGCTTGGGTGGAATGAATCCCTGCCTACAAACCATTCCGAGGAGTATAGTCCCAACAGAGGCGCTACTTTATGGACGTGAAGATAACAATTCAAGAAGTATCCGGCGTATCAGTGATCGGCTTAAATGGCCGTATCGTACTTGGTCAAGAGAGCAGTGCACTCCGCGACGCAGTGAAACACCTGGTTGCTGACGGCAAAAAGAAAATTGTCCTGGACATGTCCAATGTTTCATACATCGACAGCGCTGGACTCGGCATACTCGTTGCGTCCTATGTCAGCGCAAAAACGCAAGGAGCCTCGGTTCGGCTTAGCTCGCTGGGAAACAAGTTTCGCGAAATCATGCAAATCACCAGGCTGTTCACCATATTCGACATCTATGATTCCACAGCTGCTGCCATCGACAGTTTTCCGGACAGCAAGGTTTCAGCGGTAGCCGCGGGAACGGTGTGACGGGCGCTGGTGATGCCGAAATTGATGAACACAAGATACGAGAAGTATTGGCGCGGTGGATACGGGCTCTAAAAGAAGCGGCGGTTTGGCTCTGCCGGTTTGGGACTTCACCTTAGATTCCTCGAACGGAACAAGTCAGTTTTAGGCTGCGTGTTTCGGTTTCTCCCCGACCCACGTCAACTCGGCATCGCGTCAAAGGTGGATGGTGCGGTCGTTCCAGCGCTAACGGTGAGCCAATGCATGATGCATGGGGTGATGCTACGGGAGACCTGTACATCAACGATGCCGTGTTTCGCAGCGGCATCCAGGCGGCCCGAAAACCTCGAACAGATCCAGTTTCTGCTTGCCACGCCTCCGTGCAAACAACGGAACGGTACATCGGCAGCAAACAGAAGCTTCAAGATGCCGTGAATGATCCACTTGAAATTTCGGTCGCGAGCGACAGCGCCTGAAAGGTTCCAGGCGCTCCCGTCACGGCGTCTTGGCCATAGCGTCCTTTATCATTCACTATCCTGAGCCCAAAACCACCGCAAGGAAAATCGTTACTTTGCTTGGCGATTGCCAAAGCCAACTTCGATTGGCTACGATGAGCCTGAGATCAAACAAGGAGGCAGACAATGCGCGTGATGGTTCTCGTGAAGGCTACTGAAGACAGCGAAAAGGGCTTTCGCCGCACGCCCGCGACAATGGCGATGATGGAGGCGATGGGCAAATTTAATGATGAGCTTGTCAAAGCCGGCATTATGAAGGACGGTGACTGCGACGGCCTCACGCCCTCCTCGCGGGGAAAGCGTGTGGCGTTCGATGGTCCCAACCGTGAAGTCATCGACGGACCTTTCGCGCACCCCCGCGAGCTGGTCACGGGCTTCTGGCTCTGGGAAGTTAAAGACATGGACGAGGCGGTCAAATGGGTGAAGCGCTGCCCCAATCCCATGTCGGGACCGAGCGAGATCGAAATCCGCCCGCTGCAGGAGTTGGCTGATTTTCAATGAGAATCCGAATCCCGGAACCACAGCAAAAACCGAGAGCGGAACTCGTCCGTCGGGTTTGCGGCGGACGTTTACGAAAGATCTCTTAAATATGTGAACGCCCGCGACCGTGACTGGTTGACCGTCCTGAAGGATGACACGCGCGATTTTAGCGCAGCGTCTTTGGAATAGCTTCCCGGGCGCCGTCCCGACGTTTACGCTGCAAAACAGAATGGGCACAGCTTCACGCGAAACCCGCTCTCGGCCGGCGCGGGAATCGACGTCAGCTGTTGGGTCTGGTCAGCCGAGTTGTACGCGCGGGTTTTGCCGCCGACATCGCAGAACTGACACCGCTTGCGAATGTCGGTCTTGTGCACCGCCGATTCTCGAAGCTTCGACTTCACCACCTGCGCACCGTCGGCCATCTCGAACCACGCGATATCGCGATGCCAGCGGACAAACGGAAAATCGCGACGGAA
>DATHFT010000152.1:0-16016 GCA_035317965.1 Saccharimonadales bacterium (SeqCode) | reverse complement strand
CGCTGGGCACTATCGGTCAGCAACCGAGCATATGGCGCGGTAGGTCAGCACAAATCTCGCTCGATCAAGTGGGCTGCGAAGCAAGAAAACTTCCAGCCGACGGAGATGTGTTTTTTCTTGACTTCCCCTTTTATAGAACTTCCCCTTTTATAGAACTAATCGGGAGTTGATTTTAGTGAGACGCAACTTCTGTCACGAACCGCATCTCCACAGGTAGAGACATTTCAGAGAGCGGCTTCTCCTGTAGCTCGCGGGGTCAACTATGCATAGAATCTCGGCAGTCACTGTCACGCGATGATCTAGTGGACTTCCGATAGTGCTGGATAAACGCGGGAATCGTCCATGTGGATTTCTTGGAACTGGACTTGATTGCATAACAATGTCGGCTCCTTGACCCGAGTAGACTGTGGTTGCTTAACGACCGCAGGCTCGGAGAAAGGAGCCGAACATGATGATTATAGGCGTAGATTACCACCCGAGCTTTCAGACGATTGCTTTTTTAATCGAAGAGACTGGTGAGTGTGGTGAACAGGAATTGAACCACAGTGATGGACAAGCGGAGAAATTCTATCGAGACCTGAAGCAGCGAGGAATCAGCGTGCGGGTAGGCATGGAGGCTACCGGATATTCACGTTGGTTCGAGCGACTGCTGGCTGAATTAGGTTTCGAGCTGTGGATCGGTGACCCCGCGGAGATCAAGGCCAAGCGGATCAAGAAGCAGAAGACGGACCGCAAGGACGCTCGACTCCTACTCCGGCTGATGCGGGACAATAACTTCCCGCAAATTTGGGTACCGAGCCCGGAGAATCGGGATCTCAGGCAACTGCTGTGGCACCGGCACCGGTTGGTACAGATGCGCACACGAATCATGAATCAGTTGCAGGCGTTAGCCATGAACGAGGGCTATCGCTGGAAGAAAAAACTGTTCAGCGAACAGGGACGAGCGCAGCTAGAGAAAATCGCGTTAGGTCCCTGGGCCAACCGACGCCGGCAAGAGTTGTTGGAACTGTTGGACCGTATGAATCCGACGATTCAGGAGTTAACCGCAGCCGTCGAGCGGGAAGCCCGGAAGCGACCCGACGTGATGCGGCTGATGACCCATCCCGGTGTTGGCCCGCTTACGGCACTCGCCTACGTGTTGATCATCGGAACTCCGACTCGGTTTGAACGCGGTAAGCAGATCGGCACTTACGTGGGGATGATTCCGAGTGAGGATTCCAGTGCCCACAAACAACGGCTGGGGCACATCAGCAAGCAAGGCAATTCGTTGTTGCGCTTCTTGTTGGTGGAGGCGGCCCAAGCAGCGGCGCGTATCCATCCTGACTGGAGACGTCGGTATATTCACCTGGCGATGCGTCGACACAAGAGCATTGCCAAGGTAGCGATGGGGCGGAAGCTGGGGGTTCGCTTGTACTGGATGTGGCGGAATGGTTTTGAGTATTCACCGTCGTTAGAGTTCGGTTCGTACGCGGGACAGCTCGGTACCGGACATGGTGTGAAGTAGGACATCCGGTAAACCGACTACTCGGGGTCTAAGCGGCACCGTATCAAGAACCGCCACCGGACCGTGGTACGTGTGGCTTCAAATCGACTGGCGTAAGTCTAAGTTCATCGATTCGTTCGATGGTGAGGACAAATCGAAGACGTGATGAGTCGGAATCGCGGAGGACGAATCGTCCCGTGAAGATTGCGGCTATACGCTTGTCCATTGTTCCGCGCATTCCCTTTTCCAGGGCACAGTCGAGTGCTTGGATATCGGGATGCTCTTCGACTTCATCAGGCACGAACGGTTCAATACCGCGGCCACAGTCAGGGTCCGTGAGCACACTATGTTCAATGCCATCACTCTGAAATTTAGCGGAAAATCTAACTCTCTTGCCGGCGAACCGCAGTGCATCTTCCACAATTTCGCAGACTGTCACATTGATGGGCTTTGACGATTGTTCTGTTTGGCCGGAGAACTGCGCGGGGCTGCTGCTCGAGACATCGGCCAGAATTAGCTCATGGGAGTAAGCGCCAAAATGACCAAAGGCCGATTGCCCCATTAGAGGAACAGCAGCGGTCTCGAACTGTCCGAGGAGCTCTACCTCAAAGACTGTCTGCTCCCGGTCCGAAGATGGCTTCAACTCCTTCCACGCCTCCGCATTGTGCTTTTCATCGGACGCGAATAACTGCTTTTTGATTGCGGGCCTTTCCAATCCCTTCGGTATCACATCCGGCACGTCGGGGAGCCTGTGCTTTTGCATTTCTTGAACGAATCGTGCGTCTTCGACCCAAATCGCCTTGCCCATTCCACTGGCACCGCATGAACGTAAGGTCATACCATCTAGACCACGCACGAAACATCCGCTTACGTTGACCATGGTGTGGGCATAACCCTGCGGATTGGCCAGGAGTTCTTCTACCGAAACGGTTGGAGTGGTTTCAACCTTCGGGGGAACGGTTTGTTTGCAGCCTCCCAGCAAGAGGGAGATTCCAACGACGAAAACTACTTGGGCGTTTTGGATCTTGCTCTGGGGCACTCGACTGCTCCGAGCCTACTACGATTAGACACCAACCTTGTGTGCCAAGTGCCTGGTAAACCCGGTGGACTCAATGGGTGGACGCAACACCAGCTCGGACCCACATTGCACCAAAAACAAAAGCGAAAAGCGCTGGCTAGGTTAGATCAGCCGGAACGTTACCCTGGCTGGGTTTTGGCCGCGTCAGTTAAACAGATCGGTTCTTCAGGGTATTGGCGGATCAACTGATTTGATGGTGTTGCATCGACCCTCTGAACCGGCACGACTTATCAGGAGTTGAGAATTATTTTGGGGCGAATTTCGCGATAGGATTGTCGCTAAAAATGACGACAGAGACGCCACGCGACGGAGCAACAACGCGAAACCGTTTAATTCGCAGTGGGCTCGAACTTGTCGTTGCGATTGCGTTGATCGTCTTTACTATCTCGCGGCCAAACACTGGTGCAGGAATGCGGTATTTCATTGGTTCGGTCGCGATCATTTTTCTTTGTTTGTCACTACTAAGAAAATGGCCTTGAGCCCTTGGCGGCTTCCCTTAGTGCCTAATTCCACTTGTCCGGGAAGCCGACTAATCAGGAGTTGACGGGTCGGACCGATTTGTTATTTGGGCAGTTAACTTTTCTTCCGCTGGCAAACTCGTTGTGCCCAAGGTTAAGTGAAGCGTAGGAATCAGGCTCCGGCCTTCGTGCGAAACGCTTTCAACAGCAACCAGGTCAGCACTGCAAGAAATGCATAGTACAGAGCGTTGACCACACCCATCAACACAACGAGTAGTGATCCCACGGCGATTGATGGGTGTCCATCCAGCGCCCCAAGCCCTAGGCAGGAAGGCCAAACTAAATTTGCGTTGTTGTAGATAAAATCTGTGTTCATTGCGGACGCTGCAATCGCAAGTGAAGTGGCGATGAGAAACCCGATCACCGCCCAACTTCCAATCCAGTGGAGTCGATTTTGGGCGAGCCTCCATTTTCTCTTGCGGCTCACCCACCCCAGCACAGTCATGCAGGTCATCAGGAATAACGACGGAATCCCGAAATAGAAGAAGAAACCCCTTGCGTCCATATGACCGAAAATACACGGAACCTGCTCGAAAAATCCACAACGGCGCCGTGAGACTCGAGACAACTTCTGAGTAACGCCGTTATCGGGAAAGTGGATCTTTAAACAGAAATTTTCTTTTTCTTCAAGGCCCGAAGCGTCTCTACCAACCGGCGCATGACGTCAAAGCCAGCGTCATTGCAATAGTGCCCTTTCTTTGTTGAAGGATAGGTTCGATCTAATTCGATGCATTGGGCACGGATCGAGTCGAGATAAGGGTCGCTTATGCCAAAGGAGCAGAAATCATCCCAGTCCCGTTTGCCTCCAGTTCCATCTAGAAACTGTTCAATGATGCTAGCCACGTCTAGCTTCGTTCTTTCGACTTTGGCCATAATGTCTCTTTCTACTCGGAGGCAATCGTCAGTGTGTCTTGGCTCTTCTCGGAAGATGAACACTCCCATTTGTCAGAGGATCTTACTCAAGTCCCGATTTACGCGCTAGCCGGAGAAGTGGCTCACAGTACGTTGGTGCGGCTGCTTTCGTTACGGGCGAATCTCTTCCACATATTCCGGCTCACCGAGCAATTCTAATTCAGCACGACTGCCCTTGAAAGAAACAACTATTTGCCCTTGCCACATTGCCTGTAAGCGCAGCTCAAATGCGCCTCTGTGGCGTAGCGGCACTGGAATCTCATTGTCCAAAATGTTTTGTCCCATTTGAATCTGGCCGCTACTCAAATCCACAGGAAACTCCGAAAACGCACCTTCCACCCTTGCATCCTGTATCCGAAGTACCGCCTTCTGAACCCAGCCACTTCCAGCATCACGAAGCGGTGCGCCTTCACTCTGGTGGATATAGACAGAGGAGAAATGGAGTTGCGCTTCGCCGTGCGAGAATGAAACTGCCGCGAGGACTGAATCGTGAATTTCGATGGCGCGATTTGGCATGGCTTCAGTCACTCTGAGGCCAGTTCTTTGCGATTGTCAACGGGGTTGATCCATAAGTCCTGGCAGCGGTAATCGGTAAAGTGGATTTTCCTAGTTTCCGATTAACCGACTAACCTGGCACTGACATGGCTGGAGTCGTCTGCACCTTCTCAACCTTTAAGCCAAGAAATCTTGTCTTGCCATGCTTAATCTCATGTTGTAAGAAAAAGTTGTACGTGTTGCCTTTGGTGGCATCGTCTCCAAATAGTAGTGCCGGACTGTGGATGGCGAATGCAACGACAGCCCCCACGGTTAAACTGCCGACGGCGGGGTCGACCGACTCTATACGAACGGTGAGAGCGAACCTTGGGTCGAAATCAACTGGTGTGATTTTCCCCGAAAAGTCTGTGAGCGGGACAACGCTCTGCACGGTCGCCCGCAGATGAATCTCGTTTTTGGTGTTTTGCGTCTTGTCTATTCCATCGAGAAAACGTGGAAAATCAGATAGCTTGTCGTACGACCCAACTGAAAACGGACGAAGAACATCGAGATAGAGAATTGCAGGTTGTCCACTTAAGCCGTGCTTGAGCGTGCCCACTCGCAGCACGCCAAATCCGCTCGTGTTTCCTCGTCGGAAACCGACCTTTACACACAAGGGCAAGTCTCCATCTGCATTTGGTTCGGTACCTTTCAAATCGCAGTTTTGACTAATATTCCAGTACAACTCGTCGATTCTCGCCGGACCACGGAGAAGCCAATCCTCAAGCCGCTGAGAAGAAAGTGTCGAGTCAATCTTGGCAACGTCAACTGATTTCGCATATTTCACCACCGCCTCGTCGTTATATGACTGCATTTGTGCAGTAGAGAACGTGGCTGGGATTAGAACCATGAACAGGATGAAACACGGGACATGCGGACGCATAACCATTCTCTTTTCTATTAGAACCCAACACGACGCGCTTTGTGCCTGGCTAACGCCGGTATAGTGGGCACTAGCCAACCGTCAGTAACCTTTGCAGAGGATAAGGTCAACAGCCTTTCCATTCTTCATGACAACCATCCAGGGACTGTCCCTCAGGAAGAATGCATCTTCGCTTTTGCCTGCAATCTCAGCGCGGCCTGGATTCCCCTGAGTGAAGGCGCCCGGAGTGAAGTAGCACGCCTGGTAATATGGCGTGACTTCTCCCAGTGTCCGTATGTAGCCAAAGCGGGCCTTGAGTTGGTCCTTTGTCAACCCTTCCACCCGCCTTACGGGCCGGACATCGTGGGACATCGCCGCCAAGGCGGAATCGAGATTCATGTTGTTATTTAGGCCGTGTTTCCACAACACATAGTAGATGTTCTTGGGGTCCCCATCGTCTGGATAGGTTCCCGGCCATGCGTAGAATACGAGCAACGACAGAGTCACGCCAACGCCGGTGAAGAATGCAGCAAACGCGATTCGTCGAAACCATATCTTCCTGTTAGCGGGATTCATTGTGGGGAGAACAGTTTCCTCACGTAATCGTAGCAGAAGCTTATCAATGTCCTGGTAAACGCCGTAATCGGAGAAATGGATTTTCAAGTGTCTGAGCTGGCACAACTACTCAGGCAAGTGGCCACATGGGATTCGAACATGGCCGCTCCGGTTGTTGAGCGCTATCGCCTGATTTCGTCAACTGAGGGGTCAAAGAAGCTACGACGACCGTGACATAAGCGGAGTCCCAAGCAGGTTTGCATCCATCGTCCGCCGCGCTGGACGGATCGAGAAGCCATCGTAGAGTAGCTTCTTCAAAATCGAGTCGGGTCGAATATACCAACTTGCCCAAGTCAAAGGCGAGTCGCCATGCATGTCTTTGGCGTCGATCTTGGCACCGGCGTCTAGCAGAAGCTGAATTGTATCCTCCCTTGCGAACGCGGCGGCTCGATGTAGCGGTGTTTCTCCCCGCGTTCGCGCATCACGCATGAATGCTCCCGATTCAGCCGAGGGTTTGGTTGCGATATTCGGATCAGCGCCAGAGTCGAGCAAGACCTTCACCACCCAATGCTGGGCAGCGCGATGAGACGACAGTGCCGCATGCAGCGCGGTCTCACCGGTATCTTTCTCTTGAGAGTTCACGTTTGCACCGCTCTCCACCAGAAATTGACACAGCCTCCAGTGGCCGTGAAAAGCCGCCGCGTTGAGACCCATGTTCTCTCCGAAAGACTGGAGCGTCTCTCCCTTGGAGAGGAGAAACTTTAGGGCCGACACGTCGCCGTAGTAAGCGCACCATTGCATCAATGATCCACCATCGCTCGTATTCGAACTCGATGGATGTCCTTCCGCCAGATAGTCAAAGACCAGATCAGTACGCCCTTCAGCGATTCGCTCCAGCATAATGACTCCTTTCACGCCGTCACGGCAGAATACCCCGACATTCTAAGTGGCACAAAAGCGCGATAGCACCAAGAACCCGAGAATCGGCTCGTCACTGGGCGGATTGTCGGCTACACGGAAGTCATCTGCAACGGCGTCCGAGAAAGTAATCGAAGCGAACCTTGGCGGCACCTGGACGATTAACGGTAAAGTGGATACTAGTTTCTACAACATCCCTCTGCAATACTAAGCCCATTGTGGTCAAACTCGACGTGATGACGAGCAATCAAAACAGTTGGACGAAGATACTTGCGTTCGTTCACACATTTCCGGGAAACGATACTTGGAAAGAATTGAAGCTGTTCATGCTCTCAGTTCTTCGCACCGGAGTCGAAGAGAGCTTGGATGAGTACTTTCGTGCTGGTCAGTCAATGCAACATATCATCTTTTCGACGTGCGATAGCCACGGCCTCGCACGATATAACCCTGAGCCACCCCGAGTCACGATGGGAAGAGATGAAGGCGGATATTTCTTGTCCTACTCGAGAAGTAATGTGTAGTTTTCTCTGCCGGACCAGAAGGACACCATTACTTCTGAGGACGCACCGAAATTAATACGCTCGTATTTGCTAAAACTCTGGCTAGAAACTCGGCCAAACGAACCCATTCCCCCAACCTTCGCACCAAGGTCCTGGGTAACGCGGTTACCGTCCCAGTGCCCGTTCGCCAAATCCACATTTCCGGTAAGGCGAACTTACCAGGAGCTATGGAGCTATGACGAAATTTGGTCCCTGTTGAGCAATAATCAACTCAATGGAACTCTGGACTGGTCTCGTGTGCCTTGTGGCGGACCCCGCTTGCAACGACTTTAAGCGAGTCGCGAATGGAAGAGGCGCTTACGTGAATGTCGTTGCCTGGGCCGAATCGGCGAAGCACTTTGAGCAACGAGTGGCCGCAATCGCGCAGCAACAGTTGGATTGTATTGTTCGCGAAATGGAACGCGTCGAAGTGCTGGAAACTGCCGTGAAGCGCGATGCCTGTCCTGAGGAACTATTTACTATGCGTGAGACTGCCATTCGACAGGTGAATGACGTAGTATTCGGTGCTTTCCACGTCTGGACACAAAACGACCTGAACTGAGATAAGCCCCCGATAAAACGGAGTTCCCAACGAGTGGAGGCGAGTACCCAACTTACCGGTAAGCCGACGCAATTTAAAAAAGGGTGCCCCTTTTGGAGTAGGGTTTTGAGTGTTCGGCTCAACCCTTCCAGAGAGGAACACCCTCTATGACTAGCACTAAATATATCGGCATGGACGTGCACAAGGAAAGCATGTCGATTGCGGCGATGAATGGTGCAGGAAAGATCGTGATGGAAAGTGTTCAAGCTTGCTCGACCCTCACACCGATCCCTCCGATACCCTGGGGTGTTCCCTTTTTCGCGGCTGGATCCGCAATCCCTTCTTCGCGTTGACAGGCGAAGATAAAGCGACAATACTGGCGAGCGATGATTGGTCAATTGCGTGGCCGTCTGTCCGACAAAAGGCCCAATCAAATTCTCGTTGATGTGGGTGGTGTGGGCTATATCGTCGCAGTACCCCTTTCTACGTACGCGGCGCTCGGCGAACTCCACACCGAAGTTACGCTGCTGATTCACACGCACGTGCGCGAGGACGCTTTCTCTCTTTATGGCTTTGTCTCAGCTCGCGAAAAACACTTTTTTGAAATGCTTCTCTCGGCCTCCGGCGTTGGTCCCAGTCTCGCGCTGAAAATTTTATCCGGGATGAGCGTGGAAGAGCTCGTTCCGGCGATTCGTAACAGTGATCTGAGCCGGCTCACCAAAATTCCAGGTGTGGGGCGCAAGACGGCCGAGAGGATGGTTGTCGAGCTGCGGGACAAATTGGACGCCGTCACCGTTGAAAAAGAGCGACCCGCGCCGTCATCCCCAGCCGGAGTGGAAGCCGACGTTGTCTCTGCGCTTGTAAATCTCGGCTACGACTTGCGGCTTGCAGAGTCTTCGGTGGAGGATGCACGCAAAAGCGCCGGCGCGGCAAATTTTGAAAAGCTTCTTCGCGTATCTCTTCAGGCCCTCAGCAGCCCGAAAGCCAGGAAGACCGTTGCCTAACCAATTCTCTCAACGCGTTCAGCAAGAAATCGTGAAAATCTCGTCCGCTGACGTGAAAGCCGCGAAACCATTTTATCGAAATTCAAAAACGTCTACCGCGAGAGCACCGAGCGGCTCCGTTGATAGCCTTCTAGGCAGCAAACAACAGATAGGAATTGAACTCGACTGGTCGGAAAGGTAATTCACTGGTCCGATGACAGACGGAACTGCAAAACGCATGGCACAGCACAAACAACCTGAGCGAATCGTCTCCGGGGCGCCGTTCGATGAAGACGCGCGCATCGAAGTCAGCGTCCGTCCCAAAACGCTGAACGAATACATCGGGCAAAAGCGCGTAAAAGAAAACATTCAGATCGCCATAGATGCGGCGCGCAGCCGCGGTGAAGCGCTTGATCACGTGCTGCTCTATGGCCCGCCAGGACTCGGTAAAACCACACTGGCTCAAATCATCGCCAACGAGCTAAATGTCCCGATCAAGACCAGCGCCGGTCCGCTTCTTGAACGCAAAGGCGATCTCACCGCAATTCTTACTTCTCTCGAAGCCAAGGAAGTCTTTTTTCTCGATGAGATCCATCGCCTGCAACCCGCTGTCGAAGAAGTCTTGTATCCAGCCATGGAGGATTTTCGCGTGGACCTGATCATCGGTCAGGGACCTGGCGCTCGCATTCATCCTTTCGCCTTGGGGCATTTCACGCTCATCGGCGCAACCACCCGCGCTGGACTTATAACCGCGCCGCTTCGTTCGCGTTTCGGCATCGTTCATCGCCTGGATTTCTACGAGCCGGAAGATCTGCTCATCATTCTTCATCGCTCCGCGAAAATTCTGAATATTAAGCTGGATGAGGGCGGCGCTGAAGAAATTGCCCGCCGCTGCCGGGGGACGCCACGTATCGCCAACCGTCTTCTCCGTCGAGCGCGTGATTTCGCCGAAGTCCGCGCCGACGGCAAAATTACGCGCGAAGTGGCGCAGGAGTCGCTGCGCATGCTGGGCATCGACGAAAGCGGTCTCGATGAAGTGGACCGCAACCTCATGCTCGCCCTTCTCGATAAATACGCTGGCGGTCCCGTTGGCCTTGGCACTCTGGCGGCGGTACTCGCTGAAGAAGAAGATGCCATCGAAGAAATGTACGAGCCCTATCTCATGCAAATTGGCATGATTGACCGCACGCCCCGCGGCCGCGTCGCCACTGCGCGCGCCTACGAATATTTCAATCGCGAACAACCGCGCCGCCAACCGCGGCTTTTCTAGGCAAGTGTTGTTTTGCAAGTCGCGTGCCTGCGCCGCAACTCAGCCTTGCGAAGTTTGGTTGTGAGGCTTTTCTTGCCCTAACCTAGGAGCAGAGTTCCGCCCTGCAAATGGGCGGAATTGCGAGGTCAGTTCATGAAACGGGTGATCCTACTTGCCGGTACAGTCGTGTGTGCGGCTGTAGCTGTCTGGGCGCAACAATCGACCATGACCGACGATGGCGGGCGTGTCCTGGCGCTCGAAAAGGCGTGGAATCATGCGCTGGAGGTGAAAGACGCCAAAGCGCTGGACATGCTTCTGGCGAGTACGCTGGTGTCAGTGGACATCGATGGCAGCGTTGCCACTAAAGGAGAATTTCTGGCCAGCATCAAATCGCCAGACTATCAGCCGGCCCAGGTTGTCACGGAGCAAACCAATGTTCAGGTCTACGGCAACGCCGCCGTAGTGTCCGGCACCTTCCGCGTGAAGGGCACGGAAAACAACAAGCCCTACGTCCGCCGCGAACGTTTTACTGACACCTGGATAAAATTTAACGAAACCTGGCAGTGTGTGGCCAGTCAGACCACCCTGATCCCGTCCAAATAATCGGGCCTTTCGGCCGGCACTTGGCCAGCGCAACAATTGTTGCATTTCTCCTTTACCCCGCCCCCGTTTGATATATACTCGCGCCGTATTCTTGCTCGAACTTTTACAATTGAATTGGAAATCAGCAGGAGGTCTTTCGTGCGCTTATTTTTCAGACGTTTCGTTCTGACTTTGGTGGTCGTCACTTTCTCGGGCGTTTCTCTCCATGCGCAACAAACCGATGCAAAACTACCTTTCAAGTTTCAAGAAGTGATGATTCCCGTGCGCGACGGTGTTCATTTGCAAACCGTGATTATTGCTCCTGCTGAGCAATCGGGCCCGCTCCCCATTCTGTTTCGCCGCACACCCTATGGCGTTCCCAGCAAGGCGCCAGAAACCATGCCGAACAATTGGATCGAATTGGCCAAAGACGGCTATATCTTCGTTATTCAAAACTTGCGGGGCCGCTTTAAGTCAGAAGGCAACTTTGATCTCACTTCGCAGGTAGACCTGACCAATCCGAAGGCGACCAACGAAACAACCGACGCGTATGACAGCATCGAATGGCTTCTGAAGAATGTTCCTAACAACAACGGAAAAGTTGGGATGTACGGCGTCTCCTACGACGGCCTGACCACCGGTCTCACGTTGCTGCATCCACATCCCGCGCTCAAGGCGATCAGCGAGCAAGCGTCTCCCGTTGACCAGTGGATGAATGATGATTTCCATCGCTTCGGCGCACTTCGCCAGAGCTATGCATTTGAATATTCGGTCATGGAACAGTCGGACAAAAACGCCAATACCTACTTCAATTTCGAAACCTATGACGCCTACAGCTGGCACTTGAATCTGGGCCCGCTCTCCAACGTCAATGACAAATATCTTCATGGCAAGATTCCGTTCTGGAATTCCAATGTGGAACACCCCGACTATGACGATTTCTGGAAAAAAGAAGCCTGGGTCCGGCAGCTCCACGCTTCTACGGTTCCCAATCTGAATGTTGCTGGCTTCTGGGACCAGGAAGACCCGTGGGGTCCCTGGCAAATTTTCAAACATGCCGCAGAAAAGGATCCGGACCATACGAACTTGATGGTTGTCGGTCCTTGGTTCCACGGTCAGTGGCAATCTCCAAAAGGGGACAGCCTTGGACTCCTGACCTTTGGTGGACATGAAACCGCCCGCGAATTCCGCGAAAATATTCAAGCGCCGTATTTCGCCTACTATCTGCATGGCAAAGGCGAAAAGCCAAACTGGCAGGCCACCACGTTTCAAACGGGTTCCAATAGCTGGCACAACTACACAACATGGCCGCCAAAAGAATCCCACTCGACCAATCTCTATCTGCACACTGACGGCACGCTCTCCTTCACAGCGCCGGCTGCAAACGAAAAGCCTTACCGCGAATATGTTTCCGATCCTGCGAACCCCGTACCATACCGGCCACGGCCCGTTTCTCCGACCTATCCCGCGCCCGACTGGCGCACATGGGAAGTCGCCGACCAACGCTTCGTCGACAACCGTACCGATGTCTTAACGTATACCAGCACGCCGCTCGATCACGACGTCACGATCACCGGCCCGCTTTCGGCGGCACTGTTCGCTGCGACCTCCGGAACCGACAGTGACTTCGTTGTAAAGCTAATCGACGTTTTCCCCGAAGATTTTCAAAAGAACGAAAAAGATGAAGGTGAAGAGCGAGCGAAAGCTGGTGATTACGCGAAATCGCTTAACGGCTACGAACTCCCGATTGCCATGGAAATCCGCCGCGGTCGTTACCTCGACAGCTTTGAGAAGCCTCACGCACTAAAGGCCAATGAAGCGCGCGAGTGGGATGTTCCGCTGCGCGACCACGACCACGTCTTCCAGAAAGGCCACCGCATCATGGTGCAAATCCAGTCGACGTGGTTTCCGCTGATTGACCGCAACCCACAGAAATTTGTGCCCAGCATCTATAAAGCGGTCGCTTCCGACTATGTGCCCGCCACGCAGCGCGTATATGGTTCGGCCACGATGCCATCGCACTTGGTACTGCCGGTCGTTCCCTAGTCAGGAATATTTGGAGAGTCAACCGCCGATGGTATGGAAACCGCACCGTTTTACCAGCGATGCAAACCGGCCGTCGGCACGCAAAGAATCCCACTTGGGATCAACCGGCAAAAATATGAGGTGCACATCACGCACCTCATATGCTTTTTCCAGCCACTCAAATGCCGAGTCGCCCTGGCCTAGCCCTGCATAAATCAGCGCCAGCGCATAGGGCGGCACGTACCGTTCGCGTGAGATCACTTCTAGCGTGTTCAGAATTTCCATCGCCTTATCCACGCGTCCGAGCTTTCCGAAAAAATAGCCGCGCAGCGCAAATGTCTTGCTATTTCCGCCGCTCAGCCGGGCGGCGCTGTTCAGCGATTCCAGCGCCAATTCGGTATGGCCCAGCTGCAGTTGCACCTGCCCCAGCTGAAAGTGACCAATCCAGAAATCCGGATCAACTACGATTGCTTGCCGCGCAAATTGCAGTGCCGCGGAATAATCTCCCGCAATAAAGGCCAGATAAGCGGAAAGCGCCTGATGCACGGCCAGGAGAGGGTCGATTTCACGGGCGCGCCGCACGGATGCCTGGGCTTCGGAATGCCTGCCCATATGTCCCAACACAATCCCCAGCATGCGGTGTGCAAGGTGATAATTCGGATCGAGTTCAATTGCTTTCCGATGCGCGGATTCGGCAGCCAGCCAATCCCAAGCAAACCAAAAATTCACCAGCGCCCAGGACGTTTGCGCTTCGGCGAGATTGGGTTCGGCCGCGACCGCGTGTGCTGCCGCTTCCTTCGAACGGTTCCATGCCGGAATCGAAGGCGCATCGCCGTTGATGGGACTGGCCGAGTTAGCATCTGCAATTCCTGACCACGCCAATGCATATTCTCTATCCAGTTGGGTGGCCTGCGTAAAGTAATCGATCGCCCGCTTGGTCGTTGGCGGTGTGAGTTGATACCAATAGTGGCGACCGCGCAGATACAAATCATACGCTTCGGCATTCTTTGTGTGGCGTCGCGCTAACAACAGCATTCTTTCAGGCGACAGGCGTAAGCGGATCTGTTCCGCGATGGCCGCACTCAATTCGCGCTCGAAAACCAGCATGGAACTCGGTTCGCTGTCATACGAGGCCGTCCATATCTGCACTTGATCGCTCGCGCGAATCAGCTTCGAGGTAATTCGTATTCGCTCGCCTTCAGAGCGCAGCGAACTTTCCACCAGATAAGCAGCCCCCAATTCTTTGCCAATCTCATGAAGAGTCTTTATCGTTCGCTTGTAGGCCATCACCGAGGTCCGCCCAATCACATTCAAGTGATCGGCATCGATCTGCCCCAACGCGGTAATCGTCTCTTCCGTCAAACCGTCTGCCAGATAGTCTTTTTCCGCATTGGCGCTCAGGTTTTCAAACGGCAAGACCGCAAGCGTGGTTCTTGTACTGCTCTGGCTGGTTGGCGTAGCCGAAACGATTTGCCCCTGCGAGCGGACATCCGCCACAAAGCGATAGCCCTTGCCGGGCACCGTCACAATATAGCGAAGGTCGGCCTGGTTCTGGCCCAGTACTCGCCGTAGCGTTGAAATATTCTGGCTGAGGTTGTTTTCTTCGACGATCGTGTCGGGCCAAATCGTCCGCATCAATTCTTCTTTTTCCACTGTCTTGCCGTGGTTCTGCACGAGGTGCAGCAAAGTGTCGAATACCTTAGGCGTCAGAGGTACCGTCTCGGAATCGCGCAGCAGCACCCGCTTGCCCGCATCAACACGAAAATCGCCAAACTCATGGATTCCGCTGTCCGCTTTGGTCATGTCCATTGGGCAACTTCAGAAATTTTCACGAATCTTCAGGCCCGTCCTAAAGACTTTCAACCCGACTACGGACGAGTATAAGCCCATCAAGCACCGGACCCACATCCGGAAAAAGTATAACCAGGAGAATAACTATGAATTTGAAAGCGACAAAGTCACTCTACGTGTTAGGCGCCGTTCTGCTGGTGGGATCTGTGGTCTCGATCTCCGAGCGGAACTCCAGTGCCAGCCCGGCACCCGCAAATTTCCGCGGAAATGATTTCTTCCACGGAAAAGAACTGGTGGGGACGTGGCGTGTTACCGTCCAGCAGTACAATTGCCAAACCCATGCACCCGTCGCGGGTCCGTTTGCCGCCTTGCTCACCTACGCCGATGGCGGCACCATGACAGGTAGCACCACCAATCCGGCATTTGCCATCGGACAGCGTGGCCCGGACCAGGGCATTTGGAGTCAGGAAGGCCGCCGGACTTATATTTCAAAGGATTCGTCCTTTCTTTTCTTCACCACGGCGCCCAACCCGCCCGCCAACCCTGGATTCTCAGCGGGCCAGCAAACCCTAACCCAGACAATCGAATTCAAAAATGATCCTGACCAATTTGAAAGCGACGCCACGGTTGAATTTACCGATATGACCGGCAAAGTCTACCGCCAAGGCTGCGCATCGGCCACCGCCACGCGGTATGAGTAATTCCTAGCCCGCTACCACCCACAAAACTCCTGGTCTCCTGTTGACGGATGAGGCCAGGAGTTTTTGTTTGCGGCGACCGGGGCCGGATGGACATAAAATGAGAGGCGTGACGACTGTCTATCTGTCCCTGGGTTCCAACATTGGCAATCGCGAAGAGCATCTGCGTGCGGCTGTCGCCGCGCTTCCCGCCCTCGGTGTTCGCGTCACGCGCAAATCGTCCATCTACGAGACAGAGCCTGTCGACTACCTAAAGCAGGATTGGTTTTTCAACTGCGTTGTAGAAGGGGAAACGGACGTGGAGCCCGCGAAATTGCTTGGACGCCTCCGGCGACTGGAAACCCAGATGGGCAGCAAGAAAGAATTTCCAAAGGGTCCCCGTCTCATCGATCTAGATATCTTGCTGTACGGCGAGCAAACAATCGACGCTCCGGAATTGACGGTTCCCCATCCCAGCATGCATCAGCGACGATTTGTCCTCGCTCCTTTAGCCGAAATCGCTCCGACTCTCCATCACCCCGGTTGGTCGGGCACCGCGGCCGATCTCCTCGTCGCCACCGATGACCGCAGCCAGGTAAAACTCTCGCACCTCAAATTGTGAGGGCGCAGCGCGCTGCGCCCGGGCCATGTCTTTTAACGGTGTTGGTTTCAATTCGTCCGATGAATCAACAACCGATGCAACGTCATTTGCTTCGGCTCGAGTGCGTCTAGTTCAATCTGCGCCAGTCGACCTTCGGTAATTTCTGTT
>DATHFT010000151.1:0-29000 GCA_035317965.1 Saccharimonadales bacterium (SeqCode) | reverse complement strand
GAACATCGTTAGAGGAGCCCTTTCCTGCGCCTTCACGCGGCGCGCGGGATTTTTCCGGGACGCAGTGCTTGCCACGCTTTGCCGCCGTGTTAGTCTCGGTGGCATGCAGGCCGCCAAAAAACTGATCGTTTTGTGCGCGATCTGGGCCACCGGTCTTTCGGCTCAGAGCCCCCGAAGACCGGCGCCGCTACCCGATGTTTTCCTGGTGACCATTGACACGCTCCGGGCCGATCACGTCCATTGCTATGGTTACGCGTCGATTGAGACCCCGGCGCTCGACAACCTAGCCAAAGACGGCGTCCGTTTCGCGCAAGCGTTTACGCCCAGTCCGCTTACCAACACATCGCACATCTCCATTCTCACCGGGTTATTGCCCAGCACCCACGGCGTGATGGATTTCGCAGTGCCTTTGGCGGGCGGGTATCCCTTGTGGGCCGAGCTCCTGAAAAAGCGAGGCTATCACACTGGTGCATTCATTGGTTCGGTCGTTCTCGACAGCCATAATTTCGCGCCCGGGTTGGATCGCGGCTTTGACTTCTACGATGATTTTCCCGAAGTTGCACCAGACATGACGCGCTGGGGGCGACTGGAGCGTCGCGGTGAGGACGTGGCGCGCCGCGCCGAAACCTGGCTAACGGCGCACCCCGGCGGTCCAAAATTTGTCTGGGTTCACTTCTACGACCCCCACGATCCCTACGATCCACCGCCACCGTTTGCACAAATGTACAAAAACCGTTTGTACGATGGAGAGATCGCTTACGCGGATTCGGTATTGGCGGATTTTGTGACTTATCTGAAAAAAAAAGGCTGGTACGACGATTCCATCGTGATTGTTGTGGGCGATCATGGTGAGGGACTGGGTGAGCACCAGGAGGAGACGCACGGGGCATTTTTGTACGATTCCACCTTGCATGTTCCGTTGATTGTTAAATTGCCAAGCCAGAAACACGCAGGCCGTGTGGTTGAGGCGCAGGTCCGCACGACCGACATACTGCCTACGGTAGTCGATTTGCTGAAGATCCCCCGGCCCGGGCGCTTTGATGGCGCGTCCCTGCTTTCGTTCCTGGGAGTTGCGGCTGCCACGGAAGCTGCTGGTCGTACTGCGTTTGGCGAAACCGACTATCCCCTGCGTTTTGGATGGGCGCCTTTGCGGTCCGTTCGGGATGCAGGATTCAAATTTATTGAAGCTCCGAAACCGGAACTCTATGACCTGCGCGCTGATCCTTCTGAACTGACAAATCGTTACGCGCCATGGGAGGCCAGTGTGCAAAAGTTTCGCGCCATGCTGGCGGATCGAAGGCGCAAAATTCCTGTCAGGGTACCCTCTGCCGGGTCCGTCAGCAAAAGCACGATTGCAGAACTCGAAGCGTTGGGATACCTGGGACGCGCGGACCTGGCCAGTTCAACGAACGTACCGGAGCCCTCGCTGCTACCCGATCCAAAAGACAAGATTGAACAACTGAACCTTTTGCACAAAGCGATGATCGCGTCCGAGGACGGACGTCGCGTCGACGCCCGCGCTGCGCTGGAGCGTGCCGTGGAGCTTGATCCGACTTCTCCAACCGCTCTGCGGCAACTTGCGGACCTCGAGCTGCGTGCGGGCGAGTTCGCAAAAGCGGCCGAACATTTCAAGCGCGCGCTTGCGCTGCAAGCGGGCGATTCCCTGACGGCCTTCCGCTTGGGCCAGGCTCTGGTGGGAGAGGGTCATCTCGCGGGTGCACAGGAGGCGCTCGAGACGAGTTTGAAATTCAATCCTGTGCAGTTCGATGCGCGGCTCCTACTCGGCCAGCTCTTCCTGGACGCGAAGAATACCAAGGCCGCCGAGGATCAATTCGAGGCGGCGCTGCTGATCGAACCGCAAAACAGCGCTGCGCAGCTCGGGTTGGCGAAAGCGCAGATGGCAGGAAAAAACTTTACCGAAGCAACGCGAGCGCTGGAATCGCTGGCGAAGTCTGAGCCGCAGAACGCTGAAATAATCGAATTACTCGCACAAGCGTATACGGGCCTGGGAAGAGCAGAGGAAGCGGAACGAGTGAGCAGCCGAGCGAAAGCGCTTCGGCAGAACCAAAAGCCCTAGGAACGTTGTGCGAAACCTAATTTCGGCTGGGTTTCCGCTCTGTGGTCTCAAAAATTTCTTCCAGAACGTGCCCGCGCATTTGTTTTGGCGGATCGATTTGATAGATGCGCAGAATCGTCGGCGCAAGGTCATACACCGAAGCTTCAAAACCCATCAGGCGGAGACCGTGTTTGATTCCCGGCCCCATCGCGAAGAACGATCCGGGAACATCGTCGCCGTCCGCAAAGTCGTGTTTGGCAATCACTGGCGTCGTTTTTTCGTGATCCGCATGGGCATGAGCGTCGGTCTGTTCAAATTCGCGCAACGGCTTGATGCCGTGATCGGAAACGATGAAGAGATAGGTGTTGTCATCCACGTGCTTCAGAATCGTGCCGAGCACCTTATCGAAGGCGATGTATTGGTCGGGAAAGGCATCGACGCGGACGCTGTTTAAATTAGGGTTGTAGCCGACATTATAGGGAGCGATGGGATAGAGCCAGTGGCCGGTGCGATCTTCACACGACTGGGCCAGCCAGGTGAATTCGGTTGGATGATTCGCCAAAAGATACTCGAACAGTCCGGTCTGCTGATCGCGAATTACCTGGACCTTCTTCAGCCAGCTGTCAATGACATCGGTTTCATGGCCGTTCAACTGCTCCGCCGACGGCATGCGTTCGCAATCGATGTAAAAGTCACCGACCTGCTTGAGAAGCTCGGTCTTCAAGGCGGGCGGATAAACTGCGTCTCCGCCTTCGACTTCGGAAAGCTTCGGAGCGCAGAGAACGCCGTCCTCGCAATTTTTTCCGCGCGTCAGCATTCCGCTGATCATGTAGCCATTCACGGGCATCACCGGAAATGTCGCGGGCACGTTGGCCATGCCAATCGTGACACCCTTTTTCGACAGGACGGACCAAATGGGCTCCTGCTTCAACATATGCGTGTTCGCCGTGATTCCGCCGACCAGAAAGCCGGTAACGCCGTGCTCGTCCGGACGGGTGCTGGTGAACAGCGTCGAATATACGCGGGGACAATTCGGCGCATCCACCGTTCGCAATTTGCCGTAGGCGCCATTCTTGATGACCTTTGCCAGATTCGGCATTGCTCCTTTCACGAGCAAGGGGCGGATCACGTCGAGTTCCATCCCGTTGACACCAACAACCACGACATGCGGATTAGATTTAGCGGTGGTTTGGGCCGACCCGCACAGGGGCCAGCCAGCGACCGTTAGAAGTGTGACTGCTGCTGCAAGCCTATAACAGGCCATGAGAACCCCACTTTTGAAGACGGAAGGAATTGTACGCGGATCTTATCCGTAGTGTCTCGACCCGAAAGTTACCAAGGCTACCGCAGAACTAGAATTCAATCCGCAGTGCCAACTGTCCCACACGATTTCCGCCGGCGTCACCGAGGCGAGTGGCGAGAACCCGTCCGAATGTGCCTTGCTCGAAAGCGGTTGAAGACTCACTCAGATTGTTGCGCGGATCATCGTAGTTGGGGTGGTTCAAGACATTGGTAAAACTACTCTCGAACTTGAAAGCGATCCGCTCCGTCAGCCGGAATCTCTTGGAAAGGCCGAGGTTCCAAGTAACAGTCCCCGGGCCAACGAGTGACCCTACACTGGCGTTGCCATAGCGGCCAATGACGTTTGAGCAAGAAAGCACGACCGTGCCCGGGGAGTAGTCTTGTCCTGCGACGCCCCCGGGGCAGGCGAATGCGTTCGGATTCCACCACTGATCGCTGGTGTGGTGAACGTCGTTGGGACTGCCCGCCAGGTCTGGCCGGTTAAAGCCAAATGGGGAGTTTCCGGAGGAATCAAATTGCAGGAACGGAGTATCGAACGGGCCAGTTTCCGCCAAGACAATCGTGCTGAGCTGCCAGCCTCCCACGATTCCGTCTAGCACACCATTGGCGTTGCCGAGAAACCTCCGCCCCTTCCCAACCGGAAGCTCATCCACCAAGGTGGTAATCCAGCGATGTTTACGGGTGCCGCCGACGTTGCCGTAGTCCCCCCTCAGGTTGTACAGGTTCATCGAGCGGCCCGTTACTTCGCCGGAAAAGCTGGAACGTGGCCACGACTCCGTGTCCGCCAGGTTGCGCGCCCAAGTCCACGTCGATTGCAGCGTGAGTCCGTGAGAATACTTGTGGATCACTTGAGTCTGCAGCGATTCATAGGTGCTGATGGCTCCCCCGGCGCGAGTGTAGACTCGCGACCAAGCGGGAAACGGTTTGTCTCGGGGAGCGGTCGGATCGGCCGGATCAAATGGAAGGATCTGATTGAGATCGGGTCCCCAGGAGAGTTGATTCGCGCGGCTGGCAATATACGAGACCCGCAGTGAGGTATTGCCATGCAGCACCCGTTCAACCGACAGGTTCCACTCGATGCTGTAGGGGTCCTTTTTGTCCCGCTGATTCGCAGTTTGGAAGGCTTGCGTACCCAGGAGGAGCCCGTCGGGGTCTTGGACATTGGGAAACTGGAAGAACCCCGGCTGGCCAAACCCAGCATTGGCGTAGTTGGCCTGGAAGCCGTCGTGGATTCCTGCCACGGAGAAAAATACCGCGCCCAAGGTGGTAACGTCGTAGATGCCAGCACCGCCGCGAATCACCGTCTTATTGTCCGCAAACGGCCGGTACGCAAAACCGGCGCGAGGAGTGAAGTTGGTGTAAACGTTGCGCAACGCTTTCGGCCACCCTGCCTGCTGAGAGGTCAGGAAGGGAGTGCAGGGAGGCGGGCCGGGATTGGGATTGACATTGTTTGGTGAGTTGCAGGCGTTGACGGCCTCGGCCCACAGAGGCTGCGTTGCCGCGAGAGATCTGGGGTCTGAGGAAATGATCACTTGTCCCGTGCCCGGAACGCTGGGATCGAAGTTGGTCAGGTTAATGGGGTCGTAGAGTGGCGGTATTCTCGAAATCCTTAAGCCAAAGTCCAACGTCAGTTTTTGCGTGGCCCGGAAAGTGTCCGACGCGTAGCCGTAATAGTGAATGGTGCTGCCATCGATGTTCCTCGGCGGAGTGTGGGTGACATAAGTGTAGTAAGGAACTCCCAGCAGGAAGTCAGCAAAATTATTGCCGGTGTACTGGCCGTTAAAGAAGAAGTCTCCGTAGTCGTCGGCCGCCGACGACCCGGAGTACCAGGCGGTGATCAGGTGGAGCATGCGGAGATCGAAGCCAAACTTCATGGTGTGCTTTCCCTTGGTCCAGGTCAGGTTCTCATTGATCTGGAAGTTGCGGGAAAGCTGCGGATCTGGCCGGGTGTGAACAATGGAGTCGAGGCCACCCCTCGGTTCGAAGACAAAGTCGGGGAAACCGCCGGGAGGGAAAGGTCCCAATTGCTGCGGATTCAGCCCCATCTGCTGCATGAAGGCCGGCCCATCGAGCGGGAAGGTTCCACCAAGCTGCCCACGGCTGAGCCCTCCGCGCAGCTCATTGATCAGGCTTGGAGTAATGGCATAGTTGTGCGCGAGCACAATCTGATTGTCATGTTCGAAATCTGTTTCGGCCGGAAGGAGCAGACCGGCGGGGTTGACCCGCCTGGTGTTCTTGTAGCTCCAGCGGCCGAAAATATTCTGCTTGGTGTTGATCGTGTGGTCGATGCGAATATCGAATTGATCGGAAAGGATAGGATTGGAAACGTTGGTGACGTAATTAAAAGGGCCCGCGCTCTGATTCGGCAGTGGGTAAAAATTTAGAATCGCGGCCGCTCGCGGATCGAAGCGAGTCGAAGGGATCATATCGTCCGCAAAGGGCGTACCGTCCAGATCATGGATAGGGCCAAGTCCCGTGAAATCACCATTCCGCAAGGCTTCAGTCGGCACATTCTCCTGCTGAACGATCTGAGTCCTGTACCGCATGCCTTCGTAGTCGCCGAAGAAAAAGGTGTGCCTCCCCCAAATAGGTCCGCTAAGCGAACCTCCGAAATCGTTTGCGCTTTTGGCAGGTTTATCCGCCTGGGGCACGGTAAGTCGCGTGGCATCCAGGGCGGCATTCTGAAAATATTCAAACGCGGATCCGTGAAATACGTTTGTGCCCGACTTGCTGGTCGTCGTAACGTCGGCAGGGTTCCCATATTCTGCTCCGCCGCCCGATCCCTGCACCTTTAGTTCGGCAATGCTTTCCGCCGAGAGGAACATCTCTTTTTGCGGGCCGGCCTCGCGGATATTGGTTGTACTGATGCCATCCATCGAATACTCGGCTTGATTGATCCCTGCTCCCTGGACCGAGATGTTGCCGCCCCCGTCGCCGGTAACGCCGGGGAGAAACGCCAGCAGGTTATACGGGCTCGTGCTGCCTGCGCCGCGATAATTGGCGGGCAACGCAAGCACTTCGTTGCTATCGAAACTGGAAGAAATCGATTGCGACTCCGTATTGATGAGTTCAGGATTGGCCACGACTGTGACCTGTTCGGCCGCAGCTCCCATCACCAGTTTCACATCGGTGCGCACAATTTGCCGTGCGGTGACAACAATATCGATTGTGGTCATTTCGCGGAAGCCCGCGACTTGCGCCTTGACGGTATAGATGCCGGCCTTCAGGTTCTCCGCCTGGTAATTTCCTTGGGCGTCGGTCAGCACTTCGCGCGACGAGTTTTCTCCCTGGTTGATGACTGTGATGGCCACGTTCGGCAGCACGGCGCCCGAAGGGTCGGTAACCGTCCCCAGGATTGTGCCAAACGTTGTCTGTGCGGACGTAGGATGCAAGAACACGGCCGCGGAAACCAAGCTACACAAAGTGATAGCCGCAAATCGAATTGCTTTCATTCCGTCGCCTCCCCGCTCAGCAATCGTTTACTACGGTTTGGAAAGGGGTATTGTGGGGTTGTTGGCGGGATACTATGGCAAAGTCCGGTTGTGGGTCAAGAAATTAAATCAAGACTTGTGTTAGAAAGTGTTGGTGTGGAAGGCCGGGCGAACCCCAAAATGGATGGAATAGTTCGCGACCGGTACTCAGCAGCTCCCAAAGGACGTTTCCTTGTAACTCGTTCGCAACCCATGAGTACACTTTCTCCAATGAAACGCTTGTTGCATTGTGTCGCTTTGCTCACGGCAGGTGCCAGCCTGGCTTATTGCAAACCGCCTGCCAGCACCGCGCATCCCAACATAGTCCTGATTACTCTCGACACCACGCGAGCCGATCGCATGGGCTTCCTGGGTTCTGAGCGCGGGCTTACCCCCAATTTGGACGCGCTGGCCCGCGCGGGCGTCGTTTTTTCCCGAGCCTATGCGCAAGTTCCGCTGACGACGCCCTCACACGCGGTCATCCTTACCGGAACGTATCCCGAGTTCAATCATGTGAACTACATGGGCGACCCGCTTGGCAAAACTCTCCCTTCCCTTCCCGATATTCTGCGTAGAAATGGTTATCGAACGGCGGCTTTTGTGGGAGCGCTCGTGCTCGATCCGAATAAATTGGCTGCAGGCTTTGAGCGCGGATTTGATAGGTACGACGCGGGATATCATCGGCGGCGCGGGACAGAAGACCGCTACGGCAGCCTCGAGCGGCGTGGAGAAGAAGTCGTAAAACGCGCGCTGGATTGGCTGAGCAAGCGTCCTGCCGGTCCTTTTTTTCTTTGGGTGCACCTCTACGATCCCCATGATCCGTACAGCTCACCTGAGCCCTTTCACACTCGCTACAAGGCAGAGCCCTACGATGGCGAGATTGCTTACACGGATTCAGTCGTGGGAAAGCTCATTGCCGGGCTGAAGACGCGGGGCCTGTTCGACAATTCCCTGCTTGCCGTAATGGCCGATCACGGCGAAGCATTCGGGGAACACGGAGAAAAACATCACGGCATTTTTCTTTACGATGAAACAATTCACGTACCACTCGTCTTCAAACTTCCTGGACGAACCTCGCCGGGGAAAATTGCAGACCGAGTTGGCCTAGTAGACGTTGCTCCGACCGTTTTGCAGGTCGCGCATTTGCCGGTTCCCGCGGTCATGCAGGGCAAATCTCTTTTGCGGCACATGAAATTCCAACAGCCCGGTGCCGCAAGCCCACCCAGAGATGCAGATTCGCAGCGTCCGGTCTACTCGGAAAGCGCCTATGGCCATCTTTCTTTTGGCTGGAGCACACTGCGGGCCTGGCGAGCCGGCAAGTATCTATACGTGGAAGCTCCGTCCCGCGAGTTGTACGACGAGTCGGCGGACCCGTCTGCGGCGCACAACCTCGCTTCGCCGGCCAATGCGGTCGCTGACACGGCCGCCGCACAGATTGCGGAATTTGTCCGAATGACCAAGGGGTCAGCCGCAGAACGAACCGAGTTGAGTCCTGAGCAAAGCGAAAACCTGCACGCCCTCGGCTACTTCAGCGCCGCTACCGGGATTTCCAACGAAGCCGAACGCGAGGATGGTCCGGACCCGAAAGAGAAAATTGCCACCGCAAACCTGCTTTATGAGGCGTTGGTGGACATGGAACAGGAACAGTTTCAGGAGGCCGTGCCGGTTCTGGAGCAGGTGTTGGAGCGTGAACCAAACACTCCAATCGCCTCGTTGCAACTCGGTAGGGCTTACATGGCTCTGCGCGAATACCAAAAGGCTTTAGCTCCTTTCCGGACACTGGTCGAAAGGAAGCCGGATGATGCTTTCGCTCGCTACGAACTAGGGTGCGCTCTGGTTAAAACCGGCAACTGGGACGAAGCCCTGCCTCATTTTGAAGCTGCTGTCTCCCTGACCACAGGCTCGGCCATGATGCACTTTTATTTGGCGCTGGTTTATCAGAAAACTTCCCGCATTGACGACGCGGCGAAAGAATTTCAGAATGCGTTGCGCGCGGACTCGAATAACTTTCCGGCAAATCTCCTTTTGGGCCGGCTCTTCCTCATGAACCGCCGAGCGCCGGATGCGCTTCCCTACTTGCAGAAAGCCGCCAAGCTGCGGACTGACTCGATCGATGTACATCGATTCCTCGCCGACGTTTATTCGCAATTGGGACAGCAGGAAAATTCCCGCCGTGAGCTCGCCGAAGCGGAGCGCTTGCAGTCGCAGGGCGGTTCTAGGCTTGGCACGCCAACGGAGCCCCAGTAGTGTCCAAGGTGATCCGCGCTCTATCGAATCGGTGAACGATGCCGCATAGAAGCTGCTGCCGAGAATTTCGAAAACCACGCTGATGGCATTCCGACGGCTGCTTCCCACGGTGTTCTATCGTTCCTCTTAGTTCTCTTTATTCATAGCCATTGCCGACCATAGTAAGACCGCATCGTTTGGATTGACATGGCGCAGACAACCCTCTATCTTGAGGCTCGTTTGCTGGTGGCGTTCCCTCGGGGGAACGCCTAAAGGGAATCCGGTGCAAATCCGGGACTGCCCCGCAGCGGTAAGCAGGATCGAACGCCCAAACACCACTGGTTTTCTCTGAAACCGGGAAGATGGGCCAGTAGAGACTCCGGTCAGTGTGACCGGCCACGCCTGCAAGTCCGAAGACCTGCCAGTAGCCACGCCATACCCGGCGTGAAAATCGTGCGAGCCTCCGAGGGGAGGTTGGCGATGATCTGGTGTGTCTTTCTAAGCATTCCCATTTCATCTCCTTTCCTCGCGACGTACTCGAGGTCGAACTTTGGGCCGAGGATTTGCTGACCGGCAACCGGGAGCTTTGCACAAAAGGCAGCTTCGTGTTGGTCACCGTCGACGGGCACGGCCGTCCGACACCAATTGTATCGAGCGAACCTACTTAAGGAAGTGAGGATCCTGTATGGGCATTTCATCCAATCTTGGTTTCCCGAGAATGGGCGTGCATCGCGAACTGAAGAAGGCACTCGAAGCGCACTGGGCCGGGAAGCTGGACGAACCCGGCCTGCTGTCCGTCAGTCAGGTGCTGAAGCTGAATCATTGGGTATTACAACAGAAACTCGGTATTCAACACATTCCTTCGAACGACTTTTCCTTCTACGATCACGTTCTGGACGCAGCCGCAATGGTGGGGGCCGTGCCCGAGCGCTACCTTTGGCGAGGACCGCAACTCGATCTGGCCACGTATTTCGCGATGGCGAGAGGCATGGCGCGGAAGCCCGGTCAGGCCGATGCGCCGGCCATGGAAATGACGAAGTGGTTTGATACGAACTACCATTACATCGTTCCGGAATTCACGGCGAAGCAAGCCTTCTCTCTTGGATCGCTCAAACCCATTGGGGAATTTCTTGAAGCGAAGTCCGTTGGTGTTCACACCCGGCCCGTCTTGCTTGGACCTGTATCCTTTCTATTGCTCGGCAAGGCCAAGGAGGCGAGCTTCGATCCCTTGACGCTTCTGGATCGAATTCTTCCTGTTTATGAGGAGGTGCTTCGCCGGCTCGCCGAAAAAGGTGCGGAATGGATTCAGCTCGACGAGCCGATGCTCTCGCTGGACAGCCGGGAGGAAGCTCGCAACGCATTTACCTCCGCGTATGAACGACTGTCGGACGTTTCAAGCGACCTCCGGATTCTTGTCGCCACCTATTTCGAAGGGCTCGGAGCGAATCTCCGGACCGCTGCGCGTCTTCCGGTCGCGGCACTGCACCTCGATGTGGTCCGCGCGCCGGAGCAACTTGACGAAGCACTCAAGATCATTCCCGCCAACCTGCGCCTTTCTCTTGGAGTGATTGACGGCCGAAATGTTTGGAAGACGGATCTCAACCGCGCTCTTCAACTTGTGCAGCGCGCCACAGAGGCCATCGGGACCGACCGGATTTTGCTTGCCCCGTCGTGCTCCCTTTTGCACACACCCGAGGACCTGGATTTTGAAAGGCACCTCGACAACGAGTTGCGTGACTGGCTTGCCTTCGCGAAGCAAAAGCTCGAAGAGCTGGTTGTTCTCGAGCGCGCCGTTCTTGAAGGGCCGGACGCGGTCCGTGACATTCTCGAACGCCATCGGCTCGCGATGGAAACGAGGCGAACTTCGAGTAAGATCCACGATCCCAGCGTCAAGGTCCGCGCGAACTCTGTAGGGGAGCAGATGATGCGAAGGACCAGCAACTATCCACAGCGCCGGAAGCTCCAGGAGCAGAGCCTCAGGTTGCCTGTATATCCGACAACGACCATCGGTTCGTTTCCGCAAACCAAGGAAGTCCGGGCCGCACGAGCGGAGTACAAGGCTGGAAAAAGAGACGAGGCTTCCTACGAATCGTTCTTGCAGACCGAAACCCAAAAAGCCATCCAGTTCCAGGAGGAAGTCGGCCTCGACGTGCTCGTTCACGGAGAATTCGAGCGAAATGACATGGTCGAGTATTTCGGCGAACAGTTGGCGGGATTTGCCGTAACCGAAAACGGCTGGGTTCAGAGCTACGGCTCGCGCTGCGTCAAGCCGCCGATCATCTACGGGGATGTCTACCGGAAGCAGCCGATGACGATCAAATGGTCCAAATTCGCGCAATCGCTAACTTCAAAGCCAATGAAAGGCATGCTGACCGGGCCGGTGACCATTCTCCAGTGGTCATTTGTCCGAGACGATCAGCCGCGAGCAGGGACTTGCCGGCAAATCGCCCTGGCCATCCGGGACGAAGTCACAGACCTGGAGGCTGCCGGGATTCGGGTCATTCAAATCGACGAACCTGCGTTACGCGAAGGCTTGCCGCTGCTCCGTTCTGAATGGCCGAAATACCTTGAGTGGGCTGTCGAAGCCTTTCGCATCGCGTCTTCAGGGGTGCGCGACGAGACGCAAATCCACACCCATATGTGTTACGCGGAATTCCAGGACATCATCGAGGCTGTCGGGCAGATGGATGCAGACGTGATCTCGATTGAAACGTCGCGCTCACAGATGGAGCTGCTGCACACCTTCGCTGAATATCACTATCCGAACGAAATTGGGCCGGGTGTCTACGACATCCATTCGCCTCGCATTCCTTCCGAAGAGGAAATGGTCGGTCTTCTGAAAAAGGCTTCCAAAGTGCTGTCCCCTACTCAACTGTGGGTCAATCCCGATTGCGGTCTCAAGACACGTCGATGGGACGAAGTTCAACCGGCGCTAGCCGCAATGGTGGAGGCAGCCCGCGCGATGCGGCAGACCGCAAGCGGGTCTTGTTGAATGAATTTGCGGGCGTCATCGAAGAACGAGACTGTGCAGCCGTGTTTCGCGATTGGGGTCTCGGGCGGGTGAATTGTTGGTCACGACTTTCACTCATCGACATCAAGTTGCTTGACTGATTATATCTACCTATAGAGTTGTGGTATGGGACTGCGGATTCGGCTCTCTCGGCAGACATTGACGGTGCTGGATGCCCTGCTGGGGCATCCAGGGCAATGGCAGCACGGGTATTCTCTGAGCCAAAGCACGGGAATTCCTTCCGGGACGCTCTATCCAATATTGATGCGCCTGGAAAAGCTGCACTGGCTGGAACCGGCGGCGGCTGAGCTTTAGGTATGAACAAGTCCGCGCAAGAAAATTCGGTGGCGGCACGGTTTGCGCGATGGGCGCTCGGATGCGTAGTGCATCATTGGCCGAAGGAGAATCGCGCTTGGGGACTAGCGCTGGCGGCGGAGATTGATGAGACGAGGAGCACGCGCGAGACGGTAAGGTGGGCATTCGGAGGAATTATGCTCTTCTCACATTCAGTCCTTCGAGTGCTTGGAAGTGGATAAACCTCCCTGCGGGTAGTTCCCTGTCCGCAGGTGCGGACGGACCAGAAAAGTCACCGTTCCTGCCAAAGCGATCGCGGATGTTTACAGCGGCGGTTCTGGCAGCGGCGGCGATGTTGTTGGGATTGCCTGAAGGGCGCGAGGCGATTCGAACGGTTCGGGCGAGCTGGCAAAGCTACCAGGAGTGGATGGTTTCGGGCCCGCGTAGTTTGGAAGAGCTTGCGGCTCGTGCTGAGAAACAGAACGATGCGAACACGCTGGCGTTTGTAGCGCTCAGCACCAGGGATCCGAATCGCGCGGAAGCGCTGACGGAACGCGTAGTAGCGCTTGATCCGCAGTTTATCTGGATTTACGGCTCAAGACATCACGGGCCGGATGCTGATCCGCCGCGAGAAGAACGGCTCGCGCGATTGCAAGCGGCTGATCCTGACAACACAGCCCCCTATTTGCTGGAAGCGTACGCAGCGGCCGGGCCACGCGTTGAGCAGTTGTCCCACGGACTCGGCATGAAAGATGCAGACTTCGAAGCCCTGGAAAGCAATGCAAAGTGGATGGGGCTTATGGACCGCGCTTTCCGCGCTCCGCGGTATGACAGCTATTTCGATAAACATTGTCAGCTCACGCGCGCAGTGTGGAACCGTGAGAAGAATTTGTCCCCCATGGTGGTTCTTTCCGGGCTTTGGACCCACGCGATTCCCAGCTTGCTGAGCTTGAGGGTTTTTTCGGAAGCCAAAATACACGAAGCACAGAAGGCGCGAGCGGCGGGCGACTTAAAACGAGCGGAGAGTCTGCTCAACCAAGTAGATGAGTTTGGGATACGGATGGCGGACGGAAGCGGAACGGACATCGAGAAGCTCATTGCCTGGTCGCTTTCACAGGGGGCTGACAAGGAGCTAACCGCTCTTTATTCAAGCGCGGGCAGAACGGGAGATGAAAAGAGAGCGACGGCGCGTCGCGATCAAATGGCGCAGCGCTTTAAGGAACAGCGACTCGCCAACAATCCTTCTAGGGGCTCGAGGACGCAGGCTTTCCGAAAAGAGGCCATGCTAGTGGAGGGCTTTGGAATTTTGTGCATTGTCGCCGCGTTTGCCGCGCTCGCTGGGATTTTAGTGCTGGAGCTGTGGCCGTGCAAGATTCAGGATGCGAAACCGATTTGGCGAAGAGTAGCTTGCTGGGCGGCGGACTATGCTCCGGCGATTCTGCTCATTTCGTGCGGGGCGTTCCTGGTGAGTTTTTTGCCGTTTCAGCGGGTATTCCAAGAATACCGCGCTTCGAAGTCCGCGCTCTTTGACAGAGAGCCGCTTATGGAAGCGATGTGGGGGCTTTTGGAAGTCCCACGATATTTGACGGATACGAACGCTGCTGTCTCGATCTGGACTTTTATTACGATCGCGCTGAGCGCGCTGCTCGTGTTTGTTCTGGCGCGCGGTTTTTATCGGATGCGGCGCACTGTAGCGGAGTCCGCCTGAGCAGTTCCCGCTCCCAAATTCGAATCGATCTGCTTTGAGAGTTAGAGTGGTCGTAGACCGCGTGACTTCCCAGAGCGCACAGACCCTGGTTGTTAGAAGGTGCGGCTTCCAGTCTCAGATGACGCGGGGAGTTTACCGGCACGTCATCAAGAACCGGCAGCACGAGGCGGTTGAGAATCGGTCATCGCGGCGAGGATGATAAACCAACGTAACTTCGTGAATATGCTACCCCGAACCCGTGCTGCGGTGAAACGTCGCTAGCGCTGGAGTGCTTCCAAGTCAACTCACAGTTGGGCAGGCGCTGGTGGATTCAAGCGGACGTGATAGCCATGCTGAAGTCCACCGAGTACTAGACTTCGTCATGGGCAGCGCGCCTGCCTTGGACCGAGGAGCTCAGCGAGACATGGTGATGTGTCGCGGGCGTTCATTCTTTCGACAGTGGCCGCCTCAATTCCCTGCCGTACGGGCTCCCCACTTTTTTCGCTCCACCCTTCAGCTCCTTTCCGAAAAATGTCCAAAAACTGTTTCGCTCTAGAGTTTCGCTCCGTGCAACAAAAGACCGCACTCGCTATGGCCGGACTCCCTTCGCGCAAGCTGTGTATAATAAACAGCGTGCCCGGACCCCGCGCGAAGGAATTGCCCAAATTCCCGACCGACGCGCGACTTTCCTGAGGGAGACCGCTATTGTGAATTCCTCCAAAGCTAATCTCGAAGAACCGCGACTGATTTTACGACGCGTCGTCATCGAGGGTCTGGAGCCAGAAATTGATGGCGGAAAATATCCCATCAAGCGCACGGTGGGTGAACGGGTCGTGGTAGAGGCGGACATTCATGCCGATGGGCACGATATTCTCAGCGCCGTAATCTTGTACCGGCCGGAGCAGGAAGACGCATGGCGTGAGGCGGTCCTGCAACCACTGGTGAATGATCGTTGGCAAGGTCAATTTCCTGTGGAGAGCCTGGGATCTTATTTCTACACCATCCAGGCGTGGGTAGATGCATTTCAAAGCTGGAGTCGCGATACCCTCAAAAAATTCGAAGCAAGTCAAGATATTTCTGCCGCTGCGGTTGCAGGGGCACAGCTGATCCAGTCCGCCGCAGCGCGCACGCAAGGAACTGACTCACAGAAGCTGACCAAATTTAGCGCGGACCTGAAGAGTTCTTCCCGCGTAGGCGGCGAGGCGGTCGCGAAGCTGGCGCGGAACGCAGAATTGACGGAGCTCATGGGCCGTCACGCGGATCGCAGCCGCGCGACAACGTACGACAAACAGCTCGTTGTCACAGTAGACCGGGAGAAAGCACGCTGCAGCACCTGGTATGAGATGTTCCCCCGTTCGTGCGCGGCTGAACCAAACAAGCATGGTACATTCCGCGACTGTATTCAGAGGCTTGGATATGTTGCTCAGATGGGATTCGACGTCCTCTATTTCCCCCCGATTCATCCAATCGGTCGCACCCAGCGCAAAGGAAGGAACAACACGACTCCCCCGTCACCCGACGATCCTGGAAGTCCCTGGGCGATTGGCGGCGATAAGGGTGGACATGTGGCGATCCATCCGCAGCTTGGGACTATCGAGGACTTCAAGGAGCTTCAAAAAAAGGCGCGAGAACTGGATGTCGAAATCGCTCTGGACCTAGCATTTCAATGTTCGCCGGACCATCCCTACGTCAAAGAACACAAAGAATGGTTCCTCCAGCGGGCTGATGGTTCCGTGCAATACGCGGAAAATCCGCCAAAGAAATATGAAGACATTTATCCATTTTATTTTGAGAGTGAATGCGCCACAGAGCTCTGCGACGAACTGAAGAGAGTCGTTTTCTACTGGATGGAGCAGGGTGTCCGTATCTTCCGGGTGGATAATCCACACACGAAGCCGTTCGATTTCTGGGAGTGGTTGATTAAGGAGGCGCGGCGGAAATATCCAGAAGTGATTTTTCTAGCCGAAGCATTCACACGTCCGAAAGTGATGCACCGGCTGGCGAAGCTTGGGTTCTCGCAGTCCTACACCTATTTCGCATGGAAGAATACCAAATGGGAGCTAACCGAGTATTTCACAGAACTTACCCAGATGCCGGTGCGGGAATTTATGCGACCGAACGTTTGGCCGAATACTCCGGACATCCTTACTGAGTATCTGCAGTACGGGGGCCGGCCGGCGTTTGTGTCGCGTCTTATTTTGGCAGCGACTCTCAGCGCGAATTACGGGATTTACGGTCCGGCTTTCGAGCTGTGTGAGAACCGGGCGCTGCGCCCGGGCAGCGAGGAGTATTTGGATTCAGAAAAGTTCCAAATTCGAGCGTGGGACATTTTCAGTCCCGACAGCTTAAAGGGATTGATCACGCGCGTGAACGAGATTCGCCGGGAGAATCCGGCGCTACAGAGCGACTGGAGCTTGCGATTCCACCCGGTGGACAACGACCAACTGATCGCCTACAGCAAGGCCACAGAGGATCTGTCCGATATCGTTCTGGTAATTGTGAACCTGGATCCGCGCTACAAGCAGTCAGGATGGGTTGAGGTTCCGCTGGATGATTTCAAACTCGAATCCAATCAATCATACCAGGTACATGACCTGTTGACCGATGCGCGGTACCTTTGGCACGGCGCCAGGAACTACGTTGAGCTGAGCCCTGCGGTCCTGCCGGCGCACATCTTCAAAGTGCGGCGACGGCTGCGTACGGAACGAGATTTCGACTACTTCTTGTAAGATGCGTATGATTTCGAAGGTGGGAGAGGAGAGTCGAACATTGGCAGGGTCCGCGGAATCTCTCTGGTACAAAGATGCAATCATTTACCAGTTGCATGTGCGCACGTTCTGCGACAGCAACGGCGACGGCATTGGAGATTTCCCGGGCCTCATACAGAAGTTGGACTACCTGCAGGAGCTCGGAGTTAATGCCATCTGGCTGCTGCCGTTCTTTCCGTCACCATTACGAGACGATGGCTACGACATTTCGGACTACAAGGCCGTCCACCCAAGCTATGGTGTGCTTGAAGATCTTAAAACGTTCCTCGCCGCAGCTCATGACCGAGGGATGCGGATCATCATTGAGCTAGTCCTCAACCACACTTCTGACCAGCATTCCTGGTTCCAGGAATCGCGCAGCTCTCGTGAAAACCCAAAGCGCGACTGGTACGTCTGGCGTGACACCGATGACCACTACCAGGGAGTCCGAATCATCTTCGTGGACACCGAAAGGTCCAATTGGGCTTGGGATCCGCTCTCGAAGTCTTATTACTGGCATCGATTCTTCAGCCATCAACCCGATCTAAACTACGACAACCCTGCCGTTTTCGAAGCGATGTGGGACGTGATGAAGTTCTGGCTGGAGCTCGGTGTGGACGGGTTCCGCTTGGACGCCGTCCCTTATCTTGTCGAACGGGAGGGAACGTCTTGCGAGAACCTGCCCGAAACGCACGCAATCATCCGTGAGCTGCGGAGACGAGTCGACCAGGAATATCCGGGCAAAATGCTGCTCGCCGAAGCCAACCAGTGGCCATCGGACGTCCGTTCGTACTTCGGCGACTCCGACGAGTTTCACATGGCCTTTCATTTCCCACTGATGCCAAGAATGTTCATGTCCGTGCAGCTCGAGGATCGCAAGCCGATCGTCGAAATTCTGGAGCAAACTCCCCAGATCCCCGACGGTTGCCAGTGGTGCCTGTTTCTTCGTAACCATGACGAGCTGACACTGGAAATGGTGACCGATGTCGAGCGGGACTACATGTACGACGAGTACGCAAAAGACAAGGGTATGCGAATAAATCTCGGAATCCGGCGCCGGTTATCTCCGATGATGGACAACGACAGGTGGCGAATTCAGCTTCTGAACGGAATGTTGATGTCCATGCCGGGCACTCCGATCATCTATTACGGAGACGAAATCGGCATGGGGGACAACGTCTACCTGGGCGACCGCAATGGCGTCCGCACTCCGATGCAATGGAATGGCGGCTGGAACGCCGGATTCTCGGCGGCGGATCCGGAACGCCTGTACTCAGCCGTGATTTCCAATCCGGTCTACGGCTATCAGGCCATCAACGTGGAATCGCAAAGGCGATCTCAGCATTCTCTCCTTTCCTGGATGAAACGCATCATTCATGTGCGAAAAACCTCGCGAGTCCTCAGCCGGGGGTCGATTGAATTTCTGAAACCTTCGAATCACAGAGTTTTAGCTTACGTCCGGCAATTGGGAAACGAGAAGATTCTCGTCGTAAACAATCTCTCGAAGGCCGCGCAGGCCGTGGAGCTGGACCTGCACCAGTACAAAGGAAGTATTCCCATCGAAATGTTTGGCGGGAACCTTTTCCCCCGCATCGGGGACCTATACTACTTACTGACTCTCGGCCCATACCAGTTTTTTTGGTTTCGTTTGCGCCGAATCTAATCTTCCGCCTGATGATGGCGGCAAATCGCAGCCATACTAGTTAGATCAGAGCTTTGCAGCGGGCAGCCAGGAAAGGACAGTGGAGACCGCATTGGCCGAAGAAACCTTTCTCGATGACAATTTCCTTCGCCAACTCATGAGCGTGGGTGAAGTAGACCTCCTCGTGGGGATCCCGTCTCACAACAACGCAAAATCCATCGGCCAGACGGTGACCACGATCGAGGAGTGTTTCCAGCAGAATTTTGTGCGGGACCGGGTGGTCATCGTAAATGTCGACGGCGGATCAAGGGATGGCACGTCCGACGTGGTCCTGAACACCCCATTGCCTAAGAGTCAAAATCAGCGCGGTTTAAGCTCGCTTCGTACCTCACATCGGATTGCGACTCGTTATGCCAATCAGCCTTCGCGCGGCGCAGCATACCGCGCAATTCTGGCCGCTGCCGATTTGTTGCAGGCAAAGGCCTGCGCCATCATTTCACCGGAAACCTCGAACTTCACCGCTGCGTGGGTCAGGGGCTTGCTTCAGCCTGCCTACCGGGAGAACTTCGACTTTGTGGCCCCGCTCTACAGCCGCCACAAGAACGACGGTTTGCTTGCACGAAACCTGTTATATCCGATGGGCCGCGCAGTGTTCGGTCGCAGGATCCGCGAACTTAATTCCGGCGAACTGGGCTTCTCTGGCCGGCTCGCCGGCCATTGCCAGAACCTGGACGTGTGGCGCGAGGAGAGCATACGTACGTCGCCGGAAGCATGGATGGCTACCACCGCAATCTCTTCCGGCTTTCGCTGTTGCCAGTCCTTCCTGGGTCCCAAAGTGCACTCGCTCACGAGTTCGGGAACCGATATCGTTACAGCAGTCCGCCAGACCGTGGGGACCCTGTTCTGGTGTCTGGAGTCCCAACAGTCTTTCTGGATGGAACGAAGCGGATCCGAGGCGGTACCAACATTTGGACCAGAACACGAGCTAAGCTCGGAACCGGTTCGTGTGAATCGAAAGAGAATCTTTGACTTATTCCTAAGCGGCGCCGCAGAGCTGTCGAACGTCTTGAAATCGATACTAAGCCCGGAGACTCACGCCGAGCTCCAGCGGATTGCAACCGAAGATGATCGGAAGTTCCGCTATAGGGACGAGCTCTGGGTAAGCACGCTGTGCGAATTTGCAGCGTCCTATCATCACGCCACTATCGACCGCGATCACCTGATTCAAGCTCTGGTACCACTCTATCGCGGAAGAATTTTTTCCTTCCTGCAGGAGCATCACGATTCGTCCCCGGAAGATATCGAGGCGCACTCCGAAAACCTCTGTCTGGAATTCGAGCGCCAGAAGCCATACCTGGTCGAAAGATGGAAGGCCAAATGAATGAGGTGATGCCATGAAAGAGATGATCGTTCGCGGACTACAGCAAGCCTACGAAAACATGGTCCACATGATTGCTGAGTTTCTCCCTCGTTTTGTGGTCATGTTCATCATTATGGCCGCCGGATGGCTGATTGCCTTGCTATTGAAGCACTTGTTGCGGGCCATCCTCCATTTAACAAAGCTGGACCGAATTTCCGAAGAGTCTGGCGCATCGCAGGTCCTGCGCAAGGCGGCTTTGCCCACCATTTCCGAACTTCTGAGCCGAGCATTCTTTTGGGTCACATGGACGGCCTTTACCCTGGTGGGCGTCAGCGTCCTGGGAATTCCGGTGCTGCATGAGCAGATTTCCCGTTTCTTCCAACTCCTTCCCGAAGTATTCATTGCCATCCTGATCCTTTTCGTGGGAGTGCTCGTGGCAAATTTCCTTTCCCGGGCGACCCTCCTTTCCGCTGTAAATGCAGGCTATCGCTCGCCACGGCTGTGGAGTGGGCTTGTCCGCTTTGTGATTTGGATTCTGGCGGTCACGATGGCTTTGGAACAGATCGGTTTGGCTAAGGAAACGGTGATCGCGGCGTTTTCAATATTTTTCGGCGCTGCAATGTTGGCGCTGGCGGTCGCTTTTGGCTTAGGCGGGCGGGATCTCGCTCGACAAGCCCTCGAGAGGCACCTCGGCGACAAACACAGACAGGAAAATGAGAAAGAAGAAGAACCAACACCGCTCTAGGATGTCGGCACTATCCGGCTTCGTTTGCGAATTTGCCGCGCCACTGCACCGGCGAAGGAGGACGTTTTGAACGCCGCACAGCAGGCGGAAGAAAGTTATCAGGAGTTGCGAAAGACGTTGCCTCCGCTGTTGCCCGCTTATCTTGCCGAGCAACGCTGGTTTGGCGGAAAAGCGCGCCAAATTCACTCTACGGAAATCACCGAACTAGTCCCCCTGGGCAACACTCGTTTGGAAACCTTCGTGCTAGTGGTGCGTGTCGAGTACGCGACCGGGCCGGGAGAGACGTATGTGTTACCTCTGATCTGCACCCGGGAGCCAGCCGAACGGAGCGCAACGGCTGACCTGAAAGTGTACAGTCCTGTGCGCGGAGCCGACTTGCTGCTACGAAATGCGCTTACCGACGAAGAGTTTCTGCGCGGTGTTCTGGGTACTATCGAACAGAAAACCGTATTTCGCGGCTCCGAAGGTGAAATCCGCACAGCATGTACGAGTGTGTTCCGCATGCTCTGCGGGGAGTCGACCGGTGTTTTGCAGCCGAAGCCAATAAAGACGGAGCAGAGCAACAGTTCGATTATTTATAGTGATCGTGTAATTTTGAAGTTTTTCCGGAGGGGCGACGAAGGAGAGAATCCGGACCTTGAAATTGGACGTTTTCTCACGGAAAAAAAGGGCTTCCCGCACATTCCCGCGGTGGCTGGCTGGATCGATTATAAAGGCAAAGATGGTAAGGAGATGTCTCTGGGGATCCTCCAGGCGTTTGTACCTAACGTCGGAGATGCGTGGCAGTTCACGGTGAAGGCCCTGTCCAGTTTCTGGAAGGAGGCAAGGAAGTATTCCGAAGGGCATCGTATTCGCGTGCCTCAACATGACGACCCCCTCGCTGCTGGCCCGCAGAACCTGCCGGCGCCCCTCCTTGATTCCATTACTCCGTATCTTGATGCAGTGATGCTTCTTGCAAAGAGGACCGCCGAACTTCATCTCGCGCTGGCTTCTGAACCGAGCGATCCAGCCTTTGCGCCCGAGCCGTACACGGCTTCGTTCCGGCGAGCGTGCATGGAGACAGTGCAGAGGTTGACCGAACGAAACCTCGCACTCCTCGAAGCGAAGTTGCGTGACTTGCCACCCGAACTGCGTGGGAAGGCAAAGGATTTGACCGCTCGGCAGTCCGAGATCCTGCAGAGATACGACGCGGCACTCGGCAGTCCGATTCAGGCGATGCGGACACGTATTCACGGCGACTATCACCTTGGCCAGGTTCTCTGCACGGGATCCGACTTTGTGATCATCGACTTTGAAGGAGAGCCAGCGCGGCCGATAGCGGAACGCCGCGTCAAGCGGAGTCCTCTTCAGGACGTCGCCGGGATGTTGCGCTCCTTTCACTATGCGGCGTTTTCCTTTCTGCTTGCTCCACCCGACGGCACGGCCGAGTCAGAATTGAACAGGAACGACCTGAGAACTTGGGCAGAAGGATGGTACGCCTGTGTTGCGCAGCGGTTTCTGAGCGCCTATTTCGAGAATGTCGCTGGAGCTTGTTTTATTCCCCCAAACCAACAGGAACTCGCCGCCTTGCTGCGCCTTCATTTACTCGAGAAGGCGGTTTACGAGCTTGGTTATGAACTGAACAATCGCCATGCATGGATCGCAATTCCACTAGAGGGGATTTTCCAAGTCCTGACGTCCTGATTTTCGCACTTGTGATGTTTTTGTCTGAAGAGAGGCCACCCTGCCGTGACCACGGAGCTTGACAGATCTCTCGGTGCGGTCTGGTCGCCAGACGGCGAATGCGGCTTTCTGCTCTGGGCGCCAAAAGCCGAGAAGGTTGACCTTCACCTGGTTCACCCTGGGGATCGCGTGATCGCAATGCGGCCGTTGCACGGAGGCTACTTCTCGGCTGCCGTCGAGGAAGTTGCTCCCGGTACTCTCTATCTGTACTGCCTGGACGGCCAAACCGAGCGACCGGATCCGGCCTCGCGAGCGCAGCCGCAAGGAGTGCACGGCCCTTCTGAGGTAGTCGGTTCGGCCTTCGCATGGACTGACAATGGTTGGTTCGGCATTCCCCTTGAACACTATGTCCTGTACGAACTTCACGTCGGAACATTCACGCCACAGGGTACGTTCGACGCAATCATTCCCCGAATCAGTGAGTTGAAGGATCTGGGAATCACCGCAATCGAACTCATGCCGGTCGCGCAGTTTCCGGGAAACCGCAATTGGGGCTACGACGGCGTCTACCCTTTCGCAGTGCAAAACTCGTACGGAGGCCCCGCGTCCCTTAAAAGATTCATAAACGCTTGCCATGAAAAGGGGATGGCCGTAGCCCTCGACGTCGTATACAACCATCTGGGTCCAGAGGGAAACTATCTGGCGGATTTTGCTCCTTATTTTGCTGATTTCTACCGAACTCCATGGGGCCAGGCCGTCAATTTCGACGGTCCACAGAGCGACCATGTTCGCCGCTATTTCATCGAGAATGCGTTGCAATGGATTACTGAATTCCACGTTGATGCGCTACGGCTCGACGCTATCCACGCCATCGTTGACGTATCGGCGCCCCCTTTCTTGGAGGAATTGAGCACCGTGATCCACGCCAAGGCGAATCAGTTGAACCGCCAGGTCTTTCTTATCGCCGAGAATAATCGAAATGACGTGCGCGTCTTGAGCCCTCGCCAAACAGGAGGCTTGGAACTCGACGCCGTATGGAACGACGACTTTCATCACGCGTTGCACGTCTCGCTGACCGGCGAGCAAAACGGATACTACCAGGACTTTTCCAGCATCGGAGATTTGGCCCGCGCTTTTCGGGAGGGGTTTGTGTATCAGGGGCAATATTCCAAATACCGGCAAAGGCGTCAGGGGACTTCCTCGCAACAGATTTCGCCCCACCGCTTCGTTGTGTTTGCACAGAATCACGATCAGGTGGGAAACCGCGCGACCGGTGGCCGTTTGTCACAACTCGTATCGTTTGAGCAACTGAAGCTCGCCGCAGCGACGGTTTTATTCTCCCCTTTTGTTCCGCTTTTGTTCATGGGCGAGGAATACGCAGAACCGGCACCATTTTCCTACTTTGTCAGCCATGGTGACCCTGCGCTCGTCGAGTCAGTGCGCACAGGAAGAAGAATGTACCTAGCGAGGTTCGGGTGGGGTGGAGAAATGGCCGACCCCCAACAGGAAAGCACATTTCTTCGCTCAATACTGAGTTGGGAGTTGCGGGCAGAGGGTCATCATCGCCTGCTGCGGAATTTCTATCAAGAATTGCTTCGCTTGCGACGCGATCTGCCGTCGCTGTCCCGCCTCGACAAGGATGCTTGGGAAGTTATCGAGTTCGAGAATGCAAAAGTAATCTTTGTTAGAAGATGGAACGCGTCGAGCCACATCTTCGCTGTGCTTCATTTTGCTGACGAACCATGCCAGGTAGGATTCCCGGTTCCGGCCGGTTGCTGGAAAAGGAAGCTGGACTCGGCCGCGCCCCGCTGGGGCGGCGGAGTCAGCCAGGATACTGACATGTTAGTTTCATCCGGAGAGGTGCAGATATCTCTAAGTCCGTGGGCTGTTGTTCTGTATGCAGATGAGTTGTCAGACGAAAAATAGGTGTGATCAGCAGTTGGGCGAAGAAATGTCATTGCTGGTAACTGCCACGCCCGGATGCCCCAACCTCCAACCACCCCGCCCAATTTTCCGAAGGTCGGGGTACTGCCGGAGGGATGTCTCAATGTGAACAGATATGCGTGTCTGTCTCTTCTATGCTTATGCCTGCCAAGGGAGCGTGGCAAATGTGGGCGCGCCCCATTTAAGTGTTCAAGGAAAAATTCGATGCTACTACTGATTATCGTGTTGCTGCTCCTGTTCGGCGGAGGCGGTGGCTATTATGGGTACTCCAGGTGGGGTGCACGCGGAGGTTTGGGAACCGTCGGGACGATCGTGCTTATCTTCGTGATTTTATATTTCCTAGGTGTATTGCACTGACCTATCGAGTCCACCCGACCCAATCTAAAAGGGTGCCCCATTTCGAGTAGTTCTTTTCTGAAGCGTCGATTCGTTTTCAAACAGTTAGATTGCTAGGGGCTCGGCGGGGAAATCGTTCCAAGGCGGCTCCCCCCCTTCCACAATCCTAACCCAAGAACCGAGACAGCCCTTCCAGTTCGCGTGCTTCTTTCGCGCAGCTTCTATCGAACGTCAGCGTGCCTCAACAGAAACCTGCTGAACTTTCACAATCACGACCCTTGGGAAGCGGCTTTGCAGGGCCACATTGTTTAGATGGGCGCAAGGAAAGCGGTGTTAGGAAGGAAGAGGGCCCTCGGCGAAGAGGGCCCAGACGCTAAGAAAATGCACATAAGCCGAGGAATGACCTGGGCTAGATGTGGTTACTTGTTGCGAAGGCTATTGGGGGTGCCGACGCCAGTGCAAAGGTCGTAGCCGAATATGGCAAAGTTGCCGGCATTGAGGCCGCAGTTGCCATAAACGGTGTCATTGAACGAGTTACCGAAGATGTGGTTGTAGAGTTCGCGGTTTTCGTCCTGGCTGGAATTGCGCGAGCCGCCGGCGGCATTGACGATGCCAGCGAGAGCTGGCGAAGAGACGCTGGTGCCACCGACGACGAACCAGCCGGTGCCCAAGACGGGGTTGGTGTTAAACACCCACACACCGGTAGTGGGATTGGCGTCGAAGGATAAATCCGGTGTGCCGCGAGAGTTGCCAACGAGGAAGCGCACACCATCCTGAAAAGAGGGCCGCGGCTCGAATATGCTGGGGCCGCCACCAGCGTCTTGCCATGTAGTTTCCAGGAGGAACTTGCCGCTGTTGGGATCGCGAGAGAGCGTCGTGCCGCCAGCAGAGACAACGTTGGGAGATACGCTGGGGTATTCGGTCCCAGGGCTGTCTCCGGAAGAGGCAAAGAAGACAACTCCGGGTAAAACGAACGTCGGGTCAAAAATTGTCTCGCTGAATGAGACATCGGGTGGGCCGAATTCACCGGTGCCGAAGCTCATGGACACTTCGCCGCCGCCGCTGGCCGCGACAAGGCTGGCGCCAAGCCTGGCGGCGTTAAACAGGTTGACGAGGCCGTTGTTCGGGGCTTCGACGAGAAAAATCTTGGCTTGGGGAGCCATGGCATGGGCCCATTCGAGGTCCAAGGCGGCCTCGATCTCAAAGCCACCCGTTGGGTCGGTCTTCGGTTGCGCACCGGTGAGATAGACCACGGAAATGGTCGTTTGAGGCAAGCCAAACTGGGCTGAGAACGTGTCCAGGTCAGCCTGAGCGGATGGGTCATCAAAGGCCTCAATGAGAGCAATGGCTCCGGCGCCCCTGCCGACATTGGGATTCTCGGTGGTTGAGTTGGGAGTGCAGCCGGGGATGGAATGGTGGACGAGATGATAGATGCAGCCGATCGAGGCCGGCGTCTCGAAGAAAAGGCCGGGGAACGGAGGCAACTCGCTAGGTTGTACCGCTGCTCCGAAATTCATTCCAGTGGAAGGAACGAACATGCGGAGATGAGTATGGGCGTTGACTCCGGCATCGCCGGGCTGGGCCATGCTGGATCTAGGGATCATGACGTGGCCCTTAGGCCCACCAACCTGTTGAGCTAATCCCTGAGCGGGAACAAGGAAAACAGCGATAAGGCATACCGATAGTAAAGCAACCACTTTTCGAGTCATTGGATCACCCCTTTGCCTGTCCTCACATGACGAACTGAGGTTAAGCGGCACGATGCTATGCATTATGGGCGGAAAGTCAATCCCTGAAAAACCTCATGTCCCTGAAAAACCTCAAAGTTCGCACATTCTGTTTACGTAATTGGGCTCTATAAATGCGAGTGGGGGCAGCGTTCGCGGCGGGGTTGTTCGAGCCAGCGGAGCAAACTCCCGCCGGATTCTCCTGGGCGATCCCACGAAAAAAAATCTTCATTTGACTGAGATATTCCAGCCCGACTGTCTACAAAGTTGTCAATACGGCCAATACTCTGAGGAACGATCATCGCGAGGCGATGGAAGCGGTTGAGGCCGCGGCGGCTGAACACGAGGGAGTGCCAGGCGAGTCGACCCGCACCTCGAATTTCTGCCCATCGCTCGAGGTATGCAGGCGGCAGGCCCAATTCCTGTGGATTTTACGTATCTTTGTTGGATGTTAGAATTTAACCATGGCAGGAGACCTAATCAATGACGCTCGAATGCATCAATCCCAAGGATCTGCCTACTCCGCAAACGTACACCCAGGTCGTCGTTGCGACGGGAAGCAAGATGGTATTCGTCTCGGGCCAGGAGCCCGAAGACATACATGGCAAGCTTGTTGGCCCTGGTGATCTTGCTATTCAGGCGCGCCAGGTGTTTGGCAATCTCGGCCGTGCACTTGCTGCTGCCGGTGCGCAGCCTGCGCAGGTCACCAGGATCACAATCTACGTCGTCAATTACAAACGCGACGAATGTTTGCCGATTATTGAAAAGGCCCGGATGGCGCTGTTCGGAGATCACAAGCCAGCGGACGTGGTGCTCGGCGTAGCGACGCTGTCCCCCGACTACCTGATCGAAGTTGACGCGATCGCGATCATTGATTGACCATACCACGAGCCGCCGCCGCGAATCGCTTCAATGAACAGTCTTCGCGAGAGGCCATGCGAATCGAAGTAAGGAGAATTGAGGCAGTGAGAATCCTGAATGTATATTCACCGGATGTAAGGGCGAACATCCGAGATCTCACCTGGGCAACTTTACCGGCACACTGCAAGCGGATGGCTACGCAGGCTTTGATCAGATCTATCAAGCAGGGCGCATTCAGGAAGCGGCCTGCTGCGCATCGAGGGATTCAGCTAGTTTTTCGTTCGGAGCCGCCATGCAATCTCCGCCTCATCACAAGTTTATTGTGCCGTGCGAATACAAGTGTATTATGCCGCGCTAACACAAGCCAATGATGCCGTGGCGTAGCAAGTCTATTCCGTTTTGGCCTCCGTGCTGGTTGGCGAGCTAAAGGTCGGGCGGCACACTCTTCTGCCCACAATTAGAGGCCATCTGCCCACAAAACAGAACACGATTTCCTGCATTCTGGAATATCGGCCCCGCAAGGTGAAGCGATGTTGCTAGGTGCAAGGATCTCTATCTAAACTCAAGCCATGTGCCCAATGTCATTTGCCCCGAGCCGTTGGTGCCACCCTTGAGGCTCTATTCGTTCTTATTGCCGCCTTTTGCCGCCTCGCGAAATCGCTAAATCATTCAGAGCAAACGGGATGGTTGGTAGGGGCGGTGGGGTTCGAATTTGTATCCCTACAAATCTAAAGCTCACCAAATGAAGGCGTTACCAACCGCCAAGACTTCCAATTGTTAGAAATGTTAGCAAATAAGAAAAACCAAGTGCATTTGACCGAAGCGTTTTTCGAAAAAATTATTGGACGTTGTTCAAAATTGACTGGATATCGTCAAGCGGCACTGGACCAGGCTATGAAATCTGTTCCGTGGCATGATATGTTGCGTCTTGAAAAACAAAGTCGATCCATTCTCCTATGGAATCTCCCACACTGAAAACTATCAATTATCGCGGAGGCGTCGTACGCTTCCGCATCCCGGCCGACTGGGTTGAGGAATATGAGGAAGCGGGCGGCGGAACGTTCTATAAGCCTGGCGACAACACGGTAAGCGACTGGTGAAAGCCGTCTGGACGAAGTGAGAGTAAATAAGGATGCTGCCCGATATGGGCACATCGATAAGTGTCCACGAGGGATAAGTGGACATCACTTCCGAGCAGACCATCCTTAATGAGACACCCAAGCGAGAAGCGAGACGGCGGCGATCGGTCGAAGAGAAGCGACGAATCGTCGAAGAGACGTTAGAGGCCGGTGCATCGGTAGCGCGTGTGGCGCGGCGGCATGCAGTCAACGCCAACCAGGTCTTTTACTGGCGCAAGAAGTATCGCGAAGGACGGCTGGGTAAGAACCAGTCCAGCAAACTCCTGCCTGTAACTTTGTCAGACATCTCACGGAGTAAATCCGACCGAGCTGGTGGCGCGTCTTCGCCATTCGCTGTCGGGTCGATGGAGATCAAGCTCGCCAAAGGGACTCTTCGCGTGGCAGGGAACGTGGACGTGGTGGTACTGCGAACAGCGATCGAGTGTTTGCTCGGATGATCGGGCTGCCAGCGGGAACGCGCATCTGGATCGCCGCAGGGGTGACAGATCTCCGTCGTGGATTTACGGGCCTGAGCGGAATGGTGCAAACGGCACTCCAGGAGAATCCCTTCTCGGGTCATGTGTTCGTGTTTCGTGGTCGGCGTGGTGATTTGATCAAGATGTTGTGGTGGGACGGCGATGGTATGTGTCTTTTCGCGAAACGACTGGAGCGCGGAAGATTCATCTGGCCACAAGTCACGAGCGGAACCGTGGCGCTGACTCCCGCACAGTTGTCCATGCTTCTTGAGGGGATCGATTGGCGGCGTCCGGTACGCAGCTACGATCCGCAGATGGCGGTATAAAATAAATTAGG
>DATHFT010000150.1:0-3988 GCA_035317965.1 Saccharimonadales bacterium (SeqCode) | reverse complement strand
GGAGTTTGCGGCGCGAGTGCACCGAGAGATTCGAAGTCTAGATGAGTTCAAGGGTCCAGAGGTCGTGCAGGTGGACTACGCCGAGGACCGCAACGGTTTCGTCGACCACGACGATTGAGGTGATTTTCTTTTTTTCCATAACATTGAGGGCTTCGCTGGCTAGCACGTGTGGCGCGATGGTTTGCGGGTTGCGGGTCATGGCTTGGGCTGCGGTCATTTCCAAGGTGGCGCCGCGGTGGACTTCCATCAGACGGCGCAGGTCACCGTCGGTAATGATGCCGGAAAGGCGGCCGTCGGCTTCGGTGACCGTGGTCATGCCGAGTTTTTTGGCGGACATTTCGTGGAAAACATCGGGCATTTTTGTTTCCGGCGAGACGCGGGGAAGCGCGCCACCCGCGTGCATGAGATCTTCGACGCGAAGAAGTTTCCTGCCGAGGCGGCCAGCGGGATGGAGAGCGGCGAAGTCGTTTGGCTGGAAACCGCGTTTGTCGAGCAGGGAAACAGCGAGGGCATCGCCAACGGCCATCGCCACTGTGGTGCTGGAGGTGGGAGCGAGATTCAGGGAGCAGGCTTCTTCTTGTACGCTGACGTCCAGAACGACATCGCTGGCTTCGGCAAGGGTTGAGGAGATGTTTCCTGTGAGCGTCACCAGAGGCATTTCCAGACGCTTGAAAGCTTCAAGCAGCCGGACAATTTCTTCCGTTTCGCCGCCATAGGAGACCGCCAGGAGCATGTCGCCGCGCGCGAGCATGCCCAGGTCGCCGTGAACGGCTTCGGCCGGGTGCAGAAAAAAGGACGGGGTACCGGTGCTCGAAAGTGTTGCTGAGATTTTCCGGGCTACCAGGCCGGATTTGCCCATGCCAGTCACGACGACGCGGCCCTTGCAGGCGAAAAGCAGGTCGACAGCGTTTTCAAAAGTGGCGTCCAGGCGCGCGAGAACGTCGTTGATGGCCTGCGCTTCGATTTTCAGGACGCGGCGGGCGGTGTCGAGGCTCATGCCGTGTCCCACCGCCGGACCAGGGTTGCAAGCTCTTGCAGTTTCGCCAACAGGCGAGGGAGTTGCGCGAGGGGCAGCGCGTTGGCGCCGTCGGATAGGGCGGCGGCGGGATTGTCGTGCGTTTCAAGGAAGATACCGTCGACGCCGGCAGCAACACCCGCGCGAGCCAGGGGCTCGATGAATTCCGGTTGGCCTCCGCTGGCGTGGCCCTGTCCGCCGGGGAGTTGGACGGAGTGGGTAACGTCATAGACGACCGGATAGCCGATTTTTTGCAGGACGGGGAAAGCGCGCATGTCGACAACAAGATTGTTGTAGCCGAAAGAAGCGCCGCGCTCGGTGAGAATGAGGCGTTTGTTGCCGGTGCTGGCGACTTTTTCAGCGACGTTCGCCATGTCCCACGGGGACAGGAATTGCGCCTTCTTTACGTTGATGATTTTTCCGGTGCGGCCGGCGGCGAAGAGCAGATCGGTTTGCCGTGCCAGGAATGCGGGAATTTGCAGGATGTCGCAGACTTCAGCCGCGGGGCCGGCTTGCGATGCGTCGTGGATGTCGGTGAGGACGGGCAGACCAAGATCGGACTTAATTTTAGCGAGGATGCGCAGGCCTTCGCTAAGGCCCGGGCCGCGGAAACCTTTTAGCGAAGAGCGATTGGCTTTGTCGTAGGACGCTTTGAAAATGTAGGGAACGCCCGCGTCAGATGCAATCTTTGCAACTTTTTCAGCCATGCTGCGGGCATGCGTTTCGCTTTCGATCACGCAGGGACCGGCAATTAGAAAAAGTGGATTGTTGCCGCCGAAGCGCAGGGAGCCGAGATTGATTTCACTCGTCTTGGTCATTCCGCTGAAAACAATAGCACAGGTGTAGTCATCCGGTACCGCCGGCAAAACGCGAAGGCCCCGGCCATGTCAGCGTAGGGCCTGTTCAAGATGTTGGTTGTGACGCGTCGCGTATTTTCTTGCGGCTCCTGGCCAGAGAAATCAGAAAGAGGAGGAGTCCCAAAGGCGTTCCCATAGTCAGGAACAGGAGACACAAGGCGGCGGGCAGGTCCGTACAAGGGCCGATCACTACTTGGTTCGTGGCCATCAATGCGGAGGAGATCGCCGATAAGGCCAGCAGAACGAGTGCAATGTTGCGCAGCAGACAAGGCCTCCTAGGCGGTAACGTGGGGTGCGACTGCTGCAGGTTGCGTACGCTGGGGTTCGCTGGCGGGGCGCGACCGGTGCTTCTTGTGTTCGAGTGCAGCGCCTATGAATGCAGAAAACAGCGGGTGCGGTTCGAGCGGCTTGGATTTGAACTCCGGGTGGAATTGGCAGCCAAGGAACCAGGGATGATCCGGGGCTTCGACGATTTCGACGTAGTTTTCATCCGGGGTGCGGCCGGTGATTTTTAAGCCTGCCCCCAGCAAGAGTTTTTCGTATTCGCGATTGAATTCGTAGCGGTGGCGGTGGCGTTCACTGATTTCCGTGCGGCCGTAGGCTTTGGCGGCGACGGAGCCGGGTTCGAGTTTGCAGGGCCAGGCGCCCAGTCGCATCGTGCCGCCCATTTCGTCTACGCCCAGCAGTTCGCGCAGTTTATAGATGACCCGGTGCGGGGTTTGCGGATCAAATTCCGAACTGTCGGCCTGCTGCATGCCGGCGACGTCACGCGCGTACTCGATCGTGGCGCACTGCATGCCCAGGCAGATTCCGAAGAACGGAACTTTGTGTTCGCGAGCGTATTGAATGGTGTAGATCATGCCTTGGATGCCGCGCTTTCCAAAGCCGCCAGGAACCAGAATGCCGTCGTAGCCGCGTAGTCGCGATGCCGCGGTTTGCGGCGAATCGATTTCTTCTGCTTCGATCCATTCGAGAACGGTTTTGTGGCCGTTGGCGAGACCGCCGTGCATTAACGCTTCGCGCAAACTCTTGTAGGCATCTTCGAGCTGCACGTATTTGCCGACCACCGCGATTTTGACTTCGCCGTTCGGATGCTGCATGCGGTGCACAAGATCGAGCCACGGCTTCATGTCGGAGGGGCGATCTTCAAGCTTCATCAACCGCAAGATTTGCGAGTCCAGCCCTTCACGGCTGAGTTCTGCAGGAACCGCGTAAATTGTGGCGACATCTTCCATCGAAATCACGCAGGAATCGGCGACGTTGCAGAACAGCGCAATTTTCTTTTTCAAGTCAGACGGAATATGGCGTTCGCTGCGGCAAAGCAAAATGTCCGGTTGAATCCCGATGCCCAGCATTTCCTTCACGCTGTGCTGTGTGGGTTTGGTTTTGAGTTCACCGGCAGCCGCAATATAGGGAACCAGTGTGACGTGGACAAAAAGCGTGTTCTCGGCGCCGAGTTCCAGCCGCATTTGGCGTATCGCTTCAAGAAACGGCAGTGATTCGATGTCGCCAACCGTTCCGCCGATTTCGACGATGACCACGTCGACGCCTTCTGAAACTTTTTTAATGGTCGTTTTAATTTCGTCTGTGACGTGCGGAATCACCTGAACGGTCTTTCCCAGATAGTCGCCGCGCCGTTCTTTTGTCAAAATCGTTTCGTAAATGCGGCCGGTAGTCCAGTTATTGGCGCGAGAAAGTTTGGCGTGCGTGAAGCGCTCATAGTGTCCAAGATCGAGGTCGGTCTCTGCGCCGTCTTCGGTCACAAACACTTCACCGTGCTGAAATGGACTCATCGTTCCCGGGTCCACATTCAGATACGGATCGCATTTTTGTAAGGTGACTTTAAAACCGCGACTTTCGAGGAGACAGCCGATGGAGGAGGCAGCTACGCCTTTCCCAAGTGAGGAAACAACACCGCCGGTAACAAATATATATTTTGGCGCCATCCATGTAGCCCGGACTCAACTGCAGGGCGTTTCAACCCTCCATAGGAGTGACGTACATGCAATTATGTTCGGAAGACCGCAAACTGTCAAATCGAACTCTTGGCACTCGGCCAACAACAATTTTTCTGCTTCAAACCCTTAAGAATTCCGCGAAACATTTTTCTTCTCTC
>DATHFT010000149.1:0-10792 GCA_035317965.1 Saccharimonadales bacterium (SeqCode) | reverse complement strand
GATCACCGCGTGACCTGCGCGGGCAAAGGCCGCTGCCGTTGTCGACTTGCCGGCGCCTTCTGCCCCCACCAGAGCAACGGAGTAATCGCGAATGGCGACAGCACTGGCATGCAAACAGGTGATTCCGCGCAAACGCAGAAGCACACCCAAAATGGGACCGAACAAGTAAGACACGGCATTCTCGAGCGATGAGCTTGTGACCCAGGTGGCCCAGACGGTCTTCCGTTCTTTGTCCAACCAAAACTCGGTTCCGTCGTAGTACCGGATATGCAGAAAGTTGTCGGCAGAAATTCGCCACATACGGAGCGCCGGCTCTCCCGTATCGAGCGTGTGAGGGCTGACGTAAGTCAGTTCTTTGGCCATCCCTGCGGCGTGTTCCGCTTTGTATGGAGATGCTCCCAGATGAAATTCAACGTCGGGGGGACGATTTGGAGGAGGAAGGGAGGGAACTCCGGGAATTTCCAAGTTGGAGTGGAGAAACAATCCGAAAGCGGAATAGTGAAAACCCAATGGATGGCTGAGCGAGAGTCTACAAATCAGGAATTCGTGATACGCGAGGAGCCGAGGAGAACATTTTCATTTTCTTAAAACTTGACGTCCTTACAGCAAGCCGCGGCGGCACCGTTACTTTTGCTTAGATATGCGTCCTGGTGCGTTGCGGTCTGGCGCCGTCAAGCGCACCCTGGCGACCTTGCGTTTGGGTCAAATCGCGAACCGTACCATAAACCAGCAAAAGAGGAGGTGTGTACGGCTTTTTGGGCTCTTTCGCGACCATGTTAACCGGCTTAGCCATCAAACCTCTCCGCATTTATTTATAGTGAACTCGTCTGCTGCTCTGCAACCAAAAGTTAAGGCAATGCGGCCGGGCGATTTGGCTGACTTGCTCGGGTTTGAGTGTACCACGCGCAAGCTGCAACTGGGAATGACTGATGTAAGGGTCGAGCAGACTGCTCCAGGGGGGCAGGTTGCGCCAGACGGCCCCATCTTGCTGAAAGCGCTGTACCACGGGGTCGCCTTGCAGAGGAGTCTTTTTGCGGGTGCGAATTCTCTCCGGCAAGCGGCCACGCGCCGCTTCGCGAAGGAGCTTTTTTTGAAAGAACCAGGGAAACGGCGGCAAGGCCAGAAGATAGTCCACGAGCCTTATATCCAGGAACGGGTAGACAACTTCAATCGGCTGGTGCGTGGCGCCGGCATTTTCAATTTCAAACATATTTGTCCATTGCGGGAGACCCAGCGAGGCGTGGCCCTGGGGATGGATTGGATGCACGGCCGCTGGCGCGGCCAACCGATTCATTTTTTCCCAGCGGTCTTCAAGGTCGAGGCGGCGCACAAAATCCGGGTTAAGCCAGCGCGGGAAGCCAGGCGAAAGAGGATCGCTGCCCAGAAGTTTTAGAATTCTGGCGCGAATTCCGCGCCAGGGAAAAGATCGATGCCAGAGGTACTGGGAGGCTTCAAGCGAGAGACGGCTCCATTCGCCCCGCCTGCCAAGATCGCGGAAATACGGCAGCAGCTCGAAATTCATCAGATTGTCGCCGCCTTCACCGGAAAACAGGATGCGACAGTCGGCGGCAATTCTCCGATACTGTTCGAACTGGCCGGACGAGAATGGGTTATCGAAAGGTTCCGGATGAGTGAGTGAAGGATCGCGGGGCAGCTCAAACGGTTCTGTTTGGTCCGCTTGCAGAGCGCAGTTGCTAATGTTCAGGAATTGCGCGGTTTCCCGCGCCAGTATTCCTTCCTGGTCACGGGCCAGAGATTCGTGAACAAAGGTGTAGGTCTTAAGGTTGATTTGCGAGTTGCCGCGCGTCGCGATTTCCCGGGCCGTCGCAGCCACTGAACCCGAATCCAGACCTCCGCTGAGCAGGATTCCCGCCCGTTCTGAACGAAGCCGATCGGCGACAGCATTTTCAAAAATGGATTGGAAATGTTCGACGTACTCCTGCGGGCGCTCATAACGGATGCGGCCAGCGGTCGGAGGCGACCAATAGGATTGTTGCTGCAAACCTGACCGTGAGACCGTCAGGGCATGGGCAGGCGGCAACCGGGAAATTTCGCTAAATATCGTTGTGGAATTGTCGCAATTCACACCGAACAGCAGAAAATCGCCAACCGCCTGGTCGTTCAAATGATCGCTGACGGGCGGACTGGAAAGAACGACATTGAGCGTGTTGCTGAAGATAAACACTTCACCCAGATCCGCAAAATAAAAAGGCCTGACGCCAAAATGATCGCGAGCGCAAAAAAGTTTCTGTTCAAGACGATCCCAGACAGCAAACGCGAAATCCCCGCGCAAATGTTCGACGCACTGGGCGCCCCATAGGGAATACGAATGCAGAATCAGCTCCGAATCGGGAGCGGACAGTGCTACGGCGTGCCCGTTTTCCCTCAGAACCGAAAGCAGTTCGCGGCGGGAGTCGAGTCGGACGTCAGCCGTCGTCCAAAAACGGTCATGCAAGCTTGCCGGCTGAATTTCAGAAGCGGACTCGGGGGACGTGCGCAGCAGCGTGTGGCTGAATCCTACAGGTCCCTGGTTCCAGATTCCGCTGCCGTCCGGACCGCGAAAGGCCATGGCCGCAGCCGACGCCTGTAAAAGCCGACCGTCGACCGGAGCTAGGTCGCGGTGAAAAATGCCGAAGATGCCGCTCAATGTGTATATTTCTCCAGCGCTACGGGCGGTTCTTCAAGCGGCGAGAAGGGAACGAAATTCTGGCGGACGGCGCCGTCATCATTAAGGACAACTCCTTCAGATTCCACCCATGCGTGCGCTTCAAAACGACCGCCTTCTTTCCGGCCACCAAATCGTAGAACTGCGGGTGCACCTCGGCGGCGGAGAAGGAACCAAATGACCAGCGATTGCTCCAAGCAGGATGTAGAGAAAAAGAAACGGCGCGCGGTGGCGGTCGTTAGGCTGGCAAGCGCTTTCGTTTTATCCAAAGACATGCGAACACCGCCGCTATTTTCCCGGGAAAGCCGGAGCATGGTATTTTTCCAGCCCGAGAAACCAAAAATGCGCAGCCCGGTCCACGTGCACAAGAGTGCCGCAGCGGAGGCAAGAACGATGACGCGTTCCTTGCCGTTCAATTTCAGGAAAGCTCGCAGCGTTCCAGATTCCCTCATCAAGATATCCTGGCCTGAGCCCGAATCGTCTTAGCGTACAGCACGCGACAGAGTGTGGTCCGCGATAGAGGACCTGCAAAGCAAATCGAATGGGAAATCAGGGAACCTTGACGCCAAGAATTTCAATCAGCCCTTCTTGATGAAGTTTCTCAAGAATTGCAAACAAATCACGTTCGCAGCGTTCCGCTTCAACGTCATACTCCGCGAGAAGCGTTGCAAGAATTTCGCTTACGCTTCGCGATTGGCGCAACAATTCCCAAATGCGGGTGCCGACCGGATCCAAACTATAGTAAACGCTGTTCTTGAGGCTCAAGATGGACGACTCATCACCGAGCGGGCAGGAGACCTGGTCCGCGGTGGCAGCAACGATCGATCGCAGAGTAAGAGACGAATTCATTTTGGATAGACCGGCATTTTCAGCCGGCCACGGACGTAACTTGCCATCGCTTGCGGGGAACTGCGCAAAGGAGCGGCTATTTCGATACCCACCCGTACTGTTGGGATTTTACAGAGACTCTAATGTTCCGGCAACTATTCCCTGGATCGGGCCTTCGGCCGGGAAACCGATGGCGGTGCTGCCCGGGCCAAACGCAGCAGAGCTTTGGCCGGGTACCGGGATAGGATTGGGCGATACAACGATTCAGGCTAGTCTACCAAGTTGAGGTCTGCGCCAATGAAGAACAAAGTGGTTTTGATTACCGGAGCAAAAGGCGGCCTGGGCACCCATGTGACCGAGCGCTTTCTTGCGGCGGGAGCGTCGGTCGCAGGTGTGTCTCTGCATATAGCACAGTCCGATTACCCGGATCCGACTTTTGCGGCTTTCCCCGCGGACTTTTCCCAGTCCACAAGCGTAAACAGCGTTGTGCAAGCGGTCGTAAAACGTTTTGGCAAGCTCGATATTCTGGTGCATGTATTAGGGGGATTTGCCGGCGGAAAGAGCGTGGCAGAAACCGATGATGCCACGTGGCGGCAAATGCAGGACATGAACCTGACGGCGGCCTTCTATACGCTGCGCGCCACACTTCCCTATCTGCGCAAATCCGGAAGCGGCCGGGTCATCGCGATCGGAAGCCTTACCGCGGAGGAGCCGCATTCCGGACTGGGCGCCTACGTTACGTTTAAGAGTGCGCTTTCGGTGCTGGTGCGAACGGTGGCACTTGAAAACAGAGACAGCGGCGTCACCGCCAACGTTATTTTGCCGGGAACCATGGACACGCCGGCAAATCGCAAGATGATGTCTTCGGCGGATTTTTCAAAATGGTTGCCGCCGGGAGATGTGGCTAGTCTGGTTTTGTGGCTTGCCGGTGAAGCGGCAGGACACATCACGGGCGCGGCGATTCCGATCGCCGGCACCGAAAGCTGAGCCACGCATTTTTCCGTCTGGCAATTCCGTTCACAGAAATCGTATCATTGGGCCCTCACGCAATAGGTGCTAGGTCGGCTGAACGCAGATATGGCCCTCCGCAAGCACACAAGCATCACCTCAGCCGGGGATCCGCGCGTTTTGCAAATGGCTCTGAAGTTCAATTTCCAGTCAGCGACGATTCGCTATTTTCGCCCGATTGTTTGACGGATGAAATCGACTTCTTCCGGGCGATAAGGTTTGCCGTCGGTGCGGAAGATTTCGTGGAACCAGATGGCGGGTTCGCGGTCGGTATAGGGATGCTGCCAGGAATCCCAAGGAAGATACGTCTGCGTTTTGCCGGCGACCAGACCCCAGTTGATGGCCGCTACATGGTATTTTTTCGCGACAGGTAGTGAGCCCTGGAAGGTGCTGCCGTTTCCGCGGGCCATGTATTCTGTGCAGAGAATGGGGCGGTGGTAAGCCTGTAACCAGAGGATGCGCTTCTCAAATTCGTCGGGTTTATCGTAGTTGTGAAAAGAAATAATGTCGGACATCTCGATTTGTATTTTTTCAATCGGATCCAATTTTTCCGTAGAAGACCAGTTGCCTTTCCAGACGCCACTGGTTAAAGGTTGTGTGGGACGGGCTTCCCGCGCCCAGGAAAATACCTGCGGCAATAGCGCGAGGACCAGAGCGACTTTACCCTTGGGCTCCGATTCCGCGTAGCTTCCCTGATTGGTGTTGTCCGGTTCATTCCAAACGTCCCAGCCAAGAATGCGCTTATCCTTTGCAAAACCGCCAACAACCCCTTTGACATAAGCCTCCAGTCGCGGGTATTGCGAAGGATCGCCAAGTGCTCCGGCGCCCGGACTTTGCACCCAGCCGGAATTGTGGACTCCGGGGCGCGGCTCATGTTGCCGTCCGAGCTGTGGATGGGGATCCCAGCAGGAGTCGAACAAGACAAAAAGCGGTTTGATGTGGTGCTGGTCTGCAATTTGCAGAAATGTTTCGATGCGCTGCTGGAAACCCTTGGCATCCTGTTGCCACGGAAGATCATGGAGAAAAACGCGCATGGTGTTCAGGCCGATGGACTCCGCCCATCCGAGCTCCAGGGCAATGCGCTGCGGATCAAACGTGTCGGCTTGCCACATCTCCAGTTCGTTGATAGCGGTGGCCGGAGTGTAGTTGCTGCCAACCAGCCAGGGCTGTTTGCCGTACCAATCGTTGGCTGCTTTTTCCGACCAGCGCTGCGGCTGTGGTAGTCCTGGCTGCACGCACGCGGTTAGAGCAAAACTCAGCAAGCAAGCGGTGGCCAGTCTTTTCGCTATTTTTGTTCGCATTTGGCTGCACTCCAGGAGATTCGTGTTTCTGAAACCCGAATTTGCCCGGGCGGGCATCCCGCTAGACGGAACTGGATCTTCCAAGATAGTGAATGTCAGGCATGCTGGCCAGCCTTTCCGCCGCGCTTTCCGGCGTGATGTCCCGCTGCGGGGTTCCCAGCATTTCATAACCGACCATAAATTTCCGTACCGCAGCGGAGCGCAGCAAGGGCGGATAGTAGTGCCCGTGAAAATGAAATTCGGGATGCGGGTTCCCGTCCGAGGGACGCTGGTGAAATCCCATTGAATAGGGAAAGGGTGTCTCGAAAAGATTGTCATAGCGAATTGTTATTTTTTGCAGAATCTCCGCCAAAAGATTTCGCTCGGTATCGGAAAGCTCGTGCATGGCGCCGACATGCCGTTTGCTCAGCAACAGCGTTTCAAAGGGCCATACGGCCCAATACGGAACAACGACTACAAAGGCGTCGTTCTGGCAAACGACGCGCTCCTTCTTGCTGAGTTCAAGTTTTGTATAGTCGCAGAGAAGACAGGAATTCCGTTCCTTTCCGTACGTCGCAAACGAAAAAACCTCTTTTTCCGGAATATTGGGAAGCGCGGCATTTGCCCATATCTGGCAGTGCGGGTGAGGGTTGCTGGCCCCCATGAGTTCGCCGCGGTTTTCAAAAATCTGGATGTGACGAATCCACGGGAATTTTTCCAGTGCCTGAAATTGTTCAGACCACACATCCACGACCGCGCGGATGGCACTTTGCGGCATGCGGGGAATGGTCAAATCGTGGCGAGGCGAAAAGCAAACGACACGGCAAAGCCCCGCCTCCGATTGGGCAATCAGCAAATCTGAATCGTTCAGCTGGAGGTACGGGCTGCTCGGAAGCAAAGCGGCATAATCATTGTCAAAAACAAAGGTGCCGGCATATTTTGGATTGCGAGCGCCGCCGGCGCGTTCGTTGCCGGGACAAAGATAGCAACTGGGATCATATTCCGCCGCAGCCAAGGCGGAATCCCTGTCCAATTTCCCCTGCCATGGTCTTTGGGTACGATGCGGAGAAACCAAAACCCACTCGCGGGTGAGCGGATTGAAGCGCCGGTGGGGAATTTGGTCAAGCGTAGTATTACTCATGCACAGGGGCTCGCATCATTCTTTGCCGTCCGCTCCCGTGGCTCAGCTGGAATGGACGCCATGCTCCGGAATTCCGGCTTTTACCTTCTCCGCGCCTCCGGACGCTTCGCATATATAGATGTTGGGGTGCTTGCCGGTTGCCGCTTCGTATTGCTCGGCTACCCGGCGCCCAAACTCGTCCGTGTGGGCGGCGTTTACAAGGTTGATCGTACAGCCTCCAAAACCGCCGCCGGTCATGCGGGCTCCGAGCACGCCCTGTTGCTGCATGGCCAGGCTCACCAGTATATCGAGTTCCGGACAGCTTACTTCGTAGTCGTAACGGAGGCTGCGGTGCGATTCGGCCATCAGTCGGCTCAGCAATTCGACCGTTCCCGCGCCGAGGGCCGCGGCCGCCTCCCGCGCGCGCGCGTTCTCGCTCACCACGTGGTGACAGCGTTTGTAAACCGTTTCCGTGAGCAACGCCCGATTGCTCTCCAAGTCTGCCAGCGCAACATCGCGCAAGGCGCGAATCGCAGGAAGCTTCGCTGACAATGCGCGTACCCCTTCCTCGCACTCCGCACGGCGCTTGTTGTATTCGCTGGTGCCCAGTTTGTGCTGGACCATCGTATTGCAAATGACCAACTGGACTTTGGGGGGAAGCGGCACCAGCTCGAAATCGAGCGAACGGCAATCCAGGAGAAGCGCGCTTCCCGCGCGGCCATGACAGGAAACAAATTGATCCATAATGCCGCAACGCGCGCCGACAAATTCGTTTTCGGCCTGCTGACAGAGGAGAGCGAGCCTGGTCAGCGCAATGGCATGGCCTGCCAGGTCCAGGAGCGCGTATCCGGTGGACACTTCAATGGCTGCCGAGGAACTCAGCCCGGCCCCAAGGGGCACTTCTCCCGAGATGGAGATGTTTGCTCCACGGAGCGCGTAGCCCGCTTTTTGCAGAGCCCACGCAACGCCCAGGGGATAGTCCGCCCACTTCCCTGTTGCGCCTTGCTGCAGATTGTCGAGGCTGGCTTCGGCTAGCTCGCCAAAATCTTCGGAATAGATCGATAATTTGCGGTCACTTCTTTCTGCGATGGCCACCCAGCAGGAAAATCCAATGGCTGCCGGGAGAACAAAACCATCATTGTAATCGGTATGTTCGCCAATCAAATTTACCCGGCCGGGAGCCCGATACACGGTCGCCGCCGTGCCAAAGCGAGATTCAAATTTCGCGAGCAAGTCGCGCACTTTATCCATGATGGCTCTCAACCCAGTGCATCAATGATGCCGGCGAAACTAGAGCAAGACCCCGCGCAAGATCACATTGGCCACGCTGAAGTAAATGATCAGGCCGGTTACGTCAACCAGGGTGGCGACAAACGGCGCGGATGCGCTTGCCGGGTCCAGTCCGCATCGCCGCAAGATGAACGGCAACATAGAACCGGCCAGCGTGCCGAACATGACTACACCGATCAAGCTGCAGCCGATGGTCAGAGCGATCACCAGGTAGTGTTCTCCGTAAGTACCACGGAGAGCATGCCAAAGGAAAATTCTAGTTACCCCAATGGTGCCCAGTATCCCGCCGAGAGCCACGCCCGCCATCAGTTCGCGGCGGATGACCCTCCACCAGTCGCGCAGGCCAATTTCACCCAAGGCCATCGCGCGAATGACCAGGGTAGTGGCCTGGGAACCGGAATTTCCACCGCTGCTGATAATCAGCGGAATGAATAAAGCCAGGACCACGGCGCGGGAAATTTCGTCTGAGAAATATCCCATGGCCGTCGCAGTCAACATCTCACCAAGAAAAAGGATGGCCAGCCACCCCGCGCGCTTTCGCACCATTTGCGCGAAGGTCACTTCCATGTACGGGCCTTCCAGCGCCTCCATTCCTCCGATTTTCAGAATGTCTTCGCTGGCTTCCTGTTGCGCCACTCCGGCCAGATCGGTGCTGCTGACGATTCCCTTCATGCGTCCGCTGGAATCGAGGACCGGCACCGCGAGCAAGCGGTTTTTGACGAGCAATTGAGCGACGGCTTCTTTGTCTTCTTCTTCCGGTACCGAGACAAAGTTGGTTCGCATGACGTCGCGAACCTTCCTGGACCTTTCCGCAGAGATCATTTCGCGGAAGGAAATGACGCCCAAAAGATGCTCCGAATCATCCAAAACGTAGGCGTAGTAGATCATCTCGACGCGCTCGGCTTGCCGGCGAATCTCGCCAATGGCCTCTTCGATCGTCATTTCCCCTGGGATGCGCACGTAGCCTGAGTGCATAAGGCCCGCCGCTTCATCCTCGGGATAGAGCGATGGTCTGCCACCTTCGCGGCTGCGTTCGGCAACAACGGTAATTTCCACATCGCGCGCAAGATAGAGAACCTGGTCGGTGAAATCGAGTCCGCGAAACCATTTTCTCGGCGGTTCTGGGGCGGGACCAATGAACAGTTGGGTGGCGCCACTTTTGTGAGCGTATTCGGCCAGGATTTCCGCGCGGTTGGTCCCGTGCACAACAGCCGTTTCGATGCGCAGATCTTCGGCAAAGCGCAGATGCCGTTCAACCGACTGACGCTGAGCAGCGGGCAACGCAGAAACTTCAGGTTCGGGACAAACGAAGACTGCAACGCAGCCGGCGTGCAGATAGTCGGCCACGCGACGGGCGCGCCGCAAAAGCATTGCAGTGGAAGGATCAATCGTAATGTTTACGAGAATTTTTTCCGCGCGCGGCTCGGTTTGGTCTTTTTTGGCTGTCGCGCGAGCTTCCAGTGCTTGTGCTGTTTGCCGTATCGCCAGTTCGCGCAGAGCGACGAGTGTCGGTTCCTGGAACAGTCCCAGCGACTCCGCCTTGGCCCGATCCGGCGGATAGATGGCACCGCGCTCCAGCCTGTGAACAAGCGCGCGGGGCGTAACGTCCACCATCACCACTTCGTCTGCCTCTTGAAAAACCCAATCGGGAACGGTCTCCCGGACCCGCAAGCCTGTAATTTGCCAGATTTGATCGCTAAGACTCGCCAGATCCTGGACGTTCATCGTGGTGAGAACATTCACACCACCATCGAGCAACAACTGCACGTCCTGCCAGCGCCTCTGGCGTTCAGAACCCGGTGCGTTCGTGTGCGCCAAATCGTCCACGATGCAGGTATGGGGGGCCCGCCGCAAAATACCTGCGATGTCGAGTTCTTCAATGAAGCTGCCACGGCAGGAAATCCGCAAAAGGGGAATCGTCTCAAAGTCTTTTGAACGGGCCAGAACATCGCCTCGCCCTTGCGGCTCAAGGAAAGCGAGCACGATATCCACGTTGTGCGCCTGCAAGTCCCGGGCATCTTCCAGCATCCGGTAGGTCTTGCCAACGCCGGCGGCGTATCCCAGATAAATCTTTAGACGCCCTCGCCGTTTCGTGTGAGTCATAGTTGTCGCCCCGCCTGTCAGTGAGGAAAGACTCGCACGTCTATCCCGCTCGCCGCCCGGACCAGTTGGCTCACAGAACTCCCAAAAATTCGAGTGCCCAGATCTCTGCTCGCGCTGTGCCCGACAAAAATTTGTGTGACCCCGTGCGAGCGCGCGTACTGGATGATGGCCTTGGCTGGATCTTCGCTTTCGATAACTTCCGTTTGAGCGCCAACTTCCTTAGCTTTCGCCAGTCCCTGTTCCAGAGATTTTTGATCCGCTTCTGAGAGTCCTGGTTGCCGCACATAGACGGCGAGCACGTCACAATGGAAGCGGGAAGCGTTCCGGCGGGCCGTCGCAACCATGCGGTCGAAGTTCGCCCGCGGGGTAAGGCAAATCAGAAACCGTTCGTTCGTTCCGACCGGTTGCTCGATGCCATGCGAGTGCAGGTAGCGCTGCAGACCCGTGTCGATGACATCGGCCGAAAGCACCAGCGCCATTTCCCGCAGAGCCGGGTTC
>DATHFT010000148.1:0-29771 GCA_035317965.1 Saccharimonadales bacterium (SeqCode) | reverse complement strand
AATCCACTGCCACATGGCTTCCACAGGGGCGTTGGCGGGATCTTCCAGTTCGCCGCCTTCATGGCTCAGGTGCCAGATGTTGCGATCGCGGCTGTAGATATTTTTCTTGCTTTGCTCCACCTGCACGTTGTGTTTTTGCGCGTAAGCAATGGCATCTTCGCGCGAGTCGATGTCCCATTCGCGCCACGGAGCGATGATCTGCAGATCGGGAGCGATGGCTTTGTAGGCGAGTTCGAAGCGTACCTGGTCGTTGCCCTTGCCGGTGCAACCGTGCGAGAGGCCGTCGGCGCCGAGTTTCAGAGCGATTTCAGCCTGACGCTTGGCGATGATGGGCCGGGCCATGGAAGTGCCGAGTAGGTAGGTGTGTTCATACACGGCGCCCGCGCGCAGCGTGGGCCAGATAAAGTCGCGGACAAATTCTTCGCGCAAGTCTTCAATGACGGCGGTCGAAGCGCCGGTGGCAAGCGCTTTCTTTTTTGCGGCTTGCAGATCTTCCTGCTGGCCGACATCGCCGATGACCGCGATGACTTCGCAACCGTAATTTTCCTTGAGCCAGGGAATGATGATGGACGTATCGAGGCCACCGGAATAGGCGAGTACAACTTTTTTGGGTTTTGGCAGTTGCTGTTTCACAATCCCTCTCTCGTTTTGATGATGGCGCAATTGATTTGCGCAAAAACTCGGCGCGTTTGCAAAACTATTTTCGACAATTTAAGAATGCTGCGCCCCGCGGGCGTAGCACCATCGCCCTAGCTGAAGAGCGTGTGCAAAATGGCCTTCTGCACGTACATGCGGTTTTCCGACTGATCCAGAACAACGGATTGCGGACCATCGAGGACATCGGATGTGACTTCGTAGCCGCGGTGCGCCGGAAGACAGTGGAGAAACACGGCATCCGGGGCGGCCAGCGCCATGAGTCCGGCGTTCACCTGATAGGGAGCGAAGACGGCGTTGCGAACGCTGGCTTCCGCTTCAAAACCCATGCTGGTCCAGGAATCGGTATAGACACCTTGCGCGTCCGCGACGGCTTCGCGAGGATCGGTGAACAGCTCGATTTTGGCTTTGGTTTCGCGAGCGACGCGCTTGGCCTCCGCGAGAACTTCCGGAAGCGGAGAATACTTCTGCGGGGTGCCAATACGCAGATTCACGCCGAGACGCGCGGCAAGAAAAATCAGCGAGTGACAAACGTTGTTGCCATCGCCCACATAGGCCAGCTTGAATCCCCGGAGCGAGCCAAACTTTTCCTCCAGCGTGAAGAAATCGGCAAGCGCCTGGCAGGGATGGAATTTGTCGGACAACGCGTTAATGACGGGAATGTCCGCGCTAGCGGCCATTTCTTCGAGCACGCGCTGTTCGTAGACTCGCGCCACGATACCCTGCACCCAACGTTCGAGATTCCGGGCGACGTCCGCGATGGATTCGCGTTCGCCAAGTCGGGCTTGCGTGTGATCGAGAAACACCGCGTGGCCGCCCATGCTCTGAATGCCGACCTCGAAAGTGACGCGGGTGCGCAGGGACGGCTTTTCAAAGATCAGCGCGATGAATTTGTCACGCAGAGAGGAAGAATAGCGCGTGGGCTTGGCCTTGATATCGGCCGTGAGCTGCAGCAGTTCGCGCGCGTGCGCGGGATTCCATTCCGCTCCGGTGAGCAGATCATTCGATAACAAAACAGGTACCGCGAGTGAAGTTGCAGTCATGGATTCACCTTGCCGCTACGCTGGAAAGACGCGACGGGTTTTCAGGATTAACAGCAGCTGCGGGGGAAACTTTCCTGGCCACGGCCGAAAGAACTTGTTCAAACAAGCGAAGGAATTCACTGACCTGGGCCTTGCTGACGATATAGGGAGGCAGCAGGCGCAGCGTGGAATCGTGGGTGCAGTTGATGAGCAGCCCGCGCTCGACGGCTTCGGCCACAAAGGGAGCGCCTTCGATTGCCAGTTCAATACCGGCCATCAGCCCTTCGCCGCGGATTTCGCGGATAAAGTGAAATTTTTCACCAAGTTCCAGCAGGCCGTCGCGCAGTTGCGCGCTACGAGCGTGAACATTGCTGAGCAGCCGCTCGTCTTCGACAATTTTGAGAAACTCGAGGGCCACGGCGCAAATCAGAGGGCCGCCGCCAAAGGTCGTGCCGTGCATTCCGGGGGACACGCGCGAGGCCACCGCTTCGCTTGTAAGAATCGCCCCCAACGGGAGGCCGGCGGCCAGAGGCTTGGCGATGACTGCAATGTCCGGCTTGGTCGAGAATTTCTGATACGCGAAATAACGACCCGTACGACCGAGACCACACTGAATTTCGTCCGCAATCAGCAGGGCTTTGTATTGCGAAGCGAGGGTCCGGGCACGATTCCAGAATTCTTCGGTGACCGGATAGATGCCGCCCTCGCCCTGGACTGTTTCCAGAATTACGCCACAAACCGTGCCGTCAAACTTGGATTCAAGATCCTCCATATCGTTAAAGGCCACAAATTCGACACCGGGTACGACGGGAGCGAACGGTTCGCGATACCTGGCAGTAGCGGTGACACTGACGGCGCCAAACGTCCGGCCGTGAAAGGAATTCTCCATCGCGAGGATGCGATGTTTTTTCGCGACGCCCGCCATACCCTCGTCCGGAGTGCGACCGCAGAGACGGGCGAGCTTCAGAGCGCCGTCGATGGCTTCGGTGCCGCTGTTGGCGAAGAAAACGCGGTCCAGCCCTGACCAGTCCGCGAGTTTGTGGGCGAGCGGGCCCTGGTAGGCGTTGTGATAGAGATTGGAAAGATGGATGGCGCGAGCGGCTTCGCGGCGAATCACCTTGACGATACGTGGATGCGCATGGCCAAGAGCGTTGACGGCGATACCGCCCAGAAAATCCAAATATTTCTTGCCGGTGGAATCGTACACATAACAGCCGCGGCCCTGGGTGATGACAAACGACTGCCGTTTGTAGGTGGGCAGAAGAAATTTATCGGCATCGAGCAAACGCAGGTCGGGCTTGACGGTTCTCGGTGCGCTTTTTTTGGCCGGGTTTTTTCTTGTTGATTTCGACATTATGCGGCCGACAAGGCTGCGCGCGCCTGCAGCGATTCGCGAAAAACGCGGGTGCCGGGAATGGAACCGGTGGCGCTGTCAGCTTGCGCGCCCTGGGCATGCAAGGCCAGCAAAAGAGAATCCGGGGACGTGCCGCCAACGATGCGAACTTCGTGAACACCGCCTTCAATCGCCCGTTTGGCGGCTTCGAGTTTGAGCACCATGCCGCCGGATACGACGCGAGCTTGCACCAGACGTTCAATTTCTTCGCAGGAGACGACCGAAAGAACGCGATCGCCATTGAGAACACCGGGAACATCGGTGAGATAGATGAGTTGGTCAGCGCCGAGATACTCGGCGCAGGCGGCCGCCATGTGGTCGGCGTTGATGTTGTAGAGCTCGTTGTCGGCGCCGAGGCCGAGGCACGGTGCAACGGGCAAGAGGCCTTCGCGCCAGAGGGATTCGATGAAAGATACATTCATTTCGGTGAGATAGCCGACGAAACCCAAGCCCCCCACAACTTCGTTGTGGACCATTGGTTCGGCCCGAAAACATTGCGCATCCGCGGCGGAAATTCCAATGGCGGGCTGGCCTTCGGCGGAAATTGCGGCGGCCAGTTTTTTGTTGAGCAAGCCGGCAAAAACCATAACCGCAACGTCGCGAGTTTCCCGTTCCGTAACGCGCAATCCACCGACGAACTGGCTTTCAATGCCCATGCGCTTGAGCGTGGCGGTGAACAAGCGACCGCCACCGTGAACGACCAGGATTTCGTGGCCTTCCTGCGCCAGCGCAGCAACCTGACGCGCGAGAGCGTGAACAGTAGCGTCCTCTTCAAGTAATGCCCCTGCGAATTTGATTACGGTTCTCATTGGAGTGCGGTCTGCTCCTCAATACCTATCATGTGATTAAAATTTTGCACGGCTTGACCAGCGGCGCCCTTGCCGAGATTGTCCAGGCAGGAGATGACGATGAGTCGGCGGCCGGTTTTGTCCAGCACAAAACCGATGTCGGCGAAATTGGTGTTTGCGACATGCTGCAGTTCGGGCAATTTGCCGGCGGTCCAGATGCGAACCATTGGCCGACCCGCATAAAACTTGCGATAGAGAGCTTCGATGGCCGCGGGGGTTTGCGGAGCAGAAAGCGTAACGTAAATTGTCGAAAGAATTCCGCGCGCCAAAGGAAGCAAGTGCGTGGAAAAGACCATTTGCTCTTCCTGCAAGCCAGTGTGTTCCAGAATTTCCGGCGTGTGGCGGTGCGCAAACAGGTTGTACGCCTTGAAATTTTCGTCAACTTCCACAAAGTGGAGATCGCGGCGCGGTTCTTTGCCTGCACCCGTCGCTCCGGACTTGCAATCGCAGATGACGCCGCTACCGGCGGCCATGAGCCGGGCGTCGGAAAGCGGACGCAAGGCCAGAATTACGCTGGTGGAATAGCAGCCCGGGTTGGCGACCAGGCGGGCCTTCTGTATTGCTGGCCCGTACAGCTCCGGAATCCCGTAGACGGCTTCGCCCAGCCACTGGGCATGCGGTGCCGGCAGTTGGTACCAAGCCGAGAAGGTCTCCGCGGAGTGAAACCGGAACGCGCCGCTTAGATCCACGACCCGCAATCCGGCCTCGACCAGGGCCGGGGCCACGTCAGATGAAACCTCATGGGGGGTCGCCAGGAATGCCGTGCCTGCGTTGCTGGCAATGATATCCGGCACCGAAAGCGTGCGTAGCGGGCCGTCACCTGTACCGCGTAACCTGGGGAAGAGTTCGCTGAGACAACTCGCGCTTTGTGTGTCGCGCATGTAGAAACCCGGAGATTTGACGTACGGATGGCGCAGAAGGATGCGCGCCAGCTCAAAGCCGGAGTATCCAGTGACACCTACGACGGCGACTTGGCGAGGATCTCTCATTTCAGCAGGGATTCGATCTTTTTCTGGAGGGATTCCCGGGATTTTCTGCTGGGCGTGATGATCAGGACCGTGTCGTCCCCCGCGATGGTGCCGACGATTTCGGGAAATTTAGAGCTGTCGACGGCAGCGGCCAAGGGTTGCGCGCCGCTCGGGGGAGTCTTGAGCACGAGCATATTTTCCGCCGGGCGAATATCGCGAAGGAATTCTCCCAGCGCACGCGCCAGAGGCAGCAACGGCGACGCTTCGTCGGGAAGCGCAGAACCTTGTTTGTAGCCGGCTTGCGTTTTGACCAGGCGAAGCTCCTGCAAATCACGGGAAAGGGTAGCCTGAGTGACGCGCAATTTTTGCGCGGCAAGGCGCCGACGCAGCTCTTCCTGATTGGAAATGGGACCGTCGCTGATGAGGCGAAGAATTTGTCCCTGGCGGAATGTTTTTCCCGTATTCATAAGCTTGGGCAATTATACAGCCACACGTATTTTTATACAATCGCATACAGCCCGCTGTCAATAACAATTGCGTAAAAATTTCCGCACCGCTGCCGAGGCGTTCGCGGTTGTTACGAAACGCGGAACGCCGAACGCAAGTGTGCAACACTCAGCAGGTACCGGGACAGGATCTACCCGCGGTAGCGGAAAGAAGCAGAAGGCGACGGGAAGTTACACTCGCCTGCGCTGTTGCGCGATTGTGGATCAGAGGCTCAACTGAAGAGTAGTAGAAGCCGAAGCACAGGGAGCCATGTAGAATTCTGGGTGAGTTGCAAGTGCCGTCAATCAATAGCTCAACAGTAGACTGAGCGTCGGACCAAGTCCTAAATCTACCGGGGATGTGACATGCGATTTCTCGTCTCGTTGCAATTCCTTCCAGTGGCGATTTCCCTTTTGGGTTATCCGTCACGCGCGCTCATTCAATCAACGGCGTCAATGCTCGCTGAAGTCCCCAAGCAGGACCTTGCTCAATTCGAGGGTACCTATCATTATCGTGATGGCCTGACACTTTTTATGGTGAGCAACGGCAGTCAACTATTCGCCCTCATCGAGGATTCCAAATACACGCTTCGTAGTTCAGGGAACGATGCCTTTCTCAATCCTGTTGGCGATGTGGTGCCGTTTGTCCGGGACAGCCAGGGCCACATCGTGGCGTTCAAAGAGCACGGTGAAACCTTTACAAGAAGGTCTACCACTGTCCCGGCGTCTGCACGTTTGCGCCTACAACCTCGCGCCGCTACGTCAAAGGGAAAGATACCGCGTTACCGATACAAGGCACCGATTCCACTCGCAGATGGTATTCGCATCGGCCGAGCCGGAACGGCAACGCTCTCTCCAGAGATAGCGGAACAACTTGTGAATGGCGTGACCACCGGTAAATATTCCGACGTGGATTCTCTGTTGATCTATCACAAAGGATCCTTAGTTCTGGAGGAGTATTTCTATGGTTTTAGCCGGCAGCGACCTCATGGAATGATTTCACTCTCCAAAAGTGTCATCTCGCTCCTTGCGGGTGCGGCGGTTGACCGAGAGTTGCTTCGAGCAGACACACCTGTGCTGGACCGTCTCGGGTATTCGGAGTTCCAGAACGCTGATCCGAGAAAGGCAAAGATCACCCTGCTCAATCTGCTCGCAAATCAGTCCGGACTTGCCTGCAATGAACACGATCGCCACTCGCCGGGGAATGAGGCACACCTTTTTGAAACGGCAGACTGGGCAAAGGCGTTCGTCGATTTGCCAATGATCGCTGATCCCGGTACGGAGGCGCGCTATTGTTCGGGCGGATTTTTTACCACTGGGCGAATCATTGAACGTGTCTCGGGCAAACCGCTTCCGGAATTCGCCGATGAAGTGCTTTTCAAGCCGCTGGGCATTCCCCGGTCTGCTTGGAAGTGGAACTTCGGTCTCAGCAGCAGCGAAAGAACTACCTTTGGACAGGTCTATCTCACACCTAGAGCCATGTTGAAACTTGGAATTTTGATCGAAAATCGCGGCATATGGCAAGGCCGGCGCGTGATTTCGTCGTCCTGGATCGATGCTGCAGTTGGTTATCAATCACACGTCGACGACAGCGACTATGGTCTTGGAATTTGGCATCGCTGGTACACCGTGAAGACTGCGACGGGCCATCGCCGAGTGGACACGGTGATGCTTTCAGGCAACGGCGGCCAAAAGGTGTATCTCGTGCCGACGCTTGACCTCATCGCAGTCTCCACAGGGAACGCCTTCTTTGTTGAGTCGCCGATGAACGAAATCATGTCTCGCGTACTTCTGCCAGCTTTCCTGACCGCGATGTCGAAGGAGTAGAGGTTTTTGGACCGCCAGCAGAGAGAGGCATCACAAATCTCATTGCATGTATGGAACTGTGATTCTTTGTGATGTAGTTGCACAATGACCGAGTTACGATGGTCTGAACTCGCAACGCGAGATTGTTCTTACGAAACAACCGAAATTGTGATCCAGCCTGCGTCGGAAAGAGCAATCGCCGACTACCCTCCACTTCTGGTCGATTCAGTTTCGTAACAGCCTCGTGCAGGCCGCGCCGGCTCTTGCTCATGTAAGTTTCGCGGCATGGCGATTGCTACACGCTGGCTTTTCTGTGCTGGGAATGCTAACTATTCATGCAGACAAAACAGACCATGGGCACACCTTGCCAGGTAGCAGGATGCAAGAATGAAGCTCCGCCGGCCCTAACCGAGCAGCGGCTGTGTGTGTTGCATTTTACGCTCTCGCTTGAAGCGAGCTGCGCGGAGATGCGGCGCGAGACAGCGCTGGGCAATGCCCCGCACGAACGTCAACGCGAAATCATGCGGTTTATCACGGAAAATGGCGAACGCCTGGCCCGAGTGGCAACCAGCGGACTGACCCTCACGGACGATTTAAAAGCGCGCGTACTCAGCACCTTCCTGACGCTGATGAACTTGCGCGAAAATCTGGATCGCGCCAATATGCGCAGCTCATTTGGGCGGACCGGGCAGAACCGCTAGTCTTTTTCATGCTCTTCCCGGCACAATCCTCGTAACGAAAGATAAATCCTAGGCTCCCACGTAGCGGGCATAGAGTGAGCGCGCGATGGCGGGATCCCTCGTGCCTTTGAGGATGGCGCGGCCATCGGCAAAGACGGTCATTTCGTATGGCGGGCTCAGGAAGCGCAGCAGGAATTCATTGCAACGGATTCCGGAGACGACGGGAGCAAGTCGCTTTTGCAGGGCTTGCAGGTCGAGCGAGCGGCCGCGTTCGTGAATCTGGACCGAATCGCGGCCGCACATGGTGATGTGCGGTTGCGCGTCGCCTTCCAGGTAAATGAATTCGCGGCGGGCGCAGGCCCGGCAATCCGGGTTGCGGGCAACGCGAACGGATTGGAAATGGCCGGTCCAGACATCGCAGGAAATCAGGCGGCCGTTGAGCGCCTCTTCGCGACCCGCGAGAAGCTTCAGCGCTTCGGCGACTTCGAGCGAAGCAATCAGGTTGACCACCGGCCCGAGCACGCCGATGGTGTCGCAGGTTTGCTCGAGTCCGCTGCCGTTGCCGGTTTCCAGGAGGCAGGCCAGGCAAGCGGTAAGTCCCGGCCGAACGGCGAACGTGAGCCCGTAACTAGCAACCGCCGCCGCGTAAATCCAAGGACGACTCGATTTGACGGCAAAATCGTTCACCAGGTGGCGCGTTTCGAAATTGTCGGTGCCATCGAGGATGAGGTCGAAACCAGTGAGCAACTCTTCGATGTTCTGGGGGCCCAGATCAGCCAGCACTCCTTCCACCGCGACATCGGCGTTGATCGCTTTCAGCTTGCGCTCCGCTGCGACGGCTTTGGGAAGAGATTGCGCCGCGTCGCTTTCATCAAAAAGAGTCTGGCGCTGCAGATTGGAGGGTTCCACGAAGTCGCGATCCAGGATGCGAACGCAGCCTACGCCAGCGCGCACCAGCAGCCCCGCGGCGGCGGCCCCAATTGCTCCGCAACCCACGACGGCGACCCGGGATGCCAGCAGCCGTTCCTGGCCGTCTTCTCCGATGCCCGCAAAGAGCATTTGCCGTGAATATTTTTCCTGAAAAGATGGCTTCATCAGTCACGCCGCCGGAGTTGCGAAATAGAACATCGTTCATGATAGCGCCAAAGAGCGGGAGACAGGCAACGCCGCTGTGCTAACCTTCGTCTGAGCCAATGAACGCATGAAATGGGGCGGGAAAACAGGGTTGGCGGGCGCTGTCGGAATCCTTCTTTTGTGGGGAGCGGGAATTTTGCGTGCGCAGAATCCGCCCGACTCGACTGCCTCGAGCTCTTCCACCCCAACGCAGCGGTCAACGCAGAGCGGCGGCGCTGTCGTGGAAGTCCGCATCGTGGCTGAGGATGAACGCGTTTTGGCCCAGTCGCCTGCCGGGCTTCCGATCGAGATTGGAAAACCGCTGGACCGTGCCAAAGTGGCCGAGAGCCTGCGGATCCTGTATCGAACGGGCGACTACGCCGATTTGCGGGCGCTGGCGAGCCCGGTTGCCGGAGGCCTACGACTGGATTTCGTCGCCAAGGAAAATCTGTTCTTCAATCAGGTGCTGATCCAGGGTTTGATCGCGCCGCCAACCGACGCCTCCGCTGCGGCAGCGATGCAGCTTTCCCTGGGACACCCGTTCCGGCAGGAACTTGTCGATGGTTCACTCGAACGGCTTCGCGAAGTATTGCGTGAGGAAGGGCTTTACCAGGCGAAATTGACGGCTGATACCGTTCCGCATCCGGAAACACATCAGATGGATGTAATCGTGCACGTGCAGCCCGGACCACGAGCGCGTATCGAGTCCGTGGCCTTGAAAAACGAAACCGAATATCGCCAGGCCGACCTGTTGTCACGCTTAAAAATCAAACCGGGGTCTCCGGTAACTTCGGCCCGAATACAGCGGGGAGCGGAACGCATACGAAAATTCATGGTAAAAAAAGGCCATTTGAGCGCGCGCGCCGCCGTGCGGCGCGGGGATTATGACGCGGCGAAAAATGTGGTTCCCCTGGAGCTCGAAGTCTCGGAAGGTCCGCGCGTGAAGATTGAACTAACTGGCGCAAAATTTTCAGATGGCGATTTGAAAAAGCTGGTTCCCGTATTTCAAGAAGGCGCGCTGGATACGGATTTACTCGAAGAAGGAAAGCGCAACCTGCGCGAACGGTTGGAGCGCAACGGCTACTTCGATGCCCAAGTGAACTACACGAGCAACACCAAGGAAGTGCAGGGCAAGAGCAACAACTGGAAGGGCACCGAGCAGATTATTACCTATACGGTCGATCGTGGCGAGCGGCACAAGTTGGTGGCGATTGAGATTGCGGGAAACCATTACTTCAGCACTGAACTTTTGCGCAGCCGCTTGCAGATTTTCGGCGGCGCGTTTGCTTCGCGCGGACGATTCAGCCGGAGGCTGGTGGAAGCGGACGCCCAATCGATGCGCAATCTCTACCTATCCAACGGATTTCTGAATGCCACGGCGGACGCCCACCTGGAAGACGACTACAAAGGCAAGAAGGGATATCTGCGAATCAAATTCAATGTGCAGGAGGGGGAGCAAACGCGGGTGGCCTCGCTGACCCTTGAAGGGGTACATGCCATTCCGGAAGAAACTCTTTTGAATGTGGCTGGTTCAACGCCCGGGCAGCCATATTCGGAGTTCGGGGTGTCCAGCGACCGCGACAACATTCTCGCTCTTTATTTTAACGAAGGATTTCCGGAAGCCAGTTTCACTGCAACGTCCGGGACCGCGAAGGCTGAAGCGACGGGCGCGGACGGCAAACAAAAGAAGAAAACGGAAAACCCGGAAATCGCTCAGGCGGCACCGGTGAGTCTGGTTTATCACATTACCGAAGGTCCGCAGACCCGGGTGCGCAACGTTATGCTCACCGGCTACCTGCATACCAGACCAGGAGTGATTCGCCGGGAGATCCATGTGAAAGAAAAGGAGCCTCTGCGCGAGGGCGAAGTCGTGGACTCGCAACGGCGACTTTACAATCTGGGAGTTTTCAATCGCGTAACGATTGAACCGCAAAATCCCAGTGGCAGCGATCCGGACAAAGACATCGTGGTACTCGTCGAAGAGGCCAAGCGCTACACAGTGGCGTATGGCGGCGGCTTTGAGGTCCAGCGGCTGGCAAGTACAACCAACCCAACCGGGGGCGAATTGCAGGCGGCACCGCGCGGCATTTTGGAATTAAGCAAACTGAATCTTACCGGGAGGGCCGATTCCCTCTCTCTGAAATTGCGCGGCAGCACGCTGCAGGGGCGAGCGCTGCTGGGATATTCGGTGCCGAATACGTTCGGCAAAGATAAATTCAGCTTCCAGGCAACGGCTTTTGCCGAGAAAACCAGGGACATCAACACGTTTACAGAAACCCGCTACGAGGGTTCGGTACAGCTGACGCAGCAACTGACCCCGCTGACCACGTTCTTGTATCGTTACGCCTTCCGAAAAGTCGGGGTGTCCAACCTGAATACCACGATCGCTCCGGAAGAAATTCCCCTGTTTGAGCAGCCCACGCTGGTTTCACAGTTCGGGATGACCTGGTTTCGCGATGCGCGGGACAATCCCGCGGATGCGACCAAGGGAAGTTTTAACAGCGTGGACGTTAGTATTGCGGATACGGGGATAGGATCGAGCGCCAGTTTCCTGCGATTTTTCTTTCAGAATTCGACGTATCACCCCGTCAAGCGGCGATTCAGCTTCGCCCGGTCGGTTCGAATTGGAATTCTGCAACCCTATCGCGATACGGTCTCGTTGACGTTTCCAGATGTGACCGCAGCGCAATGCTCGGGAACCACTCCGCCCCCGACGCTGACCGGAGCGATCATCCCGCTTCCGGAACGATTTTTTGCAGGCGGTGGAACGTCGTTGCGGGGATTTGCGTTGAACCAGGCCGGCCCGCGCGATCCCTGCACCGGCTTCCCGGTCGGAGGGCAGGCCGAACTGGCGCTGAACCAGGAATTTCGATTCCCGATGCGCTTGCCATTTTTGGGAACAGCGCTTGGCGGTGCGTTTTTCTACGACGGTGGAAACGTATACAGCAGGCTGAGCCGGGTCAGTTTCCGCTCGTCTCTTCCCAAGCCCACGTTTTCAACGACGGCGAACCCGGACGATCCGACCGGACCTCCCCGCGTTCTATGCGTAACGAATTGCAGCAATGAACTCGACTATTTTGCTCACACGATCGGACTGGGAGTGCGGTATTCCACACCGGTGGGGCCCATTCGCGTGGATCTGGGTTACCAATTGAATCCCCCCATGTTTGTGGTTCCGTGCACGACCGGCGGATCAAACTCGACAACCATTGCGGGATGTTTTCACGGAACACGCCTTCCGCATTTTCAGATATTTTTTAATCTAGGTGCCAGCTTCTGATGCGCGGGCGGACTGCTTGTGCCGGCTTGGCGCTATGGCTGGCATTGTGCGCGGGCGCAGCGCAAGCGCAGGAAGTGATCGATCGCATCGTGGCGCGGCTGGAAAACGATGTGCTGCTCGAGAGCGATCTGCAGGAACTTGAGCGGTACCAGAAATTTGTGGATGACAAGTCAGAAAGCGAAACGGTGCTGCTCGACCGGCTGATCGATCAATGGATCGTGCGGACCGAAGCGGACGCGGCGCGATTTCCTCAGCCTTCTGCGTCCGATGTTCAGCGCGGGATCGACCGCCTGGTCCGTTCGCTCGGCACCCAGGAAGAGTTCGAAGCTCGAAAGAAGAAATACGGGTTGAGCGACGCCGACCTGAGGAAGATGATAACGGCGCAGACCTTTCTGAGTAACTATCTTGATTCGAGATTTCGCCCTTCGGTGCAAGTCGACAGCAAAGCCGTGCAAGAGTTTTATGAAAAAAACGTGATTGCGCGGGCCAAGGCGCGCGGGCAGACTCCTCCGACGCTCGATGAGGCGCAGGATTTCATTCACGAACTGCTGGTACAGCGCGGAATCAATGAACAAGCGGATCGCTGGCTCCAGGAGAGCCGGGCGCACTTGCATGTGAAGACATTTCTCAGCGGAGCCGAGAAATGAAGAGAAGCGGACGACACCCGATTTGGACCTGGATCATTCACACGCCATGGGTTCTGGGGGTGATTGCTCTTCTGCTGGTCATCGTATTTTTCGGAAGCGGCGCGGGCAATCCGCTGCTTCGACGCCTGGTCGTGCAAAAACTGGAACTGGCCACCGGCGGCCGGGTGGAGTTGCGCACAATTTCCGTCGGCTGGCTGTCCCTGCGGCTGACGCTGAATGGACTGGTAATTCACGGAAGCGAGCCTCCGGGTACCCCGGTGCTGTTTTCCGCAGAGCAAATCCAGGCCGGACTGCGTGTTGACTCGTTCTGGGGGCGCCGGGTCTCGCTCGACGAACTGCTCGTAGCGCAACCACAAATACACCTTCGCGTCGAAAAAGATGGCTCTACGAATATTTTGGCGCCCAAACGCGCCAACGCGTCCAGCAAACCACTTCGTGAAACACTCTTCGATCTGCACGTGCGGCATGTGCAGTTGGAGAACGGTTGGCTACTGTACAACGATGTAAGGACTCCTTGGGCCGTCGAAGGGGGCGAGCTTCGCTTCGCTCTGGCGGCCGGCGGAACTCCCGACCACGTATTGTATTTGGGGAACCTCAATTGGCAGTCCGTTGAGGTAGCTACCACGCGCGACCGGGCCATCCCGGTCAACATATCGGCAAAATTCACGCTCTGGCGCAACGGCTTCACCCTCGAACAAGGCTTGTTGACCGCATCGCATTCGCGCATAGACGCGCAAGCAGAGATGCAGGACTTCCTTCAGCCAAAGTGGACATTCCGTTATCGCGGATGGGTAGATCTTTTGGATTTTCGCGAAGTTCTTCGTCAGCCATTGGTGCCCACGGGCAAAGTCGATGTTCGCGGCGAGGGAGCATCGTCCGCGGGCAAACTGAAAGGCACCGGAACTTATTCGGGAACGGAAATCGCCCTGCCTTACGACGATTTCCACGCCACAGGCATCGCCAGCCGCGGCAGCTATCGAATGGACAAAGATGGACTGGAGATACCGGATTTTGTCGCTGAAGCGTTGGGCGGGAAAGTTACCGGGAAAGTTACGCTGCGATTTAACGGAGTGCAGTTCCGGGCGGTGACCCACGTAGAGAATTTTCAGATTGCCAAAGTTTTTCCGCACGTGGAGCATCGTGGATTTCCGATCGACGAACTGCATTGGGATGGCATGATCACCGCGGACACAGTGGAGACCTGGGCTGGACCATTTCAGCAGTTTGCGATTTCGGCCAAGATGCTGTGGGATGATCCCGACGAACTAGCCCCCGGCCACATGCCGATGAACGGGGAGTGGCAATTCCACTACGACTACGATGCCAATCGATTCAGCGTGGAATCGGGAGACTTTGAGTCCCCGTCCACGCATGGTTCCATTACCGGAGTCTTGGACGGACGGAATTCCGATCTGGATTTGAAATTTGAAACCAGTTCACTGGAACTCTATCGAGACTTCGTCAACGCCATCCAAAACAAGCGGCCGACCGACGATGATGCGATCAAGGAACTGAGCGGTACGGTGCGCTGGGATGGCAAGCTGACAGGTCCTTCCGGGAAACCCACATTCCAGGGCCATGTGCTGGGCGAGCGGGTTCGCTACGAAAGCGTAACCCTCGATTCGCTCGAAGGCGATTTGACGTATTCTCCGCGCGAATTGAATTTTGTACGCGGTCGCACGAAACAGGGCGCAATGGACGCGACCGTCGACGTCTTCCTGGAACTGACCGACTGGAGTTTTCTGCCCCCCAACGGATGGACAGCGGAAGCAAATTTTGAAAAAGTTCCGATGGACAGTCTGCAGCGACTCTTCAATGTGTCCTATCCAGTGCGCGGTTCCCTGACCGGCCAGTTTCATGGACATGGCACGCGGGAAGAACCGGCAATTACCGGATTGTTTGATCTGGCCAGCGGCGATGTCTATGGATTTTCATTCAACCGGCTGCGCGGACAATTGAACGTGATGCCTGGCGAAGCGAGGATTTCCAATGCGGAATTGCGGTTTTTCCCGCCCGGGAAGGAAAATGGAGGCGGAGCGGGCATTGTTACCGGTTCGGCGGGATACCGGTTTAAGGAGCGGACCGTATCGGCGGACCTCGCCGGGGCTTCTCTCCCGCTCGACGCCTTTGGCAGTCTGCAGTCGGCGCGTCTCCCAATCGGCGGCCAGCTGAGCTTTAAGTTGAAAGCCAGCGGTCCTCTGACGGCGCCCCAGGGTGAAGGAACTTTCCGGCTGGTGGACCTGCGCATAGGCCAGCAGGTGATCGGCAGCTTTGACGGCGGATTGAACTCGGATGGGCGGACCGCGCGGCTGGAACTCGGCTCAGCCATGAGCACGGGAGATGTTTCCGGAAAATCCGAACTGGGACTTGCAGCGCCGTATCCTCTGAAGGGAACGGTCTCGATCAAAAATATTACGCTCGATCCTTTTTTGATGACCGCCCTGCATCTGGATCGCTTTACAGGACACGGGGTAGCGGATGGTGACATTACCGCCACCGGAGAGCTGCAGCATCCGGAAGCCATTGTGGTGGACGCAAAGTTTTCGCGGCTGCTTGTAACGTACGGAAATGTGCAATTGCAGAACACTGCGCCGGTGCATTTGCGCACTACGCGAGATGATTTGCAGCTGGAACCGGTGACGTTTCACGGATCGGACACCAACCTGGAAATCGGCGGCAGCCTGCGCTTTGCCGGGCGCCGCACGGTCTCTATGAAACTAAACGGGGCCGTCGATTTGCGGCTGATCAGCGGCTTGGCGCCGGACCTGGAGGTCAACGGCCCGGCGCAAATCAACGCGTCGATTGAAGGCACAATGGACCGGCCGCGAATTACCGGCCGTGTGCACATTGAAAAAACTTCGGTGCGGGCGGCGGACTTCACGACCGGATTGAGTGCGGTTCAGGGCGATTTGGTCTTCGATGCGACGCGCTTGTTCTTCGAGAATGTTAGTGCGGAGGCTGGCGGGGGCAAAATGCTTCTGACCGGCAGCGTGAACTATGCGGAAAGGCCGCTGCGCTATGACGTGAGTCTGCGTACCGATCGGGTGCGCATCCGATATCCGGAAGGAATGAGCTGGCTCGCGGGAGGAACGCTGCGGCTCACGGGAACTCCCACTGGCGGGGTGCTCTCCGGACGGGTCGTCGTAGAGCGCGTGACGCTTAACGAAGGCGTCGGCTCTGCCGGAGTCCTGGTTTCAGCAAAGGACAGCATTTCGGGTCCATCGACGAGTTCAGCATTCCTGCGAAATCTGCAGTTTGACATTGAAGGTCTTTCCGCGCCCGACGCTCGCATGGAATGGCCCGGGGCAGAATTGCAGGCCGAAGCCAGCCTGCGTGTGCGCGGCACGTGGGAACATCCCATTCTGCTTGGGCACATCCACTTGTTGTCCGGTGAATTGCATTTTGCCGGAAACCGCTATCACGTTTCGCGCGGCGACTTGAATTTTGCCAACCCCTTCCGGCTGGATCCGGAAATCAACGTGGAAGCCACCACGACCGTCCAACAATATGAGATCACCCTGAATTTCAACGGGCGCGCCAGCAAACTGCAGCTGGCCTATCGTTCGGACCCGCCGTTGCCATCCAATGACATCGTGACGCTGCTGGCGCTGGGGCAAACGTCTGCGGAGGCTTCAACGCGCAGCGGGGGAACGACACAAAGCTCGACTTCAGGGGCAACGGCGCTCTTGTCGGAAGCCATATCAAGCCAATTGGGCGGGCGGGTGGAGCGCTTGTTTGGCATTACCAGATTCCGAGTCGATCCGGGACTGACGGGAGCGGGAACCACCGGCTCGGATCAAAACGCCGCGGCGCGCATCACGGTCGAGCAGCAGATCACGCGCAACCTGACAATTACCTATGTATCGAACGTCAGTTCGACGCAACAGCAGGTGATTCAAGTGGAGTACAACGTAAACCGCAACGTATCGGTGGTCGCCTTGCGGGATTACAACGGGACATTCGGCATTGATGTGAAAATCAAAAAGCGCTTCCCGTAGCTGGGGAAGCGCTTCCGGTGTTTCCAAATAGGTCGCAATAAAACTACGGCTGGGAAGAGTCCGCCTGGGCCGCAGTCTGCGCCGGGGGCGCCTGTCTCGAGCGGCCGCGGCCATTTCCGAGACGCACGGGCTGTCCTGCATCCTGATGGTCGGCCTTCAGCGCTTGCAACGCTTCATGAGCAGCTCTGGTTCCTACGGCATGACTTGCGGTTTGAATTTCGCGGCCAATCTTGGGCATTTCGGCAGCGACCTTCTGGCCGAGAGGCGAGCCGTAGAATTCCAGCAAACCTTTAATTTCATCGTCGCTGTAGTGCTTGTCATAGATCGTAATGACTTGGGCCTGCATTTTCTCCGGATCGTAATTTTTCTGATAGCTGTCGATGAACACGTTGACGAAAGCCTGCCCCTTGGCGTTGTTGGGCATGGAGGCAAGCAGCTTCTGGCGGTACTGCTCGGTGGAGAAATTGACGGCATCCTTCAGCTGATCTTGGGCGCCAATAAGCTCCAGCAGCGCGCGAATGTCGGATTCCTTGGCAGGATCGATGGACTGCGTCCGCGCTGCGCCTGGCTGCGAAGCCTGCACGGAGTTCTGCGAAGCTCCCTGAATGGCCACGAAGAATGTGCCTACATAAATGATGAGCAACGCAAGAACCGCTTTCATGACTTCCTCCGTGACGGCGTCTTTCGCTGGGTCCGTCACGTCTGCAATAGTAAGAAAATTTTCTTTCTGTGTGCGGCTGCCGGAGGTCAGGCGTGCCGCGTCGTTTACTGTCCTTCCGTTCAGGTTGCGGAACGTCCGGCGACAGGACGAACCCGGGGAGGGGTGGAACTGCCTAGGGCCGGATTTCAATTGGCGTTTTGTCGGGAACTGCGCTCCAGATTTGATCCATTTCCGAATTGGTGACGGCGATGCAGCCGTCGGTCCAGTCGACCAAACGATGAAAGCGGCCCATCCAACCAAGTCCGTTTTGCAGGCCGTGAATCATAATGTCGCCTCCCGGTTGCACGCCGGCGCGCTGGGCGGTTTGCAAATCCTGGACGTTTGGATAGGACACATGCAGCGAGCGATGGAATTTGCTTTGGGGATTCCGCCAGTCGACGCGGTAGCTGCCCTCCGGGGTGCGGTGATCACCGGCGCGGGACTTGGGGCCTCGTGGTTCGCGGCCCAAAGAAACTCGGTAGGCCCGCAGTACGGTGCCGTTTCGCAGCAAGAGCAGCTGATGGGCGCTCTTGTTGATGACCATCTCGTCGGCAGTTGCCGGCGGCGGCCAGCCGGCGGGAACCAGGGCGTACAGGGCGGCCACCAGAACCAGGGCCAGAAACGGAAATAGCGCTTTCAGAGTATTGCGAATGGGCATCGCCCCGCCGGAGAGTGTGCCTACGTTTGGCAAACCAGGCAAGCGCCATTCCGCATTCCCGTTGGGAACAGCAGGGCAGGTCTGTTAGGATGCCGCCACAAATGGATTCTCCCATCGACACCGGAACGGCGGCGGGCGGCACGGTCGCCGAGGCCATCGTCGAGCGCGAGTCTGGGTTGCATCGCAACCTCTCGCAGCGCCAGGTCGCCATGATCGGACTCGGATGCACGATCGGGACGGGACTTTTTATTGGCAGTGCCATTTCGGTGCAGGTGGCGGGGCCGGGTGTGATCCTGAGTTTTCTGGGCGGCGCAGCAATCGCGCTGACAGTGATGTGGGCGCTCGCTGAAATGGCCGCAGAACATCCGGCGGCCGGGTCGTTTGGGCTGTATGGCGAGATGTATATTCATCCGTGGGCGGGATTCGCGATTCGCTACACCTATTGGCTGTGTCTCGTCGTGATTATCGGAAGCGAGGTCGTCGCGGCCGCGATTTGCTGCAAGCTGTGGTTCCCCGCCGTTTCGCCGATGGTTTGGATTGCGATTTTTTCCGTTGTCTTGCTGTATGTCAACACTTTGAGCATTGAAAATTTTGGCAGTCTTGAATTTTGGTTTTCGATGATCAAGGTCATAACCATTGTGGCGTTCCTGCTGTTGGGAACGGCGCTGGTTCTGGGCATTGGTTTTCCGAGAATTGGTTTTGCGAACTACACGCAAGGCGGTGGTTTTCTGCCGCATGGATGGTCCGGCGTCGGCTTGGGCATCACCATGGCAATTTTTAGTTTTCTTGGGCTGGAGATTGTCGGCTCAACGGCCGGAGAAGCGGCCAATCCCAGCGTCGCCGTGCCCAAGGCGCTGCGGCGAACCCTTTTCTACCTGGTTCTTTTCTATGTGGGAAGTCTGGCACTGGTCGTGGCGCTGGTTCCCTGGAACCGGGTCAGCTTGAACGAAAGTTTGTTCGTGAGGGTTTTTCAAACCGTGGGAATTCGTTCGGCAGAGCATTTCATGAATTTTGTGGTGCTGACGGCGGCGCTCTCGAGCGCGATGTGCAACCTGTATTTCACTTCGCGAATGCTGTTTTCGCTATCGCGGGGCGGTTATGCTCCGGCAGTTCTGGGACGGCTGAACAAACGGGGCATGCCGGTCAATGCGGTCTGGCTTTCCGGCGTCGGAATGCTGGCGGCACTTTTTATTTCGAGCAAATTCAAGGATACCGCCTTCGCCATCATGATCGGGGTGGCGTTTTTTGGCGGCCCTTTCGTGTGGATCATGACGCTGCTGACGCACCTGCGTTTCCGGCGCGCGATGAAGCGCGAGGGGAGAGATTATTTGCGCTTGGCGCCGCGCGGGCCCTGGAGTTCGCTGCTGGGAATCGCCGCTCTGCTCGGCGTGCTGATTTCCACATGGTGGATTCCGGAGTTTCATACCACTTTGCGGTCCGGCGGACCCTGGCTGCTGTTTATTACGCTGTGCTACCTTGTGTGGAGACAGGCACAAAAATCCCGTACGGCAGCGGAGTGAGCTTTGATGGACGATCTTCTAAAATGGCGCAGTGAATTTCCGATTCTGGACCGCAGCACGTACCTGATCAGCAATTCGCTGGGGGCCATGCCGCGGGGCGTGTACCAAAGTCTGCACTCTTATGCCGATTCCTGGGCCGAACGCGGCGTCCGCGCCTGGGAAGAGGGCTGGTGGGACATGGCGGTCGGCGTGGGCGACAAAATCGCTCCGCTGATCGGTGCCGCGGCCGGAGAGATCTCCCTTCATCAGAATGTAACTCTCACGCAGGCCGTACTCTCGTCCTGTTTTGATTTTCGCGGTCCTCGCAACAAAGTTGTGATGGTCGACCTGGAATTTCCGTCCATTCAATATTTTTACAATGAGCAGCGGCGGCACGGTGCCCGGGTTGCGACCGTTGCGACTCCCGACAATGTGCGGATCGATCTGGATCAATTTCTGGCGGCGATTGATGAAACGACTCTGCTGGTACCCATCTCCCAGGTATTGTTTCGCAGCTCGTACATCGTGAATGCCAAAGCCATTGTGGAAAAAGCGCATCGCGTTGGCGCGCACGTGATTTTGGATGTGTTTCAAGCAACCGGAACAATTCCGCTGAATGTCCGGGAACTGGAAGTGGATTTTGCCGTCGGCGGAGTTTTGAAATGGCTCTGCGGCGGACCCGGCGTAGCCTACCTCTATGTGCGGGAAGACTTGCGCGCGAAACTCAGCCCGACCTTGACCGGGTGGATCGCGCACAAACGGCCATTTGCGTTTGAAACAGGAGCCGTCGATCAGCGCGAGGATTCCTTCCGGTACCTGAACGGCACGCCCCATATCCCGGCACTCTATGCCTGCCAGCCGGGACTCGATATTCTGAATAAAATCGGGGTGCCCGCCGTTCGCGAAAAGTCTTTGCGCATGACCAGTGGTTTGATCGAGAAAGCCCGCTCGCATGGCTGGCCAGTGAACACCCCGGAAAAATCATCGGAACGCGCGGGAACTGTTTCCATTGACTGTCCCCATGCCTATGAAGTTTCCCGCGAGTTGCTGGCGCGGGAAATTCTGATCGACTACCGGCCGAAGGCCGGAATCCGGGTTTCTCCTCACTTTTACAACACGGATGAGGAGTGCAATCTCGCCATCGCGCAAATAGAAGACATTCTGGGAACCGGCGCGTGGGAGAAACATGCGGCGCTCGCAAGCGCCTGACGAGTGCGCGAAACAACAGGACCATCCGCCGTTTCAGACGAACCCGGCTTCGATTGGCAATCCCGCCTGGGGCGGAAGGCATGATCTTCCAGAGGCGATTTTAGCCTCTCATTGCCAGCCAAAAGCTGCTGCTGGCATGCTGACATCGCCGATTGCCTCGCGTCCCGGTTTCATTGCAAGGAAAACGTGGTCGCGCTGCCGGGCCTAGACACTGCGTTTTCTGTTTGTGTTCATTGAGCTTGCCCGGAAAACATGTGAATTGAGCACCAATCCTGATCAAACGCGGCGACCGAAAACAGACCCACTATCCGGCGGGACTGTTCGTTGCTTTGCTTGCTCTGAACATATATCCTGCTCCCTAATTCAGCCAAGGAATTTCGATCCCCATGACCGCTGCCGCTCCCGAACTGTCCATCATCATTCCGTCCTACAACGAGGAGGCCCGTCTTCCGGCAACTCTTGAACACATCGCCGCCTACATCGACGCGTCCCGGCGGACAACCGAGGTTATCGTCGTCGACGATGGATCAAGCGACGGAACCGGCGCTGTTGCCGAGTCGTATCGAAGCCGATTGCCGTCGTTGCGCCTGCTGTCCAATGTTGGGAACCGCGGGAAAGGTTATAGCGTGCGGCACGGCATGCTCGAAGCGCGGGGGGACATCGTGCTGTTCACCGACGCCGACCTTTCCGCGCCCATTGAAGAAGCCGATAAATTGTTGGCCGCCATCGCCGACAACAGCGACGTGGCCATTGGTTCGCGGGCGCTCGACCGCAGCTTGATCAGCACGCACCAATCGCCGTTCCGCGAGTTTGCAGGAATTGTCTTCAACACCGTAGTGCGAACTTGTCTGCGATTGCCGTTTGTCGATACGCAATGCGGATTCAAGGCCTTTCGCCGCGAACGTTGCAAGATCATTTTTGAGCAGCAACGCATTGAGCGATTCGGATTTGATCCCGAACTGCTCTATCTCGCGCGGCGTCATGGGCTGCGCGCCGTGGAAATCCCGGTACGCTGGGCGCATTCCCCGGCCACCAAGGTGAGCATGTTTCGGGACAGCATTCAGATGTTCCTCGATGTGTTCACCATCCGCTGGAATTCGATTCGCGGGCGGTACGCCCGGAGGCCGCAGTAGTTTTTTTTACCCCTATACTTTGTATCATAAAGTACTTGACAGAAAGGGCTCCGGCCGCGTAGGCTTCGGATATGCCCAGTGTCGGCCGACTTCGTTCTCCGCGCAACGAACCGATCCCCATCGATGCCCGGGCCGCAGACCATCTGCGGTATATCCGCGAGACCATGGAGAGTGCCGCCGAGTTTACGGCCGTGCCCGGCTGGGGCGGCGTGGGCATGGGCGTCACCGCGCTGGCAGCGGCGTTTCTGGCCATGCGCCAGTCCACACCGCGCGCTTGGCTGGCGATCTGGCTGATGGAAGCATTTGTGGCCGTAGCGATTGCCACGACCGCCGCGGCGACCAAGGCCCATCGCGCCAATTCATCGCTTTTTTCCGGACCTGGCCGCAAGTTTTTGCTGAGTTTTGCGCCTCCGATTTTTGTGGGCGGACTGCTGACATTTGTGCTATTTCATGCCGGTGTACTGGCGGCTCTGCCGGGGATGTGGTTGCTGCTGTACGGGGCTGCGATTGTGACCGGCGGCGCGTTTTCGGTCCGGGTGGTGCCGGTGATGGGATTGGGTTTGATGGCCCTGGGGGCCGCAGCACTTTTCGCCCCCGCTTCCTGGGGCGATGCGTTTATGGCCGTCGGATTTGGAGTTTTGCAAATTGGGTTTGGCATCTGGATCGCGCGGCATCACGGAGGCTAACAGGTACGGCATGGCGAAGTCATCTACAGCTCATCAGGAACGAGTGCAGCGGCCGCGGGAACGCGAGGATTCTCCGGCGCCAGCCAGAGTTCCTGCGCGCGAAGCTGTTTCTGCTGATCTGGACCGGCTGATTCATGAACGAATCCGGCTCGGGATCGTCAGCGCGCTGGCGGTGAACCGTTCGCTCACGTTCAACGAGTTAAAGGCCCTGCTGAAAACAACCGATGGAAACCTCAGTGTCCACGCGCGCAAACTGGAAGAGGCGGACTACATCGTCTGCACAAAATCGTTCGATGGCCGGCTGCCGAAAACGGAATACCGGCTGGCGCCGGCGGGCAAACGCGCTCTGGAGCGTTATCTGAATCACATGGAAGCGCTGATTCGCGCGACGCGGGAACGCTAGGGGCAAATTTTTTTAGCCATCCACTTTGTACTATAGAGTAGTTTATAGATAAGGCAGCGGCGGAGAATAGAGCATGTTTATGCAGCAAGTCGCAATTCATCAGGCACTCGCCGTCCAGCTGGCTACGTTGCCTCCGCGGCGACTGCACGTCGCCATTATCTCGGACGGAAACGGGCGCTGGGCAACGGCCCGGGGGCTTTCCCGTTCGGCCGGGCATCGCGCCGGAGCCGAAACAGCCCGCCAGATCATTCAGGCCGCCCCCCAACTGGGTATCCACACGCTTACGCTGTTTGCTCTGTCTTCGGCGAACTGGAAACGTCCGGCTCCGGAAGTACACGCGATCCTGCGTTTGCTTCACGAATATCTACTGGTTGAAACAACCCACTGCATTGACGAAGGCGTGCGGCTCACCGTCATCGGCCGCCGGGACCGGCTTCCAGCCAACTTGCGCCAGGCCATCAGCGATTCGGAAGTGGCAACCGCCCGGGGGACGCGCCTGCATCTGCGTCTGGCCATCGACTATTCGGCCCGCGAAGCCATTTATCACGCGGCCTGCCGCTTTTACAAAGTGACAGAACTTTCGCCCGAATCCTTTAGCTCCGTTCTCGCTGAAGTTCTTCGCGGCGGTTCAACCGAAGTGGATCTATTGATTCGTACCGGAGGCGAGCAGCGTCTGTCTGATTTTCTGCTGTGGGAATGCGCTTTTGCCGAATTTGTATTTCTCGCCAAGCGCTGGCCCGATTTCTCCGTTGCCGACCTCAAAAATGCACTGGTCGAATTTGGCCAGCGCGAGCGTACCCGGGGCGCGTTGCCCGACGCCGTCGCTGGGTAACAAATTGCAGTTCAAAGGGACGGCCGTAATGACCGCATACACGCCTCACCTCGCGCCGCTCGTCACTCTACTGTTCTTGGCCGTCCTGTTTTTGGCGGGTCTCGGCCTGCTGGCGATGGTCTTGGGAGCTGTGCGTCGCGCACCTCTCCTGGCCGGGGTTGCGGCCGCGGCCACGGGTATGGTCGCTGGCGGCTATTTTTTCTTGGTCGTGGGAGTTTCCGCCATCAGCCGGGACCAGGTGCTGCCGCCGGGAAGCTTGAAATATTTCTGCGAACTCGATTGCCATCTCGCCTATTCGCTGGTCGGCTCGTATGAAACAGCGGCCTTGGGACCCGAGCTAAAACAGACCGCGGCCCAGGGACAGTTCGTTGTGGTCGAGATTAAAACCTGGTTCGACGAACGGACGATTTCGCCGCACCGCGGCGATGGCCCTTTAACTCCCAATGGGCGGAGCGTATTTCTGGTCGATAGCGCCGGCAGAAGATTTGCGGTCTCCCGGGAAGGCGAGCAGGCGCTGGCCCCGTCCGGCGTGCTGCCACTGACCGAGTCCTTGCGTCCCGGCGAGTCCTACATCACGGAGCTGGTCTTCGACGTGCCCCCGGAGGCTCGGGGACTGCGCCTGCTTTTGACCGAAGACTCTCCGGAAACCCGCTTCGTCATTGGCCATGAAAACAGCTTTTTGCACAGGAAGATCTACCTGGGACTCGGTCCCGACCCGCATTCCTCTACTAGCTTCAGATAACCTTATCCGTTTGAGCGCTTTGCACGGTCCGGCGAGCGCCAGAACCGGCCCTGACGTTTGCCATCCGCTCGTCGTCTATATCCCAGGAGCAAGGGATATGGGAACGCTGGGACTTGCGCTGCCCTGGGAGGCTAGAATCCTCTGTCGGCAGCGCGAACGGGAGACGCGAGTGGAACCCACCGAGCACCTCGCTGGCGGACAGAAGATGGCTTCGTCCGACCTGATCAGGGAAGACGCACAGCTTGCCGCCGCCTGCTTAGCCGGCGACATGAGCGGCTATGAACGGCTGTACGCGCAGCATGGCGCCCGCATGAAAAATGTGGCGCGCAATCTTCTAAGCAGCACGACCGATGCCGAAGACGCGGTACAGGAAACCTTTCTCAAAGTGCAGCGAGGCATCGCCAGCTTTCGCGGGCAATCCAGCTTCGTGACGTGGACCTACCGCATTCTGATCAATACTTGCCACGACGCGCGACGCAGCCGCATGCGCAAGAAAGAAGATACCGGTCAGGAGTCTCCGGATTCCCCACGACCCGAACAACGCGCACCGGCAGCGCATCCTTCTCTGCGCATGGCTCTGGAACGCGCACTCGCGGCGCTCACGCGCCATCAGCGTGATGTCTTCCTGTTATACGAAGTGGAAGGTTTCCGGCATTCGGAAATTGCCGGAATGCTGGAAATTACAGAGACCGCTTCAAAAAACACTCTATTCCAAGCCAAGAAAAATCTAAGGGGAATGCTGGAACCTCCTCGCAGCAGTGCGGCGGAGGCGCGATAAATTTATGAATGTCAATTGCCAAGACCGGGACCGGATTTTTGAGAACGGTACAGCCGAACAGTGGGCGGCGCTCGCCGGCCATGCCCAGCAGTGCCGCGCATGTGCTGAAGAAACGAGTGCATGGAACTTACTGAGCGTTGCAGCGCAGGAAATGCGCGACTACGCGGACGACCCCGCACTTTGGCAACGCATTGAACAGCGTCTCGGCGAAGAGACGGAGCGAAAAAGGCAGCGCGCGGAACGCTGGGGCTGGCTCAGTTCCTGGACCAACGTTTCGCTCGGCTGGCGGACCGCGGCAGCGGGAGTCTTGCTTGCGGCTCTTACCTTCGCAACTGGCTGGATTCTTTTTCATGGTACAGGCGAAATTCCAGCCGATAACCGGGCCCGGCTCCTAAAGAGCGGCGCTCTTGCAGAAGTGGAAAAAACCGAAGCCGCCTACACGCAGGCCATCGACAAACTGGCCCTGGAAAGCAAAGTGCAGCTGGACAACCCCGCCAATCCGCTGCTGGCCAGCTACCGGGAAAAGCTTCTCGTTCTCGATAGCGCCATCAGCAATCTGCGGGAACAAGCCCGGTTGAATCCGTCGAACGCCCATATACGCCGTCAGCTGCTGGCGATGTACCGGGAAAAACAGAACACTCTTGAAGAAGTCTTGGAGGAAAAGCGATGAATTGCCAGCAAGCCCAGTGGCCAGGATATTTTCCGCGCCTTGTGCGTGGCGCGCGGCTGGCGATGGCCGTGCTGCTCAGCGTCAGCCTGCCCGCACTCACCCTGGCAGCCCGTCCGGCGCAAGAGCAGATCGCAAAACAGTTCGAGAAAACGTTCACCATCAGCGCCGGTCAGGCCGTAAAGATTGAACACAAGTACGGTGAAGTACGCTTGCATGGCGAAGCGGGCCACGACGTACGGATCTCCGCCACCATCCACGCGCAGGCTGGTTCACGCGAGGAAGCCGAAACGTTCGCGGGAAAAATCCAGATTCAGGCCGAACAAACCGGCGAAGGCGTGCAGATTCGTACTATTTATCCGAACGAAGCGCGCAGCTGGATCAATCTTCACAAGAATCCTTCCTACTCCGTGGATTACGACATCGCCGTACCGGGTGATGCGATGATTTTCGTTAAAAATGACTTTGGCAGCGTCACGACGCGCGGAATCCATGGCTGGGCTGAAATTCAGAACAGCCAGGGCTCGGTAAACGTGCAAGATTCCGGCGCGGCCAAGCTGAGCAATTCGTTCGGCAACGTCGATCAGTCCAATGCCGGCGGTAACGTCGTCATCAACAACGGCAACGGCCAGGTAACGTCGTCCAACGTGAAAGGAACACTCTCGGTCAACAACCGTTTCGGGAAAGTCTCAGCCAGCGGCATCCAGCAAAGTGTGACCATTTCAAGCAGCAATGGTGCGGTGGATGTTGCCGACGCGGGCGATACCACCATCAATAATTCGTTTGGTGCGACTGCAGCGCGCAATGTTCGCGGTAACGCCATCATCAACAACAGCAACGGCGCGATCGACGTTTCCGACATCAGCGGCAACGCGACCCTGAGCAGCAGTTTCAGCGGAATCACCTTTGCGAAGGTGGGCGGATCCGTATTTTGCACGGGATCGAACGGCCATATCCGGGGCAATACCGTCGGAGGTTCGGTTATTGTGAAGACTTCGTTCGGCGAAGTGGCGCTGGAAAACGTCAACGGAGAAGCTGATGTGAACGACTCCAACGGACGGATCTCCGCGCGCGAAATCCGCGGCTATGCCAAATTGAATAGCTCTTTCGGGGCCATTGAAGCGTCCGGTCTGCACAAGGGTGTACGGGCAACCACCGGCAATGATCGCATTGCGCTCAGCGACATTGGAGGGGATACCTATGCCAAGACCAGTTTCGGCGCCGTGGACATCCGCCGGGTGTCCGGCAATGTCACGATTGAGAATTCCAACGGCGCCATAAACGCCGCCGCCATCAAAGGGGACGCCAGCGCCAAGACCAGCTTTGGCGCCGCCACGCTCGACGATGTGGGTGGCCAAATCAGTGTGGACAACAGCAATGGAGCAGTGGTTGTTTCCGTCTCTCGCGGTTCCGCCGCATGCAAGAATATTTCAGCAAAGACCTCGTTTTCGTCGATTCAGGTCCACATTCCTGAAAATGTGGGCTACAACCTGACGGGGCGTACATCGTTTGGCCGCATTACTTCCGATCTTCCGGTTACGACGACCGGTGAATTTGGCGGAGACGCCATGAACGGGAAAATTGGCAATGGCGGCTGTGCCCTGTCGCTCACCAACTCCAACGGAAGCATCCAAATTTTGAAGAGCGCAAAATAGGGGCGGTTCCGCCTGGGGGCGGCGCGTCAGGCCTGCCGGGCGCGAGCCATCTGGAACGCTTTACCGAGGATGCGCAATGCTGTTTCGGTCAGCTGAAACCGCGCCAGCTCATCCTCGCCGGCATAGGCCACATCGGTAACGTCGCTGCCGGCCTGCGCCGTGCCGCTGATTCGTTCGCAAAGGTAGTCGACAATCACATAGTGAAATCGCGGATTTTCCGTGCCCCCGGCGGTGGGGCCATCTTCATCGATGATGCGATCAAACACTTCAATTAGCTCAAGTACCCGGACTTCTAGTCCCGTTTCCTCGAGTAATTCGCGCGCGACACTGCTCTCTAGCGTTTCTCCCAGTTCGAGCATGCCTCCCGGGATGGACCACTGCCCCAGCAGCGGTTCACTGCCCCGCTTGATCAGCAAGGCGCGGCCATTTTCAATGACCACACCGCCAACACCAACCAGCGGGTGCTGCGGATATTCGCGCCGTGAACGCATCGCCAGAGCCTCATTCCGGTACGCAGGTCCAGTGGCTTCTCCGAGAAGAACCCACAAGCCCGGGAGTTGACTTCGTGCCACGCGGTATATAATACGCTGCATGGTGGGGTTCGAGTCCTTCAGCCCCATGAACACTGCATCGGAGGATGGAGTCGTGATTCGCTGCCCTGAATGCTCTACCGAAATTGACGTTGACGAAGACGAAGTGGAAGAAGGCGAGATCCTCAGCTGTCCCGAGTGTGAGTCGGAGTTGGAAGTCTCGCAAACGCATCCCGTCCATCTGAATCTGATCTCCGATGAAGATGACGATGATGACGATGAAGAGGATGGCGAAGAGGAAGTCAGCAAAAACGGCGATCTCGGCGACGACGAGGACGATGACGAGGAAGAAGAGGACGAGGAGTAGTCGCGCGGCTCGATTGTCTCTAGCATCCTCAAACGTCGATTGTTCATCTAAGGTGACAGGAGCGGTGTGATGCCTCGTCTTGGGACTTTCGGTAACTGTTTAGGTGTGTTCCTGGTGGCCGCCGGAGTGCTGCTGCCCACGCGAGGCCCGGAGCCCGCGAGCGCACAGGAACAAAAAACCCCGGTGGATTCGCAAACTCCCCCTCAACCTGAAATCAAGAAACGCCCGCACGCCAGCGATACTTTGATCAGGGGCACCGTTTTCAGCGACAAGGCGCTTGCCCTGCCCGGTGCGCAATTGCGGCTGCGGCGGAATGGCGAAAAGAAATTTCGCTGGGAGCGATTTTCCAATTCGCGCGGAGAATTTGGCGTCTATGTACCCCAGGGTTCTTCCTATGAGATGGTTGTGCATCTGAAGGGCTTCGCTGATTTGAGTCAAACGGTTGAAGCTCGAGCCGGAGCGGAAGAAGAACGAATTGTGCTGCGCATGGCCCCGGCAGCGGGAGGCAAGAAATGAGAATGCGAAACCGCATGGCAGTGTTGGTGGCGATCGTGGCCGTTTGCGCAGCGCTCGGCAATGCCCAGGATAACAAAGAGAGCAAGAAAGAAGCGCAACTGCGAACCGTGCGCGGGGTGGTTCTGGACAAGGCGGAGAGTCCCATTGCGGGCAGCGTGGTATTTCTGAAAAATACCCGCACCAATACCGTACGCAGCAATTATACGGACGAAACCGGAAATTTTCGGTTCAGCGGCCTGGATCCCAACGCCGATTACGAGGTCCACGCGGAGAAAGAGGGCGCAAAATCGCAGACGCGCACGGTCTCCAGCTTCGACAGCAGAAAAGATATCGTTCTCAATCTAAAGATGGACAAACGGAAGGAGTAATTCACCGTCTTGCCCGGTGAGAGTCCGCTTGATTACAACCGTTTCAGCCGTAAGCCGCCGATCGCTCTGGCAAATCGCTGTTGTTTTTCTGCTTTTCCCAGTTCTGGCCGCAAGCGCGACAGCGCAATCGGCTA
>DATHFT010000147.1:0-3219 GCA_035317965.1 Saccharimonadales bacterium (SeqCode) | reverse complement strand
CGCCTCAACCTCACAAGATCGGCACGCTACATCCCCGCTATTCTTGGACAAACCCTTTTTTGCCACGTGCCTGCTAGCAGTGCCGCCATCGCATAACACGCCGAGGCCACAAGCAGCACTATTGGAAGCCCTGCACCGAGAGCCAGCAGGGTGGCTAGGGGACCAGCGACTACGGAGGCACAGCCATTAATAGCCCAGGCCCAGGGCAACAACTCTGCGCGGGTTTGGCCAAGCTGGCGCAGGACAAGAGGAAAAGGCATACCCATGGCTGCGAACGGCAGTATCACTGTGAATGCGAGGGCCATTCGAGCCGACAGCGGCCAACTGAGCAGCGGTGTAAGTAGAGTGTGCAACCCGAGTGCATAGACGGTGCCTGTAACGGCTACTACGATGGCGGCCGAACACGCTAACCGCGTTCCCGAGATTCCCTTTCGTAGTTGCCGCGCGGCAAACGCGCTGCCCAATCCGGAGACAAATAACAAGCCCGCTAGAACCACAGCCACGGCATAGATGGGATCAGCAAGAAAAAAAACCAACCGCTGGATCAGCGCCATTTCCACGAACAGATAACCCAGACCCAATGCGAGAAAGTAAAGAATGACTCGCAGGCGTACTGTCCCGCGTGAACGCAGCTTTGAAAACGGCGAATCAACGGGTGGGATGCGACGGTGCAGCAGGGACAGAGGAGAAACAATCAGCAGGATCCCCAACAGGGTCGCCTGTGCAAGTGTTGCGACCAGGATGAGGTAACCCCACTCCGAGAACGGAATCCACGATTGCCGGAAAGTGCGAAACATTAAAGGAAGCGCGCGCCAGCGGTAGAAGTGGAAGAAGTACGGACGATCGTCGGTGGCAGGCCTCACGTTAAAAGCGTAGTCGCGGAAAAATTGTTCCCGGCGTTGGCCTCCGGCAAGGAAGGCGCTTGCTGCCTCGAAGTAATAATCGCGCTCCAATACGTTGAAACGGTTATGCTGGTCCGCCGCGATGCCGGGAAAATAGGATGCATCGAACAAGCGCTCTTCGGTCCATCGCTGCAAGCCAGACAATTCTGGAGTCCTGAACGGTTCCTTCTTCACCAAGAGCGTAACCACTGCCCAACTTCGTATCAACACCAAACGCTCAGTTGGGTTCAGGCCCATCCGCTCTAACGCGGCGACTGCCGTGGCGAATAGCTTCAGTTCATTGCGCGGCGGCATTTGCGCCCAACGCGTCACCGCCAGCACGCCGCCTGGACGGAGGTGGCTCAGAAAAGCCTCGAAAGCCTCGCGAGTGTAAAGATAGTTCTCGCTTACAGCACCAACACCCACTGCCGATGCCGCAAAGGAGTCGACCAGCGAGAGATCGATGACGTCCCAAGTCCCGTGCGCTGCCTGCACAAAAGCGCGTGCCTCCGCACGATGGACGCGTACTTCAGGCCGGTCGTAGAGCCCGCCAGCGAAGTCATGAAATTCTCTCCGCAACAACTCCGGCACGTTGGGGTTGAGCTCGACTGCGTCCACTTGGCGGGCGCCGTGCCGCAGCGCCAGCAAAACACCAGCGCCGCCACCGGCACCAAGGACGCAGACACGCAAGTCCCGGGGCTCATCCTGAAGAGCGAAATAAGGAGCCGCTGTGACCATCCAGTCGAGATAGTTGAGTGTGCTGGTGTCGCCGTTAAACGCAGTGATAGCTCCGGCACTTTCCGCGTCCACGTAGAGCCCGAACTGCTTTGGCGGGACCGCATCGGTTGGCGCCACTAGCGAAAGACCCGGGGCTTCGCGGATAGCCGGGCTGACAACGACGTCTACACGGCCGAGAGGGCTGGATCGCTCGGCCACCAACTGTGCGTGAGGAAGGTTGAGCGCATAGCTGAGTCCCTTATACTGCGACAAACGGACGGTCGGTGGACGAAAGATGTAAGCGAGCGTCATAATTGCCATGATCGCAACGCCAGCGGCGGCAAAGAACCAGCGTGAGCCTCGATCAACAAACAGCTTCTTATCGAGCAAGGCAACTACTGCAGCACCCTGCGCGAGACCCATAACACATAGCATCGCCCATTCCACGCGCGCGATGGACAACGCGACCATTGCCAGAAGTGCGCCTGCACCTGAACCGGCCATGTTATAGGCGTAAAGGCGGGGACACTTCTCTGATTCGCTGGTAAGCGCGAGGCCGATGGCGGTCGCGGCAGCGAAGAATGGAACGGACAATAAGAGGTAGTAGCATCCCAGGTACAGGACTTGCCGCGGTTCCCAGACAATCCTGAACGCTTCAAAAGGAACACGCTGCGTAAGCCAGAAAGAAACCGGCAGCGCGACCGCAAACGATGTCGCAGAAGTTGCGAACCAGCCCGCTTGGGAGCCAGGCAACAACATGGCGGTGTTCGCCCGGCTCCTCTGCAGTGCAGCGAGCAGGGTGCCGCTTGCGCCAAAGCCGAGAAGTGCAAACGAAATCACCATGTAGGCGAAGTGATGCCACTGGCCGATGGAAAAGGCGCGCACTAGTATCACCTGGTAGGACAATACCGACGCTGATATCAACAGAAGCGCTACCTCACGGCCCCGGGTGCCGACCAAGGAGCAGCGAATTTGGTTATAGGCAGACACAGATTTATCGCCGTCAGTCGCTTCGCCGTCCGCCGTCAAGGCAACGATAACGAGATGCCCGTGCTTTTCAGTTTGACCGCGGCCCGCCGACCAGCGGAACAAACGCCACCGGCATCAAGTTCCGTACCTGGAGGTCACGCGGTCCTTTGCTTCCCTTGGTGACCAGCATGAGCATCTGAGTTTGGAAAGGATTGCCCACTGGAATCACCATCCTTCCCCCGGGCTTCAGTTGTTCGATCAAAGCGGGCGGAATGTGGTTAGCCGCGGCGGTCACGATAATGCTGTCAAAAGGGGCTCTCTCGAGCCAGCCGAAGTAGCCGTCACCCACGCGCACCTCGACATTTTTGTACCCTAAAGCCGCCAACCGTTGGCGGGCGGCGGTGCCGAGCGGCTCGATAATTTCGATGGTATAGACCTGTGCAACCAGCGGGGAAAGAACCGCGGCTTGATAGCCTGAGCCGCTGCCAATTTCGAGTACCTGATGCTCCCTTTTGGGCTCAAGGAGTTCTGTCATCTTGGCCACGATGTAAGGTTGCGAGATAGTTTGACCATAACCGATGGGGAGTGGCCGGTCATCGTAAGCATGGGGTACGAGTTCGGCGGGCACAAAACGATCACGCGGTGTCTTACG
>DATHFT010000146.1:0-33371 GCA_035317965.1 Saccharimonadales bacterium (SeqCode) | reverse complement strand
ATCGGTCTCCGCAATTCCCATGGCCTGCGCGCGCCTTACCGCTTCCTCAAAGGACCGCCCCTTTTCAATTTCTGTCAGTACCACATTGGTCGTGGAGTTCAAGACTCCGGAGAAGCCGCGCAAATCGGCTGCCGGCAAGCCCACGGGAAACATCGAGAAAATGGGTACGCCGTCCATCACCGTGGCTTCATACAAGAATTGTTTTTTCTTTTCGCGCGCCAGGTCCACGAGTTGCTGAAAAGCATGCACGATCGGACCCTTATTTGCCGTAACGGCATGCGCGCCCAGTTCCAGCGCCGCCGTCAGATGTTCGATAGCCGGATGCCCGTTCTCCACATTGAGAGAGCTGGCTTCAAAAAACACGTCGGGGCGCGCGCGTTCGAGCCATTCCCGTACATTGCGGGGAGGGGCCGCTGGTGCGGCGGGAAACTGGCCTTTTAAAATGGCGATGGGATTCAAGCCGTCTGGATTGGCAATCCATCCTGCCCGCCGGGTAGCGACTCCTGTGAGCCGCCAGCGCACTTCGTAACGCCGCCGCAGTTCCGTTTCCTTGGCAATCAACAAGCGCAAAAATGAGCGCCCCACGTTGCCCAGCCCCGCGAGCGCGATATTGTAGGAAGGAATGGGCCCGCCTTTTGCCGATTAGTGGACCGCGTTTAGCTTTTCCGCCGCCGCAGAAATTAACTTTGCTTCTTCGTTCAGCACGGATGCCGCGCGCGCGATCGCCTCTTCCGCCTGCTTCCACTGTTTTTGTTCAATCGCTTCACGAACGGCGGGAATCGCTTTTGCTGCATATCCGGTGTAGACACCCGGCGCATAGATCTGGTGTTTGTACCAGAAGCGGCCCGGCAGTCCTTCCGGGGTCGTCAACTTGCGCTCGCTTTGCAGCAGCATCTGGTTGATTTCCACCAGCGATGCCGCGGCCAGTGCCGTTCCGCCATTTTCACTGGCGTGAGCCAGGGCCTTCTGGTAGTGCTTCGCGCTTTCGGAAACGGCATCCGCGCTATTTTCCAGGGGAGCAAAATTCAGATGTGGAGGTACTTCCTCCGGTTTCGGCGCTACATAGGTTTTCCTCGGATCGGCGTTGGCCGTGAACACGCCTTCCGAGATTTCCAGATTTTTTTCGCGAATCTCGCTCTGCGATTGCGTTGCAAATTTTTTCAGTCCGTCAACATAGGTATGAATTGTATCGGCGAAATCGCCGAATTCAAACGGCAGCAGGTCCGCATCGGCCAGCCGAATGATCGCCGTACTGCCAACCTGTGCCAGGGCCTTGCCATAGGCAAAATCCGTATCGCTAAAATGCGTATACCAGTAAAAGTCGTCATAAATGGAATGGTAGATTCCGCCGCCGTCTTCTCCGCCAAACCCGATGCCCAGCGAAGCGACGCCTGCAAAGTTAATAAATGGAGCGTGATCAGATCCCCCGCCGAGGATGCCGATCCGCAGATCCGTCCGTTGCCGAATCTCCTGGCGTTCTTCAGAGGACTTCGCATCTTTAATGGAATTCAGTTCCCAACGCTTCCAGACCGACAATTTTGTTTCCGGGTCCTGCACCTCGCGGGCAACGTCGTTTACCAGATGTTCGAGCGTGTGGGAACCTTCCACTCCCAAAGAGCCCCGGCTATTGGTATCGGAATTGATGTAAGCCACCGCATTTTTCCGCAACTCATCCGCGTGTGTTTCCACCCATTCCGTTGAGCCCAGCAGCCCGGGCTCTTCGGCGTCCCAAGCGCAATAAATAATGGTACGTTTCGGTTTCCAGCCTGCTTTCAGCAATTCGCCAAAAGCGCGCGCTTCTTCCATGATGGCTACCTGACCGGAAATTGGATCTTCGGCGCCATTCACCCAGGCGTCATGATGGTTGCCGCGGATCACCCATTCGTCCGGAAATTGTGATCCGGGAATTTTCGCGATCACGTCGTAAATTGGTTTCAGATCCCAATTGGCAAAAACCTTCAAGTGCACTCGTCCGGCGCCGGGACCGATACGATAGGTCAGCGGCAATCCGCCGGCCCAGGCTTTGGGAGCTGTCGGTCCGGTAATGGCCGCGAGCAGTGGTTGCGCGTCGCCGTAGGAAATCGGCAGCACGGGAATTTTTACCAGCGTTGGCGCATCTTTGATCGGAAGGCGCTTGGCATTCGCGGTCGCGCCAATCCCTGGCGTAAGCGGATCGCCCATGAATTCAGTACTGTCCTGTACGCTGCCACGCTGCACGCCATCGACCGGGCGCCAGGCGCCGGCGGGAAAGGTTTCCCCTCCGGAATAACCATCATCGCGCGGATCAGAATAGATCAGGCAGCCAATCGCTCCATGTTCTGCTGCAACCTTCGGCTTTATGCCGCGCCACGCGTGCCCGTAGCGGGCGATGACGATTGCGCCTTTCACGGAGACGCCGAGCCGCTCCAGCGTTTCGTAATCTTCAGGAACTCCGTAGTTGACATAGACGAGCGGGCCCGTGACATCCCCATCGGGGGAATACGCGTTGTAGGTCGGGAGTTGCTCGGATTGCTGATTCGAAGTCGGATCCCCGGGCAGCGCTGGTTCCTGCAATTTGGCGACAAAATGCGGGCCGCCGGCGACAAGTTCAACGAGCCGCTCCTTCGGGGTGGGAAACAATACACTGAAAACTTCGATGTGGCTGTCGAGCCCGAATTCCTTGAACTTCGTGTTGAGCCACTCGGCGTTGTCTTTGTCGTAGGGCGAACCGACATGGTGCGGGCGCGCCGTCAGCCGCTGCATGTAGTTGCGCAGATTTTCCTGGCTGGGAATCGCCCGCAATTTCTCTTCCCATTGGCGCTCGGCGCGCGAAGACTCGGCGGAGTAGCCCGCGAGCGGCGTTTCATCGGCGCTCGTGCGCGCGTCAAAGGGTGCGATGGAAACTCCGGCAAGAACGACGGAAGCAAGGACGGCGCTGCGATTCATGAATCCCCCCGGGAGAATTGGCCCACGTATTCTGCCTGAAGGGGCGCGGAAAGAAAACCGCAGAAGCGCATTATTTTTGAATTACGCTGAAGCGGAGCGGGTCTCCGAACTCGCTTCTTGCAACTTCTGAATGTCTTCACTGCTGAGTTCGAGTCTGGTCGCGTCGACCAGTTCCCGGAGTTGTTCAAGGCTAGTGGCACTGGCGATTGGAGCGGTTACACTGGGCCGCGCCATGAGCCAGGCGATGGCCACTTTCGATGGCGTTGCGTTCCGGCTCCTGGCGACTTCGTCGAGCGCATTCAGAATGCGCAGGCCGCGGTCGTTCAAATATTTTTCCACCCGCGATCCGCGCGCATGCTTCGGGAGATCTTCCTTTGCACGATATTTTCCGGACAGAAAACCGCTGGCAAGGGAAAAATAGGTGATGACTCCGATGTTTTCCCTCAGGCAGAGCGGCTCGAGCTGGTCCTCATAGACCGCGCGATCATAAAGGTTGTAAAGCGGTTGCAACACCTCATAACGCGGCCAACTGTTCTGGCCGCTGATTTTCAGAGCCTCGGCGAGACGGTCCGCCGTGTAGTTGGACGCGCCAATGGCGCGGACTTTTCCGGATTTGATCAGCTGGCTGAAGGCTTCCAGCGTTTCTGCCAGCGGCGTGGCCGGATCGTCCTGATGTGCGAAATAAAGATCGATATAGTTGGTTTGCAGGCGCTTAAGAGAATCATCGACCGCGCGAAAAATGTAATCTTTCCCGAGGCCTTTCTTTTCCGGTGACAGTTCCATGCCAACTTTTGTGGCGATCACCATGTTCGCGCGGTTGCCGCGCTGCTTCATCCATTTGCCGATGATGGTTTCGGACTCGCCGCCCTGGTTGCCGGGTTTCCATTTCGAATAAACATCAGCGGTATCGATGAAGTCGAACCCGGCCGCAGCGAACGCGTCAAGCAACTGCAATGATCTGGCTTCCTCCACCGTCCAGCCAAAAACATTTCCCCCAAACGCGAGCGGTGTAACTTCTAGTCCAGAGTTCCCCAATTTGCGCTTGTTGTTCCTCACCAGTGCCATTTTCCTCTCCATTTGCCGGGGGGAGCCGCCGAAACCGGCGCCCGCCTCCCGTACTTCTATGGATGTTTCCTGCGGCAAAATGGGTTCAGGGAAACAGCAGGATCCGGGCAGCTGAACGCAGGCGGGCGGGAAGGACAATGGTCGCAAGCGATCGTCCCGGTTGCGTACGGAAACGACGAAGCCGGCCATTTCCCGCTAAAAACCGGCGCTCCCGTGCGTGCGGCAAAAATCGCCGGCGACCAATCAGCGCGCGACGGATTGCCGGATTTGTTCTCCGGCGGCGGCCAGGGCCGGCTGCGCGAGATCCGCTTTCATCTGGTTTTCCGCGTGAATGAACGTGACATCGGTCAAGCCGATAAAGCCAAAAATGTGCCGCAGATAGTTTTCCTGATGGTCAAATTGCGCCGTCGCAGTGCCCGGGGCATAGGAACCGCCGCGCGAGGTGATGACCACGACCTTACGCCCGCTTAACTGCCCTTGCGGACCTTCTGCGCCAAACACAACGGTTTTGCCGACCCGGACAATTTGATCGATCCACGCCTTGAGATTGGAGGGAATCGCAAAGTTGTACATGGGAACGCCGATCACGATGGTGTCAGCGGCTTCGAGTTCGGCGACGAGTTCATCGGACGCCGCAATTGCACTGCGTTGCCCTGCGGTCCAGACCGACGGATCGGAAAATGCAGCTTGGGTCCATTCATCGGTAATCAATGGCAGAGTTGCCGTGGAAAGGTCGCGCTCGACAACCAGGCCCCGGGGATTTTCCTTCCTCCAGGCTGTGACAAAGGTGTGTGTCAATTGACGGGAAACCGAACTGCGGCGGGCACTGGAATCAATTTTGAGCAAGTTCATGAAAAATCTCCTTGGCTGGATCCGGCGCACAAAATTGAACTGCGAACCAGCACTATAGTTACTTTACGTAACTACTTGCAATTGTAAAGTAGGCACTTTAAAGTAACCGAGTGTGAGGAGTGCAACCATGAAGGACTGCCCCAAGGAATTGCCTGCCAGCTGCCCCATCCACACCTTTCTCGAAATCCTGACCAGACCGTGGACCATGCACATTCTCTGGGCTTTAGGCAGCTCCGGTCCGTTGCGTTTTGGCGAACTGCGCCGGAGAGTGGAGGGGATCTCTTCCCGCGTCTTGACCGAAAGGCTGCGCAGTCTCGAGTCGCGACGTTTTATTTACCGGCACTATGAAGCCACCATTCCTCCGGCCGTAACCTACGGCATGACCAAGCGCATGGAAGACATTGACAAAGTCTTCAAGCAACTCGCCATCGTGGCGGCCAAATGGGAGAGTGAGGATAGCGGGGACGGCCCCGAACGGGGTCAGGTCAAGCATTCAGCGGCCAGGCGCTCACGCGGGACCGCGCCTGTGAAGTCGCCGGCACCTGCCCAGGCCTAGAAGCGCTGGCAAGCGCCGGGACTCAGGACCCTCCGTCGGGAGATTTCCTGTGCGTAGTATTCAGGATGGCATCCGGGATGATCAGGCGTTCGACCGGCTTGTTGTTCAAGATGTGCGATTCGATGATTTCGTCGACGTCGGCTGAACTGACGTGCCCGTACCAGACCGCATCGGGATAAACGACAACGGTCGGACCTAGCTCGCATTGATCGAGACAGCCGGATTTGTTGGCCCGAACTCTGTCGCCGGGGATGCCGCGCTGGGCAAGTTTTATCTTGAAGAGCCGCTGCAGCTCCCCGTCGCCTGTGGGATTACAGGAGCCGCGCGGGTGATCTTTGTCCCTCTGGTTCGTGCATATAAAAATGTGTCTATCGAACTTGGGCATGGGACGGTTCCACGTTCCGGGCACGCGCCAAAATGCCGGGACGCAGATTGCAGGATAGCACCTTCCCCCGTCAAAAATCCGGCTGGCCGTGGGCTTTCATGGCGCTTGGATGGAATTCGGCCCGAAACGAGATCATATTCTCTTCGCCAATGTGCTCTGTTTTCGCTGTGGCTTTGCAGTGAAAAAACAAGCGCTCCGTTGCGGGATCGATCGAAGGCCGGCCTTCGATTTCACGAGGGAAGTGAAAATCAACTCGATCTTCTTCATTGTCGGAACCGTTGAAAAACTGGACACTGCTCAGGTCCAGCGTGAAGCCGTCCGGCATTTCCAGGTACACGGTATCGTGCAAATCTTCTTTCGCGTCTTGCAGGATGCGGAAGTACTGGCTTCCCTGGACTCTTAAAACATAGTCGGGCAAGTCATCGACATGCAATCGGGGGTTGGCCGGGCCATTCGCGTCGCGCAGTTGCCGCAGACGTTGCTCCGCCAGCCGAACGGTTTTTGCAGACCACCACAAAACGGGAACCTCCGGAAGATCTTTGTTTTTGGTAAGTTCAAGCGCGCGCACGGGAGCGGTATTTTCTGAATTGATGGACGAGTTGGAGACCATACCGGTCTGCGAGTCGGTATGGCGTTGCGTGTATTTGACTTCAAATTTTACTTTGGCGGGATTCCAGGGAGAATCGCGGAGAATTTTGTAGGCGTCGGATTGATCCCACTGCTCGGGGGATTTGTCCCATGGAATTCCCGATGAAGCCGCCAGGGGCAACACCAATAGCATGGCTGCGAAAGGCCTAAGGAGTTTCATACGCTGGGCACACCCTCTGGGTTCATGGATGCACGCCCGGGCCGGCGCGTTGCTTTCGACAAGGTTTACGTTCTCCATTAGTACACAAGACCCTGCTAGAATCCAGCTATGAGGTCCCGGCTGATGAAGGCCCCAAGAGATCGTCCCTTCCGCGCAATCGTCCCCGAGACGACTGTTTTTCTGGCGGTGATTGCCTTTACCGTTGTCGCGGCGCTCGCGCAGACCGCAGCAACTGCTCCGCGACAGGTTTTTCTCGCCAAATTCGTAGCCGCGGCGCTCGAACGTACCGCTCACACCGTGCGTTACGTCCCGGCCTACGTGCATCTCCCCTATCCGGGTGGCGACGTGCCCGCGGATACCGGCGTTTGCAGTGACGAAGTGATTCGCGCGTATCGCGCGGTCGGGATTGATCTGCAGAAAGAAGTGCACGAGGATATGGTGAAGGATTGGGACGCCTATCCGCACAAAGTCAAATGGCAGCAGCGGAAGCCGGATACCAGTATTGATCACCGGCGCGTGCCGAATCTGATGGTTTTCTTTTCGCGCAAGGGTGAAAATCTGCCGATTTCCGCAAAAGCGGAAGATTATTCCCCCGGAGATATTGTGACGTGGGATTTGGGCGGCGACGTGCCGCACATTGGCATGGTTGTCGACCGCGCGTCTCGGGACACCGGACGGCTGATGATTGTGCACAACATCGGCGAAGGGCCGAAGACCGAAGACGTGCTTTTCAACTGGAAAATTACCGGCCACTATCGCTACTCTGGTCCCGGGAACTAGTTCAGCGACGGCGGCTCGTTCGGCGGCAGGCGTTTCGGCCGGCTGTTATGGGGCCTTGGCGCCGACCGTCAGGACGAAATATTGCGCTTCTGAAGTGCCCGCATTGTGGACGCCGTGTTCCTGGTTGGAAGCCACAAAAGCCATCGAACCTGGTCCCATCTGGGAAATTTTCCCGGCGATGGTGATTTGCAACGTTCCGCGAACCACCAGGAACATTTCTTCGCCGTCATGGTGATGCGCGGGATGCGGCGCGCCGCCCGGTTCGAGGACGGTTTCGTGGACTTCCAGATAATCACCGGTGGCGGTTTGACCCTCCAGGATGTCGCGGCGGGTGGCCAGACCGTTTTTCTTCGCAGCTAATTTATCAAAGGAAAATACGCCGGAAGCGAGTTTGTCTCCCTCGCTTGCCGCCGCTGGTAGTGCGTACAACATGGGCAACAGCAAACAGGCATCTCGTCGCGTCACTTTCATTATGTCCTCCACAAACGGAGGCACGATGGATCGTGCCCCTGCTGAAATCAGCCCAGAGCTGCTTTGCCGTTGAAACGGGCGGCAGTCCCTAGTTCCTCTTCGATCCGCAGGAGTTGATTGTACTTGGCAATGCGGTCGGTGCGGCTGGCCGAACCGGTTTTGATTTGGCCGGCGGCGGTGGCTACGGCCAGGTCGGCGATGAAGGTATCTTCGGTTTCCCCGGAGCGGTGCGAAATGATGGAGTGGTAGCCGGCTTTGCGGGCGAGCTCGATGGCGTCAATGGTTTCCGTGACGCTGCCGATCTGGTTGAGCTTGATGAGAATGGCATTGGCGATGCCTTCGTTGATGCCGCGCGAAAGACGCGTGGTGTTGGTGACGAACAGATCGTCTCCGACCAGCTGAATTTTCTTTTTGGAGGTTTTTGTGCCGACCGAATGCGTCAAGGATTTCCAGCCGTCCCAATCGTCCTCGGCCATGCCGTCTTCAATGGAGACGATTGGATATTTTTCAACCCAGCTGGTCCAGTAGGCGACCATTTGTTCAGACGAGTGCGCGGACTTGTCGGATTTCTTGAAGACGTAATTGCCGCCGCTCTTGTCGAAAAACTCGCTGGCAGCGGGGTCGAGGGCGATGCCGACTTGGGCGCCGGGCTGGTAGCCGGCGGCGGTGATGGCTTCGATGACAATCTGGATGGCTTCTTCGTTGGACTTGCAGCTGGGAGCGAACCCGCCTTCGTCACCGACGGCGGTGCTGTAACCGCGCTTTTTGAGCGAACCCTTAAGGGCATGGAAAATCTCAACGCCCCAGCGAAGGGCTTCGGAAAAATTCGGCGCGCCTACGGGCATGACCATGAACTCCTGGAAGTCGACCGAGCTGTCGGCGTGGGCGCCGCCGTTGAGAATGTTCATCATGGGGCATGGAAGCAGGTTGGCGCTGGGGTCAGTCGAATAGCGCGAAAGATATTTGTAGAGCGGCTGTTTGAGGGCGATGGCGGCGGCGCGGGCGGCGGCCATGGAGACCGCGAGAATGGCGTTGGCGCCGAGGCGGGACTTGGTGGGGGTATCGTCCAGTTCGATCATTTTATGGTCGAGGGCGCGCTGATCGGCAGCGTCGAGGCCGGCGACGGCTTTGGCGATTTCATTGTTGGCATTGGCGACGGCTTTCAGAGTGCCTTTGCCGAGATATCTGGATTTGTCGGCGTCGCGCAGCTCAAGAGCTTCGTGTTCGCCGGTGGAGGCGCCACTCGGGACGGCACCGCGACCAAGCGCGCCGCCTTCCAGGATAACGTCGGCTTCAACGGTGGGATTTCCGCGCGAATCGATGATTTGACGGGCGTGGACTTTGGCGATCTTAGTGGACATTGGTGCGCGGTCTCCTGAGTAAGTTGAATTGAAGATTGTAGCAGAAGACCCGGGCGCGGGTTCCTGGGGGAGGGTTGCTGCTAAATGGGTTACCAGGCGCATGCGCTGCAGCCGGGAGAGAGCCGCCGCAAGCAGGTCCTGAACGCGAAGACGCGAGAGAAATAGCAGCGGTAGTTATTTTTGCGGCGTCAGGGACGCGTTCCGGCGCACAGCTTCGGCAAGTGCCGCGAACTGGGCGTCAGAACGCAGCAATTTCAAATCTTCGTCCTTCAGCAGGTGATCCACATTGGCAAATCCGTTCTCCACGGCATGTCGCAGATGTCCCAGAGAATCGGCCCGCAAACCCGCTATTCCTGCGACGCAGGCAAAGTCATACCACAAGGCGGCCAACCTCGGCCGATCTTGCGCTTTCGTGGCCACACGAATCAGCTCTTCGTACAGCTTCTTTGCTTCGGGATATTTCCCCGCGCGCGCAAAAATTTCCACAAGCTCCGCTTCAGCCTTGACGGTTTCCGGATGCTCGGGCCCTAGGACGCGATGCCTGCCCGCTATCGTTGCCACATAAAGCGACTCCGCCTCGGCATCTTTTTTCTGGTCATGCAGAGTGCTTGCAAGATTGGCCATCGTCTGGAGGGTATCGGGGTGTTCGGGTCCGTTGACGCGTCTTTGTATTTCCAGGGTTTCCCGGAACATTTCTTCCGATTCGCTCACTTGGCCGGCGGCATGAAGGGTATTGGCCAGGTTGTGCATCACCGCGAGCGTATCCTGATGCTCTTTGCCGAGCACGCGCTGGCGCGCTTCCAGGGTCGCGCGCTGCATTTTTTCCGCTTCCGGGAATCGCCCTTGCTCTTCAATCACTGCCGCCAGATTGGACTTGGACGTCAGGGTGTCCGGATGCTCGGCCCCCAGCGTTCGCGTCTGGACTTCGGCAGTCTCGCGATAGAGCTGCTCCGCTTCCTGTAGCTTTCCTTCGTCGTCCAGAATATTAGCCATCACATTCATATTGAGCAGCGTTTCCCAATGTTCTGGTCCCAGGAGTCGAATGGCGTCATTCAGCGATTGCCGTTGCACTCCCTCGGCTTCGGCATATTTTCCCCGGAACTCCAGCGCCACGGCCAGGTATCGCTTTGCGGAAATCGTTGTGACATCATTGGTGTCTCCACTGTCCTTGCCCGTCGCCACCGCCTCTCGCAACAATTTTTCCGCGTCCGCAAATTTCCCCTGTTTCAGCAAGACAAATCCCAATTGACTCATGGGCAGAACCGCTTCCTTGCTTCGCACTCCAAACAGCCGTTTCCTGGTTTCCAGCGAGTGCTCGAGCAGCTTCTCTGCCGGCGCCAGCAGTCCAAGATTGATGTAGGCGTGGCTCATGGTGGTCATCATTCTGGATTGCAGCTCAGGATCTTTTTGCAGCCCGGTTTCTACATCCTTGGAAGCGTTGTCCAGAATCTCGCGAGCAGTGACGCTGTTTCCCTTCGATTCTCCCGGGTCCGCGACCTTGAAAATGCCGGTCATGAATTCCGCGATGCGGTCCGCCCGATCCCGTTCTCGGATGGTGCGTTTCAGCTGCACGGCTTCGGTGACGGCGAAGGCCACGAGTACGCCCGCAACAACCATGGCGGCCAGCACGCCCACTCGATGACGTTGCACGTATTTCCGCAGGCGATATCCCGCACTAGCCGGTCGGGCCGCTACGGGAAGATTGTGCAAATACCTGTCCAGGTCGGTTGCCAGTTCCGTCGGCGTGCCGTATCTCCGAGTCCGGTCTTTCTCCAAAGCCTTAAGGGCGATCCAGTCCAAATCCCCTTTCAAGAGTCTGGCCAGTTGCCGGGGTTCTGTGCTTCTTTTCTCGGCGGTCTCGGTCGAAGGCAGCGGATCCTCTTTTTCGACTTTCGCGCTTGGGCTCGGCGGATCATCCTCGCGCACGCGCCGCAATACTTCGTGTACGGCAACTCGTTCGCGGCCACCGGTGTCAAACGGCAGCAGGCCTGTGAGCAGCACATAGAGCACGACACCGAGCGAGTAGACATCGGTCCGGGTGTCGACGTCCTCCACGTCGGCGTTTCCTTGCTCCGGGCTCATGTAGCCGGGCGTCCCGATGAGCGCGCCGGCCTGCGTAAAGATGGTCTGGTCCGCCGACGCGACTCCGGATACTGCCTTGGCGATCCCAAAATCGATAATCCGCGGCTGCGGTTTTCCGTCCACTTCCACCACCAGAATGTTGGAGGGTTTCAAATCGCGGTGGATGATGGCTTTCTGATGCGCGTGCTGCACGCCCTCGCACACCCGCACCAGTAATTCCAGCCGCTCTTTTACCTTCAGCTTCTTATCGTCGCAATACTGCGTAATCGGCATTCCACCGACATACTCCATTGCAAAATACGGTTGCCCGTCAGGCGTGGTTCCCGCGTCATACACTTTGGCGATCGCCGGGTGGTTCATGATGGCGATGGCTTGCCGCTCGGACTGGAAACGCTGAACCACGGTGCTGTCGTACACCCCTCCGCGAATCAATTTCAGCGCGACTTGCCGCTCGACCGGACCCGTCTGCATCGCCAGCCACACTTGTCCCATTCCGCCTTCGCCCAGTTTGCGAATCAGCACAAACGGACCAATTCGGCCGCCGTGGTCGCCCGCGCTGCCAAAAGCGTTGGCGCTGGAAAAGTTGGTAGCCAGCGTAGGGCCCCCAACGAGCGACTCTGGTGATGAACCTGAACGGAGCTCTTGTGTTCCGGGATCATTTTTGCGGGAGGGATCTTCTCGGTCACTCATAACCGACCTCGAAATTGCGGAAGCAATTGCCCACCAGAGTAGCACTTCCGCAGTTGCGTCGGCGACGCCCGTCTGAAGCGTATGGAGAGGTCGATCGGAGAACCCTGGAAAACAAATCGGAGGGCCGGTCGTCTAAGTGCGATATACCGCGATAAGGCGGCGGGAGGAGCAGCATGCGTCCGTTTCATGCCATGTTCTGCGGGCTCGGCTTGGCTCTCCTGCTGCTTGCAGCGAGCGGGCAAGACCAGCGGGCGCAGACGACCTATCGACTCGATTCCGCGGCCGGCCTGGAGCTGATCCACGCGACGGCGCAGGTTGTGAACTATCGGGGACGCCAGGCGCTGCATCTTAGCCCCACACCAGGCCAGGACCCGGGCACCGGTTCGATGATGGCGCTGGTCGCGGGCAGCGATTTCCGAGACGGAATGATCGAGGTCGACCTTGCCGGTCGTCCGGTTACGGCGATGGATCCAACCGCCCGCGGATTCGTCGGTCTGGTTTTTCGAGTACAGGAGCGTGGCGCAAGAGCCGAGAATATTTATCTGCGACCCACCAATGGGCGGGCCGATGACCAGTTGAGGCGCAATCACGCGGTGCAATACGAATCGTTTCCGGCGTTTCCGTGGGATCGTTTGCGGCGAGAGCAACCGGGGGTGTACGAGTCCTATGTTGATCTGGAGGCCGGCGCGTGGACGAAGATAAAGATCGCAGTTGCGGGGACCAAGGCCAGACTTTATGTGAATGGAGCGGAGCAGCCGTGCCTCGTTGTGAATGATTTAAAACTGGGAGTGGTGCGCGGACAGATTGGGCTGTGGGCTTTCGTGGCTACCGACGCTTACTTTTCGAATTTGCGCGTGACCCGGGCCGACTAGGGTCGCCTGCGGAGCTGCTGCTCCAGAATTCCTGGGGGTCGTGTTTCCTGCGGCCCCGGGCAAGAGGTACCACGGGTATGCCTACTCGACGAGAAATGCTCCGCCTGCTGGGTACGGCCTCAGCCCTAACGCTGCTGCGGGCGACGGCCGATGGTATGGCCTCCGGCCCGGCGACGGCCGACGACAACCGCACTCCGGCGCTTGCGCCCGGGACGCCCCTGTCGCCCGAGCGCACCGCTCTGATTGCCGCATTCAAGAAACAAACCGAGGGACTGGACACGAAGTTTGAGGCGCGCACGCACACGAGTCGATCGCCTATGCCTTACCGGCTCTTCCGCCCGGAGGCGGCCGGGACCCTGCCTCTGGTCATTTATCTGCATGGCAGCGGCGGACTGGGCGACGACAATGTGAAACAGATGAGCCTCGGAAATATTTTTGGCACACGCGTGTGGGCGCGTCCGGAGAACCAGCGGCGTTTTCCCTGTTACGTGGCCGTTCCCCAGACAGACCAGGGATGGCTGCGCTACGATTTGTCGCAAAAGACTCCGGGACCAGCCGAGGTACTCCCTGGTTTGGGAGAAGGGGCGCGGTCGGCGTTTGAAATTATCGATCACCTGCTCGAGGAGTTCACCATTGACGAGCGCCGCATCTACATTGCAGGACAATCCATGGGCGGTGCCGGGACCTGGCATATGATCGCCCATCGTCCCTCGTTTTTTGCAGCAGCGGTCGCCTGCTGTGGAAGCAGTTCAACCGATGACGGCAGTGGGGCGATGGATACCCCACTCTGGAACTTTCACGGGGATTCCGACCAAACCGTACCGGTATCGGTGTCGCGTGACCGAATCGCGGCAAGGCGGAAAGCCGGCGGCCGGCCTTTGTACACCGAGTACGCTCGTGTAGATCACCCGGTGTGGCAATGGGCATTCACCGAACCAGCTCTGGTCGAGTGGGTGTTCGCGCAACGCCGCAGCCAGCCGTCCAGGTTGTGACTGAAGTGTGGGCCCGCTGCGGACGGACAGGGAGACGGCCCTGCTCGGCGCCGATGCGCGACAGGCCAGGGGGCGGCGGGCACCCGGCAGGTTTCCGTGCGTTTTGGGCGCAGAAGCGTAAATGCTTCCCGGTACTTTCTCGTTGGGGAGTAAACGGCTAAGATGCTCGGCATGAAATACCAACTGAATCGACGAAATTTTATTATTGCCGGGGGCTTGACGGCGCTGGCATCCACGCGCGTGTTGGGGGCGAACGATACTTTGCGCGTTGGCGTGATTGGCGCGGGCGGACGGATGAACGATCTGCTGAATGCGGCCGAGCGCGCAGGCAGTTACCAGATTGCGGCGGTGAGTGATGTTTATGGGCCGCACTGCGACGCGATCAAACAACGGTCGCGGGATTTGGCGACCGTGCACGCGGATTATCGGAAGTTGCTGGAGAGCGATCTGGACGCCGTCCTCATCGCGTCGCCGGATCATTGGCATGTGCGCATGGCGGTGGACGCCCTTGCCGCTGGCAAAGATGTGTATCTGGAAAAGCCGGTGACGCACACTTTGGCGCAAGGAGCGACACTGAGTCGCGCGGTGCGATCCGGGAAACAGATTTTGCAATGCGGGATGCAGCAACGGAGTTGGAGCCATTTTCGCGATGCGGTGGATCTGATTCAGGGCGGAAGCCTGGGCCGCGTGCTGCAGGTGAGGACCTACTGGTGGCAGAACTACCTGGCGCGATCGACGCGCAAGGCCATCGACACGCAACGGCTGGACTGGAAGCAATGGCTGGGGGGCGCTCCCGAGCAGGCCTTCAGCGAGGAAAAATACTATCACTGGCGCTGGTACTGGAATTTTGGCGGTGGCGCGATGACCGACTTGTTCACGCATTGGATCGATGTCGCGCAGTGGGCGATGAAATCAGATCAACCGACCGACGTGCACATGATGGGGGACAAATTCCTTTTCGACTATTGGGATTGTCCCGATACGGTTGAAGCGGCAGTTCGCTATCCCGGCTTTGCTGTCGTGTATGAGGGAATGATGGGGTCGTCGATCGACGACGGCGGACTGGAGTTCCGCGGAACCGAGGGAACCCTGAAAATCAACCGCAGCGGTTTCTCGATCCATCACGAAGGCGCTTCGAGCAAAGACAATCCGGTGGTCCGCGCCGAGAGCTTCCGGGACGGGACCTTTGACCACATGCAGAATTTTTTTGATTGTGTCCGCTCGCGCAAAGAGCCCAACGCTCCTGTGGAAACCGGAGTCGCGGCCGCGCGCGCCGGGCAGTTCGCCAATCTGGCGTATCAGCACGGCGGGCAAATGTCATGGCCGCCGAAGACGGAGCCGTAAACGCTGCTTGTCGTCTCGCAACGCCAGAAACGAAACGAGGCTACTCGGCGTAGAGGAGCAGAAGGATGCCCAGGAAGATCAGCAGCAAGGGCCAGAGGGCGCGGAAGACGGGGCGCGCGGTACTGGACGTGTCGGACAAACCTTTTAGCAGGCCGATTGCGGCGCCGACTCCAGCGTAGGAAACGTGCTGCATCTGGATGCGGTGCATTTCGGTCATCGGGTCCGGGCCGACCATTCCGGCGTCATGAGCATGGAACAGCAGCAGGAAGGAACCTGCAAATGCCAGCGCGGGAAAAGCCCAGGCGCTCCAGGAAGCCTCGAGCGTGCCCCGGGCGCGGCGAAATTCAATGACCCCGAGAATCATGAGGATCGCGGCGAACGCTTTGTGCTGCAGGACTTCGAGATTTCCGATTACGCCGACCAACCAATCCTTGTGGCCGAAGGGCCAAAGTTCGGTGTCGCTGAAAATCAGAAGCAGAATGCCGGCCACCAGAAAGCACAAAGGCCAGGCGTAGCGGACGAGCGGAAAACGGCGCTTGAGGCGCGGTTCAAAGAGTATGAAAATTCCGGCCAGAACCAGCAACAAGCCCGCCAGGTGGTGATTGAATTCACTTTCCCGTTTGTCGCGCAGGAGCTTGGCTTGCTGGTCTGGACTGAGCGGTTCGCTCGCAGACATGTGCCCGTGCGAGTGATCCATGCCGGAATGATCCGGCCCGGGGCGAGCTGCAGGTTGCTCTTGTGAACGGACCGGCGAAGGATTCCAGGTGAAGTAGATGCCAAAAAAAAGCGTGAACACGAGAGTAAGAAGGACAACCGATTTCAAATGACGGCTAACCATGGCGAATTTCGCCCTCTCCTTATTTTGTACGGCGCGTAATTGGGCCGGTTGGACGTAGATCCTGGACGCAGAGAAAGCCGCTTGGCGCTCCACGTGATCCCCAAGAGCATTGGATTCAGGCCGGCGGCAAATGGCTACACGCGCGAAACAATCTGGCAGGGGGCAAGACGACAAATTGAATTTAAAAGGACCGGGGGAGGCGGAAGTTTTTGCGCAAAAAATTTCGCGGCTGGCGGCGGTTGCGATTGCGCCACAGTTTGCGAGTGCCGGCCCCTATTCTTGGCTGGAAAGTTCCCGGAGCCAGATGTTGCGATAGCGGACGGGGTGATTGTGATCCTGTAGGGCGAGTGGAAGTTTTTCCGCGTGCGGTGAGTCGGGCCCGCCGTTCACGGTGGGACCCTGGATTTCGACGCGGTCCTGAACGAGGACGCCGTTGTGGAAGACGGTTACCCGGCCGTGGCCAAGGAGTTTGCCGGATTTGTCGAAATGAGACGGATGGAAAACGATGTCATAGGTTTGCCACTGGCCGGGCGGACGCGAGGCATTGACGAGCGGAGGATATTGCCCGTAGACGGCGGCGGCTTGGCCGTCGGGATAGGTTTTGTTCTGATAGGAGTCCAGAACCTGGATTTCGTAAAGGCCCATTAGGAAAACGCCGCTGTTGCCGCGGTCCTGGCCTTCGCCGCGGGCAGGTGAAGGCGTCGAGAATTCCACGTGCAGCTGGATGTCGGCAAATTTTTGCCGCGTAAAAATGTAGCCCGACTTGGGAACAGTTTCAAAATAATCCTTGCCAACCTTCCATTTGGCGGGCGAGCCATCTTCCTGCGACCAGGCGGACAGATCTTTGCCGTCGAAAAGGACGATGGCGTCGGCAGGAGCGCGGCCGGGGGTGTCTTGCGTCGGCCCGCTGCCCGGATCAACGACGGCAGGCGCGGGACGCGCCAGGTCGTGCGTCTTCCATTTGGTGGTTTGGGCACCGGCGGTGGCGGACAGAAACAGTGTGAGGCTGAGCGCGTACGGGATGAGACGAGTCATCTGTGGCTCCAGGCGTTTGGCAAATCGCACTATGCGGTTTCCGGTTCTTCGATCAGAGATTCCTGACGGACGACCACGACGATACCGGAGTCGGTGACGTGGAAGCGCCGCCGGTCGGCTTCCAGGTCGTAGCCGATTTCGGTTTTTTCCGGAAGGCTGACATGGCGGTCAATGATGGCGCGGCGGATGCGCGAGTGGCGCCCAACGTTGACGTGATTGTAGATGATGGATTCGGCAACTTCGCAGTAGCTGTTGACGCGAACGTCGGCGCCCACCACCGAATGACTGACGCGGCCTCCGGAAATGATGGAGCCGCCGGCGACAATGGAGTCTACCGCCACCCCCATGCGGTCCTTGTCGGCGAAGACGAACTTTACCGGAGGATATTGGTGAATCCAGGTGCGCAACGGCCAAGCGGAGTCATACAGGTTAAAAACCGGGGAGACGCTGACCAGATCCATGTTGGCTTCGTAGTACGCGTCAATGGTGCCGACGTCGCGCCAGTAGAGGGCGTCCTTGCTGTTTTCGTCGACGAAATTGTAGGCAAAGACGCGGTGCTTGTTGATGATGCGCGGGAGAATATCTTTGCCGAAATCGTGATGGGATTTGGCATCTTCAGAATCGGCCAGGAGAATGGGAATCATAAGCTGTGTGTTGAATATATAGATGCCCATGGAAGCGTTGCAATGGCCGCGGTGGTGCGGCGACTCTTTGGGAAATTCCGGCTTTTCCTCAAAGCCCTTGATGCGCCAGTCCTGGTCTACTTCAATCACGCCAAACTGTTTTGAAGCTTCCTGGGTGGGAATCTGAATCGTGGCTACCGTTACGTCGGCTCCGGAGTCCACATGCTGCTGGAGCATTTTGGCGTAGTTCATTTTGTAGATATGGTCGCCGGAAAGGATGAAGACGTACTTGGAGCGTTCGCTGCCGATGGAATAGATGTTCTGGTAGACGGCGTCGGCCGTGCCTTGATACCACTCCTTGGAAACGCGCATCTGCGGCGTAAGGACTTCGATGTAATCGCCGAGCCCGGCGAGCGGCGACCAGCCGGCGCGTACGTGGCGATTGAGGCTGAGGGCTTTGTACTGCGTGAGGACAAAAACTCTGCGCAGGTCGGAATTGATGCAGTTGGACAGCGTGATATCGATGATGCGGTAGAGTGCGCCGAAAGGGACGGCGGGTTTGGCGCGGTCGCGGGTGAGAGGCCAGAGGCGTTCGCCCTGCCCTCCAGCAAGAAGTACGGCGATGGCATCGCGCATTGCGGACATGGTGGAACCCCCAGGGGCGCCGGCTGAGAAGCGGCTCATTCTACGCAAGGGCAGGGCCCCAGCACAAGAGAACAGCCGGAAAGAATTGGATGCCCGGCAAAGGAAGAACGAGCCCCGCGCCGGTGGCCTTTCCCAGGAATGAAAAAAGCAGCGTTGAGCGGGGTCTATTTTACTATTTGAGAAACTGGTTGGCTAAATTGCAAACAGAGAGGTTTAGTACTGCCAGAAAAGGGCGGACAGAAAGAATCCTTGACTTGGATGGCGGTATTGATTAGAAGGATGCCAAGCACTCATTCCAACGAATGGCCGCTGAGCGGTCCAAACATGCGATAATTAGCACAGGGGCGGTGCCCAACCGTTGTTTTGGAGCGGATGTATTGGTCCGCAAGAGGCGCCGCATAGATACCAATCCGAACCGGATTGGGGGTGAAGTACACAGTGGCTGAAGTCATTATTCAAGAGAGTGAGTCTCTGGAAAACGCACTGCGGCGTTTTAAACGCAAAGTGCAACAGGAAGACATCATCAAGGAAATCAAAAAGCACAGCTTCTATATGAAGCCGGGCGAAAAACGCCGTGCAAAAGAAGCGCTTTCGCGGAAGCGACTGCGCAAAAAGCAGCGGAGAGAAGCGGATTGATTTTTGGGGTCGACCTCGAACGGGTCGACCCTCCGTTTTTTCCCGAAGCTTGATGCGCCGCACTTCCGAGATTCAGGCCCCCGTAAGGCAGTGAGTTTTTGGGTAGAAGTTTACGTTTTGCGCCCGCAGGCCTTGGGACCCATGCCCGGCTTTTTCGGATATTGGCACCCCACGTAACCCCGCTTCCAGTGCAGAACGAGCCCAATTCCCTGCCCGACACGGGACCAGGGGAGAGCGGCTCATGGAATACCACGATCGGGTGCTGAAGTGTTCTGAATGCAGTTCAGAATTTGTATTTACGGCCGGCGAGCAGATGTTTTTCGCCGACAAAGGCTTCAAGAACGAACCCAAGCGCTGCAAAGGCTGCAAGGCGAAGCGGGCCGAAGGCGGCGGTGGGAATGGAGGTGGCGGCCACGCCTCTCCCATGCGCTCTGAAACAAAAACCAATTGTTCCCAGTGCGGGAAAGAAACGACGGTGCCTTTTCGTCCCACGCAGGGCCGTCCGGTATTTTGCCGTGAATGCTTCCAGCAACGCCGGGCCATGGGTGCGGCCTAGAGCCAAAACGGTTGAAACGCAATTTTCCGTAGTCATGGATTGGAAAGAGCGGCGCTCCGGTCATCCCTGGAGCGCCATTTTTTTAGGTCGCGGGGAGCGCTGGTCCGGGACCGCAGCGGAGATTTAGTTTGCAAGCTGGTGATGTATTTTGCCAGGTACCGGCGTATGATACCGCCTCGCGGCACCCGCTAAATTCAAGCCACCCGGAGGGCCGGCCATGGCTCACCGCTTCACCATCGGCGTCGAAGAAGAATTCCAAATCATAGATCCGGCAACGTGCGAGCTGCGTTCGCACGTGATGCAACTGGTATCGGCGGCTTCACCGAGCATCATCGAGCAGGTGAAACACGAGATGCATCAGTCGATCGTCGAAACCGGCACCAATATTTGCCAGGACGTTCACGAGTTGCGGATCGAGATGCACCGGACGCGGGGCGAACTGGTGGCCGCCGCCGAACGCGCGGGGCTGCAGGTTGCGGCAGCGGGCACGCATCCGTTTTCCAGCTGGATCGATCAGGTGATTTCACCGGGCGAGCGCTATCAGAATATTGTCGAAGAATTGCAGCAGCTGGCAAGGTCGCTTCTGATTTTTGGGATGCATGTGCATGTGGCCATGCCCGACAAACAAACGACGATCGACATGATGAATATGGTGCGCTATTTCCTGCCGCATCTACTGGCGTTGTCGACGAGTTCGCCGTTCTGGATGGGGCGGAATACCGGATTGAAATCGTTTCGCACGACGGTATTTCGCAGGTTTCCGCGGACAGGGATTCCCGAGCAGTTTCAGTCGTGGAGTGAGTACGAGAATTTCATAAATTTACTCGTGAAATTGAATTCGATTGATTCGGGGAAGAAGATCTGGTGGGATGTGCGGCCCCATCCGGTGTTCGGGACGCTGGAGTTCCGGATGTGCGATGTGACCACGAAAGTGGAAGAGGCCGTGGCGATCGCGGCTTTGACCCAGGCGATTGTCGTAAAACTGCATCGCTTGTATAAAGGCAACTTGAGTTTCCGCCTGTATCGGCGCGCGCTGATTGAAGAAAACAAGTGGCGGGCGGCGCGTTACGGGATTGCCGGAAAATTGATTGATTTTGGCAAAGAGACCGAAGTGCCGATGAAGGAATTGATGGAGGAGCTGCTGGAGTTTGTCGATGACGTCGTCGACGACCTGGGGAGCCGAAGCGCCGTCGAGTATGTGAACACGATCATGCTGGAAGGAACGAGCGCGGAAAGGCAGTTGCGTGTCTATCAGGAAACCGGGGATTTGAAAGCGGTGGTGCGGCATATTGTGGCCGAGACCCGGGGCGGAGTGACCGAACCGCGGACCAGTTCGGTAGGCGCGGTGAACTAGCGGCGCACCGCGTTTCGTTCTCCGGTACGGCCAAGCGCGGCGCGGCTCCCGGTCGGAGCGTCTTTAAGAAGCGCTGCCGCGATCCTGGAAGTAATTTTTTCTAATTGAGGAGCGTTGCGATGAAGAAGGTTGGCCTTCTCTGCGGGCGTGAGTTCAGTTTTCCTCCGGCGTTTATTGAGCGCGTGAATGCTCTAGGGGCCAAGGAGGGAGTCTCGGCAGAGTTTGTGAAGCTGGGCGGGACGAAGATGGGCGAAGCGGCCGCTTACAGCGTGATCGTCGACCGCATTTCGCATGAAGTGGAGTATTACCGCGGGTATTTGAAGCACGCGGCGCTCGCCGGAACCTACGTTATCAACAATCCCTTTTGGTGGACTGCGGACGACAAATTTTTCAATTATGCGGTGGCCGCGAAGCTCGGCCTGGCGATTCCCAAAACCGTGCTGCTGCCGCAAAAGGCCTACCCGGCGAATGTGGATCTAACGGCGGAGTCCTTGCACAACCTGGAATACCCGGTCGACTGGGATGGCTTGCTCGATTACGTGGGGCGGCCGGCGATTCTCAAGCCGTACTCGGGCGGCGGATGGAAGCACGTCTACAAGGTGGCGAACAAGGCGGAGTTGCTGGCGGCCTACGACCAGACCGCTCCCTATTGCATGACGCTGCAGGAGTTCATCGATTTCGACAAGTACGTCCGGTGCTTTACGTTTGGAAAGATGGATATATTGCCGGTGCACTACGACCCCAAGGAGCGGAAATATATAGTGGATCACCAGTATCTGTCGGCCGAGCTCGGGGCCCGCGTGGTGGCCGATGCGCAGACGATCAATCAGGCCCTGGGTTACGAGATGAATACGATTGAGTTTGCGGTGAGGGATGGCGTGCCGTATGCGATTGATTTTCTGAATCCGGCACCGGATTTTGAGCGGGACCGCATCACGGAATTTTATTTTGAGCAGGTGGTTGAAAAGATGGCACGGCTGGTGATCGATCGCGCGGTGCACGGGAAGGCTTCCTTTCCCTGGCCGCGATGGGAAGAAATGCTCGGGGTGGGGGCGGCTACTGGGTTTACCGGAGCGCCCAAGGTTGTGCCTGCGGCGATTGGATCTACGGCAGCACCCAATCGGCCGCCGGCGGGAATCAAAGTGTAGATGAGCACTGCGCCTAAGGCCAACTTGGAACTCTCAAAACCCGCAGAAGAGTGGCACGAAATATTGAGGGGCGTTTTGTTGCGCACGCCTTCCCTTCCGGAAGATCAGTTCAAAAAGCTAATACGCGCGAAACTGACATTCGGGGATCGCGTGCACTGTCCTTTCTTGCGGCCGTTTTTTCTGTCCCCGGAAGATGAAGAGCTGGTGCGGACCGTAGCCGAAACGATTGCCGATCTGGGCGAGCGCGTCGCCTCCGTTGCATTGAAGGATGAACATTTGTTTGAACAGCTGCATTTGCGGCCGGAAGAGGAACAGTTGGCTCGCTTGCCGGCGGGGTATGGGCGGGCCAGTACGGCTTCGCGGCTGGACGCTTTTCTACTGCCGAATTCGCTGAAGTTTGCCGAGTACAACGGAGAGTCGCCGGCGGGTGCCGGATATACCGAAGTGCTGGCGGAGATCTTCCGCGAATTGCCGGTGATGGGGCAATTCGCCAAGCGTTATGAAGTGCACAGTTATCCGTTGATTGCGAAATTGCTGGATGCGCTCGTGGCAACTTTTCTGGATTGGGGCGGAAGCTCAAAGAAGCCGCAGATTGCCATTGTGGACTGGAGGGAGGTGCCGACCTGGAGCGAGTTTGAAATCTTACAAGAACGCTTTGAACGGATGGGCGTGCCTACGGTGATCTGCGATCCGCGCGATTTGTATTTTGATGGGAAAGCGTTATACGCGGAAGACCAGAAGATTGACCTGGTGTACCGGCGCGTTTTGATCAATGACCTGGTGGCCCGGCCTGCCGAATGCTCGGCGCTGGTGAGAGCGTACGCGGCAAACGCGGTTTGCGTGGCCAATAATTTCCGCTGCAAGCTACCCCACGTTAAGGCGTTTTTCGCAGTTCTGACGGATGAACAGAATGGTGCGCTTTTTTCTCATCATGAACGGGAAATTATCAAACGGCACATTCCCTGGACGCGCGTGGTGGCGGATGTGAAGACGGCACACTACGGGACGTCCATTGATTTGCTGGAATTTATTCGCAGCCAGCGGGAAACCCTGGTGCTGAAACCCAGTGATGAATATGGCGGAACGGGCGTTACTCTCGGATGGGAAACGGACGAAGCCGCCTGGGATGCGGCGATTGAACGGGCGCTAACCGCCAGAGACGGGGCTTGGATTGTGCAGGAGAAGATTCCGGTACGGCGGGAAGTGTTTCCTTATATTGTGCAGATGGGAAAAGTGGATTACCGGGATATGCTCGTCGATTTTGCGCCTTATTTGTTTCGAGGGAAGCTGTGTGGTTTCCTGACGCGGTTGAGCGCGACAGGACTGGCGAATGTCACCAGTGGCGGAGGGCAGGTCCCGGCGTTCCGGGTGTCCCCGCGGACAACCGGCGCCGATTGAGGCAAATTGGCCTGTTCGGGAACCACAGCTCACTTTTAAGTTCCGCCTCATACTCTGTAAACTACTACGCATGTTATTTGGAGAAGCACCAGCAGAGTTGATGCCGGGCGCGCGAAACGCCGTCGGGACGTGCCTGGGTGTGCAACGGGGCGAGCAGGTGGCCTTGATTGCGGACGAAGTGAGCCGTTCTGTGGCGGCCAGTCTGGCCGCCGCTGTCGATGAGCGGGGCGCGAAGTATACCGGATTGTTGCTGGAGGATTTGGGACCGCGTCCGATGGCAGCTGCGCCCGGGGCCGTGCTGGAGGCTCTGGAGACGGCCGATGTCGGGGTGATGTGCATGACGCCGCAGCCCGGCGAGCTGGCGGCGCGAATGGCGATTGTCCGCGTGGTGGAGCGGCGGCAGATCCGGTATGCGCATATGGTGGGCGTAACTCCGCAGATCATGCAGCAGGGGATGCGGGCGGATTACCAGCTGGTAGACAAGTTGAGCGACAAACTGCGCCAGAGAATGTTGCGCGCGGAAACCTTGACGGTAACAACCGAAGCGGGCACCAGGATTGCAGCGCATTTTGATCGCGGGCTGGATTGGGTAAAGACGAGCGGGCTGATCAGTCCGCGCTACTGGTCGAACTTGCCGGCCGGTGAAGTGTTTACAACTCCGGCGACGGTGGATGGAACGTTTGTCTGCGATGCGACGGCGGGCGATCATTTTAACGGGAAGTATGGGGATTTGCAGGCGACGCCGCTGGTATTGACGATTGCGGGTGCGCGGCTGGTAAAAGTGGAATGCGCGCGCAAGGATCTGGAGAAAGAATTCTGGGAATATTGCCACACGGACGAGAACAGCGACCGCGTGGGCGAGCTGGCGTTCGGGACCAATTTAGGATTGTCGGAAATGATCGGGATTTTGCTGCAGGACGAAAAATTTCCCGGGGTGCATCTGGCCTTTGGCGATCCCTACGGAAGCCAGACGCATGCGGACTGGAAGTCCAAGACCCACGTGGATGTGCTAACGCGGAATTGCGATGTTTGGATTGATGAGGATCAGGTAATTTCCAAGGGGAGATACCAGCTGGATCATCTGGGCTTGCGTTAAGCGCGAGTGCGCGGTTCCCCCTCACGGTAAAGGCAAAAAGCAACCCGGCATGCCGCGATCCGGGAAGACCGGGGCGCACGACACTCCCGCCCGCGCAGTCCAAGGAATTTTCCGCAGACCTATGGCCCGGAAATCTAGAAGAGGCGGGAAACGTATTCGCGCATTTGGCGTTTCCAGTAGGGCCAGTCGTGGCCGCCTTCCGGGCCCCAATTGTCCAGCGAGTGGCGAATGCCCTTGCTCGCCAGGACTTCCGAGAGGCGGTAGGCGGGGCCACTATTTTCCCACTGGCCGGTTCCGGTGCTGATGTGGATGTCACAGCTGGCTAGTTGCTCGTAGACCCAGGGGTCGCTGAGATTGGAGAGATAGTCGACAGGATTGTTGAAATAGAAATTGTCGTCGTAAAGACCATCCATGAAATTGCGGAGATCGTAAACGCCGGACATGGCGAAGCAGCGTTTGATGACATCGGGATGTTTAAACAGACTGTTGGCGGCGTGATAGGCGCCGAACGAGGCGCCCATGGTGGAGATGGCAATATCCTGACTGTTGCAATTGTTGCGGATGAAGGGGACCAGTTCGTCGCGCAGATAGGCATCGAAAACGGATTGGACATAGCTGCGGTGAAACGGATGAGCGCCTTTGTTGTAGAAGCTGTAGCCGTTGATGGAATTGATGGAGAAAAACTTGACGCGGCCGCCGTCAATGAAGTCAGATAGGGCGGAAATCATTCCCTGGCCTTCGAGTTCCCATTCGTCACCGGCGCTGGTGGGGAAACCCAAAAGCGGTTGGCCCCAATGACCGTAAACAACGACACCCATTTCGATGCCGAGCCGGGGAGAATACCAGCGGTGATATTCGCGTTTCATTGCGCCTGCCTCACGGGTGTTGCGGGGAGGGAAAGTATGCCAGTGGAAGGCGGAGTGAGGCAACGAATTTGCGAGACAGCATTTGAGTCGTAGAGGACGCTTGCAGCAAAAACCGACAGAAACGGACGAGGTGAATGCCAGTGGCCACAGGAACACAAGCGAATCGACCGACGCCGGAACGTATTTTTAATGCCCTGAGCGCGCATCAGCAGACGGCGGCGCTGCGGGCGGGAATTGAGTTGGGGGTGTTTACAGCGGTCGGCGAGGGCGCGCGATCGTCTTCGGCGGTTGCGGCGAAAACGGGAGCGTCGGAACGCGGAGTTCGGATTTTGTGCGACTACCTGACCGTTCACGGATTTTTGTTGAAAGAAAATGGGCAGTACGCGTTGACGCCGGAGTCTGCGACGTTTCTGAACAGGCATTCGCCGGCTTATATGGGAGGAGTCGCGGGCTTTTTGCTGAACGACGAACTTTTGAGAAATTTTCGCGCTTTGACGGATGCCGTGCGCAAAGGCACCTCGGCGGGAGAACACGGAGACAATGAGAAACCCAATGATGACGCCTGGATCGCATTTGCGAAGTCCATGGTGCCGCTGACGGTACCAATTGCGGCGTATCTTTCAGAATTGACGAGCATGGCATCCGCACGGGATTGCAAAATACTGGATATTGCCGCCGGACACGGCATGTACGGGATTACCCTGGCCAAAAACAATCCGAACGCGCGTGTTACGGCCCTCGATTGGCCGAATGTACTGCAGGTGGCCGAGGAGAATGCGCGCGCCGCGGGAGTCGCCGAACGGTATACGGTCATTTCTGGCAACGCCTTGGCGGTAGAACTGGGGTCCGGATACGACTACGTTTTGCTGACGAACTTTCTGCATCACTTCAATCCGGAAACGTGCGAAAAGTTGCTGAAGCGTGTGCATGCAGCATTAAAGCCCGGCGGCAAGGCGATCACACTCGAATTCGTGCCCAACGAAGATCGCGTATCGCCGCCGATGGCCGCCGGATTCAGCCTGATCATGCTCGTGAACACCAATGACGGCGACGCTTATACGCGTGCCGAGTATGAGAAGATGTTCCGGAACGCGGGATTTCGGGCGACGACATTGCACGCTGTGGCGGAAATGCCTCAGCAGGTGCTCATTTCGGAAAAATAGGCGGGTGGGCCAGATGGGAAACAAAGCCGGGCGATCTGGGAAGAAGATAAAACGCGGACGCGACGCGGCGCTGCGCGAACACTTGGTTGCTTTGTTAAAGGGCGGAGGCGCTCACGTCCATTTTCGCGACGCGATTGACGGCTTCCCGGCGCGCAAGCGCGGGGCATTTGCCAAGGGGCTGCCCCATACCGGATGGCAATTGCTCGAACACGCGCGGCTGGCGCAAAGCGATATTGTGGAATTCAGCCGGAATCCGAAACACGTTTCGCCGGAATTCCCGGAAGGTTATTGGCCGAAGAGTCCGGTACCGCCAAACGATGCGGCGTGGAAGAAGAGTTTCGATACGTTTGAGCGTGATCTGCAGCGGATGATCCGGCTGGTGCGCGATGCCAAAACGGATTTGCTGGCGAAACTTCCGCAAGGCAGCGGCCATACGCTGCTGCGCGAAGCGCTGGTGTTGGCCGACCATAACTCGTATCACCTGGGGCAACTGGTCGTATTGCGGCGAGCCTTGGGCGCCTGGCCGGAAGAGTAGCCGACCCCCGCCGCCGGGCGACCGCATTTCCTGAAATTCTTCCCGAAAAACGCGAGGCCGTACTGGTTTGGCCCGGAAACCTTCGCTCGCTTGCAAGAAACAGGATTGCGGGTACGATGGGACCTGAAATGTACGGTTTTTCAGCAATTTTCGCCTAGCCAGCGGGAGGCTTCATGATCCGTATAGAAAATGTGACGCGGCGCGATTTCCTGAAAGGGATGGCGGGCACCGCTGCGTTTGTTCTTGGCGCGCAGTGGCTGCCCGAGAGCCGGGCTGCCGGCGCACCCCGGGAAGCTTCCAGCGCGATGGGGAAAGCGCCATTGCAGCCGAACGTTTATGTGGCGATCGACACCGACGGAACGGTCTATATCGTGGCCCACCGGTCCGAGATGGGAAGCGGCAGCAAGACGGCATTGCCGCGTATCGTCGCAGACGAATTGGATGCGGATTGGTCGCGCGTAAAAATCGTGCAAGCGATCGGCGACGAGAAATACGGAGATCAGGACACCGATGGGTCGCATTCGGTGACAAGCTTTTTTGATCCGTTGCGCGAAGCGGGGGGCACGGCGCGCTTGATGCTGGTGCGGGCGGCAGCGACGCAGTGGGGGGTACCGGTCGGGGAGTGCACGACGGAACTGCACGAGGTGGTGCACAAGAGGACTGGGAAAAAATCGGGTTACGGCGAACTAGCGGCAGCGGCCGGGAAACTGGAAGTGCCAAAAAAAGAAGAGCTCAAGCTGAAGGCCCGGGGCGACTGGCGGTACATCGGAAAAGGGACTTCGAGTTACGACTTGCAGGACATGTGCACGGGCAAAGCCGGGTACGGACAGGATGCCAGGATGGATGGAATGCTGTATGCGAGCGTGGCGCATCCGCCCGTCTTTGGAAGTTCGCTGAAGTCTTTTGACGACCAAGCCGCGCTGGCGGTGAAGGGAGTGAAGCGAACGGCGACGATTGAAGCTTTCAAGCCCCCTATTGGATATCAGGCGTATGGCGGTGTGGCCGTGCTGGCGGACAACACCTGGGCGGCCATGCAGGGAAAAAAGAAACTGAAGATCGAGTGGGAGAGCAGTCCGCACAGCGTGTGGAATTCGGAAGCGTACAAGAAAGAATTGCAGGAGACGGCACGGAAGCCGGGAAAAGTAGCGCGGAACAGTGGCGACGTGGAGGCGATATTTGCAAAGGGAGGAAAAATTGTCGAAGCCGAATATTACGCGCCGATGCTGGCGCATGCTTCGATGGAGCCGCCGGCGGCGCTGGCCTGGTTTCACGATGGAAAAGTCGCGCTCTGGGCGCCGACGCAGAATCCCCAGGGAGCTCGCGATGCGGTTGCCAGTGCCGTGGGATTGAAAAAAGAGGATGTGACCGTCAATGTGACTCTGCTGGGCGGAGGGTTTGGCAGGAAATCGTTCCCGGACTTTGCCGTGGAAGCAGCGGTGCTTTCAAAAAAGACGGGAAAACCGGTGAAAGTAGTGTGGAGCCGCGAAGACGACATCAAGTTTGACACCTTCCACTCGGTAGCGGCGATGTATATGAAGGCCTCGCTCGGAGCCGACGGACGGCCGGAAGCGTGGCTGCAGCGCACGGTGTTTCCGCCGATTGGATCGACCTTCGACCCGGCCACGACCTACTCGGCTCCGGATGAGCTCGGCCTGGGATTTACCGACGCGCCCTTTGCTTTGCCGAACTACCGGGTGGAAAACGGACCGGCTACGGCGCATGTGCGCATTGGATGGCTGCGATCGGTGGCCAACATCTATCATGCATTTGGGATTCATTCGTTTTTGGATGAATTGGCGCACGCCGCAGGAAGCGACCCTCTGCAGTACGCGCTGGCGGTGCTCGGGCCGGACCGCATTATTCCGAAGTCGGAGCTGGCCCCGGAATATCAGAATTATCAGAGCGACTACACGGCATACCCCATTGATACGGGGCGCTTCCGGCGCGTTTTGCAGCTTGCTACGGAAAAAGCGGGATGGGGCAAGACCAAACAAGGGAACGGATTCGGGATGGGCCTGGCGATGCACAGAAGTTTTCTGACCTATGTTGCTACCGTGGTGCAAGTGAAAATAAACGATGCGGGAAAGGTGGAGATTCAGCGGGTGGACACGGCGCTCGATGCCGGGACCGTCGTGAATCCGGAAATGGTGCGTCAACAGTTTGAAGGCGCAGTGGTGATGGGCACGAGCCTGGCACTCTACGGAGAGATTACGGCAACCAACGGAGCGATCGATCAATCCAATTTTGATGATTACCCGGTGGCGCGGATGAGTACCGCGCCCCGAGCGACGCACATTCACCTGGTGGACAGCGACGCGCCACCTGCCGGGGTGGGTGAGCCAGGATTGCCGCCGTTTGCACCGGCGCTTTGCAATGCAATTTTTGCGGCTACCGGCAAGCGTATTCGGGAATTGCCGCTGGCCAAGGCGGGCCTGGCCTAGCCCGAGAGAAGCTGGTGTTTGTTCTTATTAAATCGTAATAAGGATTAACCAGTCAGATAATTACGCTTTTGCAGATGCCGTGGACATAGGCGACCAGGGCCAAATCGGCGGATGCTAGCATCAATGAATGTCCGGCATCCGTGAGTTCACGGCGCGCTTGTCGCGCCCCCCGTTTGTGGCGGGGCTGGCCCTGTTTTGTGCTCATGCGGCCGTAATCCTCTTTCTTGGGAGCCGCGCTCCCGGCCCTCTTCTTTCCGACCTGATCCAGCTGACGCTCGGCACGATTACCGCAGTGGCCTGCTTCCAATCCGCAAAACGCTCGGGAACTTTTGGGCGGATGTTCTGGCGACTGGCCGGAGCAGGTTTTGCGATCTGGTGCGTGGGACAAATTTTTGGAACCTATTACGGAGACATCTTAGGAATACAAACCCAGCCGTTGTGGGGAATTGACCTGATTTTTACGGCCTGGCCGGCGCCCCTCGTGATGTGCATGTTCCTGGATCCTGAAGGGGAGTCCGAAGGGTTTGACTGGCAGCGCATATTGGACTTCGCGCAAGTGGGCATTGTCTTTCTGCTCTTGTTCTTTTTCTTCTCGAACCTTTCAACTCATGGAACATCGGTCAGCTCGTTCCGGCTGAGCGCCGTGACCGACGGATTGGTAACGATAGGTTTCCTGGTGCGCGCTTCTTCTTCGCGAAATGAACCGGCGGGGAAATTATTCCAGGGTCTGGCGTATTTCCGAATGGCCGCTTTTTTGACCGATTTGTATTTTGTGACGGGTTTGCGGGAAATGCCGAACGGCACCTGGTTTGATTTGGTGTGGAGTGCGCCGTGGCTGATTCCCTTGGCCACGACGGTTGTGTGGGACGGGGATAAGGACAAAAAAGAGGCTTCCGACACTCCGTTCAGAGAACGTCGTCTGCTGTTGACACAATTGCTGCCACTTATTTTCCCCCTGCTGGTTTTGCTCATGGCGGCTGAAGTCGCGCAGGGGCAGCTGGTCGTGGCCGCCGTCGCTGTTCTCGTTTCCCTCACTATTTCGTACGCACGATTGATTCTGACGTCACGCGAACAGCGGCGCAGCGCCCATGCACTGCGCCAGCAGCATGGACTGCTGCAGTCCATCATCGAAGGGACCACCGAATCAATTTTTGTGAAGGATCTCGAAGGCCGTTACATCATGATGAATTCGGCCGGGGCCCGATTTCTGAATTCGACGACCGAGGGCGTGGTCGGAAAAGATATCCGGGCGTTTGCAACGCCGGAAACGGCGCAAGCCATCATGGCGGCCGACCGCGAGGTGATGGAATCCGGCAAAACCGAGACCTACAAAGAAGTCGGACACTTCGGGAATGTGAAGCGAATTTTCCTTTCAACCAAAGGGCCGTATCGCGACGCCCTGGGAAACATTGTCGGACTGGTTGGCAGTTCGGTGGATATCACCGAACGAGAGCGGGACGCGCAAGCCCTTGCCGAAAGCGAAGAACGCTTCCGGACCATTTTTGACGGCTCGCCGATTGGAATTGCGATTGTCCGGATGGATGGTGTGGTTCTGGCCATGAATGCGGCTTACCGGAAGATTCTGGATCTGGATGCCCATGTTTCCGTGCAACATCAGATTTTTGACGATCTGACGCATCCAGAAGATCAAGAGCGGGACGCCATGCGCTATCAGGAATTGGTCAGCAGCGTTCGCGACCATGACCGTCTCGAAAAACGCTATTTGCTGCCGAACAAGAAAGTGGTTTGGACGGAATTGAACTTGTTCTTGCTGCGCGATCGCCAGGGGCAACCTCGGTATGTGATCGGGATGGCCAATGACATTTCCGAGCGGAGAATGCTCGAGGAGCAGCTCCGGCAGGCGCAGCGGATGGAGACCATTGGGACGTTGGCCGGAGGCGTGGCGCACGATTTCAACAACCTGCTGACGGTAATCAAGGGATATTGCAATCTGATGATGGACGGCTTGGAAGGACAGGACGTGCTCCGCGGCCAGATGGGACACATCGACCGCGCCGCCGAGCAGGCCGCTTCTCTCACCCGGCAATTGCTGGCATTCAGCCGGCGGCAGGTCCTGCAGCCAAAGGTGTTTAACGTAAATGAGCTGGTGAAGAACGCCGACAAGATGTTGCGTCGCTTGATCGGCGAAAATATTGAAATTGTAACGGTGACCTCTCCGGATTTGGGCGCCGTAAAGGCGGATCCAGGGCAAATTGAATCGGTGATCATGAATTTGGCCGTCAACGCGCGGGACGCGATGCCCAATGGCGGAACGCTGACGCTCGAGACGGCCAATGTGGAGCTCGACGCCGTTTATGCGCAACAGCATTTTGGAGCAAAGCCGGGGCGTTACGTAATGCTGGCCGTGAGCGACACCGGTATGGGAATGGACAAGGCAACGATACTGCATATTTTTGAGCCATTCTTTACGACCAAGGAAGTCGGCAAGGGTACCGGGCTGGGACTTTCGACGGTTTACGGAATCGTGAAACAAAGCGAAGGCTATATCTGGGCGTACAGCGAGCTCGGGAAAGGCGCGACGTTTAAGACCTATCTGCCGCGCGTGGATGAACCCGTCGAGGCCATGGACGTTGCACCGAAAGATGGGGCAGCAACTGTGGGAACAGAGACCATACTGCTGGCAGAAGACGACCCCCAGGTGCGGGAGCTAGCGCGCGAAGTGCTGGAAGCCAGCGGATATCGCGTGCTGATGACGGATAAATCTCTGGATGTCCCGGCACTCTGCAGAGCGCATGAGGGAGCCATCGACCTTCTATTGACCGACGTAGTGATGCCTGGCTTGAGCGGAAGCGAATTGGCCACAAAGATTGTGGCGCAACGGCCGGGTATCAAGGTTCTCTTCATGTCTGGATACACGGACAACGCAGTTTTGCATCACGGAGTTCCCGGAGAAGAAGCCCATTTTCTGCAAAAGCCGTTTACCCCTTCGAAGTTAACGAGCCTGGTGCGCGAGATTTTGGATACCCAGGCCGGCTGACGACGACTCTCGTTCTTCCACGAGACACTCGCCCTGCCTTGCAATCCCTGACCACGGAAAAAGGATAGAGAGCAGCTTGCATCGGCGAGCGGGAAGGAATAGTTTTTGTTTCACGCCAATTGCACGGAAACTGCTGGAGGCTACTGTGTTGAAGAAATTGCTGATGGTGACGCTGGCGATGATGGCTGGCGGAATGCCCGGGGCGGCGCAGAGAAAACCTGTGCTTCCACAAATTGAGTTGCCGCATCCTTATTACTATCGCGAGATGTATTTGCCACAACTGACGAGCGGGCCGAGTAGCGTGGCCTGGGCGCCGGATTCGCAGGAAGTGGTGTATTCGATGGGGGGCTCGCTGTGGCGGCAGCGGCTGGATTCCCGGGAAGCCCAGCAGATTACCGATGGGGCTGGATACGACTATCAGCCGGACTGGTCGCCGGACGGGAAAAGCATCGTTTATGTTTCGTATCAGGGGAACGCGATGGAATTGTGGTTGCTGGACGTGGCGACCGGACGGACCTGGCAATTGACGAATGCTGGAGCAGTGAATGTTGAAGCGCGCTGGTCGCCGGACGGCAAGCGCATTGTTTTTGTTTCGACGACGTACAAGAAGAGATTTCACATTTTTGTGGGAGAAATTCGCGACGGCCGGCTTGGGAATATCGCGCGGTTGACCGGCGAAACGAAGAGTTCTCTGCCGCGGTATTACTACAGCGCGTTTGATACAGAGATTAGTCCGGTGTGGTCCCGGGACGGGAAGGACATTGTTTTCGTTTCAAACCGCGGGCACATTCACGGGTCAGGCGGTTTCTGGCGAATGCGGGCACAAGCAGGAGCGGAGGCCCGCGAAATTCACTAC
>DATHFT010000145.1:0-31323 GCA_035317965.1 Saccharimonadales bacterium (SeqCode) | reverse complement strand
TTCGCTGGCATAAGAAAAAGGCCCTCGAACATTACGTTCAAGGGCCTTAAGACTTCATGCGGAAACGAATTTCGCTCCGCCGTTAAATTTTTAGACGCTAAACGAGCTGCCGCAGCCGCAGGTGCTCTTCACGTTCGGGTTATTGAACTTAAAGCCCGCGCCTTCCAGCGTTTCGATGTAGTCGATCTCAATGCCTTCAAGGTACATCGAACTCATCTGATCGACAGCAACCTTCAGGCCGTCAAAATCAAAAATTTCGTCCGTTTCGTTGGTCGCATTCTCAAATGCCATGTGGTACTGGAAACCGGAGCAGCCACCACCCACCACCGCTACTCGCAGGGCCACCGGCTGCGGCGTCTGCATGTTCATGATTTCCTTCACCTTGGTGCTGGCAATCGGTGTCAACTGAATCATAATTTCGGGCCTCCTCGCAGGCAGTGCTGCGGTCCACGTAACCTACACAGTATAGCAAAACTCTTCCCTTGCTGCACAGTGCCGCGTTCCTAACAGGAAACGCAAGCAGGAAGGCCGTTTCTGCAAAAGAAGGCCTTCAATTACAATAGATGCTGCCATGAGACATAAAGTCACTTTGATTCCCGGGGAAGGTATCGGCCCTGAAGTAGCAACCGCCACGCGGCGCATTCTTGAAGCGGCCGGCGTGCAAATTGATTGGGAAGAACTGGAAGGTCGCACCGACAAGACCAGCGAGCAAGGCCAGTTGATCAATCAAGTGGCGATTGATTCGGTCAAACGGAACCGTGTCGCACTGAAGGGCCCGATGGCCACCGCCATTGCCGGCGGCGCGCCGAGCGTTAACGTCGCGCTTCGCAAGCGGCTCGATCTTTACGCCAATTTACGGCCGGTCAAGAATCTGCCCGGCGTGAAAGCGCGAATCGATAATGTCGATGTCGTTCTGGTTCGCGAAAATACCGAAGATCTGTATTCCGGCCTCGAGCATGAAGTTGTTCCGGGAGTCGTTGAAAGCATTAAAATCATCACCGAAAAAGCGTCAACGCGTATCGCCAAATTCGCCTTTGAGTATGCCGTTCGCAACGGCCGCAAGAAGATTCACGCCATCCATAAAGCCAACATCATGAAACTTTCCGACGGTTTGTTTTTGAAATCGATCCGGACAGTTGCAGAAAAATATCCGCAGATCGAATACCAGGAATTGATCGTCGACAATGCCTGCATGCAGATTGTCATGAATCCGCAACAGTTCGACATGCTGTTGCTGCCCAACCTTTATGGCGATGTGATGAGCGATCTGGCCGCGGGACTGGTCGGCGGTTTGGGCGTGGTCCCCAGCGCCAACATCGGCGACGAATCCGCGATGTTTGAAGCGGTCCACGGCACGGCCCCGGACATTGCCGGCAAAGGGCTGGCCAATCCCACCGCGCTATTGATGAGCAGTATCCTGATGCTTGACCATCTGGGAGAGCGCTCCGCCGCGCGTCGCATTGAAGCCGCGATGGAGAAAGTCTATCGTGAGGGCAAGCACACAACCCAGGATGTGGGCGGCACGGCGAATACAAAAGAATTCACGGATGCACTGATCGCGGCCATTCAGCCGGCAACCACCCAGTCACCGGCAAACTAATCTCACAAGCCCTAGTTCGCATAGATCTGATAAACCATCAAATAGACGATCACCCCGGTCACGGAAACGTACATCCACAGGGGCAGCGTCCAGCGGGCAATGATGCGATGTTTGTCAAACTTGGCAAGCCATGCCCGCCGCAGCGTCACCAGGATCATCGGCACAATAACAACGGCCAGGACGGTGTGAGTCGTCAGTAGGACGAAATAAAAGGGCCGAATCCAGCCTTGCCCTTGAAACGGGACGTGGCCCACCCGGTAGTGGTAAATCAGATAGGAAACCAGGAACGCCGAGGAGACCAGAAACGCCGAAATCATGAAGAACTTGTGAACGGCAATTTTGCCCCCGCGAATCGCCACATAGCCGCAGGCCAGAAGAATGGCGCTAAGACCATTGAGTGAGGCATTCAAGGCTGCTTGAGAAAACATGCGCGATGGCTTCCCTTCACGATTCGTCGCTGGAAACAAACACCTTCTGGAGACTTCCGCTTTCGGCTTCCGCAGCCGCAGCATTCCCCAGTTTTGCAAGAAACGCCGGCGGCCGTGCAAACAATGGTCAATTCGAAACGCGAAGCGCGCCTTTAATGCGGAATCTTGTCGTAAATCATCAGACCCAGCAGCACCGGTATGTGAATGACGGTGGCGTGCATCAGCCACTTGGCGCGCATGTTCGTTTTGCTGGTGGCCGCCCACAAGCAAACCTGCAGCATGGCCGTCGAAGTCACCAGAGCTCCGAAGAAATAAATCACTCCCGCTAGCCCCATGAGCGCAGGCAACAGGCTGACGCCAATCAGAGCGGCCGCGTAAAGGATGATCTGACGGAAGGTGCGCACGCCATCGCGGTCCACAACCGGAAGCATCAGGATTCCCGCGCGCGCGTAATCTTCGCGGTACATCCAGGCAATCGCGTGAAAATGCGGAAATTGCCAAACAAATAAAATCGCGAAAAGCAGCCACGCTCCGCGGTCCAGCGAACCGGTCGCAGCCACCCATCCAATCATGGGGGGAATTGCCCCGGGGAAGGCCCCGACAAAGGTGGCCCACACGGTACGCTTCTTGAGCGGCGTATACGCCAGCAGATAGCTTAGGGACGTAATCACACCCAGCGCCGCGGCAAGAACTCCGGCCACAAAATAAAGATCAATGGCGCCAGCAACACAAAGCAAAAGGCCGAACGTCAGGGCTTCAGCGGGCGCCAACGCGCCACTCGGCAAGGGACGCGACGCAGTGCGGCGCATATAGCGGTCGGAATCGCGCTCGATAAAATGGTTCAGCGAGGCGGTTCCCGCCGCGATGAGCATCGTCGCAAAAACAGTGTGCATCATGTGCAGCCAGGAGACCGGGCCGCGAACGCCCATGTAATAACCGGCGGCGGTGGTCATGAGTACAAGGAAGGAAACGTCCGGCTTCGTAAGGGCAACATACGCGTTGGCGCGGGCACCCAAAGTCAGTTCAGCGCTGCGCAACGTGCTCATCGAACGGCCACCTGACGAGCGCTTGTCGACACGGCTTCCCTGCCGCGCGACACGAGCCGATAACACATGACGACAATGGCCACCGACAGGCCAAACAGAAGCGCGCCAACAACGGTGTGAATCACGGTCAGGGTGACCATCATCGGCATCGGCTGGGGGGCATCGACGGTCTGCAGCCGAGACCAATAGGCGCCGAGGCCGAGGAGAAATTGGATGCCGAAAATGGCATGCAGCAGAGCGCGAACCTTTGAAAGCTCCCGCGAATTTCCGTATTGCCTCTTTAAAGCGACAGCCAGCCAGGTGACGGTGCCCAGCACGACAAAGGCCCCGGCGATGTGCGGCCATACGGGGATCTCTTTGTGCCGGAATCCGGCGCCCAGAATTACCTGGAAGAAGATGCATGCAGCGTTCAACAGGGCCAGGGCGCGAATCGACGGCGAACCATGATCATCCAGCTGCGGGCGATCTGAAATCCACCAGTTGCTGGTAAAGAAGGCGATGCAAATCAGGGCCGCAAAAACAATTTCCGCAAAGCACGCGTGCATCACGGGAAGCCAATATTGCAGCAACTGCCGGACTGTCTCGCCGCCGAGCACTGCTTGCACCAGCACTCCGCCAATGGTCACAAAGCAGAAGAACCTGAACCAGCGCCGCTCATCTTTCGTCCACACCAAGATGGTCTGAATGACAATCAACAGGCACAAAATTGCCGCAATCACGCGATGCGAATGCTCAAAAAACGCGCCGCCATCCAACATGGCCAGCGTGGGAAACCAGGTACCAAACGATGTGGGCCAATCGGGAACCGAAAGGGCCGCATCTTTTGATGTCACCAGAGCGCCTGCTACAAAAAGAAAGACTGTCCAGCAAACGACAAAGAGCGAAAAGCGATGGACTCCGCGACGGTAGGTCAAGTTCATACCCTGAAAGGCGAAAGAAAATTATACATCAAGGATGGATGCGGGCGGCAGCTGGCACAGTTCCTGCGGGAAGCTTCAGTTGAGCGCTGTTGCCGGGCGCCAAGCCAACCGCGCGAAGCACCAAATCTTGCAGGGCAGCAATGAACAGCTGTGAATCTCCGACCGCCGGCATCATACGGAACGTTGCTATGCCCAATTTTTTGGCTTCGTCGCGCGCTTCGATATTGATTTCGTGCAAAGTCTCGATGTGTTCGGTGACAAAGGATATCGGCACGACCAGCATTTCCTTAACCCCTTCGTGCCCCAAACGTTCAATTGTTCCGGTAAGCGGCGGTTGCAGCCACTTCGCCGGTCCTACGCGGCTCTGATAGCAAAGCAGATGCGTGCGCGGCCACAATTCATGGCGCTTTGCGCCCAGTTCGCACGTCAATCGAACGGTCTCTTCAATCTGCCGGGGATAAGGATCGCCTTTATCGACCAGACTCATCGGCAGTCCGTGGGCGCTGAACACCAGGTGAATGCGGGAACTGTCGGGGAATTGCCGCAGCACGGATCCAATCCGCTGGACCAGTGCTTGAATGTAGAAAGGATGATCGTGAAAGCTTTCGATTGCCTTGATTGGAGGACCGCCGGCCGGCTGGCCGTAAACGCGGTTCCACTCTTTCATACTGCTCAGTGTGGTGGCATAGGAATAGTGCGGATACAGCGGCAGCAGAACAATTTCATCCAGCCCGCCGGCACGCTTCAGCGCGTCCACGGCATCCTGCGTGGTGGGATGCCAGTAGCGCATCGCTGTCACCGCTACAACGTCCAAGTACGGTGAGAGCGCGTCCACCAACTTCACGCGCTGGCGTTCTGTAAGAGTGGCAATCGGGGAGCGCTTCCCGATCTGCGCATAGCGGCCGGCAACCGGAATAGCGCGCCGCGACGAAATCATTCTTGCGATAGGACGCCGCAGCAAACCGAGAGGCCCAAGAGGAATAATATCCGGATCCAGAAACAGGTTCAGAAGAAACGGTTCAACCGCGGCAAGCGAGTCGGGGCCTCCGAGCTGAAACAAGACGATCCCGATTTTGATCTTCCTTGCCACCTATTTGCCTCGATTCAACGAATCCCTGAGCCGCTCGAGATCCTCTCGCAAAGCGGCTGTTCTGCGAGCCACCGTAATAAAATAAACAAAAAAGATTCCCCATCCAAGGGCATACGCCGCAAATATGCTGCCCAGATTCTTCATGAAACCTCCGCTTCCCGCCGAACCGTGTCCAATTCACCGCGCATCGCTTCCAACCGATACCTTGACCACGTAAGCAGTATCATCAGGGTGACCATCGCAAACCAAGAAAAAAACAAGATCTTCCACATGACTGGATTCAATCCCGAACCCGAGCCGCCCATCACCACCGGCTGCGGATGCTGGGTGCGCCACCAGCGAATCGAGCCGAATACCAGAGGGACGTCAATGAATGCGAAAATCCCAAACAGCGCGCTAAAGAGGGCCTTGCGCTCCGGCTCTTCCACCAGTGTGCGCAGCAAGAGGTAGGAAATGTATAGAAGCCACAAGATAAATGTGGAGGTGAGCCGCGCATCCCACGTCCACCAGATGCCCCAGACAGGATGCGCCCAGATGGGCCCGGTGACGAGCACAACGGAAGTGAACACGACGCCTACTTCGACGGCGGACGTACCCAGCCAGTCCCAGCGCGGCTCCCGGCGGTACACGTAGGTGATGTTTGCAAGAAACGCGACAAAAAACGAAGTCAGGCCGGTCCAGGCGCTGGAAACATGAAGGTAGAATATTCGCTGAATCGAGCCCATAGTGGCCTCTGTGGGTGCCACCAATAGCGAACAGTAGGCAGCAGCGCTTACCAGTAGCACCACCAGCGTGCCGCAAAACGCATACCTCTTCACGCGCTTATTCCTCCAGAAGATATTCGCCGAAAAGCCATAGCGCAGTCAAAAAAACTACATCGAAAACTGCCAGGAATCCGATTCCCTTCCACTCAACGAAGGGCGAGCGGTTCAGCAGTCCGACGGTCACCTGGGTGCTGGCCACCAGTACCGGCGTTAGCATGGGGAGCAGCAGTAAGGGCAAAAGCATCTCTCTCATGCGGGCTTGCGCGGATATGGCGGAAAGCGCCGTCCCTGAAACCGACACGCCCAGGCTTCCCAGAAAAAAGACCAGCAGCAATTGCGGGAAAACACCAAGAATGGAGACGTTATAAAGAATCGAAAACACCGGTAGCATCACCAGCTCCGTAAAAATTAGAAACAAGGTGTTGGCCGCAAGTTTGGCCAAGAATATGGCGAATGGATCAGAAACCGCCAGTCGCAGAGCGGCGAGAGTATCGTTGGTCTGTTCGCGCAAAAAGCAGGGTTGCAGCATCAGCGAAGCGGCAAAAAGAAAAGCCAGCCACAAGAGTCCGGGGCCAAAACGCCGCGACTCTGACGCAGTCGGATCGAACGTGAAGCTGAAAAGTACAATGACAATCAGGATGAATACGATCGTGGTCGTCAGAAGTTCGCGCGAGCGAAACTCGGTGCGAAGCTCCTTGCCGAACAGCGTGGCCGTGTTGGATAGAAGATTCATCTAGGCGTCGGCAAAGGTAAGAATGGACCGGATATTCACACCCGTTCGGCTGTCAGCAACCAGTGAGCCCGCGTCCAGTCGCACCGCTCGCGTGGCCAGAGACGAAATCTCTGACTCCCCGTGGAGGCTCATTAAGATCGTGCATCCGGCGTTGCGCAAGCCGCGAAGCGTCTCCGCAAGCCAGGCCACACCTTGCGGGTCGAGTCCGGTTGCCGGCTCATCCAAAAGCAAGATCGAAGGATGCAATAGCAGTGCCCGTGCGATGGCTATCCGTTGCCGCATGCCCCGGGAAAAGGTTCTGACAAGAGATGTCTTTCGCTCGGCAAGACCCACGTCGCAGAGTATCTTGTCCACCCGCTCGGTCGCACCCCGTTCGCCTTGCAGCCGTGAAAAAAGCAGAAGATTCTCGGCCGCCGTGAGTTCGTCATAGACCATGGTCGCGTGGGCCACGTAACCTGGTCGCACATCCTCGTTTCCAGGAGAATCTGGGACAGGAAAACTTACGCTCCCCGCCGACGGCCGCACCAGACGCGCAGCGATTCTGAGCAAAGTCGTCTTGCCAGAACCGTTTCGCCCGGCCAACACCACGCATTCGCCTCCCGCCACGTCCAGAGTAACGCGGCGCAGCGCGTACAATCCGCCATACCGCTTGTCGATATTTTTAAATTGAATTCCCGCGGGCACGATTTTCTCGGGAGCGGCCGATTCCATCAGCGAAACGCCTCTTGTTCAAGCAAAGAGCAAGGAAAACTCAAAACTCAGCCGCGCACCAGCTCACGCAATAGCTGTTCGACACGCGCACGTTCGTCGGTGTACTCGTCTTGGGAGATCGTTCCAGCCTGATTCCGCAATTCGAGACGAAAAATCCGTTCTTTCAAGGCGTCGAGGCTGTTGCCTACCGCCCTATCAACATCCGCCATGCTGGCGGTAGAAGCGTTTGCCGGGACGGATCCAATTTCGTCGCCTGTTCCCGGATTCGATTGTCGCACTCCTGCTCGATCTGGGGCATCCAGCGACGATGCAGTCGTGGTGACCACGACTGGTTTCCGCGCCAATAGAATTGCGCAAAGACCGAACACGACCAGAAATCCCACGAGTAGATAAACTTTCAGGCCATCGAGTCGCCCCGGAACGACCTGGATGCTCGCTCCCGACGGCTCACCGCCGCCTGGCTGCGCGTCGCGCCCCTGCTGCCCTCCAGCCGCTTCATCGGGAGGCGGCGCCGTACCCGAAACGCTGAACGCCACCGCGCCTGTCGCCGGCACATCGGAAAGTCCGTACAAGTTCATTCCCTGCTCTTGGCCGTTCGGCTGCAAGCCATCTGCGCTGATTTGCACAGTGGGCGGTGCCACCACCAGGAGCCGTCCGCTCGGATAGACCGTCGGTATTTTTACGCTGGCCTTGTTTGCCGGATACGGTAATTCGTAGGAATACCGCACGATATTTTGCCCTGGCCGAAACGCGTAGGCAATCGCAAAGCGGTTGTTGGTCTTGTCAATGGGAGCCTGCACGACTGGCATTCCAGAAGGGCCGGCGGCGCTGATGTTCTGCAGTTTCGCTTCTTCAGGAAGTGCAAACGCAAAATTTCCATCGGCTCTAAAATAGGCTTGCGGCGGCGTGGAGTGATTTTCGATTGAGTATTCTTCGCCGACAATCAGACTCGCACCATTCGGTTGAAAAATCACCACGTGCATTGGAACATTGATCGTTTTCGCGTCTTTGGAAGTTTCGAAAATCTCTACTTCCACCGAGTTCTTTCCGGGTGGAACCGGCTGATGAAAATTAATCCCATGATAAACAGCGCGCACCAGCATGGGCTGAGCGCCGATTCCCGGATTGTCAAAGGTAAACTGGCCGTGTTCGTCCGATTGGGAATTTGCGACAGGCTGCATGCCACCTTGCAACTGGATCAGGATCACTTGAATCCCCGGCGCAGCCTTTCCGCTCGTACCATTCTTCACAGAGCCGTGCAGGGTGCCGGCCTGCAAACACGCTCCGCAAGCCAGCCAGAACGCCGCAGCCGCCAAAATTCGCCTATAAATATTCATTATTGAGCGCCCCGGTCCGCGGAACTCGTCCGCGGTCCACGTGGACGGCGCACTTGCGCATCTGTCACCAAATCAATTTCGGCGAGCACCAAAGCCGCCTCATTCTCAAGAGCAGTCTTCATCGACTCGAAATCACCTTCCGCATATTTTCCAGAACGATACTCAAACCGCAAATCGCGCAAATTGTCGTAGATGGTGTCCCGACGTTCCAGCAACTGGTCCAGTTTTGAGCGGTGCGGCGCGAGGTCTGACGCGTCCGGCTGAATGAAAAAAATAAACAGTACCGTGGCAGTTCCCAGCGCAAGGCAAGCCCCGGCAACGGCCCAGTCGGCTGAACTGACCCCGTCCAGCGTCCCCAGAAAGAAAAGTAGCGTGGCCATTAGTCCTGAGTATCCCGTCTGGCTTGCGCGCGCGCGCGTTCCAAAAGTTCCGGTGAAATCGCGCTCCCAGAATTCGCCGACGCTACCCGCATCTCCGGACGCTTCCTCCATCGCGAAATGACAAAAATAACCAGCAAGGTTCCCACCAGAAGGTAAACGCTCGGCATGGCCCAGGCCACCAGGCTGAAGCCCGACTTCGGCGGCTCGGCGTAGACTTTCGTGCCAAATTCCTGAACAAACATTTGGGTAATCGCAGCCTCGGAATCCCCGCGCTTCAACGATTGATCCAGCTCTTTCAGCATCGCTGTGGAAACTGTGCAGCCAACGTGGTTACATTGCGTAAGCACCTGATTGCAGCCGCACATGCACATGAATTTTCCGCCAACTTGTTTGGCCCGATCGGCGTCCTGCGCTGCTACCGAATAGGTCACCAGCGGCACGGCGGCAAGCGTCAGCAGCAATGCGGTGGCAATCGCGCGTCGCCGCTTAGTCATGACCTTCCTTTAAATGAATCGAACGCGCCAGTGCCGGACTTAGAGGTTGCTGCGCGGTGGCGGGTTGGTGCGCCGCGGACAGCACCAGCACTTCGCGCCGATTCGGCAACAAGGCCACCAGGGTTCCCAACACAACAACTGCGCCGCCCAACCAAATCCATTTCACTAGTGGATTCAAATAGGCATGCACAACGGGGAGTTGGGTCTCGGGACTTGAACCGGCGTATACAACGTACAAATCTTCTTTAAGCGTGGAATAGATCGCGACCATGGTCCCCGACGGTTGATCCACCGCGAAATGCCGCCGTTCAGGGTACAGCATCATCAGCGGTTTGTTGTCGCGCAGCACTTCAATAATCAAACGCTCGGCCGTGTAATTCTGTTCGGGCTTGGTGTCAAAGCTTTGCAGCAGCAAATTGTACGGACCAATTTGCAGGCTCTGCCCGAGCTTCATTTCCTTCTGCACGTCACGATTAAATGCATAGCCCAAAAGTCCCATGAAAATCAAAACCATTCCCATGTGCACTATGTAGCCACCATAACGGCGAGTATTCCGCATGGTCAGCTCAACGCTTGAAGCCAACAGTGTGGCTCCGGAACGCGAGCGGATCACCCGCGCCCCGCGATAGAACTCCATCAAAATAGTGGTGGCCACAAATACGCAAAGAATCAAGCACACGACGGAATAAAAGTATCGAACGCCGAGAGCAAAACCGATTGCTCCGCCAAGCAATCCGATGGCCAGGGGCCATCCAAAATTCCGCCGCAAGCTTTCCGCAGAGGTTTTTCTCCAGGCCAGCAGCGGCCCAACGCCGGTAAGGAACAAAAGCAGCAGCCCCAGCGGCACATTCACTTTATTGAAGAAGGGCGCCCCCACACTGATTCGATCGCCGGTTATCCATTCTGAAAAAACCGGGAACAACGTTCCCGAAAGCACCGCAACACAGGCCACCAGTAGAACCAAATTGTTAAACAGAAAACTTGACTCGCGCGAAACCATGGAATCCAGCTGATTTTCGCTTTTCAGATAGTCGCGGTTTTTGAGATACGCTCCCAAACAGACGATCAAGATGATCGCCAGGAAGCCTACAAACCAATTTCCGATGCTCGACTGCGCAAAAGCGTGAACCGAGTTAACGATCCCCGCTCGGGTGAGAAAAGTTCCCAGGATGCAGAGCAGGAACGTGCTGAACACCAGCCACACATTCCATACTTTCATCATTCCGCGCTTTTCCTGCATCATCACCGAATGCAGAAAAGCCGTTCCGGTCAGCCAAGGCAACAGCGAAGCATTTTCCACCGGGTCCCAGCCCCAATAGCCGCCCCAGCCCAGCACGGCGTAGGCCCAATGTGCACCCAGGAGAATTCCTGCTGTCTGGAATCCCCAGGCGATCATCGTCCACTTGCGCGTAAGATGAATCCACTTCTCGCCCGGGTAACGCGCCAGAAGCGCACCCAAGGCAAACGCAAACGGGATCGTGAATCCGGTATAACCGGAGTACAGATTGGGCGGATGAATCACCATTTCCGGATATTGCAGCAGGGGATTCAGTCCACTGCCATTGGCCCGCGCCACCAAGTCGATCGTGCCGTTGGCTCCGGCAACACCCAGCGCCTTAAATGGGCTGGCCACAAAATTATTCAAGGTCAGGAAGAAAATCTGCACGCCGGCGAGCACCACGCCGACATACGGCATCAATTCGCCGTTCTTGTTTCTGTAAACGAGAAGAACGGAAATGACATAGACAGCCAATAGAAAACTCCAAAACAGCAGAGAGCCTTCCTGGCCGGACCACAGTGCGGAAATTTTATAGAAGGTGGACAGCTCGCGATTGCTGTGTCCTGCAACGTAAGCGCTTGCAAAATTGTCGCTGAAGAAAAGGTATTCCAGGCTGAAGGTGGCTACAAAGATCAGACCGCAGGTGGCCATCCCGGCCTGGCGAGTGCTCTTCACCAGCAGCGGATGCCGCGTCACAATCGCGGCAATGCCCCCTACAAACGCGTACACCGCGCAGACAAAGGCAAGAACAAGAGCGAAAGATCCGAATACATCCAAGGAATTACACCTCTCCTCGCCCTGCCGGTTGGGCTACATGCTGCTGCGCGGTTCTGAACTCTTGGCTGGGCTTTGGGGTGATCCGCCAGGAGCAGCTTCATACTTGGAAGCGCATTTCGCTTGCACGCGCTCGGCGACAAAACGGCCGTCCTCCGCCGGGCGGCCTTCAACCAAAGCTTGCGCTTTGTCCACAAAAGTATCGGGAAGCGGATCGCTCCCCACATAGCTCACGGGCATCGTTTTTCCTTCGCCCTGCAGTACAAAATCGACCCGGCCTGAAAGCCGCTTGATGCTCCCAGGTTCTACCGTTCCTCCGACTCGCATGCGCTGCGAAAGCGTTGAACCATGGAGCGTGCCCATCTCCGCAATTGTGTGGTAGTAGGTTTTGCTTTCGCCGTAACCCAACCAGGCCAGCAAACCCATTGACACCACGATTACGCCAATCCCCACACCGAATTTTGCTTTTTTCTGCATGCCAACGCCCAGCAAGCCAAAAGACTTTCGCGAAAATTAATACTATCACAGCTCCCTCAGGAAGGAGGTTCCGTACAGGGACAGCTCCTTCGTGTGTTGAGCTGTAAGTCCCTATCTTACACCCAATTCTGGGGCTAAGGCCTCTCGCAGGCCGGCCAACGCCTTCTGGTCGCTCCCTGCTTCAAGTGGGAACGGCCTTGCTCCGTCCAAAATCACCCCACACTGCAGCTGCTCAGCAGAAAAACTGTCAACAAAAGGAGTCAACTCGGACGAAACCAGGGCAACCCGCTTTGGCCTGAAAGATTTTCTGATTCGCGTGACGGTGGACCGGATGCGCCGATCGAGAAGGCTCTGCAGTTCCCCGCCTTGCTGTCCATTTTCCGATGGGCACTCCAAGACGTGCGCCAGCAGGAATCCGGCTCGTTGAAATTCGGCATGAACGGCTGCAGCGGTCTTCCCCGTTGGGTCGATTCCAGCGACTGCCAGCCATATGAGCGATTCTCCGGAAAATATTTCAGAGGGAGAATAGAGAAACTCATCGTCCAGGTCCGGTGCAACAGCACGCAATAGCACCGTGTTGATGTGCACCGGCCGGTGGCGGGTAGCCCATTCCAACCGTTGCAGTCTTCTGGCGATGTGTTCTGAGGTAGCGGGCTGCCCGCATCCGTCGCAAGTCACTCGAGGGGGTTCTGGCATGGCTGATTCTGAATGTAGTCGAGACCAAGGCGGAGTGCAAATCCTGCTGCGGAGGGGAAAATGGACCAGACCGCGGCGTGGTCCGTTGAAGCCCGGAAATGATTGCGAAATAGGCGTTTACGAGGAAACCGGCGCATCGGAAGGCAATTTCGCCCGCAAGCACCAGCGCAACTCCTGGCTCATCTCGCTGACTTCCATTCCCTGCATCACGATGAATTTGCAACTCAGCATCTCGCGCGGCTCGTCGTCATCCGGCAATTGGCAGGACACCCGGCAGTATTGACATTCCTGATTCCAGCAGAACCGTCCGTACGGAATCGTTTCCGGGCTGATGAATTGAAACGCCCGCAGCAAGGAATTGCGCTCCGGCACCTGAAACTTCTTTCCGTAAATCGTTATTTCCACCAATTTCTCATAGGGACGGAAGGGTTCCGACATAAGTGAGTCCTATCCTCAGCGAACTAGCTTCCCGGCAAGTGCCGCAGCACCCGTGCCAAGTCACGGTTAAAGTTTGCATATTCAGAGTAGACTGCAGCCTTGATGGCAACAACCTTGGTGGGCAACCGCGTTGCGAATGTGCCAAGGGGTATCGGCAGGGTTTGCCGGCCCGTGTCTATCTGCCGAAATCAAAAAACTGCCCCATATTGCGAAATTTGACGTAACGGCTGGCAACCAGGTCCTTTACGGGTTGATTCAACAACATCACCAATTGCCGGTCGAGCACATCGTCAAGCAGCCGAGCGGCTGCCTCGTGGTCCATGTGGGCGCCACCTTCCGGTTCGGGAATAATTTCGTCCACGATTCCCAGCTCCTTCAAGTCCCGCGCAGTTATTTTCATCGCCGCAGCAGCGGTTTCGGCTTTGGTGGAATCTCGCCAGATGATCGAAGCGCATCCTTCCGGAGAAATCACCGAATAAAAACTGTTTTCCAGGATATTCACGCGGTCCCCAATGGCAATGGCCAGAGCCCCGCCGGAACCGCCTTCACCTGTCACCGTAGAAATAATCGGAACCGGCAGGCGCGCCATCTCGCGCAAATTGCGGGCAATCGCTTCGCCCTGCCCACGCTCTTCGGCGTCAATGCCGGGGTAGGCTCCCGGCGTATCAATGAATGTAAGAATTGGCCGCCCGAACTTTGCCGCCAACTGCATCACGCGCAAAGCCTTGCGATATCCTTCAGGCTTCGGCTGTCCAAAATTACGAATAAGACGCTGCTTGGTGTCTCTTCCCTTTTGGTGGCCAATGATGGCAACCGGACGTCCATGAAACTTTGCCAGCCCGGCCACCAGCGCCTTGTCGTCTCCAAAAGCGCGGTCTCCGTGAATTTCAATGAAATCGGTGAAGAGCAATGCGATCAGATCAAGCGTATAAGGCCGCTGCTGATGTCGCGCAATCTGCGCCCGCTGCCAGGGCCCCAGGTGAGTGTAAAATTCGCGGCGCAGCTCGGCAACCTGTTGGCGGATTCTCTCGAGTTCGGCGTCCGCGTCCACATCGCCGGCCAGATGCCGCAATTCTTCCACATCTTTCTCCAGCCTGTCGATCTCGTGTTGCCGTTCGGTCGCCGGAGCGACGCTTTTTTCTTTGCCCTTCGCGCTCATCCCAGCACCGTCTCAATCGCCCTCTCGCCGCACATCTGGCGGACCGCTTCGACAAGTTCCGGTTTTGCGCGAACGCGCTGTTGTGCCTGCATCAACGCCACTGATCCGTCTGCCAAGCGCAGCTCAAACACCACCGGACTGGCTCCTGGCGAGCCGGCAAACAGTTCCTTAAGGCGATCCAGTGTATCTTCATTCAGCGACTCCACATCGAGCCGAACGCGGAATTCGGTTGCCGCCGCCGCTGCCCGATCGGCCACCACATCGAGCCGTCGCGCTTCCTGCAGTGAAAGTCGTGTCCCGGCTTCTTCGACTTGAACACGCACCTTCAATAATAGCGGTGTTCCGGGCTTCAAGTGTTGTTCCAAACGCGCGAAGCTTTCCGGAAACGCCAACAACTCCTGCACGCCCGTCATATCCTGCAGCGTGAAGATGGCCCACTTGGCGCCCTTCTTTGAACGCATCGGTCGCGTGCCCACGATGAGCGCCGCGACCGCTATTTCCTTGCCGTCGCGCTGCCCCACAACCTGGTCCAAGGAAACGGTCTTTAGCTCCTGCAGCCGTGAAGCGTAGCGAGCCAAGGGATGGCCGGAAACGTAAAAACCCAGCATCGCGTATTCGCTGGCGAGCCGTTCTTCTTCGCTCCACGGCGCGGCGTCACGGAGCTCAAAGGTAATGGCCGAAGGCGCTGCAGCGCCTCCGAACAAACCATGTTGCCCCGACTCGCGCGACCGCGAAGCGCGTTGCAAAGCGTTAACCGCATCATCTACCGAGGCCATCATCGATTCGCGCGGGCCCAGCGAATCAAGAGCTCCGGAGCGAATCAGGCTTTCAAAAACGCGCTTGTTCAAGAACCGTGACTCAATGCGCTCGCAAAAATCGTAGAGCGAGCTGAATGGCCCCTTTTCCGACCGCGAATCGCAGATCGCCTTTGCGGTATTTTCGCCGACGTTCTTGATCGCCGCCAGCCCAAAACGAATTGCTTCGCCAATCGGAGTGAAATACAAATCGCTCTCGTTCACGTCGGGCGGCAAAATCGCGATGCTCATGCCGCGCGCTTCGTTGATGTACTTCACCGCCTTTTCCGCGTTCCCGGCTTCCGAGGTAAGCAAAGCGGCCATGAATTCGACCGGATAGTGCGTTTTCATGTACGCCGTTTGATAGGCCAGCAGCGCGTACGCGCAGGAGTGTGATTTGTTGAAACCGTATCCAGCAAACTCTTCCATCAAATTAAAAATGCGCTCGCCTTTTTTGTCGGCAATTTTGTTTTTTTCGCAACCCGCCATGAACTTCGCGCGCTGCGCCGCCATTTCCTCTTTCTTCTTCTTGCCCATGGCGCGGCGCAAGATATCCGCTTCGCCCAACGAAAAGCTCGCCAACTTGTTGGCAATTTGCATCACCTGTTCCTGGTACAGGATGACGCCGTAGGTTTCCTGCAAAATTTCCTGCAACTGCGGCAACTCGTAGCTGACCTTGGTCTTTCCGTGCTTCCGGTTGATGAAATCATCGATCATGCCGCCCTGAATTGGACCCGGCCGGTACAGTGCATTCAGCGCCGTCAAATCTTCGATACGTGTTGGCTGATAGCGCCGCAAAATATCGCGCATCCCGTGCGATTCAAATTGAAAAATCGCAGTGGTCTCTCCGCGTGCAAAGAGCTTGTAGGTATCGGCGTCATCGAGAGCCAGATTGTCGGTGTCGACCTTCACGCCGCGATTCTTCTCCACCATCGCGACGGCATCGTGCAAAACCGTCAGTGTCGTCAGTCCCAGGAAATCCATCTTGAGCAAACCAATCCGCTCAAGGGCATTCATGTCAAACTGCGTCGTGATTTCGTCGCGGTTGGTCTTGTAAACCGGAACGATCTCCGTGAGCGGCTGCGGTGAAATAACCACGCCTGCTGCGTGGGTTGACGCGTGGCGCGACAATCCCTCCAGCCGCAATGCCACCGCCATCAGGTCCTTCAACCGTTCGTCCCCGTCGATGGCCGCTTTCAACTGCGGGGACTCCTTTAATGCATCCGCCAGTTCGATTCCCAAAGTCGTCGGAATTAGTTTTGCCAGCCGGTCCACTTCCCCGTACGGGATGTTCATGGCCCGCCCGACGTCTTTCACCGCTGCTTTCGCCGCCATCGTTCCAAAGGTAATGATCTGCGCCACATTTTCGCGCCCATATTTCCGCGTAACGTACTCGATCAGCTCCCCGCGGCGCCTCATGCAGAAATCGATATCGATATCCGGCATTGAAACGCGCTCCGGATTCAAGAACCGCTCGAACAGCAAGTTGTACTGCAAGGGATCAACGTCGGTAATCCGCATGGCATAGCTGACCAGACTTCCCGCGGCGGATCCCCGTCCCGGTCCTACCGGAACTCCCTGGGCCTTTGCGTAATGTATAAAATCCCAAACGATCAAAAAGTATCCTTCGTACCGCATCTTTTTGATCATTTCGATTTCAGACGTCAGCCGCCGCTCATACTCGGCCATTGAATTGGTCAGCATTCCCTGCTTCGCCAACCGCTCCAGATACGGCAGGCGCGTGACAAATCCTTCGCGCACCACTTTCTCGAAGTAACTCGAGGACGAATGCCCCTCGGGAATTTTGAATTCCGGAAATGGATTGGGAATCTTTTCAATCTTGACATTGCAGCGAGCTGCGATGTCAACGGTCCGGCTCAGCGCGTCCGGCACATCGCCAAACAACTTCGCCATTTCCGCTGCACTTTTGAAGTAAAACTGGTCGGTCGCAAACTTCATGCGACGTTCATCGCTCATGGTCTTACCGGTCTGAATACACAGCAGGACCTCCTGGGCGTGCGCGTCGCCGTGATGCAAATAGTGACAATCATTCGTCGCAATGAGCGGAATACCCGACTCTTTCGAGAGCCGGATGATCTCCCGGTTGACGCCTTTTTCGATTTCCAGACCCTGGTCCTGAATCTCCAAAAAGAAATTGTCTTTCCCAAAAATATCGTGCAGCCGCTGCGCATTCTCGCGCGCCTGTGCATACTTTTCGTCGACGATCGCTTCCGTCACAACCCCGTTCAAGCAGGCCGAAAGCGCAATCAGTCCCTTGCTGTGCTTGGCCAGCAGGTCAAAATCAATTCTTGGCTTGTAATAGAATCCTTCAAGGAATCCCGCGGAAACCAGCTTGATCAGATTGTGGTAACCCTCAAGATTTTCGCAAAGCAGAACCAGATGGTTGCTTCCCCGCCCACCCGGCTCCGCGTCGCCGTTATCCACACCATTGCCCATGCTTGTGCGCATGGCTGCCGTTTTTTCCCCTCGATCGTGCCGGCTGCCCTTGGCGACATAGACCTCGCACCCGATAATGGGTTTGACATCGCTCTTGCTCGCTTTGTCGAAGAAATTTGCCGCTGCGAAAAGATTTCCGTGATCGGTGATGGCTACCGCAGGCATCTTCTGCTTCGATGCCTCTTCCAGCAGCTCTCCGGTTTCACACGCACCATCGAGCAAGCTGTAGTCAGTGTGAAGATGCAGGTGTACGAATTCCGGCTTGCCCATGAGTATTCATTCTAAAACTCTCAGCCGGGAATTGCATCCCGCATTCTGGAGTTTCCCACAGGAACCTTGCTGCGCGTCCCAGCTACTTTTTCCCCTTCGATTTCTTCGCCGGGGCAGCGGGCTTTTTTGCCTTCTTCTCGTCCTTGGGGGGCTCTTTTTTTGCGGCGGGCGCGACAATTTGTTTGGATTTGTCGCCAGCGTCCACGCCTTTTGCAGGTTTCTTTTCCTTCTCTTTCTTTTTTGGCTGTTCCTTGATCCCAGAAAGCTTCCGTAGAATCTTTTCCCGCTCTTCCGGGGTTTTTCCGCGGCCGGTGAGTTGCATCGCAAAAACCTGTTCCACAATCGCGTCGAACTTCGCTCCATGCGCATAACCCAGCGTTTCCAGCTCGGTAGCAACCACGGGAAGCGTGGAGCGAATCGGCCTCCACTTGTTCAGATAGGCGCGGATCTTTGATAGCGCCGCCGAATTGCTGGACTCCGCCATCAAGTAGGCCATCTGCTCGGACGGCAGTTTTTCCAGGAAGTTGTAGGCGTCGATCGGAGCGTTGGTCTTCTTGCCGGTCAGCTCCTTCTGCGCCGCCAGAGCTTCTTCTGCGAACTCCAGGACTTCCTTCGTTTCGGCCGACCGAAATCCGGCTTTTGAGAGCACGCTGCCCTGCTCCCGATCCTTCAGCTTTCCAAGAATCGCCAGCAACAGGGGAGTCGCCAGACGCGGCCGCAGTCCCGCAGTGAATAAATCCTCGCGCACTTTCATCAAATGTGAAATCGCATCATAATCCGGGTGGCGCTTCGCCAAAACCGGGCTGACTGCTTCGAGCAGGTCATGCTCTTCCCAGGTCTTCAGTACAACAGTGGGCCGCTCTTCGCGGGCGAGCGCTCGCAGCTCCTCGCCGGCATCCTCAAGCGCAATGGTGTGTTGCAACTCTCGCTCAATCGCCAGATCAAACCACTCCTGCGTGCGCGCCTCCACTTTGAATCCCATGCGCGCTGCATACCGCAGCACACGCAACAAGCGGGCTGGCTGGTTTGTAAACCCGTGAATGGTCAAAGCCCGCACTTCGCCCCGTTCAACGTCGGAGAGGCCGTTTGTAGGATCCAGCAGCAATCCGCGAGAGGCCGGGTTCAGTGAAATAGCGATCGCATTCAGCGAGAAATCGCGCCGCCGCAGATCCTCCATAATCGTCGACCAGCGAATCTCCGGACGTGTTCCTGGACGCACATAATGATCATCCCGCGCGGCGGAAACGCTGCCCTCAACATCTCCCGCGAACAGCACCTCGATCTGGCGGATCTTTTCATCTTCTGAAATGATCTTCGCGCCGCCCTTTTCCAACTCGCGCGCGATCTTTGAAGGATTGCCTTCGACTGTGAAATCCAGGTCGCGCAGAGAGGCGCCGGTAATCAAGTCGCGCACCGTTCCACCCGTCAAATAGACGTTGAATCCCAGTGCCGCAGAAAGTTCCTGCACTCGCATCATAGCCGCTCGCTGTTCTGGCGACAGTCGGCTCTCGAGCAAAAACATGTAATCTGGCATTGCGCTCCTTGTGCTTCAGGATGCCTGCGTTAGTGGCAGCAGTTGCACCCGCGATGTGGTTCCCAGGGCCTGCCGCGCTTCATGCGCGCGGATGATGCGCTTTGTAAATCTGCTTCAACCGTTCTTCGACGACATGGGTATATATCTGCGTCGTCGAAATATCGGCGTGTCCCAGCATTAACTGCACGGAACGTAAATCCGCTCCGCGCTCCAAAAGATGCGTCGCAAAACTGTGACGGAGCATGTGTGGTGTCAAAGACACCCGCAGCCCTGCACTTCGTCCGTAGGCAGAGAGAATTTTCCATACCCCCACCCGGCTCAGAGGAGTCCCCCGCCGATTCACGAAAAGCGCGGAACTGCTTTGCCCTGGTAGCCGTCCGCGCAAGTGTGGTCGCGCCTCGAGGAGATATTTCTCGACGATCTGCACGGCCTTCTTGCCGACCGGGACAATTCGTTCCTTGTCTCCTTTGCCAATACAGCGAACGCAGCCTACTTTGGAATCCAGATCACTGACGCGTAACCCAATTAACTCTGAAACGCGCAGCCCTGTGGAATACAGGACTTCCAGCATGGCCCGGTCCCGCAGCCCGAGTGCGGTCTTGGCGTTGGGCTGCTCCAGCAACCGATCCACTTCCTCGAGTCGCAAATAACCTGGCAACGACTTGCGAATCTTTGGGGATTCCAGGTTTATCGACGGGTCCGCCGCTATCAAATCCTGAACCTGGGCGAAGCGGAAGAAATTGCGGATGGTCACCAGGTGCCGCGCGACGGTCCGGCTTTCCAGGTTCTGCCGATAAAGTCCCGCCAAAAAATCTACCAAGTCGTCACGGCTCACGGTTTCCAGGGATAACTTGCGCTTTTTCGCAAATGCATCAAACTTCGTCAAATCGCGCCGATACGCCGATACGGTATTGGCAGACAGTCCTTTTTCCACTTTTACATGGATTAAATAGGACGAAACTGTGGGTGCGATTTCCATCAGTTCTCCGCCAGTGCTCCTGTGCGCCGTCGCGTTGCGATTCCATAAATCTCTTCCACTTCATGGCAACGGAAGATCCAGGCGAGGGCCAGGTAAAGAACCGTCGCTCCAAGAATCAGTCCGCCAAACACCGTGAGTTGTACAAGAAATCTTGAATGAACCGTAAATTGCGTGTAGTAATTTCCGAACCAGCAGGCGACCCCCATGATCCCGGCGCACAGGAAAATCTTCGCAAATGAACGCAATATCTCGATCGTTCCCAGCGCGCCGTAGCGCAGCCGAAAAATAATAAATAGCGCGAAGAAATCAACAAAGCAGGCAAGAGCCGTTGCTAAAGCAGGCCCGCCGTTCAGGACCCGCTTGTACAGCAAAGGCTGGATGAAGAAAATATTCAAGAGAATATTCAAAACCAGTGAGATGGAGGCCACAATCACCGGTGTTTTTGTATCCCCGGTGGAATAGAACGCCGGGACCACAAGCTTCACCGAGGCCAGCGCTGGCAGCCCCACCGCGTAGTACATCAGAGCGCGCGCCGTCAACTTGGTGGACTCTGCGACGAATTGTCCGTGCTGGAACAGCACGCGAATAATCGGTTCCCGCAAAATCATCAATCCCAAGGCCGCCGGAATCGTGATAAAGGCCACGATCCGCACGGAAAACGTCAGGGTCTTCTTTAACGCTTCAAAATCCTTGGCCGCCGCCTGGTGGGACATCATTGGCAATATCGCGGTCGCCACCGCAATCGCATACCCGCCTAGGACCAATTCCATGACCCGGTCCGCCACCGTCAAGGCGGTCAGGCTTCCGAGCGGCATCCGGGCTGAGTTTGCGAAGTAGGTATCCACGAAAAAGTTAATCTGGCCGATTCCAATTCCAAAGAATCTCGGGAGCATGAGCCGCGCTACGTTCTGAATTCCAGGATGGTTGAATGAAATACCAAACTTGAAATCCATTCCCTTTTGCACCAGCGTCGGCACCTGCACCAAGAATTGCAGTGCTCCGCCAACAAGCACTCCTACCGCCAGTGAAATCGCCGGATCCTTGAAGTAGTGCCAGACCGCACCTACCGAAAACAAAATAATCGCAAGGTTCAAAAGTACCGGCGTGGCCGCTGGCAAGCCAAAAATATGAAAACAATTCAAAATTCCCATCGCCAGTGCCGCAAGGCCAATGAAAAAAAGATACGGAAAAATGATCCGGTTTAGCGCGACCGCTTCATCCCAATCGAGTCCCTGTGCGGCACTTGGCGTGAAGGTATGAATTACGGTCGGCGAAAACACCATTCCCAGCACCGTGATGCAGGCCAAAACAAGCGCCAGGGTCCAAAAAAGATTGTTCGCAAACTCCCAGACCTCCGCCTTCGATTTATCCCGCATGTAGGTCGTAAAAACCGGTATAAACGACGACGTCATCGACCCTTCGCCAACCAGCCGCCGAAATAAGTTGGGAATGCGGTAAGCTAGAAAGAACGAGTCCGAGATGTGCGAGGTCCCGAGGAGAAGTACAATGCGCTGGTCGCGAACGTAGCCGAGGATTCGACTAACGATGGTGACCAAAGAGATGATCGAGGCCGTTTTGAGGATCTGTTTCTTTTCGGTCAACGGGCGGCACTCCGAGCCTAACCCTAATGAAAACAATAGGTTGACAGGAAAACGTGCTTAACATAACATACATTTTGCGGATTGGCAAATTCCCGCCATCGCAGTTCGGGAACCACTGAAATTTGAAAAATCGTACCCCAGCCTCTACGCACAAGAAGGTCGTTGTACAGCTCGCCGACAAGAAACCCTTGCGCGGTTATCTCAACCCGTCTGGCCTGGGTCAGATCGATCCCATCGATCTGCTCACTCCCGACGGTGAACACGAGCAAATCCCGCTGTCCCGGGTGCGCACGGTCTATTTTGTCCGTGATTTCGATGACGATTTCGAACCCGAGCGCAAGGCCTTCCTGAGCCGTCCCAAGCTCGACGGTCTTTGGGTGAAACTCCGTTATGTCGACGGAGAAACCCTGGAAGGCGTCGTACCGAACGATCTGCTGGCCCTGCTGGATAACGGTGTCCAAATCACCCCTCCGGACATTAATTCATCGACCGACCGCATCTTCGTTCCGCGTGCTGCCCTGACCCAAATCACCGTTCTCGGCGTCGTTGGCATTGCGCGCCGCAAGCCCGTTTCCCCGTCCACTGCCGCGCAACCCCGCCTCTTCAACGACTAGCTGCCCATCTGTACTCCCTCTCCTCACTGTGCCAGACTCGCTAATTGCTGGTGCCGCTTGGAGGAGCCTCTTACATGAAATTGTCTGAACTCGCCCAGAAACTCGGTTGCCGCCTGGAAGGTGACGGCGGAATTGAAATTCACGGCGTTTGTGGCATTGAGCAGGCAGAACCCGGACAGCTCACATTTCTCGCGAATCGTCGCTACTTCCCGCTTCTTAAAACCACTCGCGCTTCAGCGGTCCTGCTTGAAGACGGAATTGCCATTGAACGCGAGGCAGGGTCGCCGCCTCTCGCCGCCCTGCGTTCCTCAAATCCGTACTTTGCGTTCGCCAAAGCCATTGAATCCTTTTATCAAGCGCCGGAATACCAACCAGGTATTCATCCCACTGCCGTTATTGCCAAGACCGCTAAAATCGGCTCTGACGCGCACATTGGCCCCTACTGTTTCGTCGATGAAGAAGCCACCATTGGAAGCAAAGCGATCCTTCATAGTTTTGTGACGGTCTACCGTGGCGCGCAAATTGGCGACAACTTCTTCGCGCATGCGCATTGCGTTGTTCGCGAATTCTGCCGGATCGGGAACAGAGTCATTTTGCAAAATGGCGCGATTATCGGTGGCGATGGGCTGGGTTTTGCCAAACAGAAGGATGGTTCCTGGTACAAGATGACCCAATCGGGTCCCGCGGTCTTGCAAGACGATGTCGAGGTGCAATCCAATGCCTGTATTGACCGCGCCACGGTAGGGGAGACCTTCATCGGCAAAGGAACAAAAATAGACGACCTCGTACTCGTCGGCCACGCTTCCCACGTCGGCGCGAACGCCATGTTATGTGGCCAGGTGGGCCTCGCCGGCTCCACTAAAATTGGCAACAGCTGCATTCTCGCCGGTCAGGTGGGTACCGCGGGTCATCTGACGGTTGGCGACGGCGCTGTCGTCACCGCTCAAAGCGGAATTCCAAATGACGTTCCGGCGAAATCACTTTTCTCCGGCTATCCTGCCGTAGACAATCGCCAGTGGCTCAAAACGGTGGCAGCGCTCAACCGTTTGCCGGAGCTGCAAAAGCGGGTTCGCGAGCTGGAATCAGCAATAGAAAAATTGAAGCTGCAATAACCAGAACGAGCACTCGCTCATGCGAGGCTTCGAGTCATCGCGCCATTTTCCGCACAATCGCACGTCAATTCGGCGTAATCCCCCGCTGTGTCCAAAACGGATCTTTCGCCGGAACAAATTGCACTGGCACTTCATTCACAAACATCTTCAGCCATTTTGTGCACTCGTCCATCCCGGACTGCTCCGACGGAATATGCCCCAAAACGACCAGCGATTTTTTCATCCCTTCTGTCACGGCATCCGCCACATATTCGACGGTTTCCCATTCGCGCGGCTCCCCGGTCACCAGCACGTCCACGTCTGGAATTTCCAGCGCTTTTGTCTCCGCGCCAAATCCTGAAGCCCCGGGAACCAAGGCCAGTTTCTTGATTTTAAGATTCGGGTCTCCAATTACCCGCATTACATGCGTATCCAATTTCTTGTTCAGCTCCGCTGTAAGCGCCTGCAGGGTCGTTTCCGGGATAGTGAATAAGTAGGGATTCGCGGCGTCCACATACTTTTCCCAGCCCAATGCGCGCGCTGTTCCGATTTCAATGCCGTCCGGATTCCGCCTGTGCCAATAATCATGAAAACGCCAGATCACCAGCTTGTGTTCGCGAATGAACTCCCGCTTGGCCATCAGCACTGGATCCTTTTCCTTCTGCGGCAACTCATCGACGGTGTCCAAATGACTGTAAAACGTCGGTTCATGCGTAATGATCAGATTGTCCCCGGCCGCCGCAGCCCGCTGCAAAACGTCCAGGGTGGCCATCATCGTCACCGCAATTCCTGTAACCTTGGTCTGCGGATCGCCCGCCTTGAATGTGTCCACGGTATCTTTCTCCCACTCGATACCAACGTGCTTCTGTATCCGCTCAATTACCTGCTGGGCTGTCAAAGTCTTTTCCTGCGCACAAAGATCCCGCGCCGCAAACAGACTCACCGCCAACGCCGCCGCAAGGCCCCATCTCGCTGCAAAATGGCTTTTTCCAACACGCATTTGAAATCCTCTCCTCGCAACTGCCCAGCGCTCGGCACCAAAATCAAGCGCAACGCCATCATCAACCTACGACCCAAATCATTCAACGCTTAATCATCCGTTGGCACGAAAAATCCGCCGCTCCCGGGGCCGTCCGCTTCCATTTCAGCTGCGGCACGGACGGTCTGGGCGAAATTTCTTGACATTCGAAGCAATCCATCCGACCCTTGCCATAGTCTAACTATGCTACGACTTGAAACACTCGCGAGGTAACCAATGCAACGCGACGAAATTCCGCCAGGCACACTGTATCTCTTGATTCTAAAGACCCTCGCCCGCGCCGGCCAGATGCACGGCTATGAAATCGCCAACTCCATTCAAAGTATCTCCGACGATATCCTCCAGGTCGAAGAAGGTTCTCTTTACCCCGCCCTCCAGCGCATGCTCATCAAAGGCTGGGTTGTCGCCGAATGGGGCACTACTGCCGGAAACCGCCGCGCTCGCTACTATCGCCTGACCGCCGCAGGCCGCAAGCAACTAACGGTTGAACTCTCGCAATTCGAACGGGTCATTGGCGCCATCACGCGCGTAATCCAAACCGCGTAAAGGTCTTCACCATGAATGCACTGCGCGAACTCCAAAGACGCATCGCAATGCTGTTCCGGCGCGACGAATTCGACGCCGACCTCCAGGAGGAAATCCGCCTCCACATGGATTTGCGCGAACAGCAGCAAGTCGCCGCGGGCCTTTCGCCTGACGAAGCGCGTTACGCCGCTCACCGAAAATTTGGCAACGCCACCCGGTTGCAGGAGGACAGTCACTTGCAATGGGGCTGGACTTGGTTCGAGGATTTCCTGCAAGACCTGCACTACGGCCTGCGCGCCATGCTGCGCAGCCCAGGCGTAACCACCGTCGCCATTCTTTCGCTGGTTCTCGGTATTGGGGCCAACACCTCAATCTTCAGCTTCCTCGACGCCGTCCTCCTCCGCTCCCTGCCGGTACGGAATCCTCACGAACTTGTGCTGCTCGGCCAGGGTCTCGATAACGGGGTCAGCGACGCCTACGCCAACGTCGAACTCTACTCCTATCCGTTCTATCGCAAGCTACAGGATCGTACCCAAGTCTTTTCCGACGTCGCTTCGGCGTCCAGCATGATCAACAAACTCCAAGCCACCATCGAAGGTCGTCCCTCGCCGGAGCCCATGTCCATCAAGCTTGTCTCCGGCACGTACTTCCCGACTCTCGGTATCGAACCATTCATGGGCCGTCTTCTCAGCGACGATGATGATCGCTTTAAAGATTCCAGCCCCGTCGCCGTACTCGCCTACGCCTGGTGGAAAAACAGTTTGGCCCGTGACCCCGGTGTCCTCGGCAAGAAATTAACTGTCGGTTCCAGCGTCTTTACGGTAGTCGGTGTCGCACCGCAGGATTTTTTCGGGACCACGGTCGGCGAAGCTCCAGACGTGTTTATTCCGCTCTCGATGCAAAAGGAGATTCCTCCTGGCAATGACGGCTACGCTGACAACTTCGCAGAATCGCTGCACATTATCGGCCGCCTGAAACCCGGCGTAACGATTTCTCAGGCTGCGGCGAACACCAACCTGCTGTTCCAACAAATCATCCGCTCCTTTCCGGAAATTCCGCTTAACGCAGTAAATCAAGGCAAACTCGACCGTGCAATCGTCGAACTGCAACCGATGGCCAACGGCCTCTCCCGTATCCGCTATATGTTTTCCGAACCTCTGAAAATTCTCATGGCCGTAGTGGCCTTGGTCCTCCTGATCGCCTGTGCCAACATCGCCAATCTCCTTCTCGCACGCTCGACGGCCCGCTCCCGCGAACTGGCCATGCGCCAAGCCTTGGGCGCGCGTCGTTCACGTCTGATCCGCCAACTCCTCACCGAAAGCCTGCTACTCGCTTTCACCGGCGGCCTACTCGGAGTCCTGCTGGCAGCCGCCGCAAACCGCTTTCTCCTAAAAATGATCTCGCCCGGCACCGAACTTTTACCGCTGAACGTCGCGATCAATCCGCGCCTCCTGCTCTTCACGCTACTTGTGACATTCGCTACCGCCATCCTGTTCGGAATGCTTCCCGCCTTCCGGGCCACCGGTCTCGACCTGACGGAATCTCTAAAAGACGGCCGCGGCTCATCCGGCTCGTCACGCAAGGGGTTTCTGGCCAGGACCTTGATCGTCTCCCAAGTGGCCCTCTCCCTGGTCTTGCTGGTAGCATCGGGCCTGTTCCTCCGCACTCTTATCAATCTCACCAACATCGACACCGGCTTCAATCCCAGCCACGTAATTCGTCTGCAAACGGACGCAGCCTCCGAGCAGTATAAAGCCGGCGAAGCTCCTCTAATGCGCCTCTATCAACAGATCGACGAAAAAGTTCAGGCCATACCCGGGGTCGTTTCCTCCAGTTCTTCCCTGTTCACCTTCAATGGCGGCAGCTGGAACAACAGCATCTGGGTGCAAGGGTATCCTTCTGGCCACCGGGACGTCTCCGTTCATCACAACATCGTCGGCCCCGGCTATTTTTCAACGATGGGAATAAAACTCATTCGAGGCCGCACCTTCGATGCCACCGACACAGGCACCTCCCAGAAAGTCGCCGTCATCAGCGAATCCACTGCGCGCAATCTATTCCCGCAGGGCTCCGCCCTCGGCATGCATTTCGGCAAACACGACGCCGGAAATGCCGGCGATCTCGAAGTCATCGGCATCGTCGGAGACACCAAAGTCCATTCTCTTGACGAACCACAGCAATACCTCACCTACGTTCCCGCCGCACAGATGGGTTGGTTCTACCTGAATCATTTCGAGGTCCGTTACTCGGGCGACCGCCAGGCCACCATCGCCGCAGTTCGCGCGGCCATTCACGATGTCGATCCCCATCTGCCACTCACCGACATCCAGACGCTCGACGAACAGATTGCTCGTTCCATTCCCATGCAGCGTCTGGTAGCACAACTCTCCACCTTCTTTGGACTTCTGGCCGTCTTCCTTTCCTGCATTGGTATCTACGGACTCATGTCCTACATGGTCACGCGCCGCACCAATGAAATCGGTGTCCGCATGGCCCTGGGCGCAAAACGTTCCAATGTTCTGTGGCTGGTAATGAAGGAAAGCACTCGACTGCTCGCTGCCGGAATTACAGTCGGCGCCCTTGCCGCACTAGCCGGACAGCGCTTCGTTGTGGCTCTGCTTTACGGCCTGAAGCCCGGTGATCCCATTAGTCTACTCGCTGCAGTCGCCATCCTTACGCTGGTAGCAGGCACAGCTGCCTATCTCCCTGCACGTCGCGCCGCACAAGTCGACCCGATGGTGGCCCTGCGCTATGAATAGTCCATGCGTGTTCGAGTCGCGACAAACCGTGAAAATATCAACTTTGCTCCGGCCGCTGATCCTCCGGTAGCGCTTCCGCCATCGCCCGCCAAACCACATCATTCAACTCTTCTCTCTGCTCGAGGGTGTACTTTCCGGCGTCAATCGGCTCCAGAAACTCCACCAATATCTCGCCCGGATGAATCTCGAGCGAGCGTTTCTCCATCACCCGATGCGCATTCGAGCAGGCTACCGGCACAATCGGAACCCCGGCCTTGATGGCCATCACCACCGCGCCCTTCTTGAATCTCTTTAGCCGCCCGTCATCACTCCGGGTCCCTTCCGGATAGATTAAAAACGACTGCCCCTTCTTCAACTCCACGACCGCTTTATCAATGCTCTCAACCGCCGCATCCCGTGAATCGCGAACGACGGGAATAAAGTGTGCCGATCGAAACGCCGCGCCGACGATGGGGAATTTGAACAAGGACTCCTTCAACAAGATGGCGATCCGCAGCGGGATCGCCCCCACCACTGCCGGTGCGTCTGCCGAACTGGTGTGATTCGCCGCGAACAGGCAGGTTCCCGCAGGAATCCGTTCTTTCCCCTTCACGCGGACCCGGACTCCAACGCAATTCACGAAAAACATCACGCCGCGGATTCCAGCCCAATAAATTGCGTCAGGGTTTTTCGTAACCAGCGTGTAGACGAGCAGCGGTGGCCCAACAATCAAAATGTAAAGGGACAAGAATACGCCGATGAAAACTGTCCTTAACATGCAGTAGAAGAAACTCTCTCGAATCTATCGCCAATGATCAAACCGAGGGCGCAACTCGCTGCCCTTCAGTCGGCAGCGACCTCATGCGTAGTGCCCCGCAACATTCCCTCGCGGATACGTTTTTGTTTCTCGTTCGCACCTGGCAATTCCGACACCAGGCGGGTAGTCTCTTTCGCTTCTCCCAACTGAAATTCCAGCGAAACATCTTTCCCGTTTCTTTGCACTCGCAGACGAAGGGTCGCCCCAGGTTCGGCATTTCGCTTATAGCGCTCCAACTTCCGGGGAACATCCCCGCCATTCCAGCCTACAACCTGATCTCCTCCGCGCAGCCCCGCGCGTTCCGCGTCGCTCCCCGGTTCGACAGATTCCACTACAAACCTTCCGTTCGCTTCACGCGCGCCGGCGAAACCCAAAACTGCGCGCCGCACCTCGACAATTCGCAATTCCAATCCAGCCAGCCCCAATACTTTTTCATATGGCAATGGCTCAGGACGCGCGACATAGCGTTCAAAGAAATCCTCAAATGAGCCGCCAGCCACTCTCTCCGTCGTCAACCGCACATCCAAACTATCCCGATAGGTTTCCCCGCCCTTCGCAAACTTCTCGTTCATTAAACGCATGACATCGTCCAGACTCTTCTGATTATCCGTTCGGTCGCGAATCAGAACATCCAGCAAATCCCCCAGCACCTGCCCTTTTGTGTAGTAGGAAACGCTGTAGTCCGGCTGGCTATACTGCCCGTATTTCTCCAACCAAGCATCCAAACTCGACTGTTCTGCGCTCTGCCATTTGTTGGCGGGACGGGATTCCAGTTCATTGATCTGTTCGCTCAAATCCATATAAAACTGCTGCTTCGTCCAAAGCCCGCTTCGCACCAGCGTGAACGATCCATACGTGCTTGTCACGCCCTCGGCAAACCACAGCGCTCGGGTGTACTGTTCCTTTGAATAATCGATGGGCTCGAGCGACGCCGGCCGAATCCGCTTCACGTTCCACAAATGAAAAAATTCATGCGCCGACACTCCATCCAAAAACTGATCCGAAGGGATAGCAATCGCTGTGGCGTTCGCGTGCTCCATCCCGCCGCCGGCGCCATTCGCCGCTTTACCAACATGATAGATAAACGTATAGCTTTTGTATGGCGCGCCGCCCATCAGCTTCAGTTCGTACTCGCAAATCTTTTTCAGGTCCCGCTCGAGCGTCCCTTTTCTCCAGTCGTTCCCGTGAACAATCACCGATACTTGCGGCGTAAGCCCTGGAATCTGAAACTTCTCAAATCTCCCCGCTTCAATTGGCGCATCGGCGAGTGCGTCATAATTTGTAAAAGTTCCGCCAAAATTGTGATTTCGTCCATACTCGGCGTTGGACTGAATTCCCGGCCCGTCCGCCTGCCATTCCGGCGGTACGTCAACAAATACCGTCGATACTTCTTCGTTCCGCCGCTCGGGCACATAGAACAAAATCATGGCCGCATTGATAAAAGCGTGCTCCTCATTCAATTGCGTCGCAAATGGCCCCGGCTCATCCCAAAACGTGGTGTAGTTCACCGTCACGGCCCCGTCTGCTGCAATCTTCCAAGCCTGCTTATCCGTCTTCACTACCCCCACGCGCTGCGCCCCGGCAAACGCCTGCACTTCGCGTACATGCGAGCTGAAATCACGCACTTGATACAAAGCGTTCCACGCCGGTATTTGCACGGCAACCGACCCGTGGACATCCGGAATGGTCATCTTTATGCGAAATACATGTTGCTCAGGATGGGCAAGCGACACCTCATACCGGATCGTTGCGCGGGCAGGAAGGGAAAAATAAAAAAGTGCGGAAATGCCAACTACGAACCGTACGCGCCGGCTCACTTGACCGGAGCCTCGGCGATTGCTGGCGCAGCCGATCCGAGCTTCTTCATCAATTTCTCGCACAATCCATCAAAACTTCCGTTCGACATGATTAAAATCAAATCCCTCGGCTTGCTGTTTGCAGCAATTTCTTCCGCAATCGCCGCCGCTCCCTCCAAGACTTTGGCATCCTTCCCAAGCGATCTTACGCTCGCGGCAACAGATTCCGGGTCCATCCTGTTTTCATCTCCCAATTGCTGTGCCCGAAAAACCCCGCCCAGCACCACGAGATCGGCCAGTGCCAGGGCTTTGGGCAGCGCTTCCTGAAATATTTTCCTCCGCATGGAGTTCGACCGCGGCTCGAGAACCGCCCAGATTCTCCGCTCCGGCCAGCGCGCCCGCGCCGCTTGAATGGTAGCCGTCACGGCCGTCGGATGGTGCGCAAAATCGTCCACCACCAGTACTCCGCCCACTTCACCCTTCACATCCATTCGACGCTTGACGCTCCGAAATGTCGCCAGCGCTCTGATCATTTCCGGCGCGGCAATTCCTCGCCCGTGCGCCACCGCTATCCCCGCCATGGCGTTCAAGACGTTGTGTCGCCCCGTTGCCTCCATCTCGAATTCACCAAACTTCTGGCCCCGCAGCGAAACCAAGAAGCGCATTCGCTCTTCGGTCACCGAGAACTCGCTCGCCACCCAATCATTTTCCGCAGCAAATCCATACGTTTGAACGGGGCAAA
>DATHFT010000144.1:0-11088 GCA_035317965.1 Saccharimonadales bacterium (SeqCode) | reverse complement strand
GATCATGCCTGCGGCCGCGCAGCTCCTCACCCCGCCGTGGTTGTACCGCCCGAACCCTTCCTGAACTTTTTTGTTATAGAATCGCGGCGCGCACTTGACGGGAGGCCCCCATGAGCGACCTAGGAAGCTTCTTAGGCAGATTCCTTTTCCCTGTGCTTCTGGCAATCCTCGCCGCCTGCACAACCTCCGCGCAATCAAACTACCAGCCAGCCTCGGAAAATCTCCAAGCCCGCGAAGAGTTTCAGGACGCCAAATTCGGTATGTTCATCCATTGGGGCGTCTACAGCGTCCTCGGCGACGGCGAATGGGTCCTCCACAACCGCAAACTCACCCTTGCCGAATATGAAAATCTTCCGAAATTTTTCGATCCTGAAAAATTTGACGCCCAAGCCTGGGTGGCCCTCGCCAAAGCCGCCGGGATGAAATACATCACCATCACTTCGCGCCATCACGATGGCTTCGCTATGTTCGATTCCAAGATTTCCGATTGGAACATCGTCAAGCGCACGACCTACGCGAGAGACCCTCTAAAGCAACTCGCTGAGGAAGCCCATCGTCAAGGCCTCAAACTTTTTTTCTATTACTCGCAGCTGGACTGGCATCACCCGGACTATTTCCCGCGTGGAAAAACCGCCTGGGACAACGGCCGACCCGACCGGGGAAACTGGAACTCCTATCTGGATGAGTTCATGGACGGCCAATTGCGCGAACTGCTCACCAACTACGGCCCCATCGGAGGCATCTGGTTCGACGGCATGTGGGACAAGCCCGACGCTGACTGGCATCTCGATAAAACGTATGCGCTCATCCATCAGTTGCAACCGGCCGCACTGATCATTCCCAATCATCATCAGGCGCCCAAACCCGGCGAAGACGTGCAGACATTTGAACGCGACATTCCCGGCGAAAATTCCGCAGGCTTCAACACCAAATATGTGAGCGAGAAACTGCCGCTGGAAAGTTCCAACACCCTCAACGGTTCCTGGGGATTCAACATCGGCGATCACGCCTACAAAAGCCCGGAAGAAGTCGAGGAAATGCTGGTCCGCGCGGCCGGCAACAATGCCAATCTTCTGCTCAATATCGGCCCGCTGCCCAATGGGGAAATTCAGCAAGAGTTTATCGCGCGCCTCCACGCCGTCGGCGAATGGCTGTCCCGCTATGGCGTTTCCATCTATGGCACGCGCGGCGGCCCGCTGGCCCCGGCGGACTGGGGCGTCACCACCCAGAAAGGCGAGGCCATCTACGTCCATGTCCTGCATTGGAATGCACCACTGCTGGCGCTTTCTCCCATCGGGAGAAAAATCAGCAGCGCCCGCGAACTCACCACAAACACCGCAGTTGGATTTACCCAGGATTCAAGCGGAGTGGTTCTAAAACTTCCGCCCAGCGCCAAGGGCCAAGCAGATCGCGTCATTGTTCTCGCCGCTTCAAGGAATTGAAGGAAAAGTTTCGTCGCACAAGAGCTTTAGGTTCCTGTCGGAACCTGGGCTTCGGCCCCGCCGGTATTCTGCACTCGGAAAACCGCGCGCGCGACATACACGAGGCTCCCCGCAAGGCAAACGCTTCCAAACAGCGCCAGCGTGAGCGGCGCGCCCAAATGCTTCGCCAGGCCTCCGGCCAGCAGCGCTCCGAGCGGCTGAACCCCCATGAACATCGTCGCGTACACCGCCATTACCCTGCTTCTCAGGGCGTCCGGCACACGATTCTGCACCGTGGTATTTGTCGCAGCCAACTGCGAGGTCGCCGCAAATCCCACCGCAAACAAAACTGCCGCCGACAGCCAGAATACTTTCGACTGCGAAAAGACAATCACTCCCACCGAACAGATGGACGCCATCGCGGCAATCCATTTCGCCAACCCCTTGTAACTTGTCCGCGCGGCAAACTGCAGCGCTCCCAGCGTTGCGCCGACCCCTCCCGCGCTCATCAGCAAACCGAATCCCCGCGCGCCGCTGTGCAGGATATCTTTCGCAAAAATCGGCATGAACACCGAGTACTGAAATCCCAGCAGGCTCAGCAAGCTCGAGATCAAAAGGGCCGAACGAATCGGGAAGTCGCTCATCGCAAATCGATATCCGTCCACAAAATTGCGAAACGGAGAACCTTGCGGCGCCTTTTGTTCGTGTTTGGCAAGCCGCATCGCCAGCAGCGCCACGAGCACCGCCACAAAGCTCACACCATTCAGAAGAAAACACCAGCCTTCGCTGCTTCGCACATGGCGAGCCTCAAAAAACGCGATTGCCAGTCCGCCGACGGCCGGTCCTACGACGCGAGCCGCATTAAAAATGGATGAGTTCAGGGCAATGGCATTCGGCAAGTCGGCCTTCCCCACCATTTGAACGAGAAAGGCTTGCCGGATCGGGATATCGAACGCGTTCACGACTCCGGTTAGAAATGCGATGAAAATCAGCTCCCAGACGCGGATAACCCCGGCCAGGGTGAGAGCGGCCAGCAAGAATGCCAGCACCATGGAAACCGACTGTGTCCAGATCACACCAAGGTGCCGGTTGTACCTGTCGCCGATGTACCCGCCCACCGACGCCAGCAAAAGAATCGCAATCTGGTTGGCAAATCCAAACAAGCCGAGCAAAGCCGCCGAACCGGTCAGTTTGTAGACCAGCCAAAGCTGCGCCGTGGACTGCATCCACGTGCCAATCAAGGAAATCAGTTGCCCAAAAAAGAAAAGTTGAAAATTGCGATGTTGCAGGGCGCGGAACCGCGACACTCTAAAAATCTCCTTTTCGAATCGAGCCATAAGTATAGCGCCCCTCGAGCGGCCGGCAATCCGGGGCACCGCGGGGCTTCACACCAATTTGGTTCATTCTCTTTGCGTGATTTCTTCTGCGGGAAATAAAAAGGCGCCGAACAAAACCGGCGCCTGGCATCTTCTGTTTTCCAGCACTGGGGCTCGCAACCGTCGACCGCCAGCGTCCCTGCTACTCCGAGGGCGGATCCGGCGACCCACCGACATGCAGATGGCTTAAATCTCTCAATGTGGCGCGGTCTTCATCGTTCATCCCGCGGGTAAACTCCGGATTGTCCAAATAACGGTTTCGCGCCGACTCTGGCATGCTCTTGAGCACACCGAGCCTCTGCTGAATCGCCCGCTGCCTTTGCGGAGGCAACTGCTTCCACCTCGGCAGCACATCGTTCTTGATGTGATTCTGCTGTTCCGGCGACAGCTTTCGCCAGGTTTGGTATTTATCCCGCAGGTCCTGCTGTCTCTGCGGCGGCAAACTTCTAAACTGCTGCCGTTCCCGTAAAATGTTCTTCTTTTCGTCCGGACTCATATCCCGGAAGCTTTTTTGATTTCCCTGCGGACGGTTCGCGTTCGGAGGGCGATTCGGGTTGCCATTCGCGGGCGGCCGATTGGGATTTACGTTCGGCTTCGCCCCCCCTTGCTGCTGTCGCGGCGGAGACGAATTCCTCTCCGAACCCTGCGGCGGCTTCGGCGCATTTCGTCTCGGCTCCTGGCGGGGAGGGCGCCGCTGTTCCCCCACCTCTTGCCGGTGAAATCCGCCACTTTGCGCCGGCTTGTGCGAATAATTTCCGCGCGGGCGCTGCGCCAGCGCAGGCAGCGCCAACGTCGCGCAGGCTACCAGCACGACGGCACACTTGGCGAATTGGAGAACGCTTCTCATCCCACCTTACATATTTTGCGAATCGGTGTCGGCATCCTGCTGGTTCGAATCATCCGTCTGCGCGCCTTGCGACAAATCCGACAGCGGCTCGAAATTCGTCAACACATCATAATTTTCCAACACCGGAAGATCCTGCTCGATTTGCGCGTCGTTCTGCTGGGCCACCTGATTGGCATCCGGCTGCGCGCGCCCGCCCAGCCAGATGACCGCTACGATCAACATAGCAGCGGCAAATACCGGCCGCGCCGAAGGCTTCAGCCACGCCCACCAGCTTTGCTTCACCGGTTCGGCGGCCACCAGCGCGCGCACGCGCACGTCAAACGCCGCTGAAGGCTCAATTGCCGGCAATTCGCCCAGTAAATCGCCCACCGCACGAAATTCATTTACGCGCACACTGCACGCCGCGCACATCGCCAGATGCTTCTCCATCTCGGCATGTTCGCTGGCCTTCAAGCGCCCGTCGATGTATCCCAGAATCTTGTTTTCCATTCGTCCACAGCTCATAACAACCTTCCTTCACTTACCAGGGTCACTTCGCATGCTGCGCCACGAGCGGGGCTAGTTCCACTCGCAGCGTTTCGTACGCCCGAAACAACAAGGACTTCAGCGCGCTCTCCGAGCAGTCCAAAATCTTGGCGATTTCGCCGTAGTCCAGCTCCTGATACTTATGCAATAAAACCGCTGCGCGTTGCTTCTCCGGCAACTTATTTATCGAATGCAGGATCATTTTCCTGCGCGCTTCGTCCACCAGGTGCTGTTCAATGTTCGGATGTTTTTCCGGAATGTCCAGGGTCCGCTCGTCTCCATCTTCTGCATCCGTGGTGATCGGTGCATCGATGGAAATCTCCATGCGCTCGTGGCGATGATCGCGAACCGAATTCAGCGCCAAGTTGGTGGCAATGCGAAAAAGCCAGGTCGTGAATTTTGCGCTCGGCACATACTCTTCGCGCGCGCGATACACCCGCAGAAAAACTTCCTGGGCCAGGTCTTCGGCCTGCTCCCGGTTGCGTACCATTCGGTAAAGGAAATTGACCAGCGGACTCCGATAGCGATGCAGGAGAAGAGCAAACGACTGTTCGTCGCCTGCCTTCACGTCCAGCATCAGTTGGACGTCCGTTCTGGCCATGGTAGCCACACTGTACCAAACACGTGTGCTATCAGAAAGTTGCAAGTAAACCGCGGCCCGGCCGCCTTGGAAGCCGGCCGGCGAAACCCGTCTGACGCCGGACACACCGGCCCCCGGGACCCCTTCGCGCCTCGACCGTGCTCCTGGCGCTACACGTGAAACAAGTGCTGCAAAATCAACATGCTAGCCAGACCGACAAAAACCAGCAGGGCCATTCGCCAATTCGGCTCTTTATTGACTTCAGGCAAAAGGTCGGTAGCGGCCACGTACAGCGTCACTCCCCCGGAAAGCGGCAAAGCGTATTTCAGCTGGCCTTGCAGCGAACTGGTCAGCACCACGCCCAGTATCGTGGCGGCCCCCAAAAGCCCGGCCGACAGAATGGCCTTCTGGCGCCCCTGGCCGCTGGCCAAAACCACCGAGGCCACGGTAAATCCCTCCGGCAATTTATGCAAAAAGATGGCTACAAAAATCGCTACGCCCAGCCAGGTTGAGACCAAAAACCCTGCCGCAATGGCCACCCCGTCAAAAAAAGTGTGAATTCCCAGGCCAATCAGGACCGTGGTGTGTCCATGGCCGTGACTTTCGTGCCCGCAATCCGATTGATCTCCAAAATGAAAATGAGGCGCAATCGTGTGTTCAAACAAATGCACCAGAAAATATCCAATCAACACGTAGAGCAGCGCATCCGGGCCTGACAACCGGATCGATTCCGGAATCACCTCGAGAAACGCCACCGCCAGCATGTAGCCGGCGCCGAGCGCCACAAAATACTGTAAAAATTTGCGCGGCCAATCCTTGCGCACTACAAAATACCCGCCGAGCAAATTCCCCGCCGCGGCCACCAGCCCCAGCCCGGCCGCCAGCGCCACCCGCACCGCCAACTCATGGGTCATAAGATTTTCACGACCGGAACCTCATGTGAACGTTCCCAACCGATAAAAAAGAAGCACAGACAAAGTCTGTGCCAAAAAGTTGTTCCGACCCGGGAACCCGCTCAAATCCCGCCGGAAAACTCCGCCGGTCCCGGGGCTAACGGCTGGTCGCGCGGGCCGTGGTCTTTCCTTCGTCTCACGACACCATGGCCGCGTTTTTTCTATCCCGAATGCCGGAACAAAATCACATCGCCTTCCTGCACAATGTACTCTTTCCCTTCGAGTCGCACCTGCGCCTTTTCCCGCGCCACCGCCAGACTCCCCGCTGCCAGCAAATCATTCCACCGCACCACTTCCGCGCGAATAAACCCCTTCTCAATGTCGCTGTGAATCGCTCCAGCCGCTTTCACCGCATTCGACCCCTTGCGAATCGTCCAGGCCCGAACCTCCGGCTCGCCCGCCGTAAAAAATGAAGTCAAGCCCATCAACTCATATGTAGCCCGGATCAACCGATTCAGCCCCGGCTCTTTGAGTCCGTAGGAAGCCAGAAGTTCGGCCGCCTCTTGGTCAGCCATCTCCGCCAGTTCGGCTTCGAGCCGACCGCAAATCGCCACCACGGCAGCGTTCGGCCTGCCCTGCAAGGAAGTCAGCTTGTGCCGCTCTACCGCCGTATCGAGCTTGTCCGCTTCCTCATCCCCCAGATTCAAGACAAACAATACCGGGCGCGCGGACAAAAACAAGAATCCGCCGATCGGCCGCCGCTCGTCCGCAGTCAATTCAAGTTCCCGCAACGGCTTTTCTGCTTCCAGATGCGCCTTGCACTTTTCGAGCACGGTTTTCTCAAGCTGCAGAACGGGATCGGCCTTTTTCTTCAAATCCTTGTCCAGCCGCTCGAGCCGCCGGGTGATCTGATCGTGGTCGGCCAGAATCAATTCCAATTCCAGGTTCGTCGCATCCCGCAAAGGATCGATCGTCCCCGCAGCGTGCGGCACCGACGGATCATCAAACACGCGCAAAACATGGGCAATCGTATCCACTTCGCGTAGCGGGGCTAACGCATCGCGGTTGCGATCCTTCTGCATCCCGCCCACATCCACGTACTGCACCGTGGCATACGTGATTTTTTTCGGATTATAAAGCTTGGCCAACTCCACCAGTCGCGGCTCCGGCACTTTCGCCACGCCCACGTGCGTTGTCTGCGACCCCGCCTTACCCTCCAGATTGGCCTTCGTCAAAATCCGGAACAGCGTGGTCTTCCCAACCTGTGGTAGTCCAATAATTCCTGTCTGCATAAACCCCAGATTTTAGCACATCAGGCCGCTCCTGCATTTGAACTTGCCGCCGCAGAGGCCGACGTCGGTGGCGGCCCGCACCGCGCCATTTCCGCTTTCAGCTTTTCCCGGCGTTCCCTTCCTGCTTTTCTCACCCGACAACCTGCGCTATCTTTATTTTCGCCATGACCTCTGCAAAATTTGCGTTTTCGTTCGACCTCGATGCGGCCACCAGGCATCTCGCCGCCACTCACCCCAACCTCGCCCGGGTCATTGAACAGTGCACACCGTTCCAACTCGACGAAGCGCTGGCCGAGTCTCCCTACGACGCGCTCATTGAAGCAATCGCTTATCAATCCATCTCCGGCAAAGCCGCCGCCACCATCTTCGCCCGTGTCAAAGCACTCAGCGCCACCGGCGGCATTCCCGCTCCGCAAGAAATGCTCAAACTGCGAACCCAGGCCCTCCGCGAAGCAGGCCTGTCCGGCGCGAAAGTCCTGGCCATGAAAGACCTGGCCCAAAAAACCATCGACGGCATCGTCCCCACCATAGCCGAAGCCGAAAAGCTACCCGACGAAGAACTGGTCAAACGGCTCATCTCTGTTCGCGGGATCGGCGCCTGGACCGTTGAAATGTTCCTGATTTTCCGTCTCGGCCGCCCCGATGTGCTCCCCATACACGACCTCGGCGTACAAAAAGGCTGGTCCGTCACCTACAACAAGAAGCACAAGCCGAAGCCCAAAGAACTCCTCAAATTTGGTGAGCAGTGGCGCCCCTACCGCACCGTCGCCAGCTGGTATATGTGGCGGGCCTTTGAACGCGCCGGCTACGCCACCACCAACAAAATTCGGGAACGCCAACCGCGCAAGAAAAAACCGGCAAAACAGGCCAAGTCCCACGCGCATCCAAGAAAGAAATCCAAAGCCAAGTAAGTTCGGCTATTCTCTGGCGACAGTTTCAGCTGCGGCGCGCTACCGGATGCCCGGCTGGCGCGTCTGAACCTATAGGCACTCCTGCTCCACAAATGACGATCGAATCATCGCCGCTTCACCAAGCGTCCCTGTTCAGCTCGTGAGGAAACGATTCGTGGACACCTACGCATCCGCAAAGCCCGCGCCATTCCTGTTCTCCCGAATCGCAGCCCCTCTCCACACCGCGCTGACGCTCGCCGCCATCGCCGTGTACAGTCTTTCCGGCAGGTTCCGCTCCGTTGAAATGCAATCCGCCGACAGTATCAACCGCGTCGCTCTCTACGAGCGCACCCTGGTCTTTGAATGGCTGCTCCTGGCCTTCGTCCTGGTCGGTGTCCGCCTTCATGGTTCCCCGCTTCATGCCGTACTGGGCCCGCGCTGGCCATCTGCCCTGCAAGTCCTCAAAGATATCGGCATCGGGGCAGCCTTTTTCGTTATCACCACGCTGCTGGCCTCGACCATCGGCCCGCACTTCGGCGGCGGCACGCCGGACCAGGTACTTCACCTGCTCCTTCCGCGCGGACCATTTGAAAAAGTTCTCTGGCTCGCCGTTTCAATCACCGCAGGAATCTGCGAAGAAGCGATTTATCGAGGCTATCTGCAGCGGCAATTCACAGCGCTAACACAAAACATCTCCGCTGGAATTGTTCTCTCCGCCGCCTGCTTCGGCGCCGTCCACGCCTATCAAGGCTTGCGCATGACGATTCAGATTGCCCTGCTGGGTGTCCTGCTCGGGCTCCTGGCGCAGTGGTGTAAGAGCACTCGGCCAGGCATGGCCTCGCATGCCATCCAGGACTCGCTCGCCATTTTCATAAGGCGCTAGTGCCCGGTGAGAGTCGCCGGAAATCGGCTGCGCGACAAATCAGGCATTGTATCCAGAAGTCCTGCGTCGTAAATTGTTCCATGCCCCTGAAGCAATTCTTCGCCTCGCAACTCCGCGCCCCGCACGGTTGGTTTGGCTCCCATATCACCGCCAATCTCTTAAATCGCCACAACAAGAAAATCATCGATTCTACGCTGGCCCTGCTAAGGGTCGCGCCCCAGCACCACGTCCTTGAAATCGGATTTGGCGGCGGCTACTCCCTGCAGCAGCTGACGCACGGGTATCGCGCCTCGGCCGTCACCGCTATCGATATCTCTCCTGAAATGGTGCATAAAGCACAATCCAATTTCAGCCGCGAGATCAAACAAGGCCGCCTTCGCGTGCAAATAGGCGACGTTTCGCGCATGCCTTTCGCCGCGTCGGTCTTCGATCGCGCCTTCACCATTAACACCATTTACTTCTGGCCCGACCCCGCCAAAGCCCTGGCCGAAATTCGTCGGGTTCTCAAAGAAGGAGCGCTGCTGGCCATCTCCATCCGTTCCCGCGAAAAGATGCAAAAACGTGAATTCACCAAGTACAATTTCCAGCTTTATGCCCCGCAGGACGTGCATCGCATTGTGGAACACGCGGGGTTCCGCAACGTTCATATCGACCATCAGGATGCCCACAAAGCTGTTGATCAAGCCATTATTCTCGGAACACGCTAGTTTCCGGCCAAGAAAACCTGGTTCCTGTCCCCAAATCCCTAACTCGGGAGGATTCTTTTAGAAACTGGAGCATTTAGATTTCCCTTGCTCCGGGCCCCGCTAATCTATTTGTAAATCCGGTTGTTGCCATTTCTAAACCGGGCCCTCAACCACTCTCCTTCTAGCGGCTTACCGTTTTATGTACCAGTGATAAACAAGTGAGGAACCAAATTGGCCGCATGGCTATTCGTTTGCCACTACTTCGTCAACTCTTGTGCGGAGACCGCCTCGCTACATCTTCGTTACAGGTCCGCTCACCACAGCGGCGCACAACTGACATTCTCGAAGGAGATCAGCGACATGCATAGAAAAGCGATGGTAGTGATTCGCTTGTTGTTCTGTCTTGTTTTGGCAACTGCCGCACGAGGCCAACGCCTGGACGGCAGCCTGCGGGTCGAAGTCGGCGACCAGAGCGGTTCGGCTATCACCGACGCCAGGGTAACGGTCACAAATCAAGATACCAACGTCGCCGTGTCCACCACAGCTTCCAGCGCCGGCACCTACGTATTTCCCAACCTGCTGGTCGGAACCTATCAGGTCACAGTCGAAAAAGATGGCTTCAAGAAAGCCATTCAGCGCGATGTCACGGTGGAATCCAATCAAATCGCTGAAGCCAAGATCGCACTCGAACTTGGCGCCGTCTCCTCAACCGTCGAAGTTGAGGCCGGCGCGGACCTGGTTAAAACGGAATCTTCCACCCTGGAAGCCACTTTCAGCGGGAGAGTCGTTCAGGACCTTCCCGTCAACACCCTCGGCGGCGACGTCAAAGAATTCGCGGTTCTCGCGCCTGGCACCACCACGCAGCAGGGCGGAGTTCTTGGCTCGGGAGGTTCGATCGGCGGCCTGCGCCCTCGCTTCAATGGCTTCAATATCGACGGCGTTGAAGACAACAAGCTGGACACCAACGGCCCCACGCAACCCGTCATTCAGGAATCGATCGCTGAATTCACTCTGCTCACCAACCAGTTCAGCGCCGATAACGGTCACTCGGCCGGCGGTCTCTTCAATATCGTCACCAAATCAGGCACCAACAACTGGCATGGCGCCGGATGGGAATACAATCGCAATCGCAATTACGACGCCTTCGACAACCAGCAGAAGGATCGCGGACTGAAAGATCGCTTTGACTACAACCGCCTGGGCGCCAGCGCTGGCGGACCCCTGAAAAAGGATCGCCTCTTCATCTACGGCGCTTACGAATTTCAAAACAACGGCACCGCCGCTTCCAGTCCGCAGGTCAGTCTTCCCACAGCGGAAGGCTTGGCAACCCTGAATGTCCTCGCAGCCAATGACGCCGTGCGCCAAATCCTCGCGCAATTCCCGGTCGCTCCGACCAATGACGCTGGCACTGTCGATGTCATTACCGGTGGCACCACGACCGCTATTCCAGTCGGCAATCTCACTACCGTCGCTCCCAGCTTTTCCAATCAGCATGACTTCATTATCAATGGCGACCTCACGACCGGAAAACATCAGGTCAGCACGCGCTACCTCTACGACCGCTTCCGCGCTCCCGATTTCAATCTGAGCCTTCCCGCTCCGCAGTTCCTGGGTACCAGCCAGGCAGACGGCCGCAAAGCCATTATTTCTGATACCTGGACCATCTCCAATCGCGTCGTCAACAATCTTCACGGC
>DATHFT010000143.1:0-5774 GCA_035317965.1 Saccharimonadales bacterium (SeqCode) | reverse complement strand
TGCAGATGGACATCAAAGTCCTCGGCATCAGCATTCAAATGATGCGGGAAGCTCTCGCGCAGGCCAAAGCTGCGCGTTTCCACATTCTGGGCATCATGGAACAAACGCTTGGCGAAGGCCGCAAGGACATCTCGACGTTTGCTCCGCGCCTCTTCAAGCTGAAGATCCCCCAGGACAAAATCCGCGACCTCATCGGGCCAGGCGGCAAGAAGATCAAGTCGATCATCGAAGCCACCGGCGTCAAGATCGACGTACTCGAAGACGGCACCGTGCACATCTTCTCAACCAGCGGCCCGGGCGGCGACGCTGCTCTGGCCATGGTGCGCGATGTCACGGCCAGCGCCGAAATCGGGAAGACCTATCTCGGCAAAGTCGTTCGTCTCGCGGAGTTCGGCGCATTCGTCGAACTTTTCCCCGGCACCGACGGGCTGCTGCATATCAGCGAAATCTCCGAACACCGCATCCGCGACGTTCGCGATGAACTGAAACTCGGCGACCAGGTACTCGTCAAGGTCCTCTCGATTGAAGGCAACAAAGTTCGCCTCTCGCGCAAAGCCTTGATCAAGGAAGCCCGCGAGAAGCAACAAAAAGCCTCCGGGGCGACATCGGCAGCAGCGTCAGCCACGGAGTCCGACGCGCCGCTGGCGGATGACCACAATGACACCGAGCAGAACTCTGGCGATTCCGGCAACCACGAATAAAAAGCCGCGATCTGAACAGCAGCGCACTCAGTGCGAAACAAAACGCCCGGCTTCTGCCGGGCGTTTTGTTTTTTCCGATTCCGTTTGCAGGCAGCCTAACGAACCAGGTGGTGTTGCAGGTCGCCGGCGGCTTGCACCAGGTCGGCCGGACGTCCGAGGTCGCGCCAGTAGTAGTGGTCGGCCCGGAAGGCCAGGATTTTTTGGGTAGCGGCGAGACGGAGGTAGGTGGGGATGATCGAGAAGATGCCGGTTTCGCTGATCTGGGGCAAGAGGCGCGGGGAGATCAGGTGGATGCCGGAGAAAGCCAGGGAGTCGAGTGCGGGGACCTCCGCTGCCTTTCCTGCCGCCGGGCGAACCGAAGCCGGGGCCCCGGGCACCGGGGTTGGCAGGACAAGTTCGACAGGAGCGTTGCGGCCGTTGCGGCGGCCCGCTAGCTGGAGGCTCGGGGCAAAGAGCAAGGGGCGGGATGTGTCGCGGGACTGCACGGCCAGAGTCGCGGCGGCGTTTTGCTGCTGGTGTAACTCGCACATCGCACGCAGATCGATATCGGTAAGGATGTCCACGTTGTGGAGAACGAAAGGTTCGTCCAACCGGGACTCATCTTCGAGGAAAAACCAGCTGGCTTTGCGCAGGCCGCCGCCGGTGTCCAGGAGTACCTCTTCCTCGGAGATGGTGATGGACAGTCCGAAATTGTTTTTTGCGTGCAGATAGGACTGGATTTTCTCAGCGTAGTGGTGGGTGTTAATGATGACTTCGGTGATGTTGAACGATTTCAGGCGGTCGAGGGTGATCTCGAGCAGCGTTCGGCCTTCGAGTTCAACGAGGGCTTTGGGGATGGTGTCGGTCAGGGGGCGAAGGCGGGTGCCCAGCCCGGCGGCTAAGATCATGGCTCTCATGAAGGTCTCAAGCGACGGGACGCTGGGGAATGCGTACGGCTTGCCGGACGGCGGTTCTTTATCATTGCATTTACGTTTTGGCTGAAGATGTTTCTGCTGTAACCAAGAGATCCATTTTTTCCAGTTCCAGGTGGCGGACGATGACCTCTACCCCGTTGCGGTGCCGCAGGCGCCGGGCCAGTTGCTCGGCCAAGTACACCGAGCGGTGCTGGCCGCCCGTGCACCCGAACGAGACCATTAAGTTTTTGAAGCCGCGTTCCTGGTACACGCGAATGCTGGCGTCGACAAGCGATAGGGCGCTCGAGAAAAACTGGTGCACGCTGTCTTCCTGATTCAGATATTCGATGACGGGGGCGTCTTTACCGGTTAATTTCTTGAAGCGTTCCTCTCTACCCGGGTTTGGGAGACTGCGGCCGTCGAAAACGAATCCGCCGCCATTGCCGCTATCGTCTTTCGGAAGCGCGTGATGAAAAGAAAAGCTGAAGATGCGGACAACTAAGTTATCGGCGTCCGTGGCCAGGCTTTGCAGTTTTTCCGAGCCCAGCATGCTCTTGAAGGCGCCGAGGAGTGTGGGGAGTTCGACCGGGAGCTGGGCGTTGTGCAAGAGCCAGCGAAGATTTTTCAGGGCGTAGGGAACGCTTTGCAGGAAATGAACCTTGCGTTCGTAGAAACCGCGGAAACCGTAGGCCCCAAGGGCTTGCATGATGCGGACGTAAACATAGGCGTAGTAGTAGCTGAGAAACTGTGGGCGATCGAATTTTATGTATTTGGCCAGCCGGTCGAGATAGAAATCGAGAAGTTCCTGGCGCAGAGCGGGAGGGAGATCGGCTTTGGCGTCGTACAGCAGCGAGGCGACATCATACTGGAGCGCGCCCTTGCGGCCGCCCTGGTAGTCGACGAAATAGGGCTCGCCGTTTTTGAGCATGATGTTGCGGGATTGGAAATCGCGGTAGAGAAAATAGTCGCGGTCGGCGCTGAGCAGAAAATCGGTGAGGCGGCCGAAATCGTTTTCAAGGGACTGTTCGTGAAATGGGATGCCCGCCAGGCGCAGGAAATAATATTTGAAATAGTTCAGGTCCCAGGCGATCGATTGCCGGTCGAAGCTGCCGACCGGATAGCAGACGCTGTAGTCGATGTCTTTGCCCGCTTCGATTTGGAAGCGCGGGAGAATTTCCAGAACTTTCTTGTAGCTGGCGACGACGGCGGGGGCGACGGTTTCCCCCTCGCGATTTTTGGACAGGAATTCGAACAGCGTGGTATCGCCGAGATCTTCTTCAAGGTAAGCGCCCCGGTCGAGGTCCTCGGCGTAAATCGCCGGGACCGGGAGTCCATGAGCGCGAAAATGCCGCGAGAAGCACAGGAAGGCGCTGTTTTCTTCGCGGACATTGTAAAGGATGCCGATGGCCGTTTGTTTTCCGGCGGAGAGGCGGATGATTTTGCGGCCGGAGCCGCCCAGCTCACCTTGCAGGGGCACCACTGTTTCCGCGCGGGTGCCGAAGTGTTGCTCGAAGAGATTTTTTAGAGCGTCGATCAAGCTTGTTTCCAAAAACCCTTTCTGGGCGTTTTCAAAGGCTCTTTATTTTTTAGCACGGATGCCGGCGGTGGAGGAGCTTTAGTTCGCTGGTGTTGCTATGCAGGAATCGGAACGAAAGCGGGTCGCGGCCCGAGATTGCGCCGCACCATCCCGCCCGGACCTGCTCGGCTCCGGCGCCCGCTCGCCCCACCGGCGTGCCAATGCGGCACAGGGCGGCAACCGCAGTTCGCCGGATGACGGGAGCGTGGATATAATTTGAGCATGGCAAAAAAAGATACAGACCGAGTCAGTGACAAGGAAGTCCGGCGCACCGAGCTGCGGAATCCGGCTTCGAAGAATTTGGATCGGATGTCCGCGCGGGAAATTGTGCGGTTGATGAATCGCGAGGACGGCAAGGTGGCGGTCGCGGTCCGGCGCGAGTTGCCGGCGATAGCGCGGGCGGTCGATGCCGTGGTCGGAGTGATTCGCGGCGGGGGACGGTTGATTTATGTCGGGGCGGGGTCGAGCGGGCGGATGGCGGTTTTGGACGCGACAGAATGCCAGCCTACCTTCGGGATCTCAACCAAAGAAGTGACGTGGTTGATTGCCGGCGGACGGCCGGCCGTAACAGGAGCGGTAGAAGGCGCCGAAGATTCCGAGCTGAATGGCGAGCGCGATTTGCGGGCCGAGGAACTCACAGAAAACGATATCGTGGTGGGGATTGCGGCGAGCGGGACGACCCCCTATGCGCTTGGGGCGCTGCGCTATGCCAAGCGCGTGGGGGCCAAGCGCGTGGCGATCACCTCGAATGGTCGGATGGCGATTTCGCGGTTGGCGAATATCGTGATTGCGCCGAATACCGGGCCGGAAGTCTTGACGGGCTCGACGCGGCTCAAGGCGGGAACCGCGCAGAAGATGGTGTTGAACATGCTTTCTACAGCCGTGATGGCGCGGTTGGGACATGTCTATGAAAACTTGATGATCGATGTAGTGCTAACAAACAAAAAGATTTCCCGGCGGGCGGTGTTGATTCTGGCGGAAGCGAGCGGCAAACCGGTGCAGGCTGCAGAACACGCTTTGCGGGCGGCGGGACACAATTTGCGGGTTGGACTGGTGATGTTGAAGTTGGGACTGGATGCACGGGCGGCGAAAAGGCGGATCGATGAGTTCGACGGAGATTTGCGCCGGTCGTTGGGAGAGTGAGCCAGAGCTTGCCGTACAGGCACAAGGAAAAGGTTGGGGAGAGCGGCTAGTAGAGACGCTGGAAACAGGGACGGACACCGGGGCGGCAGGTGACCGTCTTGATGGAAACTGCCGGGGAGACAACAGCCGAATGGATAAATTTCTGATACGGGGCGGGAAGGCGCTACGGGGAACTGTGGCAATCAGTGGCGCAAAGAATTCGGCGCTGCCGGTGATGGCGGCGGCGTTGCTGACGGCTGAGAAGGTCCTGCTGCACAACATTCCGAAAGTCCGCGATCTGGTGACGATGAGCAAGCTGCTGACGTTTATGCACGCCAATGTGACGGTAACGGAATTTCCGGCCAGTGATTATGAGATTTCCGCGCCAAGCTTGAATCATGAAGTGGCGCCGTATGAGCTGGTGAAGACGATGCGGGCGTCGATTTTGACGCTGGGGCCGCTGATGGGGCGCGCGGGAGTGGCGCGGGTATCTTTGCCGGGCGGATGCGCGATTGGGGCGCGACCGGTCGATTTGCATTTGACGGCGCTGGAGAAAATGGGCGCGGTGATCACCACTTCTCACGGATATATTGAGGCGAAGGTGCCAGGGCCAGCGGGGAAAACCGGCAGGTTGCAGGGCGCGCATATTGTGTTTGAAAAAATCACGGTGACGGGGACAGAAAATATCTTGATGGCGGCGGTTTTGGCAGACGGCGAGACGATCTTGGAAAACGCGGCGCGCGAGCCGGAGGTTACCGATCTGGTGGAGATGCTGCGAAAGATGGGGGCGCAGATCAGCGGGGATGGCACGTCCGTGCTGCGAATCCAGGGAGTTGCAGCATTGCATGGGACCGAGCATTCCGTGATTCCGGACCGGATTGAAGCGGGAACGTTTCTGGTGGCAGGAGCGATCACCGGCGGGGATTTGACCATTACCAGCTGTGTGGTGGAGCATCAGGCGGCGGTCATTTCCAAGTTGCAAGATGCCGGAGTGCCGGTTGAAGTTGTGAACCAGACGACCTTACGCGTTCGCGGCGCCGCGAAACTGGTGGGCTCGGACATGACCACGGAAGAGTTTCCGGGATTTGCAACGGACATGCAGGCGCAGTATATGGCGCTGGCAACGCAAGCAGAAGGCCCGTCGGTGATTACCGAGACCATTTTCGAAAATCGCTTTCTGCATGCGAGCGAGCTGATGCGCATGGGCGCGAATATTGTAATCGATGGGCGGAAGGCGGTGGTGCGCGGTCCGGCAAGACTTTCCGGGACGATTGTCCAAGCATCGGACTTGCGGGCCAGCGCGGGGCTGGTGCTGGCGGGTTTGGTGGCCGACGGAGAGACTACGATTGAGCGCGTGTATCACATCGACCGCGGGTACGAGGGCATTGTGGAGAAGTTGCGGCGCGTGGGGGCGGATATCGAGCGGGTCAGCGGCGTGGCCGGCTAGCGCTTGCGATTTTCACATTTCATCGGCTTGAAAAG
>DATHFT010000142.1:0-63420 GCA_035317965.1 Saccharimonadales bacterium (SeqCode) | reverse complement strand
ATCTGGACAGGAACATCCCTGGCGGCAAGGCTATGAGCAGAGAATGAAGTTGCAGCGGATGAATCGATCGCAGGAGGCAGCACTCGTTGGGGTGTCCGCCTCCACTACGCCCTAAACACGCCGCACAAACCGCGGCGCAGGGCTTCGTTCCGGCGGACACCCCAACGACAACAGGCAAATCAAAAGAAAAAGGGACATTTCTAATGAGGTAAGGAAGGGGACATTTCTAAAGAGGCTTGACACGCTTTCCGGGTAGTGGGTCAGTTTGAAAACTGAGCCTATTGCGTTCCCATTCCGTTCTGGCAAGATGGCATTATGGCCAAGCGTCCACGCGACCCAAACCAACTAGCTAAAACGATTTTAGATGTTGCCGTAGGCAATATCGAAGATAAGGCTAGTCCCTCAAAGCGAAAGATACCAAAAGGACGATCGGGGGGATTGAAAGGTGGAAAATCTCGATCTGCCACACTTACACCCGAACAACGCCACGAAATAGCTAAATTGGCTGCGCGTGCTCGGTGGAAGAAAAAGGATTAGGCTACGCGCCTTGTGTAGTGGCGAAGCATTAATTGTTCTCGTTCTGCAACGTCATCCGCATAGTTAAGCACGAGTTGAAAAACCGGGTATTTGCCTGCATTCAGATCATTGAAAACATCGACGTCTATTTTTAGTTGGAAGTTTTCACCAGCAATTAATTCACGACGCTGCCCAAAAGCCCTAACAAAATGCTCTGGCTTGGCAAAACCAAGGACACCCCAAAAAGTGTATTGCACTCCGCTCTTTGTCACGCGAACGGCATGATTGACCCGATACCTTCGCCCTTTTGCGTCAGTCTTATATTCTTCACGAATTGCCTGCCCCATCTGCTCTGCCAAGTCGCCAATAGGGTCAGGCTCGGGCAGCTCAAGCAGACCCTCTTCGATTGCCCAAGCTGCTGCCTGTCTCAAGCTGGACGGTTTATGGTCCTGCCTTGAATCATATCGATGCCAAATTTGTTGGAAATGTTCCTTTTTGCTTGGCACAGCGTAACCTCCGTGATCAGAGTGAAACTGGAACCGTTTGCCCCCACCCATCAGCTATCGAGCCGGGAAGCAGAAATTGGCGCACTTTCGCAAGGTGCCTTCTTAGATAGTCATATCGATTCAAACGCTTATGGATTTGACCAACGATTATGCCGGGATGCCTTTCGACAATTCTTGCAAAGGCAATAACATCCTTTTCGTAGTAGAAAGGTTTTTTTCTCAAGAGAAAATTATCAAGTCTTTCTGTTGGTGCACAAAAATCAGAGGCGGCTTGGTTTGCAATCCTTTCTTCCGCTGAAAATGAAGTCGTGTCTGCATCCAAATCCGCGTCGACAATTTCGTTCTCTACTCCCATACCGTGGCGCTGCAAAACGTGCTCTATCTCATGTCTCAAGACAAACCAGAAATTATCTATTCTGTCGTGCTGCGTACTCATTCCAATAACAGGAGAAGACTCATCAAGCCAAAAGCAAACGCCGTCAATTTTTGCGTTCGGCAGCTTTTCAACAACGACAAACCGTATTCCACATTCCAGCATGACCTGCGGAATATGGCGTACCTCGTCAGGAGCGGTCATTAGTGGAGGCAAATCACTTCGGACTGCTTGTCGAAGTGCCTTTTCTGAATATTTAGGAACGACTATCGACTGTGCAATCTGACGGACTCTAAAGAGCCAAGCCAATTGGACTGCTGGAATGTTTCTTTCCTCATAGCTACTTTTTTTGGCGGCATGAACGAAATAGGGAATTTCTTTCGGGCTGGACACGTTAAAGAAACGGACTAGTTGAGTTTCAAGCATGGGAGTATCAGATTGCTCAATCCAACCACGCTTAATCATCTCTCGAACAGGATATGCACTCTGCATCGTGCGTCGCGCTGCCACGCTCGCATCTGGCGTCCTAGCTTGCGCTAAGTCGTAAGCTTGCTGAAGACTAGCGAAGAATTCAGCGGGAACGTCAAAACCTTCCCCTAAAGCCTTCGCCATTTCTGGGCCGATTCCTCTCTTCCCGTTAAGAATCGGATTAATGACCTGTTCGGACACACCCAAGATGAAAGCCAGATCACGCTGAGACCATCCTCTCTCTTCCATTTCTTCTTTGATATAAAACCCCGGATGCTTGACCCAAGCCGCATTAGGAGTCGCCATGATTTCTTCTCCTTTCTAGTGATAGTCTTCCACTGCCAATACTTTGATTTTGTTTGGACTGCATCCTGTATTGATCGTGAAAACTACCCGCCACTGTTTGTTTAATCGAATTGATCGCCGGTTGTCCTTGTATCCTTCCAACTTTTCGTAATGAAGGCTTTTCCAATTTCTGAATACCCTTTCGTCAGCAGCTGCTCTTACCAGCACGAACTTATCCCGGAATGAAGTAATGACAGAGACTGGCAGACCAGTTTTGGCCGCTTCGTCAGTTTCAATAAGAGCAAGGCTTTTGTCCGCAAACTCTACGTCCATCAACTACTCCGAATGTGTGTAATCCTAACCCTATGATAGTAGGATGTCAAGAACAGTTATCGATAGTTGTTAAACTGACTTTTATGCTTGACAATCTAAATGCGGTCAGCTAGAATCACTTCATTATGAATCGCCTGACGCCAGCTAAGCGCACCCAAGTAATCTCAGCCCTTGTAGAGGGCAATTCCATTCGCGCCACCGTTCGCATGACTGGCGTGGCCAAAAATACCGTAGTGAGGCTTCTGGCTGAGATTGGTGCGGCATGTGAGAAGTACCAGCAAGAGAAACTGGTCAACCTGCCTTGCAAGCGCGTCCAGTGCGATGAGATTTGGTCCTTCTGCTACGCCAAAGAAAAGAATCTCCCGGCAGAGAAGAAAGGCCAATTCGGGTTCGGCGACGTTTGGACGTGGACTGCCCTGTGCGCCGATACAAAGCTGATTTGCACTTGGAAGATTGGCTCACGCGGCGCAACTACAGCGTACGCTCTGATGCATGACTTGGAATCACGTTTGGCGAACCGCATTCAGCTGACCACAGACGGCCACCGCGTGTATCTGGACGCTGTAGAGAGCGCTTTTGGCTCAGAGATTGACTATGCGATGCTGATTAAGATTTATGGGAATGACGGTGCGGATGAGAAGCGTTACAGCCCTGCCGAATGCATCGAATGCAAAACAGTAGCTATCTCTGGCAATCCAGAAGCGAAGCATGTTTCTACGAGCTACGTAGAACGCCAGAACCTAACAATGCGTATGTCGATGCGCCGATTTACGCGGCTCACCAACGCATTTTCGAAGAAGATCGATAACTTGGGCTATGCCGTTGCGCTTCACTTCATGCACTACAATTTCTGCCGCGTGCATCAAACACTTAGAGTCACACCCGCTATGGAAGCGGGTGTCTCGGACCACGTTTGGACTATTGAAGAGATTATTTCTCTGATAGACTCACGGCGGGAAACCAAGGCCTGACTCGATTGCTGTCGAGTCACAAGATCCAGCCCACTTCTGGAAATCTAAACTAGGAGTGTGTCCTCATGCAAGCTCAAACCGCATCGGCAGTTCAATACAGTGCATTCCAAGATAAAGAAATCGCCTCGGATTGGCGCGTGGAAGCCACGGACATAAAAGCAGGAGATGTATACGTGACAGTTTTTTCCGGGCCTCTCGCACAAGAGAGAGCGATCGAATACGCGGAATTCAAAAATAAGAAATAGCTAGTATGGAATCTCGATGTGTATTTCGGCCACGCAACTTTGCGGCTTGTCCGTTTTGCGTGGACCTGTAACCCATGCTCCATTTGTCAGAGTAATGCTGGAGAGCCCTTCCACGTCCATGCATTTCCATTGGCCTCCAGGTGGCAAGCCTTTGCTGCTGCCTCCGGCATACTGGAGGGATAAAACGTGCATAACTCCGTCCTTGGTCCCTAATACATGGGGGCACATTTCTCGCGAATAGCCATCGTAGTTCGCGGTCACTGGTTTCTTTTCTTTTATGGCTTGATAAATCAGGTCATAGTTGCTGGGCATGGGAATGACCTCCTTGGCACGTATAGTACCAAGAAATAGGTCACTCCGCCTCAAACTGACCCATTACCGCTTTCCGTCTTGCGTTGACTTTTCTCGAGCCAGCCCATACCATTTTTGGTTCTACTGTGTGGCGCAAACTCGCCGAGACGCCGCGGTAGTTTCGATTTCATTGGCCCCTGGGGCCAACAAACTAGCACCGGAGGAAGTAATGCCCATCAAGGTAGGGATCAACGGCTTCGGCCGCATTGGACGCAACATCATGCGAACGGCGCTTGACGATAAGGACATTGAGTTTGTGGCGATCAACGACGTGACGGATGCCAAGACCCTTGCGCACCTGCTGAAGTACGATTCGATTTTGGGAAATTTGCACCATAAGATTGCGCACACCGATGACACGATTTCGGTGGAAGGCAAGGCGTTTAAAGTATTTAAAGTAAAGGATCCGGCGCAGATTGATTGGAATTCAGTGGGCGCGAATGTCGTCGTGGAGTCGACGGGACTTTTCACCAAAGGTGAGGACGCGCGGAAACATTTGCGTGGGTCGGTGAAGAAGGTGATTGTGTCGGCTCCGTCCGACGGACCAGATGCGACGTTTGTTTTGGGCGTGAATGACAAGACCTACGACCCGGCTAAACACCATGTCGTATCGAACGCGTCGTGCACGACGAATTGTTTGGCGCCAGTGGCCAAAGTGTTGCACGAGACGTTTGGAATCGTCAGCGGTACGATGACGACGATTCACTCGTATACCAACGACCAAAAACTCCTGGATTTGCCGCACAAGGATTTGCGGCGAGCGCGGGCGGCGGCGATCAGCATGATTCCGAGTTCGACGGGCGCGGCGAAGGCCCTGCACCTGGTGATTCCGGAACTGAGGGGCAAGCTGGACGGGTACGCGATGCGCGTGCCGACGCCGAACGTTAGCGTGGTGGATGTGACAGTGTTTACCGAGAAGCCGGCGACGAAGGATTCGGTGAATGCGGCTCTGAAGGCTGCAGCCGATGGACCGATGAAGGGAATTCTGGATTACACCGCCGAAGAACTGGTTTCAGCCGACTTCAAGGGCAACCCGGCATCGTCGACAGTGGACTCTGAATACACCAAGGTTGTCGGGGACCGGTGCGTCAAGGTGCTTGCGTGGTATGACAACGAGTGGGGATATTCCTGCCGGTGCCGCGATTTGATTAAGCTACTAGGGAAGAAGTAAGCGCCGGTTCTGTAGCGCGGTTGCCAGGGGCCGCCAAAGAAGGCGGCCCCTGCCTTCGAACAGTACAATTCTGGCTGTAATTCTGACTAAAAATTGTTGAGAGCCCGGGGCCATGAGCAAACTTACGATTCAGGATTTGGATTTGCAGGGGAAACGCGTGTTTTTGCGCGTGGATTTCAATGTGCCACTGAAGGACGGCGTGGTGACCGACGACACGCGCATCCGCGAGACCGTTCCGACGCTGCGGCTGGCGATCGAAAAGGGCGGACGGCTGGTGCTGGCGTCGCACTTGGGGCGTCCCAAAGGGGGACCGGAGCCGAAGTATTCCCTGAAGCCGGTGGCGAAGAAATTGGAAGAGCTATTGGGGAAGAGCATTGCGTTTGCCGATGATTGCGTGGGCGCGGACGCGGAAGCGAAAAGCAGGGCCCTGAAGGATGGCGATGTCTTGTTGCTGGAGAATGTACGGTTTCATGCAGAAGAAGAAAAAGACGACGAGGGTTTTGCAAAGCAGCTGGCGGCGCTGTGCGATGGGCTCTTTGTTTGCGATGCGTTTGGTTCGGCGCACCGGGCGCACGCTTCCGTTGTGGGGATCACGAAGTTTGTGAAGCAGGCGGCGGCGGGGCTTTTGATGGAGAAAGAGCTGGCCTACCTGGGCAAGGCGGTCTCAAATCCGGCGCGTCCGTTTGTGGCGATAATTGGCGGCGCAAAGGTGAGTGACAAGATTGAGGTGGTGGAGAACTTGATGAAGATTGCCGACTCCATGCTGATTGGCGGAGGTATGGCCTATACGTTTTTGAAGGCCCAGGGATTGCCGATCGGCAAGTCGCTGGTGGAAAACGACAAAATTGATTTGGCGAAGAAAATTTTGGCCGACGCCAAGGCCAAGAATTTCAGGTTATTGCTGCCAGTGGATCATGTGATTGCGCCGGAATTTAAAGCCGATGCGCCCGCTACGACCGTGGACGTAAACGCGACCCCGGATGATCAGATGGGGCTGGATATTGGTCCGAAGTCGATAGCGGCGTACAACGCGGAGATCGCCAGGGCCAAGACGATTGTTTGGAACGGGCCGATGGGGGTGTTTGAGATGCCGGCCTTCGCAAAGGGTACACTGGAAGTGGCCAAAGCAGTGGCCGCAGCTACCGGTGCTGGAGCGACTTCGATTGTGGGCGGTGGCGATTCGGTTGCCGCGGCACATCAATCGGGCGTGGCAAACAAGATTTCGCACATTTCTACAGGCGGCGGAGCATCACTGGAATTTCTAGGCGGACGCAAGCTTCCCGGCGTCGAGGCCCTCACAGAAAAATAGGATCAATGACACCGACAAAACGAAGACGTGTAATGGCAGGGAATTGGAAGATGTACAAGACGCTGGCGGAGACGCGGATGTTTTTCTCCGGATTCTTGCCGCTGGTGACGGACTGCAGGAATTGCGACATCGTAATTGCGCCGCCGGCAACCGCAATTTCCACGGCGGCCGAAGCGGCCAAAGGCAGCAACGTCTTTATTGCCGGGCAGAACGTGTCCTGGAGCAAGGAAGGCGCGTTTACGGGCGAAGTTTCGGCGCGCATGCTGGCCGAAGCCGGTTGCAAATACGTAATTATCGGGCACTCCGAGCGGCGGCAGATTTTTCGCGAGACCGACGACAACGTGGCAAAGAAGACGTTGATGGCGCTCCAAGGCGGCCTGACGCCCATTGTTTGCCTTGGCGAAACGGAAGAGGATCGTGAGTCGGGGTTCACCGAAGAAGTCTTGCAGAGGCAGTTTGCCGGCGGTCCGGGTGCGTTGACCCCTGAGGAATTCTCCCGTATTCTGTTGGCATACGAGCCAGTGTGGGCGATTGGCACCGGTAAGACGGCTACGCCTGAAATTGCCGCTAAAGCTCACTTGTTTCTTCGCGAATGCGCGGGAAGGCAGTTTTCCACTGAGCACGCCTTGGCGCTGCGGATTTTGTATGGTGGCAGCGTAAAACCGGACAATATTCAGGGTTTGATGGCGCAGGAAGAGTTGGACGGCGCGCTGGTGGGCGGAGCGAGTTTGGACGCGAAATCGTTCGCAACAATCGTAAAAGCCGCGAATTAGATAGAAAGCGAAGCGCGCCGCAATGCGGCTGACCTTCAGGAGACGGAAATGCAGAGTTGGATGAATTGGGCGCTGTCGGTTGTCGTCGGCCTCGCCATTATTATTGTGGGGTTCCGGTTTGCGGGGCCGCTGCTTACGGGATTTTTTGTGCTGAACTGCCTGGTGCTGATCATTGTGGTGCTGCTGCAGAGCGGTAAGGCGGCGGACTTGGCCGGCGCCTTCGGCGGTGCCGGGAGCCAGACGGCCTTTGGTCCGCGCGGCGCTGCCAACGTGTTGTCTCGCGTGACAACCTGGTGCGCGATTATGTTCATGCTGTGCGCGATGGCCATGGTGTTGCGTTCGGACCGGGCGATTAGCCAGGGCGGCTCGGTTTTGCAAAATGTTTCAAAGCCGGCCTCCAAGACAACGACTCCGGCGGATAAGCCAGCGCCAGCGACGACACCTGCGCCGGCGGCGACAACGCCGGCTCCGCAACCCAATCCGCAGCCGGCTCCGGCGCAACCAAAGAAACCGTAATTTGCTTCGCGGACGTAAATTCGGCTGTTTGCTTTATGGCAGTTTTGGGTTTTTGCAGCACAAGTTTGACACCTCAATCCGTTGCCTTTAGGATTGAAGTCGTCGCGGTCGTGGCGGAACTGGCAGACGCACTAGCTTGAGGTGCTAGCGCCGCAAGGCGTGGAGGTTCGAGTCCTCTCGACCGCACCAAATTTTCTGAAATACGCAGGTTTATCCGGCCAGGACGTGGATAGACTGCAGTTTGCCGGATGAAAATCTCATATCCCTCCTTCTGTTCGTACCGTTCCTTCCATTGAACTTTGCAGATTCAAGAGATAGTTGCCGTTTCGCGGCCCCAATTTTAGTTGCTATGATGGGCCGGTGGCATCCAGCACGATACTCTATGGATCGAGCCTAAACGCTTATGGATGACCCCCGAAACGCGCCCGCGCCGATTTTTGCCAAGCGCTGGACCACACGACTGTTTGACTCCAATCACAAGGCGAACGGATTGCGATATCTGTGGCTGGCCCTGCTCAGCGTGTTTCTGGGCATGGCGATGTCCTTGCTCATGCGGATGCATCTGGTTTGGCCTGAGATGCAAATTCCGTTGCTATCGGGAATGGAAAATTCTCCGGAACGTTATGCGGCCCTGACGACGCTGCACGGGTCGCTGATGGTATTTTTCGTTTTGATTGCGGCGCCGCAGTTGGGATTTGGAAATTACTTTTTGCCTCTGCAAATTGGCGCTCGGGACATGGCCTTTCCCAAGCTGACATTGCTTTCCCTGTGGGCATCGGGGATAGCGCTGATCGGCTTTATGGCTGCGTTTTTTGCAGCGAGGGATGCGGGAATTACGATTTGGGTCGCCAGCGCAGGCATCTGTTGTCTTGCCGGGCTGCTTGGCGCATTGAATTTTATCGTTACGACGGTCGACATGCGAGCGGGCGGGATGAGCTTGCCCCGTTTACCTCTGACGGTGTGGGCCTGGTTTGTGAATGCCATTCTCAGCTTTCTGGTCTTTAGCATCCTGCTCGCGGCATGTGTATTGTTATTGTCGGATAGGATTTGGCACTCGCAATTCTTCGTTATGCCGGAGTTTGCGCGTTTCGATTCTCCGGCTACTGCGCACGTCTCCGAGCCACTCGGCTGGCAACGCTTGTTCTGGTTTTTCGCGCAGGCCGAAGTTTACATCGCGATGTTGCCGTGTTTTGGAACGACAGCGCACCTGCTGTCCACCTTTTCGCGAAAGCCGGTGTGGATGGAGCGCGGCGTGGTGTTGGCGTTGTGCGCGGTAGGATCCTTTGGATTTTGCGTTTGGGGGCAGCACGCTTTCATCAGCGGGCTGAACCCGTATTCACCCCTGGTATTTTCAACCCTGGCAGCTTCCCTGGGACTTCCGGCGTCTTTCCTGCTCATGAGCTGGCTGGGAACGCTGTGGAACGCACGGATTCAACTCAACACTGCGATGCTGTTTGCTCTGGGTTTTGTTTCCTTGTTCGTGTCGGGCGGCATATCTGGAATTTTTCTGGCACGCCATGATCTGGAATCCGTCGCGGTGAACGACGATTTCATCACCGGGCATTTTCACCTGGTAATGGGAGTGGCAGCGACGTTCGCGATTTTGGGAGCGCTTTTTTTCTGGTTTCCGAAGATGTTTGGCCGGCGCCTGAATGAAACCCTCGGCAAGGTGCATTTCTGGCTGACGTTTGCCGGCGTCTATGCCATTTTCATGCCCATGCACTGGCTGGGCCTGATTGCCCATTCCCGCACGACGCCGGGCATGACATTGTCGGCGGTGAGCGCTGCGGGAATTTCGATGAGAACTTTTATTACCATGGCGACGCTGCTGACCGTGGCGGCGCAGGGAATTTTTTTGGCGAATTTTTTGTTAAGTGTTTTCAGTGGCGAGCGGACGCGGGAGCGAAATCCCTGGAATTCAACCACGCTTGAATGGAGCGTGGATTCGCCTCCTCCAGTGGATAACTTTGGAACCGGACCGGTTGCCGTTTACCGGGGAGCCTATGAGTTGGCAAACCGCGAGACAGCCAAAGAATTTCTACCGCAATTTGTGGCGCCGCCACCGGACCCGAAGTCGCAACAGGCCAGGAAGTAGGGACGAGTATGCCGGGCACTATTTCTACAGATGATATCGAGCTGATTATTGAAAACGTCGGCGGAGGCGGTGAAGGAAAACCGCCCGTCCGTCGCGATGGTGACGGCGGAGACGGCGGCGGCGGTGGGGGCCGGGGCAACGGCGGGAATGAGGGCAAGCGCCCCGACCCGCCCGCTTCTCCCAACCGCTATATCACGGGAATGAGCGTCGGAATCATCGCCATCCTGATTTTCTTTATGGCCATGATCAGTGCGTTTCTTCTGCGTAGAAATACGGGGCACGACTGGATGGCGGTGCGCCTTCCGGGAATCCTGTGGGTGAACTCAGCTTTCTTGCTGTTGAGCAGCGGCACGATTGAGATTGCGCGAAAGCGGCTGGCCGCCGGGAATGGCGCGGGATTTCGCGCATTTTGGGGGCTAACTACGGGGCTCGGTGTGGTTTTTCTGCTCGGTCAGTTTGTGGCCTGGCGCCAGCTGGCGGCGCAGGGAGTATTCATCGCCAGCAACCCGGCCAGCAGCTTTTTCTATATTTTTACCGGAAGCCATGCGCTGCATCTCGTCGGCGGAGTCGCGATGTTGTCGTTTGTGGCGCTACGAAATTTTGAGACCTCCACAGTCCGACGGGAACTGGCCGCAGAAGTGGCTTCCTATTACTGGCACTTCATGGATGCGCTGTGGATTTTTCTGCTGACGCTGCTTTACTTCGGCAGATAAACCATGCGCTGGCTAACAACGCAGGAATTCCGCCATGGTGTTGACCACCTGAGAGATGTCCGGCTTCTTTAACTCCGGAAACATGGGTAGGGAAAGAACCTCTTTGGCGGCGCGCTCCGAGTGAGGAAAGTCGCCTGCTTTGTGTCCAAGGGAGGAATAGAGCGGCTGCAAATGGAGCGGATGCGGATAGTACACGGTGCACCCGATCTTGCGTTCGTTCAGGAATTGATGCAGCCCGTCGCGCTTTTCCGTGCGAATCGTGTATTGATGAAAGACGTGTTCGTAGCCTTCAGGAATTTGTGGAGGCATCACGCCGGGTACTTCAGATAGCAGGCGCGTATATTCGGCCGCGTTCGATTGCCGCGCGTGTTGCCAGTCTGCCAAATGACGCAGTTTCACGCGCAGGATGGCTGCCTGGATTTCGTCGAGACGGCTATTCCAGCCAGGTTCAGCGCTCCAGTACTTCTCCACTTGGCCGTGATTGCGAAGTGTTTTTAGGCGCGTCGCGATGCCCTCGGAATTCGTTACGATCATCCCAGCGTCGCCGTAAGCGCCAAGATTTTTCGTAGGGTAGAAACTGATGCAGGCAGCATCGCCGAAAGAGCCTGCGGGCCGGCCTTTGTACGTCGCGCCGATGGCTTGAGCGTTGTCTTCAATGACCGCGAGTTTGTGCATTCTGGCGAACGCGAGGAGCGCGTCCATGTCCGCCGCAAGGCCATAGAGATGGACAACGATGATGGCGCGCGTTTTGGGAGTGAGGCGACGGGCGAGTTCGCTGGGGTCGATGTTGTAGGTGTCCGGGCGGATATCCACAAATACCGGGTTTGCTCCAAGCGCGCTTACCGCGCTGCCGGTGGCGACGAAGGTGAACGGCGGAAGCAGAACATCGTCGCCGGCCCTCACGCCACAGGCGCGAAGGGCAAGAATCAGAGCGTCCGTTCCTGAAGCGACGCCGACACCGTGCTGCACACCGCAGAGTTGCGCGATTTCACTCTCCAGAGCGGCGCCTTCACGGCCGAGCACAAAATGTTGCGACGCGAGGACTTTGTCGATGGCGGCACGAATTTCGGCCCCGATTGCGGCATATTGCGCCGCTAGATCGAGCTGCGGAACGGGTTTTTGCGCGACTGTCGGTTTGCCGTCTGCGTTCATGGCACTATCAACGCCCGTACAAAGTATACGTCAGGTCGCCCGAGATTCGGCCGGACAGGCGCGCGTCTGTAAGCACGATTTGTGAGCTGGTCAGGCGAAGATTGCTGAGCCCGTGCTAACTTTACTTCGAACATGTTTGCCGACCGAACCAACTGGAATCTATCTCCCAATGCGTTGAGTGAAGCTCTTGCGCGGCGTCGTGCTGCCGGGAAGCGCATTTTGGACCTTACTGTTTCAAATCCCACCGAATGCGGATTTGTCTATGACGAAAAGAAGATACTAGCGGCCCTAAGCCAAAAGGCTTCCCTTACGTACGAACCAAATCCAAGGGGGTTGCCGTCGGCGAGGCGCGCGGTTGCAGACTATTACCGGGATTTTGCAGCCGAGATTCCGATCGACGACATTTTTCTGACGACCAGCACGAGCGAAGCCTATTCGTTCGCGTTTCGAATACTTTGCAATCCCGGCGATGAGTTGCTTATCCCAGAACCGAGCTATCCGCTCTTCGATTTTCTCGCCGAAATTCAGGACGTGAAGCTCGTACGGTATCCCCTGATCTATGACCACGGCTGGCAGATCGATTTTCATGGACTTGAGCGGGCTATCACTTCACGTAGTCGCGGGGTGATCGTCGTTCACCCCAACAACCCCACTGGCCAGTTCTGCAAGCGCGCTGAAATGGTCAAACTATCCGAGCTTTGTGGTCTCAGGGGGTTGGCCCTTATTGCTGATGAGGTTTTTCTCGATTTCGGTCTGCAAGGGGAGACACCAGCAACGTTTGCCTCGAACTTCCAGACTCTGACCTTTACATTGAGTGGGATATCCAAGATTTGCGGATTGCCGCAGATGAAGTTGGCTTGGATCGTTCTGAGCGGGCCGCAGGAGTTGAAACGGCGGGCCTCATCGAGGTTAGAGGTAGTCTCCGATACCTACCTGTCGCTTGGCGCGCCCACCCAATTGGCGCTGCCGGATTGGCTCGAGACCAGGCGAGGGTTCCGGGAGCAGGCACTCGAACGAATGAGGTCAAACCTCGCCGAGCTCGACCGCCAACTCGGACGACAGCACGCTGCGAGCCGCCTGGTTGTTGAGGGAGGATGGTGCGCTATCTTGCGGGTACCGTCTGGTTCGACCGATGAAGAGCTAAGCGTACAGCTGCTCGAGAGCGCGGGAATCCAAGTGCATCCAGGTCATTTTTATGGTTTACCACAGCGTGGTTTTCTCGTGGTTAGTCTCCTGGCTCCTTCAGAAGTATTTGCGGAAGCGATTCGCAAGCTCCTGACGCTAGTTATAAATTAGAATCATTTCAAAACCTCAACCTTGCCACGCAATCTCCTTGCTGATTACCATGCACATATCTTCAATTGATATGAATTTACATACTTCTACCATAATTCGTATTCATTATGGCGTGCGTTAGGGGTGGCCAGTACCTCGTGCGGTAAACCTCTATTTTTCAGCGAGTTACTGTTGTGAAAGTTTTTCTAAATTTGGACGCAGTCTTGCATCGGCAGTTTCTAGAATAGTTCGCCAAATTCGAAAGTCTAACGGGATCTAAGTCAACGGAGGTTTCATGAAGGTTGGTCTCAAGCTTCTCCCCGGTGTGTTCCTCGCGACTCTCTTCATTCTGATGCCTGCACGTGCCCAGGAGTTTTCCGGCGTGACGGGCGTGGCTACAGACAATTCTGGCGCGACTGTGGTCGGTGTGCAAGTGGATCTTGATAATGCGGATATTGGCTATCACGCCCAAACAATTACAGATGAACAAGGGGTCTACCGACTCCTGCATGTGCCACCGAACAGCAATTTCATCATTACTTTTTCAAAAGAGGGATTTAAGAAATTTGAGATCACAGGTGTGCAACTCGGCGTGAACACCGTTGCAACGAGAAATGCAAAATTGGAAATAGGCCAATTAGCGCAAACAATCGAAGTGCAAGCGTCTGGCGAAGCCACGTTAAATACAACGGATGCCACTATTGGCAACGTTATTACGCCAAGGCAGATTGAAGCCTTGCCGGTACAGTTACGGGGTTCCCCGGCAGCTCTTCTTGGATTGCAGCCTGGGGTGGTCACGTTCGGAAACGCAACGAACCGCACTGGCTCGGTAACGGGCGCCCGGGCCGATCAGGGTAACATCACGATTGACGGCATAGATTCTAACGACCAAGCGACGGGACAAGCGTTTGCAACGACCGGCAGCGCACCCATTGACTCGGTGCAAGAATTTCGCGGCGAAACAGCAAATATCTTGGCAGATGAAGGACGCAGCAGCGGAGCGGAAATACAAATAATTACCAAGGGTGGCACAAATGACTTTCACGGCGCCGCATATGAATACCACCGCAATACACTGACGGCAGCCAACTCCTGGTTCAACAATGCTAATGGCGTTCCAAGGGCTGCACTGATCCGAAACCAGTTTGGAGGCAGACTTGGCGGTCCAATTAAAAAGGACAAACTATTTTTCTTCTTCAACTACGAAGGTCGTCGCGATGCCAGCCAGGACAATGAATTGCGCACAGTCCCATTAGACACTTTTAGAAACGGATTGCTAGGCTACATCAACAACGGTGCAGGTTGCACTTCGGCAAGCAATCTCCTGAATGCTCCCCAGTGCATCAGCTACACTCCGGCGACTGGTGCCAATTCAGTTTCGGGTCTTGATCCTGCCGGAGTTGGAGCCAACGAAGCATTGCTGGCTTTTGTCACCCAGCGATACCCTGAAGCAAACGATCTTTCGGGCGGCGACAAGATCAACACCGGTTTTTACCGGTTTAATGCTCCCGTGCGTCGCGCGGACAATATTTATGTTACTCGCGTTGATTACAACCTAAACAGCAAGCATAAGCTATTTGGCAGATTCAATATTGTGCGTGATGCACAAACAGATGACGTAAACAGCGTAGCCGCACAGTTCCCTGGGGACCCGGTTGCAGCACAAATTACAACTCGCGATTACTCGTTCGCGATAGGCCACACCTGGACGATCTCTTCGACCAAAATCAATCAGATTACATTCGGTATCGCTGATTCTCGTCTGGGATTTCCTAGCAATGCCCAACAAGCCTTTCCAAATGATTACACCTTCGGCGGCGGCTCGGCGACATTCATTGATGCTCCTTATGCTTCTTTGGAAAGCCAATTCCGCATTGTGCCGGTGCCGACGCTGCGAGATGATTTTACCTGGACACATGGAAAGCACACGTTTGAGTTCGGTGGAGTGTTTAAGCCACAACATCAAACATCGACACAAATTAACGACTTTAACTTTTTGACGTTGGGCTTGGGCGGGAATCTGACTACACTTGATCCTTCTGTTCGTCCAAGTGACATCCTCGGCACAACAACGGCCGCCGGGCTTTGGGACAGCAGCTTCTCGTTCCTCCTTGGCCGCTTTGCCTCCTATGACACCAACTACAACTATACGAAAGATGGAACGGCCCAGGATCCTGGTACTGGGAAAACGCGCAACTACCGCTATTTCGAGTATGAAGGTTACGGGCAGGATCAGTGGCGCATAACAAATAACTTTACGTTGACCTACGGTCTACGCTGGCAGTTCTATTCAGTTCCTTACGAGACGAATGGTCTCCAGTCCGTGCCGACAGTTGATTTCAACCAGGTCCTCTCGGCGCGCGAACAAAACGGCCCAGCAGGGATTAGTGGGGTTGATTCAGCGCCTTTGTTGCAATACGTCTTGGGTGGTAAAGCCAACAACGGTCCTGACGTTTACAATCCAGATTACAAGAACTTTTCGCCAAGATTGGCCTTCGCTTACAATCCATCGTTCCGTTCTGGTCTTCTAGGAAGCGTTTTTGGCGATCGCAAGACGACGATTCGCGGTGGCGCATCAATCGTATATGACCGCGTAAACGCCAATACGATTAACTTCATTCAGGATCAAATCTCATACCTGTTTAACAATACCGTGAACCAATTCTACGGTGGTGCGACAGCCAGCGCCGCACTATTGGACAATCCACGTTTCCAGGGAGTGGGCGTTCTGCCTCCCATTGTGAATCAGGCCCCGCCGATCACTACCCCGTATACACCGTATGTGGATGACACAGGCTTTCCATTCGGCAATGCCGACGGCCAGTTCAATTACACGGTAGAAAAGAAGTTCAGGACGCCGTACTCAGATGTTATTTCTCTAGGCGTACAACGAGAACTTCCAGGCAACTTTATCCTGGAGGTTGACTACGTGGGACGTCTGGGGCGACGCTTATTTGCTCAATCCGATGCGTCTCAGATTGTGGATTTCACTGATCCGACGTCTCAGCAGGGTATGCAGGCCGCTTTCCGGGCAATCTCGGCAGAAGTCCGGGCCGGTGTGGATCCTGGGAGCATCACGCCACAGCCTTGGTTTGAAAATCAGGTTTTCCCTGGCGCCAGCTCATTCTTGGCTGGTGCTGTTGGCGACTTGTTTTTCCGGGGAGACTTGTCTGACACGATCCAGTTGCTATATGCCAATGGATTGCTGGCACCTAACGTTGGTCTGGGTAGTCAGTTTTCCGTTAACGCTTACATTTCTAACGCAGCGTCTTCAAATTATCACGCGATGCTAACGTCTCTGAGAAAGCGCTTTTCGAATGGAATTCAGTTCGACCTCAACTATACGTTGAGCCATTCCATCGATAATCTCTCGACGGTTGGAAACACCGTTACCGGCGGTTTGATTTGCGATGTTAGAAACTTACGCGTTTGCCGAGGGAACTCGGACTTCGACGTAACCCACTTTGTTTCTGCGAATGGCGTCTTTGAATTGCCATATGGCCACGGCAAGCGATTTGGCAACAACGCTCCGGGATTCCTGAACCAAATCTTGGGTGGATGGCAATTGGGAACAATCGTCACACTCCACAGTGGCTTCGCGTTCAGTTCGTCGACAGATTCCTTCCCCGTAAACTTTTTCGTCAATAGCCCGGGGGTGTTTGGCGGAAATACGGAAGCAATCAAGACGCACATACACACCGACTCGGATGGCGTTCTGCAGCTCTTTGCAAACCCAACGGCGGCACAAGGAGCTTTTGCGTTCCCCGATGCCGGATCCGTGGGCAACCGTAACAATCTCCGTGGGCCGGGCTTTTGGAATGTAGACTCAGCCTTGAGCAAGACTTTTCCATTGCCGTGGAAAGAGGGACACAAAATACAATTCCGCTGGGATGCCTACAATCTCTTCAACCACCCCAGCTTCGCCGATCCAACAACAAACGTTAATGCTGGTACCTTTGGCCAGATTACATCGACTGTCAGCACTGCACGTGTCATGCAGTTCTCGCTGCGGTATGAATTCTAAAATAGGTTGAGATGGTCAAAACGAAAGGGAGGCCGTGTTCGGACCTCCCTTTTTTTATGCGTGCCGATTTCCGCGACCTAAAGAGTGAAGACAATGCTGCTACAAACTTCAATAAACGACGGGCTACAAGTTTTTCAGGTGGGCTAGCCGGAATGGCGAGCCCAGGTTTTCACGGAGTTCGACCCAGTGTTGTTCGGGGATGGACATGAAGACTTCCACCACTTTGGGGTCGAACTGTGTGCCGGAACAGCGACGAATCTCTTCCCGGGCATGAGCCAGGGGCAATGCCCGGCGGTAAGGGCGATCGCTAATCATGGCGTCAAGAGAGTCCGCAATGGTGAAGATGCGCGCTCCCAGTGGGATTTGCTCTTCCTTCAGGCCGCGGGGATAGCCGCCCCCATTGTAGAATTCCTGGTGGGCTAGCACGATTTCCGCGGCATCCCGCAGGAAGGGAATGCGGATGAGCATGTTGTAGCCGATTTCGCAATGCGTGCGCATGATCTGCTTTTCAGCGTCGTCGAGCGGGCCTGGCTTGCGCAGAATCTTATCGGGAATGGCCATCTTGCCGATGTCGTGCAGGAATGCCGCACGCGCCATAATGGGCAGATATTCATCATTAACGGGCATCGCCTTAGCGATGGAAATGCAAAAAGCGGTCACGCGTTGGCAGTGGCCTTCGGTTTCCGCGTCTTTCAAGTCCAGCGCGCTGCCCAGTGCCTCAAGCGTATCGTCGTAAGACTGTTCGAGTTGTGCGAGAGCGCCCGTGAGTTGTGCTGTGCGCTCCTCAACTTGCTGCTCCAACTGAATTTGATAGGTGCGATTCTCGGCGACCAGACGGCGATGCTGCAAGGCACGTCCCACGCCCAGGAAGAGTTGATCTTTTTCAAATGGCTTTAGGATGTAATCATAGGCGCCGCGCCGGATGGCCTCCAGCGCAGTAGAAATATCATGAATGGCCGTGACCATGATCACGGGCACTTCCGGATCGTATTGCCGCACCCATTCCAGAAGTTTAATTCCGTCCATTTCGGGCATGATCATGTCGCTCAAGACAAGATCCGGCGTGACCCGCTTGATATGGTCCTGTGCCACACGCCCGTTCTGGGCCGTCGTGCAATGATAACCTTTCGATTCGAGCATCGTCGAAACGACTTCTCGGATCGCTTCCTCGTCATCAACGACAAGTATGTTTTCCATCTCCACGGCGGTGGGCTCCCTCATGCCATTATAAGCGACAACACTGGCTTCCTGAGGGGGACTTGCCCAGTAAGAAAATAGCGTGTTAGCGTCATTCCAAAGTACTAATACTTCCCATTCTAATGAGTAAACCGGACACTGGATGTGTCGTTTGACACAGCTCAAATTCTAGGCAGAACTCAACTACCGGGAGGCCACGCGTCGTGGTGCAGAATCAAGGTCTGCTCAGTATCGCTTTTTTCGAAGCGACGGCCTTTGGGATTCTGCTCGTTCTTTTTCTTCTCCTACGCCGCGATCATGTTTCTAGCTTTTTCCGCTTGTGGTTGGCCGGATGGGTTTGCTTCACGCTTTCCGCTCTAACCGAAGTCCTGCAACTGATTCGGGATTTTCCCGGCTTGCAAATAGTCTCTGTTTTGTTCCGGTTTGCAGCGCTCATTCTGTTTTTCATCTCCGTCGTAAAGTGTACGGATTCTTCAAGCAGGCGTAGCTGGCCGGTATTGCCCGTCGGCGGTATCTTTCTCGCCCTGGTCTATTACATCGAGCACAACAGTCCGGCCTCTGAACGATCCTTGCACTGGGAGACCGCACTACTCGCCAGCGGGCTTTGTGTTGGCACGGGATGGATCATCTGGCGCTGGTCGGCTCGCAAGAAAGGGCACGGGGCGAGGCTACTGGCTGGATCGTTTTTTGCCATGGGTTTGCATGGGATTGATATTCCGCTCTGGGCCCAGAGCCCGCTATTTCACCTGCGCATCGCATTTGATCATCTGCTCGGAGTGGCCATCGGTATCGCCATGGTGGTCATGGTCATGGAGAGTGCTCGCTCCCGCACAGAGGAAATCCACCAGAAAATGCACCGTCTTATGATGCTGACGACGGCCAGCACCCAGACGCTGAGCGTGAAAGACTTATTGGAAAAGGTTCTAGCGCAACTTGTGGAGAGTTTGGACGCTACCCATGGTCTGGTCCGCCTTCTCGAAGTGGACGGGAACAGTACGCCACAACTTCTGATTCGTGCTTCAGTGGGTTTTCCTTCTTCCTATCTCGCAAAATACGCAAAATTATCGCCGGTCGAGCCGTGGGTACAGCAAGTCCTGAAAGAAGGCTTCCAATTCGTCCGATTTGAGGAAGAAACGGATTTGACGGCCCGAAAAAGAATGTCGGAAACCGGGCAAAAGGAACTGGTAACGCTGGCACTGTCCGGCAAAGAAGGGCCTCTCGGAATCATTGCGATTGGCTCAACGCGAACCGTGCGCTTTCAACCCGACGAACTCTCCTATTTGGTCAATATCGCCAACCTGCTGGGCATGACCCTGCAGAATGTGCGGTTATTTGAACAAGTCTCGACAGTGCAAAAGCAGTGGGCCTACACCTTCGACTCCATTGGCGACCCGATCTTCGTTCATGATGCACAAGGTCGTATCCTGCGGAGCAACGCCCGCTTGGGCCATCTTCTGCACAAGGAAAACTCCTCATTCATTGGGCGCAACGTTACGGAAATGCTTCCGCGCAAGAATGCCAACTATAAACTTTGCCCCTATTGTGAAGGTACGGCAGGGGAAGGTGACGAGACCGACCCCTGGCTGTCAGGCCATTTTCTTGCATCAAATTCCATTTTTTCGGATTCCGAGGGTCGCGAACTGGGAACCGTTCACGTGCTGAAGGACATTTCCGATCGCAAGCGGGCCGAAGAAAAATATCGCACGCTGGTCTCAAGCGTTCAGGAAGGCGTGTTTATTTCGACTCCCCAGGGTCACTTTCTGGATTTTAACGAGGCGTTTCTCCGCATGGCCGGATATGAGCGACGCGAAGAGCTGCTGGGCGTAAATATACCGTCGGTGCTTTATGTAAATGCCGCGGACCGCGAAAGACTGAAAAAACTCCTGCAGGAACATGGCTCGGTCGCTGACTTTGAATTTGAAATGCGGCGGAAGGACGGGGAAGTCCGGACCGTCATGGAGTCTTCCATTGCTGTGCGGGACGCTGCGGGCAACGTTTCCGCCTATCAAGGCTTTTTGCTGGATATCACCGAGCGCAAGCAAGCGGAACATGAAATCCGGCGCCGCAACCGTGAATTAATGGTACTGAATTCGATTGCGCAAACGCTCACGGAATCGATGGACCTGGGAGACTCGCTGCACCGCACACTGCGGCAACTTGCGGAATTGTTTAGCCTGGACGCATGCTCCCTGTACCTGCTGGACGAAAAGAAATCAACGATTCGGCGCGTGGCTGCCGTGGGGCACCGATCCGAATACGCGCGCAATTTTCCGCAGGTTCCGATCCCGCCTGAACTCTTGCAGCAGATCCGCAGCGTGCACGCGAGATTTGTGCCTGCCCAGGGGCTCCCGCTTCCGCAGATATTTCGCGACACGCACAAGAAGGAAGAGCTCGTCTCGGCTTACGTGGTCATGCTGTGGTCGAAGGATCGCATCGTTGGCGTGCTCGTTGTCGGGAGCCGCTCACATCGCGATTTTTCTCCTGCCGATGCCAATTTGCTCATTGCCGTCGGCAGTCAGATATCCGGAGCCATCGACCGCACCTCGCTGTTTGAAGAAACCCGACAGGCATATGAGAATCTGCGCCGTACGCAGGAACAGCTCTTGCACAGCGAGAAAATGGCCGCCGTCGGACAATTGATATCCGGAGTCGCCCACGAACTCAATAATCCGCTGACTGCAATTCTAGGTTACAGCCAATTGCTGATTTCCAGTGGCCAGATGGGGCCACAAGGGATCGAGTATTCCGACAAACTTTACAAGCAAGCCCAGCGAACCCATCGCATCGTGCAAAACCTGTTAAGTTTTGCGCGGCAACATAAACCGGAACGCATTCCCGTGGAACTCAATCAGGTACTGCAAGATACGCTCGCGTTGCGCGACTACGATTTGCGCATGTCGAATGTTCGCGTGCATCTTGATCTGGACGGCAATCTGCCCGTTACTCCCGCCGATCCGCACCAACTGCAACAAGTCTTCCTGAATATGGTGAACAATGCCGTGGACGCCATTCTGGACAACGCGAAAGAAGGAGATTTGTGGGTGCGCACAGGCGTGAACGGCAGCCAGGTTTTCATAGAATTCACAGATAGCGGACCGGGAGTTCAAGACGCTTCACGCGTATTTGACCCGTTCTACACCACCAAGCCAGTAGGCAAGGGAACTGGGCTCGGTCTCAGCATCTGTTACGGGATCATTACCGAACACGGCGGCACAATTCGCGTGCGCAATCAGGCGACCAAGGGCGCATCGTTCATTATTGAATTGCCATTTCCTGCAGCAACTCAGTTTCTCCGAGCTAAGGTCAGCACGGTGAGCGCGCAGCGCAACGACCGAAAAATTTTGCTGGCCTCCACCGACCGCTCCGTTCTCGAATCTGTGGAAGAAATTCTGCGGGGCACGAACTACAGTGTAACTACTGCAAACAACCTTGATGACGCTAAGACTCTGCTGGACCAAGGGCAATTTGGCCTAGTTGTCGCGGACGGTAGCTTGATCAGCGCCATTTGCGAAGGTCGCAGCGCGGACACTGCGGCCACCTCCATGATTATCGATCGCCTCATTGTGATCGCTGACTCGGAGAAACCTGGCGGTCATCCGGCCACGTCTTCCGCCGAGGAAACGGGTCGAATATTACATAAGCCAATTCAGGCAGCGGAATTGCTTTCTACACTGGAAGAACTTCTAAACCGGGTTCACGCCTCCACCACCGAAGGATGAGGTGATCTCGGCGGCAAGCGCTGCGCGCTCCCCGAGTTCTTTCACCGCCATTTCCATGCGAATCGAAAGCGCGCTTACCAGCTGGCTCAACTCACTCAGTTGGGGAATCGGCGCCAGGCCGCATTGCAGAGCGAAACGGATCAGGTGATAGCGGAGATAGAAGCGCATTGTGAGACGAAGGCGTTCCCACTCTTCAACGGTTTTGACCTCAGGGGAGAGGACGGCCACGATACGACCGATATGCAGCATTTTCTCGAAATCTTCCTGGACAGCAGGCAAGTAGTTGAGAGCCACCTTGCGGCGCTCTTTGCGCAGTTGGCTGGCAAGCTTTTCACGGCCCCTGGACCGGAGAAATTCAAAATCTGCGTCCGCCAGGGCCTGCCGAATTTGCGGAAGGTGGGTGATATGCGGACGCTCCCCATCTCCAAGGAAATTAAGTGCATCTTCATCGAGTGACCTGGTTCTTCGGGGCGTGCGAAGAGCCCATGCGAGAAGCACCAACAAGAACAACACAACGGTTACGGCGAAGGTTAGGTTCAAGGCCTGGGAGCCTCTACTTTCCAGAATTTTCCTAATTGGTCGTTCAGCTGGCGCAACCCCAAATTGATTTCCGGAGAAATCCGGTCGTAAACCGCGGGGGGCAGGCTCTTCACGACAGCTTGCTGCGCCGGCAGAGGCTTGCGCAAGACCACGGCCCAAGCGACCTGCATAACGGTAAAAGTACCCATCGTAACGATCTGCCAAAGCGCTTCGTATCGCACAGATCCTGACGTAAAAATATTCTTAAGGATGGTATTGATAAGGATCTCGACGCAGGAATAAAAGCAAAACCCCGCAAGGAGGGTCTTGTAAACGGTGGAAATGGGAACACGATAATGTCGAAACAGAAACAGGCACGCGATAACAGCAGTCGCGAAGATGAAATGATATCCGCGATCAGCTTCCATCAAAGCCCATGCCATGTCGCCTTTGAACAATGCCAGCACGAAAAAAAGATCGACCAGCGATGTAGCCAGAATCAGTCGCCAGCCCAAAGTCCAAATTGCCTGATACGGCCCAAGGACGAGGCGCAAGATCTCTGTCGTTGCAAACGCCTGAGCCACCAAAATGATCGCCTGGGAGCCCCAAGCCATGTATATGTATTTGGGAGCGCCGGACTGATGAAAACAAATCAGGAGAAAAAGGAAAAGGGCCTGGGAAAGATTCAAGGCGACAAAAAAAGTAAAAAACTGCAGCTTGCGGAACTGTTCTTTCCCGATAAGTACAACCATAACCGTCAATTGGGCCGCAACACTAAATGCCCAAACCCATTGCACTGAACTGGACAACGTATTCATGCTGGCAGAATGCTAACACGTTGTAACTAGCCGGTAAATAGAACGAAGGACCTAAGTTTTGGTACTACAGGTTCGGGCGCCGCAATTCTATACACTCCGGACTGTATGAAAGTTTCTTGTTCCTCTGTCGATTGAAAGGGCCACAACCCATCTTACCGATGAGTTGTGGCCGGCCGTTCAGGGTGGTAAACAGTCTTACTAGACCGCTGTTCCGTGCGGTTGCGGAACCGGGGGCGGAAGAGGCGAACCGTCGGCTAGCAAAACCTGCGTTCCATGCGGTACCGGAGCCGGAATCGGCGAACCACTGGCCATCAAGATTCGCGTTCCATGTGGCACGGGTGCCGGAATTGGGGATCCGCTTGCAACGAGGACCTGCGTTCCCTGTGGAAATGGAACCGGCGCCGGAAGTGGAGAACCACTTGCGGCGAGTGAAGGACCTGCGACAAGATTACTGACTGAATGGTTGACGGAACAGATTACCGGGAGTACGATCAAGCCAGAAAGTAAAAAGACTGCCGAGAAAAACCGAAACTGTTTCTTCATAAGGGAACCCTCCAGGTTCCAGAATGAAGAGAAACGAGCCATTGGAATTCTTTTTGACTGGAAACGTTCCGCGTTCGGAACAAGATCGACGATGAAAAGTCTCACCCAACTTCAGCAAAATCGGCGAATAATCCTGGATTTTACGTTGACTACGCTGTCCGGAATTCCGAGCCTTTTCTCGCGCCTTACCTATCTTTCTTCCCTGCGAGACCTGTCAAGCGGAAGGTATGAGCACGCCGGTCTCGCGGCCATCTACCCGGATGGGGCCATCCAGCAGGCGCTGGAGTTATGCCACGAACAAGTCTTTGAGAGAATTCTGGAGACCCCGCTAGCGGCTCAGGAAGCCGATCTGCGCATGTGTTTGGAGTCGATGGAAGATGGCCTATATCCTGCGGCTGCACACTGGAGCCGAATGGAGTCTTATCGCGTTCTTCTTCCCGAGCGCTCGCCCGAGTATCTCAAGGAGCTTTTTTGCTCGAATCTCCGCGCACTTCTCGAGATTCTGCGTTCTGCGAATTCCAAGGCTCATCAAGACGCGTAACGACCCCGATGATGCGGCCCACCACTTCTGCATCCTCCGGCCATCGCCAGGATTCCGGCACGCAGCGGGATAAGGGATGCGGCTGCATCACCAGTTGCGCGCCTTCGCAGTGAAACCAGCCGCAACGGTAGCCATCGCGAACGTCGACAAAATACATTGGACGGTCAAATTCCGTTGACCAGTCGCTGTCCTGAATACTCCGCGCCGACGTATCGACAAGTACCACGCTTCCCGGCCGCAACAGAGGGCTCATGCGCCGATCGTTGAGGCCCACGTAGCCATACGAGTGACGGCGGTTCCCATTTGTCAGGGCCCCATCCAGTTTTCCCCACCGCTCGACCATGCGCGACAGAAACTCCGTTCGTTCGGGATCAAATGCCGGATCGAATCGCACGGGTACCTTGAGCGAGGCCGGCGGCGCAGCCAAATGAGTTTGCATGGGCGGAAACGATGTTCCATCCACGAAACAGTCCTCCAGCGGAACGTCATACCATCGAAAAATATCCAGGGGGTCGAGATGATACACGACGGCCAGCGCGTAAAGTTTGTGCAGGCCAGGAACGACGCTGTGATTTTCTATATCAGCCAGACGGCTGATATGCAGAATGAATTCCGGCCGGCTTCGACGTGATGCCAGCTCGTAACTTATGCGTTCCACATCGCGGTAGGTGTATCCAAGTCGTTCACGGGCCTGCCGCAGGCGTAGGCCGGGGAGCATGTGTTCCTCAAGGTGGTGTTCGGGCTCGAGTACACAGGGTACACCAGAATTACCATTTTGTTAAGAATACGGAACATGCTTATTGCTGTGCGCCAAACGCCCCCTCACCCGCTTTTTGGCCCGTTTCATTTCTTGCAAAGCGCCGGTGACGCTTCCCGGAATAGCGGCTCTGGACCGTTGTCACTGTCGCACTGCTTGGCTTCAGCGACCTTGCTTCCTGGATGCAGCCGTGAAAACATCACTGCCAAGACATGGGCCGCGCCATCGTCAGAGGATTTTGTGGCCACAAATGAATGGTATGTGCGGGATGTGATGACTTCTCCCGTCATCAGCGTGGAGCCCAGCACCCTTCTGCTGGATGCCGCCCTGCTGCTCCGCGGCAGTTCAATACGACATCTGCCAGTACTGGAAGGTCCACAGCTCGTCGGTATTCTCTCTGAACGCGATATCCAGCGCTGCGCGCCATCCAGATTGATACCCGTCACTGAAGACGTTTATAACGCTGTCTTTGCGAATACCAAAGTAGAGCGGGTCATGACTCGGGAGCCAAAATCTACCACTTCTTTAACTCCGTTGCTGGGAGCGATGGCGGCCATGCAACAAGGTCGCTACGGCTGCATGCCCGTCGTCGATGACGGTAGAGTCGTCGGAATCTTGACCAGGAGTGACCTCATGGAGGCGTTGCAGCGGGTGTTAACCACCGGGAGCGTCGCAAAATAGTTGGAATCGATCTGGTTCCTGCCCCTCGGCTGCCGTCTCGAATCTGCTATCCTTTCAAAATGAAGGCCTTCGCTCGTCGGTTTTGCCACCTAATGCTGTCGTTGGTTTTGTTTCTGGCGACCACCTCGTTTTGCTGGTCCACCGCCCGCGCTCAGGAAAATTCCAAAGCACCGAGCGACTCCTTACCAGGGGGCCAGACGCCAGCCGAATTCTCCGCCGCGGCCGACGAGGTGCTGAATCAGATGAGCGAAATTACGGGACTCAAGTTGCTCTCTCCGCTGAAAAGGACATTGCGCTCACGCGACGAGATTCGGGCCTACATTCTGAGTCAGATGAATGAGGACAAAGCTCCGGCCGAGCGATATGCCAGCACCCGGAGCGCCGAAGCCTTTGGTCTCCTGCCCAAAGGGTTCGACATGGACAGTTTCATGGTGAACGTCCTGACCGAGCAGGTCGTCGGACTATACGATCCCAAAGCCCATGAATTCTATATCGCCGATTGGAGTCCATTGGCAGAGCAAAAAATGGTGATGGCGCACGAATTGACGCATGCGCTGCAGGACCAGCATTTTCATATCGAAGCCTGGCTGAAAGCTGCGCGCCCCAATGACGACGCCGAACTGGCCCGGGAAGCGGTCCTCGAAGGCAGCGCCATGGCCTCCATGATTGACTACATGCTTCTTGGCACGGGCCATTCGGTGAAGGATCTGCCGGAAGTTGACCCTGCGTCCATGGTGGGGGACCTTGGCAGTTCCCCCACGCTAAAGCAAGCCCCGCCCTTCATGAAAGATGCCCTGGTTTTTCCCTATTTTGCGGGACTAACATTTTCTGTAGGAGTCTTAAAGCCCTCAGGATGGAGCGGCTTCCCCGGGGTCTTTTCCAAGCCGCCCGTTTCAACCCAGCAAATCATGCATCCGGCTCTCTACTTTTCCGGCAAGGCTCCCAGTGTTGTAAATCTCCCGCCACTGGAAAAAGTTCTCGGCTCCGACTGGACCAAGCTTGAAGAAAACGCCATGGGTGAATTTGGCTGGAAGGAAGTACTTAAGCAATTCCTGGGCGACGATCGCGCGAAGCCTCTGGCATCTGCGTGGGATGGGGACCGTTATGCGGTCTATGAAAAAAAACAATCCAAGCAACTTGTGCTCTTGAGCCGCCTGCATTTGTCCGGCGATGAACAAATGGCCCGTTTTTTTGGTCAATACTCAGAAGCGTTGGAAAAGAAGCACGGCAAGCGCACGAATTTGCTGCGACGCGCGAATTTTTTCTCTTTTGATACTCCCAACGGCAGCATTTTTCTCTATTGCCGGAATTCTGAATGTTTGACGCTGGAGGGCGCGGACCGCAGGACTTTTGACGGAGTTACAAGATCGGTCGATTGGCCTATGGCCCCAACCGCTCCAGTTCGACCGGAAGATGCACCCTCCAGAACGACATGGAATTTAGTGCCAGCGGGTGACAGCGTCACAGAAGCAGCCAGCGTTCAATAGAAGCCGATTCATCTTCTAGGTATCCCCCAGAGATTCTGCTTGGTAAGAAGTGTCAGAAATTGCTCCGGGCAACAAGGAGGGCGAACGTCCCTTTCTCTTCCCGTCCAGCCGCTTAAGTCGATTCATCAGATTTTGCTCGGTTCGCGCAAAACGAGCAGCAGCATACGGATCGCGGGATCGTTTCGCCGCTCCTCGGGCTTTTGTAACCGCCAGTTGCGCAAATTCTGTCGCGCGCGCAAGATCCTTGCCTTGGCGTTCATAGTAGATGGCAAGTTGTTCGCAGGCGTGCAATCCGTCCTGCAAATCGCCGACAATTTCCAGCCACAATTCGACCGCTTTGCCATGTTCGCCGCTGCGTTTTGCCATCATCGCCAGTTCACGTTGGGCGTGTGAACGAATTTCAGCTGGCAGCCCCTGATCAATGGCATCTGAGCATTTCCGTTTGGCGCGATCCGCATCGCCGCGTTTCTGCAGGAATCGCGACAACCCGAAAAGATCCAGACTGTGCACGTCTTCAGGGATCGCGCGTTCCGCTCCCAGCATTGAATTCATCTTCACGTATAACGCCGCTAGGCCGCGCAAATCCATCTGATTGTGGCGGGATACTCCCAAGAGCGGCTCCGGCGGGCCGCCCCGCAAATAGTCAAAATAAAACTGCGGAATCAGCGCGGAGGATACATCGTCTTCGCGGTGCCAACCGAGACGCTGCGGGTTGAGGACGTGACGTTCCAGCTCGACCAGCCGCACGGACCCAAGCCGCAGTTTCCACAGCGCCCGCGCTGGATGCAACAAATCAAGATGCGCCGCGAGCCGTGGAACGGGAATACAGCGTGTCATCGTAAAGCGGCTTTCAAGAAGCGGCCAGTCGAATGATTTTCCGTTGAAGGTAATGAGCACAGGGCGTTGTTCAATTCGCGCAGCCAGTTCCGCGAGAACGGAATGCTCTTCCCCAAAATCACGCAAGAAAAGCTGTTCGACTTGTAGTCCTCCGGCATCCCACCACGCAAGTCCCGTTAGAAATGCGTAGGTGCCCGTTCCTCCTGCGAGTCCGGTGGTTTCTGTATCCAGAAAAAGCCACTTGGCGGGATCGGAAAGGGCTGCGCGCGTTCGGCGGGAAAGGGCTTCGTCCTTGTGCCGCGACAGTAGATCCAGAGCGACCGGGCATGGCTCAACAAATTCCGGAGACGAAAACCAGTTGCGCACTGCCAGATGGTCGCCGTAGTGATTTCGCGAAACTCCAGCGCCCAACAGGCGTGCCAGTGTGTCTTCCGCGCAAGGCTCGGACAAGTCTGGAGGTCGCGGGGGTACAGCCCGCGCGGGCTTCAGAGCAGCAAGCCGCGAAAATTTGTCCGCCAGACCCGGCATTTAGCCACACAACCGATCGAGAATGGCGAGCGCTGCTTCTTTGGCTCGGGGGGCCAAGTCTCCTGCCGGTCCCACGCAGGAAGGGCAGCCTTGGTCGCAACCGCAAGCATGAATCAATTCGCGTGTCTTTTGCACCAGCAAATCGTGAGCGCGAAAAAGCGGTTCGGAAAAGCCGATGCCTCCTGGATACGCGTCGTAGAGATACAAATTTGGTTCGAAGAATTCCTTCGCGTTGCCGGACGCTAGATCTTTCATGCTCACCGGATTGAATTCATCGCTCTCCGTGCTGGTAGCAGGCGGCCGCTCGCCGATGGCAGTTCCCAAATCCCGTTGATCGCACATCAAAAGCAGCGTTGCCACGGATTCCAATGCATGCAGCAATCCAAACATGCCGCTTTGCCGTTCGCTCACCGAAAAGGGAAGCGATTCGAGCAGCGGCCGCTCCAGCGTGATCCAATACGCAGTCGTGTGCATTTCGTTTTCTGGCAGCTCCAGTTTCCCGTCGCCGATATTTTCATTTGTAAAAAACTTTATTTTCTTGAAGCCGATCACCTGCGAACGTACCAGCACATCTCCGTGGACGCGGTTTGCGGGAATGTCCGGCATCGTTTCATTCGAACGGGTTTGCTGGGCGGTCTCCAGCACGCGCACCTGTGTGTAGCGAATCGCATCGGTGTAGTAGTCCACGTCGACGTGTCTCACATAGGCCTTGCGTTCTTTGAAGTCCAGATGTTCGACGTGGAACTGCTGGCCGCCGTGCAGGTAGATGGCTTTCTCGTGCACAAAAACCAGCGCGCTCGTAAAATCAATTTCTCCAATCACATTTGGCGCGCCCGTAATGTCGATGATGATGAAATTGTCGCTGGTCACCGAGCGCAAACTGATCGTGTCCGCCGGATACGCTTCGTGCGTCCAGTGGTAGTTATCGCCCGCGCGATGAAGGTATCCCGCTTCGGCAAGTCGCGCGCACAAATCAAAAAGATCAACGTCTCCCATGCGGTCGTTCGGAGAGATAGGCAACTCGAACGCCGCGCACTTCAGATGGTTAATGAGGATTTCCAGATTGTCCGGCTGGATATACGCGTGCTCGGGCGAACTGCCAAAAAAATAGTCGGGATTGCGAACGATAAATTGATCAAGCGGCGAGGAAGACGCCACCATGACTGCACAGGAACTTCCATTACGCCGTCCCGCACGGCCCGCGCGTTGCCAGGTTGCAGCAATGGTGCCCGGATAACCAGCCATCACAACGGTGTCCAGCGAACCGATGTCAATACCCAATTCAAGAGCGCTGGTCGAAACCACGCCGCAAATGCGGCCATCGCGCAGGCCACGTTCTATTTCGCGACGCTCCCCCGGCAAATACCCGCCGCGATACCCGCGGATCGTTTGCGGCTGGCCCGGCCCTTTGGGATTCGCCTGCTGCAAATACGTGAGTATGACTTCGGTTTGCAGCCGCGAATTCGAAAACACCATCGTCTGCAAATCGTGCTTTAGGAATTCCTGCGCCACGCGCGAGGACTCGTTGACGTAGCTCCGTCGGATACCCAGCGCGCGATTCACCACGGGCGGGTTGTAGAACACGAATGTCTTTTCACCCGCGGGCGCTCCGTTCAAACTCAACACGTCAACGTCCGCTTCCAACAGCTTGCCGGCAAGTTCTCCTGGATTTGCTATGGTCGCCGAGCAGCAGACAAATTGCGGATCGCGCCCATAGAAGCGTGCGATGCGCTTCAAACGTCGCAGCACGTTGCACAAGTGGCTTCCAAACACTCCGCGGTACGTGTGCAGCTCATCAATCACAATGTATCGAAGATTCTCAAACAACCGCGTCCATTTTGTGTGGTGCGGCAGCACGGCAGTATGGAGCATGTCCGGATTGGTCAGAACGATGTGACTTTTTTCGCGTATCGCTTTGCGCGCATCACTTGGCGTGTCTCCGTCATAGGTAAAAACGCCGAAGCGGTCGTTCAACCGCTGGTTCAGATCATGCAGTTCTGCGAGTTGATCCTGCGCAAGCGCCTTGGTTGGAAAAAGGTACAGCGCGCGCACATCACTGTCCTCAAGAACGGCATTCAGAACGGGCAGGTTATAGCAAAGTGTCTTGCCCGAAGCGGTCGGCGTGACGATGACCGTATTTTTACCTGCGTGAACCGATTCCGCAGCTGCAGCCTGGTGGGTGTAAAGTTGCCGGATGCCTTTACCCGCATAGGCCGCCACCAAATCCGCATGCGCCCATGCGGGGTAATCCGCCCATTGCGCTTCTCGGGCAGGGAAGTGTCGCACAGCGGTTAAGACCTCGCCGTTGTGGTCGCGTGCTTGAAACACATCGAGCACCTCATGAACGCGAGCGATGCTCGTTGAACCACGTTCGGCCTTCACCGCAAGAGATTCAGGCATAAAACGGCCCCTCCACTGATTCGCCTTTTATTCGCCAACGCTAACATGCTGGAGAATCAGGCGCAAGACCCTTCGCGTGGGTATTTTCAGGAATTTGCGGAGGCGCAGGATGGGGCCCAGGTCCAACAAGAAATAGGACGGCCGAGGTGCCGAACGCGGTTACTTCTTTGCCGCGCGATAAAGAATTACGCGCACTTTTTCCAGCGTGATAAGTCCGCCTTCCACCATTTCATCCAGACGGGGTAACACAGACTCAATACGTTCCGCTGTTTCGACGGCTTCCAGAACAATTGGCAGATCCTGCGACATGCGCAGAATCCTGTCCGTGTGATAGACGCTTGAGCCGCCAAAGCCAGCCACCCCACGTAGCACTGTCACGCCAGAGAAGCCATCCTTACGGAGCATTTCGGTAATTGCTTCATGCAGGGACTGCCCATGCCACTTGTCGGATTCCCCGATGTGAATCCGCATCAGGGTACGTTCACCTTCGAATTTCTCGTGTGTCATTGCAGCTCCTAAAATCGGTTGGCCAATCGAATGCCAACGACGGAAAGCAGCAGGCCGAGAACGACACTAGCTGCCACATAAGTTGAAGCACGCAGCCATTCACCTGTTTCTATCATTTTGGCCGTTTCCCACCCAAAACTTGAGAAAGTGGTGAATCCGCCAAAAAAGCCCACAGCGATGGCCACGCGCAAGTCGGGAGAAATCACCATGCGGTTGAGCGTGAACTGCCCGATCAATCCCAGAAAAAAACAGCCGAGCAAGTTGATCAGTAACGTTCCATAGGGAAAGGTCCCTCCCGTGCGCACCTGCACAAGCCCCTGCAACCCGTATCGGGCCAGAGTTCCAATGGCTCCAAAAATTGCAATCAGTGTGAGTCGCAAGCTCGCTCCAATCCGCCGCCAGCAGCGGCGCCGTTACAACGTTATACGCTATAAAACAAAAAACTCCTGGTGCCTATCGGCATCCAGGAGTCATCAGTTTCGGCCTTCTGCGCCGAAACGGTTATGGCGAACTCCATCGCCTTAAAACTGTTCATTATTTTAGCATCCTGCCGCATTGCCGGTACGCCAATTCTATTGCGCGATCCATTGCTGCGCACGGCGAACGCAGCGACTCACCGTGTCCGACAGCTAACAGCGTCGGGTTTAGCATTCTCAGATTCCTTGCGCTTTCCGCAGCCATTGAGCGATTCCATGAAAATATTGCAGGAAATGGAAAATGCCATTTAAAAACGCCGGCAGCCACCAAACCTCTCTGAGTGGTGAATGCGTCGCCAGCAATGAGTGAACCTTGTCGCACATCCAGAAAAGACACGTGGCCAGGGGTATGCCCCGGCGTGTCAATTACCGACAACGATCCTATTCGGTCTCCGTGTTTCATTTCTTGATAACGAAGAGTCTTTACTCCGACGAACCCCCATAGCCTTTTTCCAGATTCACCTTGGTTCAAAGAAAAATCACCGCGAAGAATTCTCGCTTCGCGTTCTCCGACCGCAATTTCAGCATTCGCAAGACTCATGCTCAATTCATCGATCGAGCCGGCATGATCAATGTGACCGTGGGTTAAAACAATTCGGCGAATGGGATTGCCCAGTTGTCCGGCTATCTTCAATATTTGCTTGGCAGAGCGTTTGAGGCCGGTATCTATAAGAGTGAATCCATCATCTTCACGAACAAGAAAGCAATTGATCATGCCAAATCGCGTCAAGCGAAACAGCGTGTCGTTTTCTTGTGTCAGTTGCATGAGCGTGATTATGTCACGGGCGAACCAAGAACAAACTGGCAGCTGGTCCCGGGACATGCTGATTGGCAAAACGCTGAACTATCCCTGACCAAACAACTGCAAAATTACCTTCGTGGCATCCTCCGGCGACCAGTTGTTGTCACCATACCATTTGGCCACTTTTCCATTTGCGTCAACTACCGTTGTGCTGGAGGAATGGGAAATTGTTCCGCCGTCCGGCTCGTAGATAAGCCCAAAGTAGTTGGAAAGGTCCGGCAGGTCTTTTTTGGAAGGGACCGCGAATTGCCAGTCAGCGCGATTCTTCCCCGCCACACCCTTTTCATACAAACGGGCGTAGTGCTTTAACACGGCTGGAGTGTCGTAGTCTGGATCAAAACTGATGCTCAAAAGTTCCACGTTTTTGAGCAGGGCTGCCTGCTTATTGAGCAGCGCCTGTACTCGCACAAAATTTTCATTCATGCGAGGGCAAAAATCAGGAAGCGGACACCGAGTGTAAATGAAGGTAATCAACAGGGGCTTTCCGCGAAATTGGTGTAGATGAATCGATCGTCCGTCCTGGTTCACAAAGCGAAAGTCCGGCACCACATCCCCCGGCGCGGGAAGATGGACCTGGGCAGCGGGCTTTGGAGCGTTGGGTGCTGCCTTGGCCACCAGCTGAATCTTTTCCAGCCGTCCCACGCCGTTGGCGACAACCAGCTCCGCGCGAATCGTGTCGCCGGCAGCAATTCCGGTCGCTTCCTTTGGATATGCCAGCTCATACGCCATGGTCATGGCCGGCATGAAATCCGGAATATCGCCATGTTTCAGGGTGAGCAGGTTTTTCTGTGTATCCAGGGAAATCACTTCTCCCTGAATCGAGTAGCGTTTCGTGTCTCCGGTGCTCTTGCCGCATCCGATGACCGCCAGACAAAGCAGCGTGAATCCCCAAAAACGTTTCCCAGTCGGCATTTCACGGGCTCCTGCACCACTAGAAAACAATAGCACCGGGCCCCAGAACTACAAAAAGCGGCAGCAAGTGAACCTTCCTTGACTTGCCAGCGCCCCCCACCGCAAAATTACACTATGGCTCACAGCTACATGCGATTTGATTTTGGTACCGACGAAGAAAAAGCCCAACTGGCATGCCACAAGTTGGATGTCTGGAAACAAGCCTTCCGGCTGGACAAAAAGCTCCTGTATAAACTCGATCGTGGCCCCGCCGATGGAGCATCTTCTGAAGAGGATTTGCCCGAACCCAACGAGGAAAAGCCAAATGCCAAGGCTAAAGGCAAGTCGGGGAAGGTCTCTCAGGAAAAGGCCGCGAAGAAATCTGAGAGCACGGTCCACTTGCTAGTCCGGCTGTACTTTTCTTCCCACGAAAAACTCTCCGAGCAGCGCTGGCTCGATCGCATTCCGAGCGAAGAATTGTTCAAAGACGCTTCGCCGGAAGTCATCAGCAAATCCAGCCCTGAATTTACGTCCATCGATCAAAACTTCGAACGCCTCGAATAACGAAGTCAAGTCCCGCCAAAAAAAGACTTTCCGTGGAAAGCTCTGATACGGAGGCAACTATGTGCAGCCCAAGATTTCTGGCTTTTTCGTTCCTGTTCGTTTCATTCTTGTGCTTCTCACTTTCTGCCGTTGCGCGTTCCCAGATTTATGATTTGGGCGAACTCAATACCGAGCAAATCCGGACCTTCGACAGGCAGAAGACGGTTGTCCCATTTCCAGGCGGAATTCTGGAAGAGCACGGGCCCTATCTGCCCAGCTACACAGACGACTATGCCATTGCGGCCATGACCCAGGAGCTTGCCCGCGCCATCGTGTCGCGTTCCGGTTGGAAGGTTCTGCTATTCCCTCAGATTCCGTTAGGACACAACGGAGCAAATGCCATAGGCGGAAAATACGTTTTCCCGGGCACCTATACCGTCCGGCATTCCACACTCCGTGCTGTTTACATGGATTTGGCGGGGCAATTCGGCGAGCAGGGCTTTCGCTGGATCTTCATCGTCCACGATCATGGAGACCCCGATCACAATCGTGCTCTTGATGAAGCCTCTGATTTCTTCACCGACACCTACGGCGGAGTAATGGTGCACCTGCTGGGTCTGAAGCCCATTTCGGACTGTTGCGGAACCAGCCAAAGACTTCTCACGCCAGAACAAATTACGGAGAACGGAATACTTTGTACACGGAGATGCCAACGAAACCAGCCAGATGATGTTCCTGCGCCCGGACCTGGTGCGCGCTGATATTCATGAAGCTCCGTCCTGGACCGGCCGAAATTTCATTGAGCTCTACAGCCTTGCGGAGAAGCCAAATTGGCCTGGTTATCTGGGAGCGCCCAGATTTGCAAGCGCCGCTTTCGGGGCGCAGAGCTTTCAAGCGCTGACCAGGAAGATCAACGAGACCGCTTGGCAAATACTCGATGGCCTAAATTGGCGCAAAATCCCGCGTTTTGCGGATGATGTTGACCCCAGAGACAAACAAGGGTTAGCGGCCGCCGCAGTAAACGATCGAAATATCGAAAAGAAACAATTGGAGTGGATGAAAGCCCACGGGGTCTTGCCCACGCCCTGAGTTTGTTGCAACTTTGCGCTCGCAATATCCCCCCAAAATTCTTCGTCGAGAAGCTTTCCGGTATAATTGGCATTCGTGGCAGGCCAGACTCTGTACTTAAGTGCGAGGGCTCACCGAATGGCGTTACAAACGCGCTCAAAAGTTGCCAAGCTCGACTCACCCCGTCTCGGAGGGCTCGATCACGAAGCTCTCATTCGCATCTACCGTACGATGTATCTTTCGCGCAAGCTGGACGATCGCGAAATTCAGCTCAAGCGGCAGAACAAGATCTATTTTCAAATCTCCAGCGCGGGGCATGAAGCAGTCACTGCGGTTATGGGGTTGCTTCTTCGTCCTGGCATCGATTGGATTTATCCCTACTACCGCGACCGGGCACTTTGCCTGATGTTGGGCGTCACGCCCCTCGAGACCTTGCTGCAGGCTGTTGGTGCGAAAGACGATCCCAGTTCTGGTGGCCGACAGATGCCTTCCCACTGGGGGCATCCCCGGTGGAACATCGTGAATCGTTCGTCCTGCACCGGTACACAATTCTTGCAAGCCGTGGGCGCGGCAGAATCCACGGTTTACTTTGGGGAACATCCCAAAGCGCTGGCGCAAGCCAAAAAGGCTCCGCTTGGCGAATACGTCCGGCACGAACGCAACGAAATTGTCTATGTTTCCGGCGGCGACGGCGCGACCAGCGAAGGCGAATTCTGGGAATCGCTGAACGCTGCCTGTTCCAAGAAACTTCCCCTGCTTTACTTGATCGAAGACAATGGCTATGCCATATCGGTTCCCGTCGAAGTGCAGACAGCCGGCGGCAGCATCTCGAACCTCACACGCAGTTTCCCGGGCTTACATGTTGCCGAATGCGATGGAACCGATCCGTTGGAAAGCTATGCGGTCTGCAAGGAAGCTGCGGAGTATTGCCGGGAGCGGCGGGGCCCGGCCCTCGTTCACGCGCATGTCACCCGCCCCTATTCACATTCGTTATCCGACGACGAAAAACTTTACAAGAGTTCTGCGGAACGCGAAGAAGAAGCTCGCCGCGATCCCATTTCAAAATTTGCACTCCACCTGGTGCGCGAAGGCATTCTCGACCAAAAGCAGATCGAAGCACTCGAAGAAGAGGTCGACCGCGAAGTTCGTGAAGCTGCGGACCAAGCCCTAGCGGCCGAAGAACCGTCCATCGATTCCATCTACACGCACGTCTATTCCGCTGAAGTCGACCCTACTTCCGCCGCGTTTGAGACACAACCACAATTTCATGGTGCGCAAAAGACCATGGTGGAGATGGTTTCCGCCACGCTGGCAGACGAAATGTCACGCGACGAACGCATAACGGTATTTGGCGAAGACGTCGCTGACGTCAGCAAGGAAGAAAATCTAAAGCACGTAAAAGGGAAGGGCGGCGTCTTCAAAGCCACTTCCGGCTTGCAACGCAAATACGGCAACGATCGCGTCTTCAACTCGCCTCTCGCCGAAGCCGGCATCGTAGGACGCGCCATTGGAATGGCCAGCCGCGGACTTAAACCCGTCGCCGAAATTCAGTTCTTTGACTACATCTGGCCCGCCATGATGCAGATTCGCGATGAATTGTGCGTCATGCGCTGGCGTTCCAACGGCACCTTCAAGTGCCCGGTGGTTCTTCGCGTTCCCATCGGTGGCTACCTCACCGGGGGCGCGGTTTATCACAGCCAAAGCGGGGAGTCGATTTTCACGCATTGCCCCGGCTTGCGTGTCGTCATGCCTTCCACAGCCCTCGACGTTGCAGGTCTGTTGCGCACCGCCATTCGTTGCGACGACCCCGTCATGTTCCTCGAGCACAAACATCTCTACCGCCAGCCCTACAATCGCTCGGAATATCCTGGCCCCGATTACACCGTTCCCTTTGGCAAAGCGCGCCTTGTAAAAGAGGGCACGGATGCCAGCATCATTACCTACGGCGCCGTCGTTCACCGCGCCGAAGTTGCTGCTGCCCAGCTGCAGCGCGAAGGCATTTCAGTCGAAATTATCGACTTGCGCTCGCTGTCTCCCTACGATTGGGAAGCCATAACCGCCACGGTATCGAAAACCCATCGCGTCCTCATCGCCTACGAGGACATGCTCAGCTGGGGCTATGGCGCTGAAATAGCAGCCCGCATTGCCGACCAGCTTTTTTCCGACCTTGACGCCCCCGTCCGCCGCGTCGCCGCGACCGACACCTTCTGCGCCTACCAGCCCAAACTCGAAGACGTAATCCTTCCGCAAACCAGCCATATCACCAATGCTATCAAGGAGTTACTGGATTACTAGGCGGAGTTTGCGGCTCCTGCTATCCCGGTATTGACGAAACATTTGGTATTCGTTATTCGTATATTGTAGAGAGCCCGCAAAGCTCCGCCCCTTGGAGGGAATGATGACTTGCCCCAATTGTCAAAAGGAAATCATTGCTGCCTCGAACTACTGTTATAACTGTGGCGCCAGACAACCCGGCAGCGTCCCGCCTGCCTATTCCTACCGGGCGCCGAAGAAACTGGTGCGCTCGAGCAATGACAAAAAAATAGGCGGTGTTTGTGCCGGTCTGGCCGACTATTTCGACGTTGAAACTTCAGTCATCCGCATTGTGGCGTTGATTCTCTTCCTGATTTACGGCGTCGGCTTTCTGACCTACATCATCCTGTGGATTGCCTTGCCGCTCGGTACCACGGGCCTGACAGCGGTTGAAACCACGCCCGTCGCTGCTCCCTGACATCAGGCAGCGACGCCCTGATTACTTCTTCGGATTCTTGACGCTTCGACTGCGGCTGCCGCCTTCGCCGAATACTGCATGATCAACCGACAGCATGCCTGCGCCGATGGTTGCCAGTGCCAAGCATGCCGCCCCCACCACCAGCGGAAATTCATAGTTATGCACCGCGTAGAAGCCGCCGCTGCTGTGCACTTTCCAGATGGCCACGCCCATTTCAATCGCCAAGAGCAAAGCCGCGGGACGTGTAAAGAGTCCAAGCAGCAGCAATCCGCCTCCAAATACCTCCAGAATTCCCGCTACATAAACAAAATAACCTGGCAGTCCATGCTGCACGAACAATCCCTGCATCTGCCCGCCGGCATGAGCTATTTTCGGATAACCGTGATACACAAAAATAATCCCCAGCGCCACTCTCAGCAAGAAAAGTCCCAGCGGTTGTAGCGCATTTAAGCCCTTCATCCCTACCTCCGTGCAAGAGCAAAACAGTTCTCCGCACCGCAGCATTTTAGCAGAAAAGCAATTCGACCTTCGCCCGCCCGAGACGACCGCCGTTTTCAGGTACAATCTTTTCAGGTCAAAGAGGCTCTTATTCTCATGAAGTCCGCCGATTTTGCGAGTGAATTAATTCCTTCCGGTTGTCTCGCGCAAATGTTTGGAATCGTCACATGAAGCGCAAGCTGCTTTTTGCCATTCCGCTGCTTTGTCTGGTCGCGATTCTAGCCTGGTTTTTTCGGCCCAAGCACGAAACCATAGGAGAGGCGTACATCAGCGAGCGCAGCGTCACGCTATGGAGTGGCGTAGCACAAGTTCGCGAGCCGATCGACGTACTCCACTACGGCGATCATGTAGAGCTGATCGCCCGCCGCAACGACAACGTCAAAGTTCGCACTTCCAACAATGTTCTTGGCTGGATTGACGCCCGCAACTTGATGGAGCCCGCACTCTGGCAGCGCAGCACCGTTCTTCTCGCCAAAGCCAAAGGCATGACCGTCCAGGCGCGTGGCCGAACCAAGGTGGCAACCAATCTTCGCGTTGAGCCGGGCCGTACGGAGCATCGTCTGTATCAATTTGGCCGAGGTATTCCGGTCGAAATCGTCGGGCGCGCCGTAGCGGATTGGGCCCAAACGAGTGAAGAAAAGGAAGCAGCGAGCGAATCTCAGGAGACCAAGAAAGAGGACTGGTTTCTGGTCCGTGGACTTGCCACGCGACCACCCGGTGAAAACGCTTCACGCAACGCGGCCAGCAACACCACCACGCAACCCGGCGATCAAACGATCCCCATCGCTGGCTGGGTCATCGGACGCTTCATTGAACTCGACCTGCCGGATCCCGTTCGCGAAGGCGCCGCCTCCTCCAACATCCGACCCATCGCCTGGTTTGAACTGAACAAGGCGGCCGACCCTTCCGGCGACAAATCGCAATATCTCCTTGCCGCCGCTCGCGGCGCAGAAAGACAGCTCTGTGATTTCACGACGCTCCGCGTCTATACCTGGAATATTCGAAAGGCGCGCTATGAAACCGCCTTCATTGAGAACGACCTCTGTGGTCAGTTGCCGATTCGGGTCTTGAAAGGGCCCAAGAATGACCCCGAATTTCGTTTCCACGTGATGTACGGCGACAAAGAAGACCGCGTCTACAGGCTCATGCAAACCGTTGTCCGGCGTATCCGAGAAACCGGGCCTGGTACGAAAAAAAGCTCCTCGACGGCTGGGAAGCGCGGGAAAAAATAGGTTGGCGTGACCTGGTCTACAGCACGGCACCCTCCCGGTTTGCGTTGCCGGCGTTTCGGAATTCCGCCGCTCACCTGTAGAATCGGTAAAAGCATCCGGAGAGCCATGGAATGACGCTGCACATCAGCGAAGGGGAAGTCCGCAAAGTTTTGACGATGCCGCTGGCGGTTGCGGCCGTTGAGGAGATTTCTCGGAAGCAGGCCACCGGAGAAGTTGTGGTGCATCCGCGCCGCCGTTTCGAGCTCCCCGGCGGCGGATATTTTCACTACATGGCGGCCGTGGACCTCACCGCAGGCTTCATTGCCATGAAGCAATACACCTACGTGAAGGGCAAGGTGCGGTTTCTCGTTCCGCTCTACGACGTGACCACCGGCAACCTGGTTGCACTTATTGAAGCGGACTATATGGGCCAGTTGCGCACGGGTGCCGCTTCCGGCGTGGCCACAAAATACCTGGCTCGGGGAAATGCCAAGGTTGCTGCGATTATCGGCACAGGCGGCCAGGCCCGCACGCAAATTGAAGCCGTTGCCGAAGTTCGAAAACTGGAATCCGTTCGCGCTTACGGACGCAATGCCGCCCGGCGTGATGCGTTTTGCAAGGAGATGTCAGAGCGCCTGGGGATTCCCTTTCATTCGGTCGGTTCTGCTTCTGAAGCGGTTCGCGGTGCGGATATCGTTTCCACAGCCACTACCACTGCACAGCCCGTCGTCAGTGGTTCCGACCTGGCTCATGGCGCGCATATTAACGCCATCGGCGCAAATCACGCCCACAAACGTGAACTCGACAACGAAGCCGTAGCCAGCGCGGATGTCATCGTCGTCGATTCCATTGAACAGTCGCGCCAGGAAGCCGGCGACCTGATTATCGCGTTCCACGGCGACGAGTCCTGTTGGACCGGAGTAAAAAAACTCTCGGAAATTGTGGCCGGGAAGGCTACCGGAAGGACCAGTGACGCGGAAGTTACACTCTTTAAATCAAATGGTATCGCCGCTTGGGATCTTGCGGTCGCTATGAAGGTCTATGCCTTGGCAAAAGAGAGAAAACTTGGAAGGGAATTGCCGCTTTGGTCTGAAGAGGCCAAAGGCTGACTCGACAACCTAACCTCGTGCTTCGCCGATTTTTCGTTGCAAAAGTTCATGCAAACGCGACTTCACGTCAGCGGGCAACTCCGCAACTTCTGTATCGCAGAAAACTTCAATCGTAAGCTTGGTCTGAGTGACGACCAGTGTGCACTTCTTGCAAATTTTCAAATGCTGTTCCAGCTCCAGCTTCACCGAGACGCTCAACTCGCCGTCGATGTAATTCGAAAGCTCGCGAATTACAGTCTCGCAATTCAATTTACGCCACCCCGCCGAAAATATCGGTTCAGTCTTTCTCGCAATTTTAACCGCGCTCGCAAAAGCCGCGATTTCACCGCCGGCACCGAAATTCCAAGGGCCTTGGCGGTTTCTTCCGTAGAAAGCTCCTCAATGTCGCGCAGCACAAAGGTGGTCCGGAAGTCAGGCTCCAGGGTATCGATCACTCCGGCCAGGATCTCCTGCATCTCCGACTGGGCAAATTGCTTTTCCGGGCTCGGTCCCCAGTCCGCGATCTCGCGGGGAACCAAATCTTCCTCGGTTTCCACTGGTTCGTCGAGAGAAACCTGGTTGGGGCGCCGTTTTCGCAGCCGCATCAGCGCCTCATTGGCGGCAATGCGTACCAGCCAGGTATAAAATCGCGAATCCTCATTGAAATCTTTCAGGTGGGAATAGGACTTCATGAAAGCGTCCTGCATCGCGTCTTCGGCGTCTTCCCGGTTTCGCGTGATATTCATCGTCAACCGAAAAATCTTCCGTTCGTAGCGGTTTACCAGTTCTTCAAACGCACCGACATCGCCAGCCTTGGCGGCCGCCACCAGCAGGTGTTCGTCCTCGCGCGCCACGGTCGAAGTCAGACGATGTGGATTAGGTGTGCTCAATATGCTGGACAGGCCAATCACTGGCCGCCTCTCACTGTTCTCGCTCATAACCATAGCACAGAGCACGGATTCTCCTCTGCTGTCCTTCCTGTTGGATGAATCCAGACGCCGGTCGGATTCAGAAAAGAGTAAGTAGTTACCAAGCTGCCCTAGCCCGCCGAGCGGCGGAGGTATCCCTTGGGCAAGCTACTCTTACCTCTCAGCCCGACGAAATTCTTGACCTCAGCCGCCAAAAATGAGCAACACTAGGACTATGAAGACCCTGCCGGACCACCTTCGAAAGGGCATGAAGTTGGTGATTGTCGGATGCAACCCCACGGAGTCCTCTGTCCGCGTGGGGCACTACTACGCCGGTCGCAATAATGAGTTTTGGCCCATACTTTTTGAAAGCGGCACTGTTCCCGAACCTTTCGATCACCACGACGATAAGCGGGTCATTGAATTTGGCATCGGACTTACTGATTTGGTGAAGCGCCCAACGAAGACTGTCGAAGAATTAAAGCGCGAAGATTTTGCCGAAGGCCGCATCGTTCTCTCGCAAAAGCTCGAAGAGTTCACTCCACATGTCGTTGCCTTTAACGGCAAGCTTCCCTATGAACAGTTTTCCCAACGCAAGTGCAAGTATGGCATTCAAAAAGAGCTTCTCTACGGCGCGCGTGTCTACGTCTTGCCTTCAACCGCGGGCGCTAGTGCGTCCGGCAGCAAGAGCGAGAAAATCCTTCACTTCCGCAAGCTAATGCAGTTGGTCACCCGCACCGAAAAAGAACGTCAAACCAAATCCGTCTAACCCCGCAATTTCAGACGCGACGCGCGTTCCCGGGCGACCTTGCTGTGCAAAGGGCGCCTTTTGAGGCGGCCCGTCGCCGCCGTACGCGAACCGGTCCGGTAATCAAGCCGCAAAGCGTCCTCCCCTCGGGGTTCGATTCGCACCGGTGCAACGAAGTCGTATTCGTGCGACTCTAAAGTTTAGCCAACAGGAGAGATCCATGACCGACGACTCACGACCCGCCAAGGAAAACTCGGTAGTCCTGGAAAAAATCGAAAACGGCTTGGCCACCGTAACTCTCAACCGTCCTGAAAAGCTCAACGCTCTCAACAATGAGTTGGCCACGGCGTTCAACAAAACAATCCAGAAGCTTTCGCAAGACGAATCCGTCCGCTTGGTAATAATTACCGGCGCAGGACGAGCTTTCTGTGCCGGTGGGGATCTTGAAGTTATCGGTAAGGGCAGGGAATCCGGCAATTCCAAAGAACTCGAACCACTCCTCCGCGGCGGAATGCAGGCAGTCCTAAAAATCAGGACCATGCCGCAGCCCGTTATCGCAGTTGTAAATGGCGCTGCCGCCGGCGCGGGCATGAATATCGCCCTGGCCGCCGACATCCGCATCGCCTCCGAAGAAGCCGTTTTTGGTCAGAATTTCGTAAAGGTCGGGCTATTCCCGGATTACGGCGGAACTTATTTCCTGCCCGAACTAATAGGCCCAGCCAAGGCGGCCGAGATGTTTTACACCGGAGAAATGATCGACGCCCGCAAAGCCCTCGAGCTGGGCATTGTCAACAAGATCGTTCCCGCCGCCCAACTCGAATCCGAGGTCGCCAAATTCGCGCAGAAGCTTCTGCTGGGTCCGCCGCTCTCTCTGCGCGCCATCAAACGAACCCTCTTCGCCTCCAAAATCGCCGAGATTTCCCATGCCCTTGAACAGGAAGTGCACGAGCAGCTCCGCGCTTTCAACTCCGAAGATTGCCTGGAAGGAATCCAGGCCTTCTTTGAGAAGCGCCCAGCAAAATTTAAGGGCAAGTGAAACTGCTTGTGCCGTATGTGCTTATAAACACAGCCTCGGCAGATTGTCGCAAAATGCGACGCTAGTGCACCGTACCCGGTTTCCCCGATAGCGGCCCCGGTATCCGCGGGCTCTACTGGTACCCCAGAGAGGAGAACCAGCATGGATCACAAACCGAAAGTTCTTTTCTTCTCCACAGGGGATTCCACTCGCAGCCAAATCGCCGAAGGTTTCCTCCGCTCGTTGGCGGGAGACCAGCTCGTCGCGGCGAGCACGTCGGTGGAATCGCCGCAGGCCGATCCCTTGGCCTGCGAAGTCATGAACGAAGTGGGAGTGGACATTTCGAGTCAGCGCCCCAAGGCGATCGGAGAGTTTTTCAAAGAGCATTTCTCCTACGTCGTGACCGTGTGCGACGCTTCCAGAGAAAAATTCCCGGTCTGGCCCTTCACTCGGAATATTCTCAACTGGAATCTGATCGATCCTGAAAAAGTAAATGGCTCAATGGATCAAAGAAAAGAAGTTCTCCGGCAGGTGCGGGACGAAATTAGCGGCAAGGTCAGAGAATTTGTCGCCAAAACTCTGCCGCACCTTCAAGTTGGGATGTGACCACCGGGGGTAAAAGCTTAAAGTTGCTTTTTTATCGATTCACCAGCTAAACGGCCCGCGTCGCTGCCCTTGCGGCACATATTCTGATCCGCCCAGGTCCCCGTCCGTAAATCCAAACACAAAAAATTGATTCGGATTCGTTCCCGGTCCGCTGAAATCCTGCAGGAAGTCGTTATCGTTGGCGACCCAAAACGTATGCATCGTGCGGCCCTGGTATTCGACATCCGGCCCAAACGTAATTCCTTCGAGCTTTGCTGGGATCTGGTCTACCGTGATGCCATTGGCGGTCAGCACCGTAACAATGTCCAGAAACGGCTTCGGACTCTTGCTTACGGCGTACGTCGCCGCATGCAGGCCGTCCATCCCTTGAATGTCTACGGCGCCGTCTATGTCAATTTTGAAAATCTGCTTCACTTTTGCCTTGCTGCCGTCGCCCAGGCCCTTGCCGTCCCGTTCATCCACCAGGAACTCATGATCGTTCAGCGCTGTGATGTCGCTGACACCCGACCCTGTTGTGAGCAAATACGCATATTCATGGGTGGTACGACCCGACGCGATATCAATCGTGACGAATCGCAGCAGGTTGCCAGCAACCCCTCCCAGATTGGCGTCTTGAATCGTCGCCGCTTGCAACATCCCTACCAGAGTCCTGCCATTTGGAGTAATCGCCAAGCCTTCCATTCCTTTGTTGGGCGTTCTTCCTGTGGTATTTGCAGCGATTTCTCCGTCTCCCGTCGGTGCCGGGCTGTTCACAAAAAACTCATCCGGCATCCGGAACGCGCGCAGCCGCTCGCCCGTCGCCCGCAAAAACTGGTAAACATATGGACCATATTCGTCTGAAATAAAAACCGTGAATCCATCGTTCGAAACCCGGATGCTTTCCGGATCAAAACGCGCATCCAGCGGATCTTGCGAGCTGTGATTCGGATCGAAATTGTCCGAACGACCTGTGAAATAATGACGGAAAATATTATTTTGCTCCGGACGCCCTGATTTCAGGCCGTAGGCGGTTCCCGAACCGTAGTCGAGCGGCAGAAACGCGTGCAACAAAGTGGTCGCCCTCAGCTCCGGCGATAGTGTAAAGGGCAGCCCGCCTTTTGTGCTATTCCGTTCGAGTTTCATCTCGATCGTGTGAAATCGCGCGATGTAGGAAACCGTGTCGTCTACCTGTGCGTTAAAGCTCACGGCGTTCGGACCGCGATCGGGGACGGCTAGAAACGTGTTTCCGGACACATACGTTATGCCCGAACCCAAGCCTCCCAACAAATTTGCTGGCACGCCATTCTCGAGGGTGTTGTTCAACCCGGAAAGATCTTTATTTGCGCCGGCCCGCGAACTCGTAAGAGTTCCTTTGGCCAACAGCACGATTTGAGCGCTAGCATGCGGCGCTGCGAACAATACGGAAGCGCCGGCCAGCAACAACCCCCGCGCAAGAAGTTTTTTCATGGTAAGCCGTTTTCCCCTTTGGTTTTAGAATCCTTCAGCACCCTAGCCGGCATTTGTGACAACAAAGTTAACTTTCGTTGAAATCGAGCTTTCGATTTTCCACAGGTTCCCCGCGCAAAGAGATAGAGGTAAGGAAATGTTCATCTCCCTGTCACCATTTTGCAACGATTGTTCAATATCCTTCTCGTTTGGACAAAATCGTAGCCACCAGCCACGATTGGGGCCCTTAGAGTGTATTTTCTTCCGGCAAGCGTGCCATCGAGCTGGCTTGCGTGCGCAACGGCAAAACGGGTTTTCCTGATACTGCTCGGCCTATTGCTATCCCCACTTGTCTCCGGGCTTCGTGCGCAGGAAACGATCCCCAAAAGTACGTGCCCGCGGCCCGCGATTGGAAGCGAAGTTCCCGAGCCCAGGGACCTGCGCAGTGAAAATGGCGTTTTGCAAGTGGCATTGACTGTCCACAACTTTCAGGACGAGGACGGAACCACCAGATATTGCTATCTTCTCGCCGACGGCAGCCAGTCTCCCACCCTGCGGCTGCATCCCGGCGACCTTCTTATCCTCCATTTGAAAAACGATCTGGGCGTGACTCGCTTGGCTGCCAATGGTGCTGGTCAAGCCCATATTCATCCCGGCTCTGAACGGGACTCCGACCCGTGCGCCGGCGGATTCATGACGATCACGTCCACAAATCTGCACTTTCACGGACTCACAATTCCGTCGGTTTGCCATCAGGATGAAGTCCTGAAAACTTCCATCCAGCCCGACGATCCGGCGTTCGAATACCGATTTCGCGTACCTGCCACTGAACCTCCGGGACTGTATTGGTACCATCCGCACATTCACGGATTCAGCAAAGCGCAGGTGCTGGGCGGAGCTTCCGGAGCGCTCATTGTGGAGGGAATCGAACGTGCCAACCGGGAACTGGCTGGTCTACCGGAGCGGGTGCTGGTGATTCGCGACCAGGATTTGGTGAATCCGAATGCGCCGCCAGCGAAAAGTGAACCGGTCGTACCTCCCATGCTGCTCGACCGCGACGGAGACGTTGCGAACAATGGCACGGGGTTTGGCAAACCCGCAAAAGATCTCTCGTTAAATTTTGTCCCGGTCCCTTATCCGGATTACATTCCTGCGACCATGCGCATGAAACCTGGAGAACGCCAGCTTTGGCGGGTTTTAAATGCTTCGGCCATAACCTATTTGAATCTCGCGGTTCTTTTCCGGCATGCGCCGCAGATGCTGGGCGTGGTCGCCATCGATGGCGTACCAATCAATCAAAAGGGCAGCGGTGCGAATGAAATTGAATGGACCAGCCACGTCGGGGTGCCGCCAGGCGCCCGGGTCGAATTCGTTGTCAGCGGACCACCGGCCGGCGTGCCCGCGCTTTTGGTGACCCGCACGGTGGATACCGGACCGGGCGGAGAAAACGATCCCAATCGCGCTCTGGCCGCGATCGTTTCCGCAGAAGATGCTCCTGAGCCCCACTCGATCCTGGCGGCAGCGCCCGAGCCCCTTCCACCTTCGGCGCTGCCGTGGCTCGGAAGCGTGAAGCCGGCACGCGTGAGGAAACTGTATTTTTCTGAAAAGCTGGAAGACCCCAACAATCCCAACAGCGCCACGACGTTCTACATAACAGTAGAGGGGCAGACGCCCGCTGCATACGATCCTCGATCGAGCGCGCCGAGTATCGTCGTCCAACAAGGCGATGTGGAAGATTGGATCATTGAAAACCGGTCTTCGGAGTTGCACGCCTTTCATATCCACCAAATTCATTTTCAACTCATGGCTTGGTCAGGGATGCCCATCAGCGAGCCTTTTTTGAGAGATACCGTCAACGTTCCGTACTTTAATGAAAGGACGCTGCAGTATCCGAGCGTTCGGCTGCGCATGGATTTCCGTGATCCCAATACGGTAGGGACTTTTGTATACCACTGTCATCTTTTGGAGCACGAGGACAACGGGATGATGGCGCTGATCCAAGTTGTCCCGTCAGAAAAGGCCAACAATACAACGCCACAAACTTTCACCGCGCAACCTTCGCAGAAAAGCAGCAAACAATAAGACGGAAATTCCGCACGGACAAAGCCGGAAAGTTCTCGTGAACTCGCTTGTTTGCGCGGAAGGGGCGGGCCCGTCGCGGTGCTCGAGGAGCAGGTTTTAGTACGCAATTTGACGATGCATTCACACGAAAAAAACATCCGGACAACACGCGAAAGATAAAAGTCCTACGCTGAGCCCGGGCCCTGACCAGAAAGAGGAGAAAACTAGATGAATGTAAAGAGTATCTTGTCCCAAACTCGAGAAGGACTGCGCATCGGTCTGACTTCCATTGCACTTTTGCAGTTTGCCCTCGGTGCGCCGATGGCCAAGGCAAATGATGATCATACTCCGGGCTACGCTCAGGGCCATGATCACGGGCGCGATGACGACCATGGCGGGGGACCTGGAGACGATCACGGACACGGCGACGGCCACGGCAGCAAGCATCCTGATACGCGAACGCCCGTCAAGCACGTGATCGTAATCATCGGGGAGAATCGGAGTTTTGACCATGTTTTTGCTACGTATCAACCGAAGCGTGGCGAAAAAGTTTGGAATCTTCTTTCAGAAGGAATTGTCAACAGCGATGGGACCCCTGGCCCGAATTTCAACAAGGCGCACCAGCTCTCTGCGAAGGATAGCGGCAGTGATCCTTTTCTGCTGAGCCCGAAAACTTCCTTGTTCCCCAATGACAACCTTCCAGCTCCCCTCGCCGGCGGTCCCAAGACGCCCTTTATTACTTCAATAGCCACTGCTCAGGCCGTTGAAAATGGACTGCCCTCTGACTACTATCAGTTCCTGACAACCGGAGGCACGGGGCTCGATGCGGCCACTCCCGACACCCGCATTCCCAACGTCACGGCACTTCCCGCAGGCCCTTTTCAGCTGACCCCCGGCATTCCCTACGACGCTTACGCTGCCAGCCCGGTCCACCGTTTCTATCAAATGTGGCAGCAGCTGAATTGCAGCCGTGATCAGGCCACGGGAAAAAATCCTTCTGGCTGCGATTCCAAATTGTTCTCCTGGGTTGAAGTTACGGTGGGTGCCGGCACCAACGGCAAGCCGCAACCTGCCAATTTCAGCACGGACTTTTCTGACAACGCGGTGACTACGGGCGAAGGCTCGACCGCACTGGGCTTTTACAACGTTCAGCACGGTGACGTTCCGTACTTTAAGAGCCTCGCTGACAACTATGCCATGAGCGACAACTTTCACCAATCGGTGCAGGGCGGAACCGGCGCGAACCATATCATGCTCGGCCACGGCGATCTGATCTGGTTCAGCGATGGCCAGGGCCACGCCGACGTTCCTCCGCACAATGTGGAAGTTGCGAAGGGCACAATCAGCCAGGGCATAGTTGACGAAATTGAAAACCCCAATCCGGCCAAGGGAACCAATAACTGGTACGCCGAGGACGGCTACGGTGGTGGCTCGGCTGGCTCGTCGGCCTTCTTCGGAGGCGGTTCTTACAGCGATTGCTCGGATTCCTCACAGCCCGGTGTCTCCAGCGTCGTGAAGTATCTCAAATCGCTCCCGCGTCCCATTAATCCGAACTGCGAACGCAACCACTACTATCTTTTGAACAACTACAACCCGGGGTATTTTGCGAACGGGAACAACGCCGCGACGGATACCAGCGCCCAGAACACCGTATTTACAATCCCGCCTACCTCGGTTCGCAGCATCGGGGATGAATTGCTGGAGAAGAAGGTTTCCTGGAAGTATTACGGGGATCATTGGAATTTGAACGTAAACGATCCGTACTTCCTCAATCCGGCAGACATTTATTGCAATATCTGCAACCCATTTCAGTACGACACCAGCATCATGACCAATTCTGCGGTTCGTACAGCGCACCTGCAGGACACCGCCAATCTCTACACCGACATCGCCAATGGCACTCTGCCGGCCGTCTCTTTTGTTAAGCCCAGCGGATTGGTCGATGGCCATCCCGCTTCGTCAAAACTCAATCTGTTTGAAGGCTACTCCAAGAAGATCGTGGACGCCGTGAAAGCCAATCCGGAACTCTGGAAAGACACCGCCATATTCATCACATTTGACGAAGGTGGCGGCTACTACGACTCGGGCTACGTACAACCGCTCGACTTCTTCGGCGACGGCACCCGCATTCCGCTCATCGTCGTCTCCCCCTACACCGAAGCTGGTCACATCTCGCATGACTATTCAGACCATGTGTCGATTTTGAAGTTCATCGAGAGAAACTGGCGCTTGAGCCCGGTCACCCATCGCAGCCGGGACAACTACCCCAATCCCGTTACCGACCGCGGCAACCCGTACGTTCCCCGCAACACTCCAGCCATCGGGGACCTCTTTGACCTGTTCGATTTTCACGGTGACTGCGACCAGGACGGCGGCCACTAGGACAACCAACCACGCGTCATGGAGAGCGAGGCGGCCGACGTCGGCCGCCTCGCTTCCGTTTGACCACTCCGCTTCGCCGGGAGACCCGAACAGCCCAAACTTGAAAATGACCGGCCCAACGGAACATACTAAAGTCGTCTATGACCACCGAGCTGAGCAATCTAGAAATCACCCCCCAGGAGCTTCAGGAACGCCTTACCCGTGGCGACGGATTCATTCTGGTCGATGTCCGCGAACCTTGGGAAAACGCTACCTGTTCGATCGCAGGCTCGCAGCTCATCCCCATGCGCACCATCCCGGCAAATCTGCAGGCGCTTGATACCGGTGACGAGGTAATCTGCTACTGCCACCACGGCATGCGTAGTCTCGATGTGACCGTCTGGCTCCGCGGGCAGGGAATTGAAAACGCCAGGTCTTTGTCTGGAGGGATAGATCGTTGGTCTGTCGAAGTTGATTCCAAAGTTCCGCGTTATTGAGAATTAATATTTTCGAGGCACTGAGGCGGCTGGTGGGGACGTCATTCCTCTGAGGACTTGAATTGCCATGGCCAAGACCAAAATACAGTTTCTGCAGAAGCCAACCTGCACCACTTGCCGAAAGGCCAAGGAATTTCTTGAGAAGCACGGTGCTGAACTCGAACTTCGCAATCTCGATACACAGCGACTCTCAGCCGCTGAACTTGACAAATTGATTGGCGACGAGATCCACACGAAATTTCTCAACACTCGCAACGAACTCTATCGCTCGCAAAACATGAAAGACCATCCGCCGTCTCGCGCGGAAATGATCAAGCTCATGGTCGAGGAGCCTAATCTCATTCGCCGTCCGGTTGTAATTCGCGGTTCGCAAGTCGTTTTGGGCTATGACGAAGACGCTTACAAACGCATCGTGAAATAGTTCGTTGCAGGAAAAACGGGTTCATGGAAATCAAGAATATTGCAGTGATAGGAGCCGGGGCCGCGGGCCGCGCCATCGCCTTTACCGCGGTTTCCGCCGGAATTCCGACAGTCCTGGAAGATGTGACGCGTTCCACGCTCGAAGACGGCACCATGTGGATTGAACGAAAGCTCGAGGATAGCGTCCGGGGAGATCCCTATCCTGATGTCACGCAAAGAAATCTCGGGCTTGTCTCTCTCCGTACCGCGAATAAAGTCGAAGACGCCATTCGGGATGCCGATTTGATTATTGAAACAGTCCCTGAAGAACTGGAGATGAAACTGGAGCTGTTCACCATCTTCGACAAGTTCGCAAAGCCGGGAGCGGTTTTTGCCAGCACGACCACAAAACTCTCCATCGCCGATTTTAGCGATGTCACCGTTTATCGCGACCGCTGCGTCGGTATGCGCTTTCTGGAGGTTGATTCAGCCGTTTATCGCATTGAACTGGTCAAGACCCCGCACACGTCGGAAGAAACGGTTGCGGCCTGCCTTGCCGTTGCCCGCAGAATGAACAAAGAAGTTCTTTTGATGACCGATTTAAGCCGCCAGGACCCGGAAGTTTGGCCAAACGCGAAATGAAGACAACCGCGCCCAAAATCGTGATTCAGCAGGGTGACCTGACAGAAATGGATGTCGACGCCATCGTCAACGCTGCCAACAACGATTTACTTCTGGGTGGCGGAGTCGCTGGAGCGATCCGCCGCAAGGGCGGAGAAACGATTCAAAGAGAATGTGACGAAATCGGCACAATTCCGATCGGGTTTGCGGCCATCACGACGGGTGGCAATTTGAAAGCCCGCCACATTATCCATGCCGCCAGCATGGAGCTGGGGGGAGCGACTCACTCCGAAGCGTTGCGAACTTCAACCGCGCATGCTTTTCGCGTTGCATCCGAGCATGCTCTGAAGACCATCGCATTCCCGGCCATCGGCACGGGAATTGGCGGTTTCCCCGTGGAGGAATGTGCGGAAATCATGCTGCGTGAAGCGGCGCAACACTTAAAAACCGAGACATCGCTAAAGACCATCTATTTTGTACTGTACGACGAAGCGTCCAAAGAAGTGTTCGATAAAATCTGGAAAAAAGCCGAAAACTTGTCAGAAGCTGCAGGCGCCGATTAATTATTCGGCTTTTTGAGGGTCGGTCGTTCGCCGGATGCCGGCATCGGCACCGCCGCGGGAGCCGGTTTCACGGTCCCCGGTGTGGCGACGGAAGTTCCACCTTCGGTATAGGCCTTTTTTAGAAGGCTTTCCGCTGTCTGTTGCGCCCCGCCGGTATCGTCGTTGGTCTGCCGCGCTTTGCTGTATTCATTGACAGCGCGCTCGCGCTGTCCGAGCAGATCAAAGATTTTCCCCAGATAAATATGGCCCCAAACTTCGGTCCACTTTTCCGACGGTTCGGGAACCGTTTGCAGCGATTCCCGAAAGGCGTTGGCCGCGGCCTGATAGTTTTTCTGGTAGAAAAACGCTTCCCCCATTCTGAAGTTGGCCAGGGAACGGTTCGGCTGAATCGAAAGTGCTTTTTGATATTGTCCGACAGCATCGTAGTAGCGGCCGAGCTCAGCAAGTTCTTCACCGCGCGCAATGGCCGCGCGCGCCCGCAAACTCGTACTGCCTTTCAAGATCAAATTGTTGGGATCGATCCGGATACCGCCTGGTTTCGGGCGTCCAAACGTTTCAACGGTGAAATCCGATTCCGTTCCGGTGACATCCAGGGTGCGCAGCTCTGGATTGCCTTCCGTGTCGATGCGAATGTCCACTGGCATGTGAAAGGTATCGAGCGGCTGCTTCACCTTCCCGACAACCCGGAAACCTTTTGGCGTACGGTAGACCACGTATTCGACTGTAAATTCCGGGACGCCGGTGGAATTCAGCCACTGCGCAAAAAAGCCGCGCAGATTGGGAGGCTCCTCGCCGGCTTTGGCCAGTCCCTGGACTTGCGCAATCGCCATTTCTTCAAAATCCTGATTCCGCGCCGTCTTGCCGGCGTACTTCGTGTAAAAACCATGCAGCAATGACTTAAACGGAGCGTCACCCATCTGTGCGCGCACCATGTGGAAAATCATCGCGCCTTTGTTCATGACCACGGAGCGGTAATCCGCAGAATACGGAGCAAGTCGCGCGGCCTGCGCAATGGGTGCGGCGTCTTCAAACATGAGCGAGCCGACGGCGAACTCGTCTACCGACTTTAGTCCCGCTTCTTTACCCGCGTTCTGTTCCGCGTAAAGCGCTTCGCAATAACGCGCCAGCCCGTCGCTGATCCATACATCTCCGGGAGAAGCGGGCAAAACCTCGTTGCCCCACCATTGCGAGGCCACGAGCCGCGCGATGGTTTTGTCGCTGCCGCGCGGATTCCACGCGCGCTGGCTCAAGAGCAGAACGCCGGGGGCCGCAAATTCACGCAACGTGCCGTCCGGAATTTGAATAATCCGCATATCGGGATCGGGCAGCGGGCCGAACATGTCCGAGAAAATGGTGATCGAATGCGCGACGGAAGCGGCAAAGTCCGCCGCATTTGCCGAAGCGGCCCGCGGAGCGTACACAGCCACGTTAACGCCTTCTGCTTGTTTGGGATTGAGCTGCAAATTTCCAGCGACGAAAGTCCCGTGCGGCTCGGGCGTCTGGCACTCAAACGTGTATTGCAGCCGCCCGCCCTCGACTGCGGATTTTCCAGCTACGGGCGTGGGCGCGGAGGCTTTGCCTGTTCCGGCCACGGCAAACGTGTCCGGAACATTTAAGTGAAATGTTCCGGTGTAGCGGTTTGCCGGATAGTTGGTGAGCGGAAACCAGCGCGCGGGCAACAGCAGGTAGGCGTAATCCTTGTTGATTACGGCAGCGCGCACCCCGGGGACGGGGCTGTTTTCTTCGTTTGCGAGCAGTCCCAGGTACGTGAACGTAAGCGTGACACGCGCACCGGCGGCGACCGGCTGGCCTAACGGAACAATGAGGATAAGTGGATTCTGCGGGTCACGCGTGAAGCTGAGCGATTTGTTGTCCGCCGTTTTTACGGTTTGCACTTCCAGATTGGGATGAAGTTCGACGCGGACGCTGCTGGAAACTTCCATCGCGCGAAAATCGATTTTGGCAACTGCAGAGATGGCTTGACCGATGTTGTCGAGGTGCGCAGAGACGTCGTAGTGCTCGGCGAGAAAACTCGGCGATTGGGCCGTTTGGGCGCGCAGAGAGGCGCCCGCAGCCAGGAGTAGCGCCAAAACGCCAAGCAGCGCGCGCAAATCAACAAAGACTTTTCGACGGAGGGCCATCGGACCCCTTTCAAGGAATGTCACTTAGGAACCCTATATAGGATACCAAACACCTTACTACGCGTTGCTTTTGCCATTTGTCAAAAGATTGACAATGGCGTCGGCGGCTCTTTCAACCGCTCCGGGTGGCCCCAGGCGCTGGCGGACCTCTTCCAGTCCGACCCGCAGCAAGGATTTTGCCTGGGGATCCGACAGCAGCCGCAGGATTTCCCGGGCGGCGCGGGGCCCGGTGAAGTCCTTCTGAATCAGTTCGGGAACCGCCAACCGCCCGGCAATGAGATTCACCATTGCAAAGAACTTGGTACGCACCAGAGGCTTTGCCAATGCGGCTGTCAGCGGGGTTACGCGGTAGACGACGACCATCGGAGTATTCAGCAGGGCAGCTTCGACGGTAGCGGTCCCGCTTGAAATGATCGCGGCGTCTGCGGCTGCAAGCGCATTGTAGGTCTGGTCCAGGACCACCTGGGCGCCGATGTTGGCGGGCAAGCGTGAAATTTGCGCGTGGAGAACGGCCAGGTCGCTCGGATGCGCGGCCGCAATGACAAAGTGGCATTTCCTGTCGCGGGATATCTCCTCGATCGCCTCCAGGAGAATTGGCATGTGTTGTTTCAGCTCGGAGTTGCGGCTGCCGGGGAGGATGGTGACCAAAGGAAGCGCCGGATCGAGGTGATGGCGCTGGTAGAACGCGGCGCGGTCTTCTGTCGCCTGTACGTTGCCGACCAGCGGATGGCCGATGAATTTTGTCGGCACCCCCGCATCCCTGAAAAATTTCTCTTCGAATGGAAAAATGCAGAGGGCTTTGGCAAACCGGCGGCGCACCAGTCGAACGCGCCAAGGACGCCAGGCCCAGAATTGCGGGCAGATGTAGTAGATGTTTTGAATGCCATGCGGGAGCAACTTGCGCGCCAGCCGCAAGTGAAATCCGGGGAAGTCGGTAAGAATGGCAAAAGGCGGCTTGCGGCGCTCAGCTTCGGATACCAGGCGGCGCATGGCGCGAATCAGCGAGGGCAGGTGGCTGAGGATTTCCGTGATGCCGAGGACCGACACTTCAGAATAGTCGGTAATGACGTCGACACCCGCGGCTCGCATCTGCGGGCCACCCATGCCGAATATTTCGACATCGAGGCGCGCTTTGAGTGCCGTTGCCAGCCGCGCGGCATACATGTCCCCGCTTGCTTCGCCGGCGGAGAGTAGAAGCGGTGTGGGTGGCATGGTCGCGGTGGTGAACTAGTCCGTTGCCGGAAGCGGTGTCGGGAACGGCGGCGGAATCGGCGGTGCCCCTTCGCCCGTGGCATCCTGAGGGAGATGCAGCTCCTGTTCCTTGTATTGCAATTGGTAGAGGCGGTAGTAGATGCCGCGCTCTGCGAGGAGCTCCTGGTGAGCGCCCTGCTCGCGCAGCCGGCCTTTGTGGAAAACCAGGATGCGATCTGCGTATTGAATGGTGCTCAGCCGATGCGCGATGACGAGCGCCGTGCGTCCAGAGAGCAAGCGGTTCAGCGCTTCGCGAATAAGTAATTCCGTTTTGGTGTCCACGCTGGAAGTGGCTTCATCAAGAATCAGGAAACGGGGATTGTGCGCCAGCGCGCGAGCAAAGCTGATGAGCTGGCGTTGTCCAACCGAGAGCGTGGAACCGCGTTCGTTAACACTGGTTTCGACGCCCTCCGGCAGGGATTTCATGAAATCACCCAACCCGATTTCCCGCAAAGCCTGCTGGACCGTATTTCGGTCGATTCCCGGGGTGCCGAGACGGACGTTGGATTCGATCGTGCCGCTGAACAGGAACGAATCTTGAAGTACGATACCGAACTGGCGGCGCAAATCCTGCAGGTCAATGGCCCGGATGTCGATGCCATCGAGCAGGATTTGACCACGCTGAATATCATAGAAGCGCAAGAGCAGCGAGATGAGCGTGGTCTTTCCGGCACCCGTGTGACCGACGATGGCGATGGTTTGCCCGGGTTCGACGCGGAATGAAACATCGCGGAGAACCCAGTCCTCGTCCGCCGGGTTTTCGGCATGGGTGTAGCTGAACCACACATTTCTAAATTCGATGAGCCCACGTGGCTCTCTTAGAGGGATGGCGTTGGGATCGGACGAGATGGTGATGGGCTCGTCGAGGAGTTTGAAAATCCGCTCGCTGGCGGCCATTGCCGATTGCAAGATGTTGAATTTTTCGCTCAGGTCCTGAATCGGGCGGAAAAAGCGTTGCGCAAACATTGTGAAGGCCGTGAGAGTGCCGAGAGTAAGGGCCCCGTGCAGAATGCGGTTTCCACCCGCCCAATAGATCAGGGCAATCGTAGCGAAACTTAAAAACTCAACGGCGGGATAGAACAGAGCGTAGGCCAGGATGGCATCACGCCAGGCCAGCATGTTGTCCCGATTTCGCTTGGAAAACTCTTCCATCGCCTTTTCTTCGCGATTGAAGATCTGGACGACGCTCATCCCGGATACGTATTCCTGAAGGAAGGAATTGATGCGCGCAATGGCCGTACGGATGCGCCGGTTGGCATCGCGTACAAATTTGCGAAAAATAAATGTGACGACAAGAATGCCGGGAAGAACCGCCAGTGTCGCGAGCGCAAGCTTTACGTCGATGGCGAATAGCACGCAAGCCATGACGGCGAGCAAGAAGAAGTCGTTAATCATGGTGACAACGCCCGCAGCAAAGAGATCGTTCAGGGCGTCAACGTCGGTGGTGACGCGAGTGACCAAACGGCCCACGGGATTGCGGTCGAAATAGGACATGGGCAAGTTCTGCAAGTGGCCGAAGATCTCCCGGCGCATGTCATACATCGTCTGTTGACCAACGCGCTGCATGATGCGGATCTGTACGTATTGCGCGAGAAAATCAAAAACCAGGACAAGCAAGAAAATCAGGCTGAGCCAGAGTACGCCGTTCCATGCCGAAGTCTCTGGCAAAGAGTGATTTAGCGCGGGAACAAAAAGCCGGTCAATCGCCCGGCGGAAAATAATGGGAGGGGCGAGCTCGAGGGGCGTAACGATCGCGACGAGGGCCAGAGCCAAGGCCACCCGCCAGCGGTACGGCTTCATATATTGCAGAAGCCGGGCCATCAGCCGGGAGTCGTACGCTTTTCCGAGTGCCTCTTCTTCGTGTTGATTGCTCATGCGCGTTCGAGCTCTTCTTCCAGCAATTGCTTCTGGTATAAGTCCGCGTAGTAGCCGCCGCGGGCCAAAAGTTCCTCATGCGTGCCGCATTCGATGATGGTCCCGGCGACGAGGACCACGATCTGATCGGCATCGCGGACCGTCGAGGTGCGATGCGCGATGACGATCGTGGTGCGTCCCTTCATTACCGAGCGGAGACCTTCAAGGATGCGTTCTTCGGTTTGCGTATCCACAGCGGAAAGGGAATCGTCCAGGATGAGTATTCGCGGATCGCGAGCAATGGCCCGGGCGATCGCCGTGCGCTGGCGCTGCCCGCCGGAGAGGGTAACACCGCGTTCGCCGACCATAGTTTCGTATTGCAGAGCGAAGTCCTGGACGTCGCCGTCCAGGCTGGCAATTTGCGCGGCATTGCGTATACGCGTGTCATCGCACGTGGGCAGGCCAAAGGCAATGTTGCCGCCGACGGTTTCGCCAAACAGATAGGTATCTTGCGGAACGTAGCCAATGGCTCTTCGCAGGCTGACCAGCGGCCATTCGCGAATGGGGCGGCCGTCGATCAGAACTTCCCCTTCAGGAGCGTCCCACAGCCGGGCGATGAGAGCCGCCAGAGTGGTCTTTCCGCTTCCGGTCGGGCCGACGATGGCGAGCGTTGAGCCTGCGGGAATCTTCAGATTGATGTCATGCAGGATGGCGCGTGAAGCGGTGCCGTTTTTCTGCGCTGCGTCGGCGGTGGCTTTGGCATCCTGCGCGCCGAGAACGGTAGGATAGGAAAATGTGAGATGCCTGAATTCGATTTCACCTTGCGGTTCGGTGCTGGCGGCAATCTTGGCGTTGCGGTCGTCGATTTGCGGCTGGGCGGTGAGGATGTAATTCAGGCGGCCCATGGAAGCAGCGCCACGTTGGAAAATATTGGTGACCCAGCCGAGCGCAATCATGGGCCACACGAGCACCGCAAGGTATCCGTTGAAGGAAATGAGAGCACCCAGTGAAATTTGACCGCGGAGCAGTTGATGGCCGCCCTGCCACAAGACGATCAGAAACGTGAGGCCGATGAGTGCCTGGAGCGACGGCATGAACATGCTCCAGGTGCGGATGAGGCGGATGTTGCGCGAGACATATTCGCGATTGGGTTCATCGAATCCGCGCCTTTCGGCAGCTTCCTGGGCATAGGCGCGCACGACTCGGACTCCGGAAAGATTTTCCTGCACGCGAGCCGTCAGCGTCGCCAGCGCAGCCTGAATTTTTTCATAAAGGTCGTGAATGGTCTTGCCAAAAAACCACACCGCTACTGCAACAATGGGCGCAGGAAGCAAAACCCACAATGTGAGAGACGGCGACAGCGTCACCATGACCGCGATAGCAAGAAACATGGTGACGATCGTGGTGGCGCTGTACATGATGCCCGGCCCGAGGACCATGCGAACCGCATTGAGATCGTTCGTGGCGCGGGACATGAGCTCGCCGGTGCGGTTGCGAACATAAAATTCCGGTTCCAGAAGCAGCAGGCGTTTTAGCAAATCGTTGCGAATGTCAAATTCAATGTCGCGCGAAATACCAATCAGAGTCCAGCGCGCACTGAAGGAAAGAAGTCCTTTGATGGCAACTGCAAGAACAATGATCAGGCAGTAGATGCCAAGAGTGCGGCTGCTCGATGGGCCATAGAAGGGAATCGAACGGGCCAGCCTGGAACCTGCGAGAACGCCCGCCGGAGTCGAACCCACACTCGAGGTGTGTTCGAACGGAACCGGATTGCCAGCCAGAGTATCCGTCATCACGCCCGTGGCCAGCGGCAACACGTTTCCGATAAAGCCCATGAGAGCGACAACGACAAGTCCCCAGACAATTCGTCCAATGTAGCGTCGCAAATACGGAATGAGCCCGCGAAAATCCTTTTTCGGGGGAGCTGGCGCAGTTGCGGTGGCGGCCGCTGAGCTCATCGCAAAGTCGACCTCGGCGTATCGAGGGTAGCGGCCTCGGGCAGGAAATGCTCATACGCGCGATCCAGAGATTGATATCGCTTTGTCGCCGGATTCCAGCGAACGCCGATCGGCAGGACATGCGGATCCGCGGCAGCCTTCATCGGGGTGAAGTACAGCTGCAATCCCTTCTGCGGGTCCTGCTCAAACTGGATGCGCCAGCCTGAAATGGTTTCCAGCGGCGTAAGCCCCAGATAGCCCTTCTGATTTTTCAAGTGCTCGTCGCACCGAAAAACCTCCGACCATTTGCCCCCGTCATTTTCAGCCACCATAGCACGCGTTACGATTGTGCCTGCAATGGCGTTGTTTTTTGGAGTTTTGGGAATAACATTGGCCGCCAAAAATTGTTGCTTGCCGGATTTCGCAAGGTCGCCAAAGGCGAGGACCTTGGTTTCTCGGCCCAGCAATATCTCCGCCGCAGTCTGAATGTCTGCAGGGATGGCCGGTTCGGCGGCTTTAGCCTCATTTTGCGCAGGTGATGGCTGTGGCGCCGGGCTTGAGCCGCAGCCAGCCGCAAGAATAGCGAACGCGAAGAAAACCAGTGGTGATTTCAGGGGAGCTCTCCGGATCCGAGCGGTGCCCAAAGCACTGCTCACTCTCATAAAGGACGGTGTCGACGCGCCGTTGTTAGCACAGGAACAATCGTTTTGCGAGGATCTTGCCATCAGAGACTTGCCGCGGCCAGAGTAATTTCCACTACTCGTCCCAGCTTTCCATCCTTGTCCCGCGTGCACAACACTTCCATAACCTGCGGCACGGTCGGGCCAGCCCAATCGAATGCGTAGTACAGCAATTCTAACTGCTGACCATCCTTTGTGGAAGGACTCCGCGAGTCGGGTTGCCCGTAAAGTTTCAACACGCGCGAGGCCGGGTCGCGGATCGCCAAGTCGTTGCTGGTAGCCCAACGAGAACGCGAGGCCTCTCCGCACTCAGCCTTGCCGTCGTGAGTCTTGGCGGCCAAACGGATGGTCTGAATACGCCCCTGCTTATCGACGTCAAGAAAAAGAGATTCCGACCTGCACCGGTCTTCCCACACAAGCTGGCCGTCTCCTTCTTTGCACTTCGGCGGCTCTTTGAATCGGCGGGTCGCGGTGGCCGCGCGGTCAAGTCCGGGACGCAATCCGGCCAGAGTAAATTCATTGACGCGGCGCTTGGCAACGGAACGCGAAGCGGAAGGCGATTGGGCGCCCGCAAGTGCGCAGACGATGCCCAGAGCGCTAATGCTGGCCCAGAATCGCATCCAGCCGTGCTTCAAAGTTTTCTTCTCCTTCGGATACCAATTCACTGCGCTCCACCGGCAACGCCTGTTCGATGGATTCCACCCAATTGAACAGTTGTTTGATGTTGTCGCGCGTCTTTGCGTGATATTCCTTCAGATTCGCCGGTACCAGCATCCATTGGCGAAATCTGTGCTCGATCGGATGATCCGAAGAGTCGAATGGATTTGAAGCTGCGCCCGGGGCCAGAAGCCCTCCATGACCGGTGAAAAAATGTTCGAAGCCAAGGTCGACCAGGAAATGTCCAGTTTCGGCCGCGATGCCATTGTCATACTCAGCTCCCTGACAGGTCAGCAGAAGCGGTTCAGGTTCGTGCCTGTATTTAAGGCTCTCCACATCAAACTGCCAGATGTCCCACTTGCCGGAGACGATATACGCTGAATCGAAATTGAGATTTTGCATCGCTGCGGCGGCCACTTCCGCAGCGCCATATTTCAGGGGCCGCAAATCCCATGAGGTCAAGGGAGTCTCGGTTGTGTCGATCGGCTGGATGGTAAGTTCGGTGAAATTGCTCTGCGCAACCGAGAGCGGAGTCGTCGCCAGGAATCGGGCGAACTGGGCAATCATTGTGGATTCGGAAAAGTCGCGCGTCCAAACGCGCAAGTAAGCATGGTTGGCCATAGTCGATGAACATCTTCATTATACCGGGGCCTGAGGGAAGAGGCGAATTGAAGAAATGGGACCGAGAATTGGCCGGATGCGAACTAACTGCCGCTTGTGGCGCTTTTGGCGAGCGGCGACGGATCGTCGGGAGGTTGCGGATTGAAGCTGGCGGCGATTTCCTGGAGGCGATCGCGGAGGGTATCGCCTATCCCCGCGAACACTTGCGTGCAGGCCTCACGCAGTCTCTCTTCGGCGTTGGCAGCGATGCCGGAGACGAGGTCCCGAGACTGGTGGTCGAGGGAAGCGACAGTGGCCAGCATCCATTGATTAGAAACATTTTCAAGGCGACTACGATACTGTTCGGCGGTTTGCTCGCTGATTTGTGTGTAGATCCCGCGCATTTCGACTTGGTGCGCTTCCGTCATGGTCTTCCAGGACTCCAGCAGGGGGGAAAGGCCGCCCTGGACGCGCTGATAGGCGTCGCCCACTCCGGCGTCGACGACGCCCTGCATGGCTTCCTGAAAGCGGTTCAAGAATGCTTCCTGCTCGGCGGAAACTCGGCGGGAGTGCTCGGCGCGAGCAGAATCCATCTGGGCGCGCGCTTCGCCGGCCGAACGCTGGAGCTCGTCGGAAAATCCGCCAAGTTCGTGGCGCGCGGTACGCTGAATTTCGTCAATAAACGCAGCGGCAGTCGTGTCGGCAGCTTCGGCAAACAGAGACTGCGAGCGTTCAAACGATTCCCGCAGGACTTCTTCCATTTGCGTTTGTGTGTGACCGATAAAGCTGCGGCTGGAGTGATCGATCTCGCTGGCGAAGACGCTCGAGACTTCCCCCGCCTTTTCGCGCAGCTGGCTCGACGTTTGCTCGATAGCCCTTTCCGTGGCGTGCTGAATCTGGGTTTGCGCCTTCTTCTCGTACCACTCCGACGACTTCATCAGGTCTTCGATTGCGTGATGCTTGGTGTCAGCGATCTTTTCTTCCAGCTCCGCCAGGTTGCGCGAGGTGATGCTCTCGGAAGAATCCTGCAGGATTTGTTCGACGCCGCCAAGATTTTCGCGGAAGCGCGCCAGCGATTCGGCGAAAGCTTCATCCGCGGTAGAGCGGATGCGATCTTGCTGAAGGGTAAGCGCTGCCTCGAGTAAGGCCCGCCCACCGGCCAGGCGGTGGATCGCTTCCTCGGATTGCGAAATGTGCGGCTGAATCATCCCGCCGATTCTTTGCTCAAAATTCGTTGCGGCTTCCTGACTGGTGTTTTCAAAGCTCGCGCGGATACGTCTGTTGATCTCTGCAAAGAGCGCCTCAGAACGCCGGTGCAGTTCGTTGCGGTGGACGCTTAGCACGTCATCGAGTTGCGACTGGAAACCGCCCAGGGCCTGCTCTTGTGCGTTTTCGATGCGCGAAGGGAAGTGCTCTATGCGTTCTGCCGATGCGGCCGCTCGAACAATTTGCGCTTCCAGGTTCTGCGTCTGCTCTTGCAATTCGTTTCGCAATTGGGAGAGTCGTTTTTCGGCTTCCGCCGTGGCGGACAAGATGGTTACCTCGATCGCCGCGGTTTGGCGCGCAACTTCCTCCTGCATCTGGGCGCTCAATGCCTGCGCCTGTTCCACCAAGCCACCGGAGGCTCCCTGCTGGACCACTTCGATGCGTTCCCGATGCCCTTGCACCGTGTCCCGCAACATGGCGAGGCCTTGCTCGGCCTCGGCAATCTTCGCTGCCGCTGCATCGTGCAGGACGGCGGCATGACGCGCAGCTTCTTCCTGCAATTGCGCAATCAGCGAACGGGCTTGTTCGGCAACCCCGTTCAAGGCTCCTTGCTGCGCGGCTTCAACGCGTTCGAACTGTTCGTGCGCGGCATCCCGCAAACCTGCCAGACGCTGTTCGGCTTCCGAGACCGCCTTTGCGGTGGAATCATGGAGGGAAGAAGCGTGGCGCGAAATTTCCTCCTGCAATTGACCAGAAAGGGCGCGGCCATGTTCGATCAGTCCACCTGCGGCGCGTTCCTGAGCGGCCGCGAAGGTGCCTTCCATGACCGTCTGCCAACGCGATTGCGCCGTTTCAATTTCACTGGCGAGATGCGCATGCCACGAGCTTTGCGAAACTTCAAGCGCAGTGGTTACCTGTTGCTCGATGTCATGCGCGGAAATGTTAAATGAGTCCTGCTGAGCGGCGATGGTT
>DATHFT010000141.1:0-20876 GCA_035317965.1 Saccharimonadales bacterium (SeqCode) | reverse complement strand
CTAAAATCTTCATGCCAGCCGACCCCAAAGGAATCAGCCCGTATTCAATTTTGCCCGCGGACAAATATCCTGCGGCGACGCTGCCAAGACCGATGCCAATCCCGATTCCTGCCTGTAGAAATCCCGAATGAGTAGCGTTGATGTGCAGAACATCCTGCCCGTAATTAAAAATATTGAATTGCAGCAGTGTGCCCAGAAACCAGAAGTACGTATTGCCAACGACCGCCAGGTACAGAGCACGGTCGCCCCGAATCAGCCTTGCCGGGGACCACAAATCCAGGAGGGAGGAAGCGCGAAACGTCTTGCACGGGGCTACTGCAGGCACGCGGGTAATTCCCAGGCTGAAGAGAAACCCGAGCAGCGAGAATCCCACCAAGATCAGCCCGGAATAGAATTGCCTCCCGGAAAATGTGTCCGCTAAAAAGCCAGCGCCAATGCTGCCTCCGATAATGGCCGCGAAAGTCCCCAGTTCAAGAACGCCATTGCCCCACGATAATTTCTCCGGCGGCAGAATTTCCGGAAGCAATCCGTATTTGGATGGACCAAACAGGGCCGCCTGCGTGCTGGCCAGAAAAATCGCCGCCATCGCCAGATGAAAATTGGGCTGGACGAGCGAAACGGTAGCCAGGATCATTACCGCAAGCTCAAACAACTTGGTCCAGATGGTCACACTGCGCTTGCTGAAGCGATCCGCCAGAAAACCGCCGGAGATGGAAAACAGCAGGAAGGGAATGGCGAAAAGTGAACCGACAACCAGCTCGAGGTGATCGCGATCCCCGCGCATTCCCTCGGTTGCCAGGGCGATATAGATGACCAGGAATTTCAGCGCATTTTCAATTAACGCCCCTTGAAATTGCGTCGCGATCAGGCTCCAGAAGCCGAAACGCCACCGCCGACCGCTCGTTTCTGCTGGAAAGTCTCCGTCGGACATTGCGCGCACCCGAACTCTGGACTGGACACAACCAAGGTAGCAAGAGTCTAGCAATACTTTGCCTGATTTGAACGGCGGGCCTTCGCGATTTGCGCCTGCCGGGCAACGCCCCCTCCTTTATCAATTGCATTTCGCGATAGGATAGGACTCCACGAGGCCGAGATGAATCAGAAACCCACACCGAGAACAGTTTTAATTACCGGCGCAACCGACGGCTTGGGGCGAGCCGCTGCCTTGTTGCTCGCCAAGCGTGGCTATCGGGTGTTTGCCGGCGGGCGTTCGGCGGCGAAACGGGCAGAACTCGACGCCCTTGCGCGCGAAAAGGGAATTCCTCTGGAAGCGCTCGCGATGGATGTTTGCGATGACGCTTCCGTGCGCGACGCAATCGCCACAGTGCGAGGTCGCGCGGGCGAGATCGACGTGCTGATTAACAATGCGGGGATGGCGTACGTCGGAACGGTGGAAGATATGGAGATGGAAGACTACCGACGGCAATTTGAGACGAATTTTTTTGGGGTGATTCGCGTGACGCAGGCCGTGGTTCCTGGCATGCGCGAGCGCCGCAAGGGACATATTCTGATGATGAGCTCAGTTTCCGGACTGGTCACTCCGCCGGCGCAGGGGGCCTACAGCGCCAGCAAGCACGCCATAGAAGGACTGAGCAATGCCCTGAGGCTCGAGATGTATCCGTTTGGCGTGAGAGTCGTCTTGATCGAGCCGGGATACATCGTGACGAATATTCAAAACATTGCCGAAGAACTGCTGCGGCCTTATCGAGAGAAAGTCAAATCGGGACCTTACGCGAAAATGTATGCGACTACCTTTGCCGGCTCAGAGGCGGGCCGGGCAAAATCGGGAACAACGGCCGAGGACTGCGCGCAAATCATGTTGCAGGCGATTGAAGCGCCGAATCCCAAAGCGCGCTACGGCGTGACGCCGCTAGCGACGCTGGTCAAGTGGTCGAAACGATTGCTGCCCGACAGCCAGGTGGACGCGATGATTCGTCGGCGATACGGAATCAGGCGTGAACCCTAAGCGCGATTCGGCTACGGGTTGGAAACCTGAAAGGACAAACTGTTCTCGCGCAGGTTCTGCCACTGCTTTGACCAGGCCTCGTGCGCGGGGCTTTCGGCATAGTCGGCCGCCGCTTCCGGGTCGGTAAACTCAATCGCGTAAACCCCGCTGAAGTCTTTCAGCTGATTTCGCTGCGTCTTTAACCAGATATTCTTCACGCCCGGCAATTTGCGGGTAAAAGTTTTTAGTCCCGCCATCACCTGTTCTTTGTCGTATTCCGACGCGGTGTCTTTCCACTTGTAGACGACCACATGCACGACCGACTTTGGCTGCCCGGCGCGGGCTGGCGCCGGTTTTGTCTGCGCCGAAACGCTGCGTGTATAGACGGCATCGGCCACAACACCACAGAGGAATAAAGAAGCGCCGACGACAATTTGCAACGCCCTGCTCTTGTTGAATCGCATTTTGTTCTCCCTAACGGCCACTAGTGCAAGTTTATGCAAGTCGCGTTCATTGAAGCAACGTTGACCTTCCGCTCACATGCCGTTAATCTGCCAACGCCCGAGTATTGAATCCAGTTCAGCTGCAAATTGAAGCACCCGTGCCCCAAACGCAAAATCATGTCCCCCCGGCGCTTCCTCACGTGTGGATCGGCTATCTCCTGGCCATCACTACTACCTTTGCCGATGTGGTGTCCGTCGACCAGCAGCCGGATGTCGCTGGCGGACAATTCGTAATTCCGCCCTTGTACGTCTTCTTGCCCAGTTTCGTTGGGGTGGTCTACTGGCTTGTTTGCGTGTACCGCATTCATGTGTTCATGAACAGCATCCCCGGCTGGGTGCATCCGATTTCGCCGGCGCGCGCCGTAGGCTTTCATTTTATTCCGTTTTACCAGTTGTATTGGATGTTTAAGTGGCCTCGGGCGATTGCGCTCTTTGTGAACCAGCAAATGCACCTCCCGCTCATGAAGCCGGTACTCATTGGAGTCACTCTGCTGCTCGCGCTGGCGTTGCGAATCCTGGCTCCCGGGCCGGGGCTTCTACTGTTATTCATGCCTCTGTCCTATGTCGTAAAGTGCATACGAACGGCGGTTGCCGCAACTTCGCCTCCCGGGGAAGCGCTGGAGTAAAATCCACATCCGCAGGCGTAGTTTCTAAATTTGCAGCAATGGGGTCATTCAAATGAAACGTGTGTTTGCTCTGGCTGCGTTCTCTGTCGTGCTGGTGTTTGCCGATGTTTCCCCGGCCCGGGGACAGGCTCTCTCACCAGTGAATCAACTCGCACATGATATTTTCAAGCAACTCATTGAAATTAACACCACCGATTCCGTCGGCAACGTAACGACCGCAGCAGAAGCGATGGGCCAGCGGCTGCGCGACGCCGGCTTCGCGGGCAACGAAGTTATCGTTGCCGGCCCGAACGACCGGAAAAAGAATCTGGTCGTGCGCTTCCATGGCAGCGGGAAGCGCAAGCCCGTGCTGTTTATCGGACACCTGGATGTTGTCGAAGCCCGCCGCGAAGACTGGACCACCGATCCATTCCAGTTTGTCGAACGGGATGGCTTCTATTACGGGCGCGGCACCGACGATATGAAAGAAGGCGACGCCCTGCTGGTTACCAGTTTCATCCGGCTGAAGCAGGAGGGATTCACGCCCGATCGCGACCTGATTTTGGCGCTCACTGCCGATGAAGAAGGCGGCGACTACAATGGAATTGACTGGCTGATAAAAGAACACCGGGATTGGATTGCAGCGGAATACTGTATCAATCTTGATGGCGGCGAGTTTGAAAGAGCAGGGAACAAGCGTCTGCTCGCGGGAATTCAAGCCAGCGAGAAGGTCTATGCCGACTATCAATTTGAAGCGCGCAATCCTGGCGGCCACAGTTCATTGCCGAGCCCTGACAACGCTATCTACCACCTGGCAGCAGCACTCGAGCGCCTGCAAAACTTTTCATTTCCCGTGGCCAATAGCGACATCACCAGAAACTTCTTTGCGAAAACTTCGGCCATGGCCAGCGGCCAGATGTCCGAGGATTTGCAAGCAGCGGCGAAGCAGCCTCCGGATTCCGCTGCGATTGCCCGTCTTTCGCAAAATGTCTATTACAATTCTTTATTGCATACAACTTGTGTTGCGACCATGCTGAACGGCGGCCACGCACCGAACGCTCTTCCGCAAAGGGCACGCGCCAACGTAAATTGCCGCATTTTTCCAGGGGAAGATCCCGAGGAGATCCGCAGGACACTGGAACGGGTTGCCGCTGATGCAAAGGTCGTAGTGACTGTTGTTCCCGAAAAAACCGCCGACGGAAAATTGATTCCCCTGGTAAGCGTGCCTCCCTCGCCGCTGCTTCCGGAACTGACGGCCGCTATCGAGAGAATTCTCGGTGCCATGTGGCCGGGAGTGCCTTTGGTGCCGACCATGGCCACGGGCGCCTCGGACGGAAAATTTCTGCGTATTGCCGGAATCCCGACGTATGGCATTTCCTGCATGTTTTTTGAGATGAACGACAATCGGGCCCACGGCAAAGACGAACGCGTCGGCGTTCAGGATTTTTATGATGGAGTGGAATTCAACTACAAGTTGATCAAGGAACTTTCCGCGCCGCGCTGAGTAAACCGCTTGAATGGCTTAGCGAAACCACAGTAAAAACAAAACGGCCCGCTGAAGCTTTGCTTCAACGGGCCGGAAACGGATGACGGGTAGCCGTGACTACGGCTGTGGCGTAGGTGTCTGGTCGCCGGGTTTGACGTCTCCCGGGTTCGTGGCGCTGGCCGCAATTGGCTTGGCCGATGCGTCGCTTCCAAAGCGCGTCAGGTACGGCATGAACGGGGTGATTTCAAACGGCATTTTCTCGCGTTCAGCCACGTTGCCTATCGGTTTGCTCTTGATGAGCTCCAGTTTGTCGTTCCAGGGATCCAGCTTCACGCGACCGCCGATGGGCAATGCCGCAATGAGCTGCGGATTCTGTTTCGGATCAACCGCCGTTGTCGACTTCAGATCGGAGATGACCGGAACACGGTTGCCAAGGTGCGGGCTGATCAGATTGGGGATTTCTTTTTGCCGGCGTTCCAGAGCCGTCAAAAAGAGCCCGGCATTTCCAAGCTGGTTTTTGTACGGAGAGTTGTTCAGCAACTGGATGGCTTTGCTGCTTGCGGATTGTTCTTCATCCGGGGTGCGCGCAAATCCAAAGTGCCGGAAGGTTTCTTTTTCGTCGATCAGCAATTGGTCAAAGAACGCGTAGCTCGAGTCGAGACGGTGGCCGAGAATCACGTGGCTCAGCTCGTGCGCAATCACCGCCGCCAGGCTCGCTTCGTCCGGCAGAACGTCGATCAAACCGCGGCTTAGCACGATCGTGTGTCCCACGGTGTAGGATTCGAGCGTGGAGGTCATCATGATGCGGCAGCGGACTTCGGGTTCCACATCGATGTTGTTGGTCACTTCCAGGTTGTTGACAACGGTATCGAGGACCTTGTCCACTTCACCTTTCGGAGAGACCAGTCCGAGTCGCTCCAGGCGGTCGAGAACATTGTCTTCTGCCTGGTGATCCCAGGAACGCTGCGCCTGCACCGGGCTTAAGTCATTGGCCGTTTTCGTATCATCGTTGACCGGCGTTTCCACAAGAATCTTGCTTAGTTCCTGCTCTTGCGAAGCGTGGCCCAGGTTGTAGCCCCACAAGCGGGTCTGCGCCTTGAAGTCGAGTTTCTTGGTCAAAGCGTAATGCAGATCTTTTTCTTCGCTGTAAACGAAAGCGGGGAGCCACAAGCCTTTTTGCACGTTGGCGCGCCAACTATCGAAATGGAAATACCAGCTGGTGTGTCCACCACCACCGTAGGCGCCATTGAAGCGCACGACGTTGTAGTCCTGATCTTCCACCCAGATGCGCCCGAGGAAGCGGCCCTTGGCGTTCTTTTCCAGAGGCGTTACGTCGAATACCAGGCAGCGCACTTCACCCAGAAATTCGCGGCGCACATAGTCAAACTTGTAGTGCTGCTTATCAAAGCCGTTGGAATCGATGAAAATCATCTGCAAAAATCCGTCCGGCAGGAACTGCATCGCAAACGAGAAGAAGTTCCCGATGGAACTAAATATTTTCTTACCCTTGGAACCGGAATCGGTCAGCGACACGAGTTCCACGCCCTTGGAGAAATCGGCGCGGCCCAGGAAGTATTTATCGCCGGCGGGGATGTAGCCGAGATCTTTGTCGGGCTTCAGGTTTTGAATATAGGTCTCGACCAGCGGCGAATAATTCTTCATCTGCTGGTTCAGACGGTTTTCATTGTTCACGATGCGTTCGATCACTTCGTCCATGGTCCGAGCCTGTTGGGGTGCCGCTGCGGCGGCAAACGAACCCAATCCACTCAACATCAGACCTAGAACGACGAGCCGCTTCGCGGTTTTTACTGACAATTCCAACGTAAGCATGTTCCTTCTCCCCCTCAGTAAGCCATGCGGAACTCAATCCGCACGCGGGCCGGAAAATCAACCGGCTGGCCATCGCGTTGTGCTGGTTTAAACTTGATATGTTGCGCTGCTTTCGACGCTGCCTCATCGAGGCCGTGACCCAATCCGCTGACGACGCGGTTTACTTGGACCGTGCCGTTGGCCAGAAACACCAAGTCGAGAACCACGTCGCCTTCTAGCTTCAGACTACGCCCTTCGGCCGTATACTCGGGTTTCGGTTTTTCCAAAATGTTAACAGTGGACGTTAGATCGCCTTGTGCGGCTGCTTTCTTCTTGGGAGCTTCTGCAGCCACCGTCTGGTCGCCAAATCCGCTGGTCTGTACCGAGCCGCGCTTCCCGCCGCCGGGAGGGGGATTGGCCGTGCCGTTGCCAAATCCGGTACTTGCTACGGTTCCGCGGATGCCTTTGTCTCCGCCCGTTCCATTGCCATAACCAGGTCCGCCGGGAAGTGCTGGAGAACCCAGCCGGGCGACGTTGGTGGCGTGATTGGGGTCGCCTTTGCCAGGCATGCCGTTCGGATCGCCAAAGCCCCCGGTCTGTACCTTATTCACTGGCGCTACGACCGTGGCTGGTGCGGCGCTGCCGGAGTTCAAATTGTTCACCTTTACGTCTTCTTTGGGACGCTTGGGGCCGTTCGCGGCGGTATCAATCTTGGCCGCTTCAAAGTGCGCGTCGAGGACCGGAGCTTTCGCTTCTACTGTTTGCACCTTCGGCTGCAAAACAGCTTTCGGCTGAGAAATAAAAATGTGCGGTTTCTGCGGTTGCAGCTTCAAGGGTTCAACGACCGGGGCCACTGGTTCTGGAGCCTTGGTCCTTACAACTTTCGGCGGGGGTGGCGGAGGCGCCACAGGAATTTCAGTGACCGGCCGTGCGAGCTCCACAATTTGGTAATGGAGTGCGGTCCTAAGTTGCTGCGGGAAAATCAAGGGAAGCAAAAGTACAAACCCTAAAATCGCCAGCTGTACGCCCGCACTTACACCAATACGGTCCCAGCGAGGTTTCTGGTCGGGGAGCAACGCGAGTCGGGCTGCGACAGGTTTGGTCCCAATGTTCTTCTTCCAGGCAGCTGGATCTTTGGCTTGACGGTTCGCTTGGAACCCCACGCCCATGGTGGTGCTTGTTGGTGGATCTGCAATCATGGTTGTCATCCGCTTGCCGCCTCGACAAAGGTTCTGGCTGGGTAAACGAGTCAAAACCGGGAATGCCGGTATTTCCAAGTTCACCAGCAATAGCAACGAAGTGCGCTATAGCCTTAACAGAGTACTGATGTGGCTGGGGGAGCCCTAATAGGACTTTCGTACTAGCGACGCGAGTTTGCTAATGCTCACGCGAGCGCACGTACCGCACTTCAAGGAAGCTGCAAAACCCAACGAGGCGGTTCTGGTTGCTGGGCCGGCCAGCAACCTGTATTAGGTTACCGCAAAGTCCGTCAGGATGGCGCTACTTTATGCACACCCCTTTCCGGCACAGAGCTATTGATCTAGGATGCCACTAGGGGGGCAATCGGGTGCCCCTGTGCCGGTCGAAAATACGGTTCCTAATGTCTGCAAACCACTCTTCGGCTCCGGAGTTCGCCCTGCAAGCGATAAGCGATTTGCTGCGGGCGCAGCCCCTGCTTTCGCAATCCCTGTATGAGCAATCTTGCTCGGCTCGTTGGCAAGTTACGTTGGAACAGTTTGTTAAGGTTCTGGCTCGCAGCGCGGCATCTCGTTTCAAGCCGGGTATCCCTTCACTCGTCGAACTTGAGAATTATTTGGCGCTTTTGCATTTGCAGGATCTGGCCTTGGCCTCTGCTTGTGCCGCCGGCCATGAATTTGCCTGGGAATACTTCATCACGAATTTTCGTTCCTATCTGCGTTCGGCGGCTGCGGCCATCTTGAAGCGTTCGGCCGATTCACCGGAAGCCTCGGAGCTGGCCGACGCGTTATTTGCAGAACTATACGGACTGGACGCGGGCAAGCCCGGCCGCGGGTCTTTGCTCAACTATTTTCACGGTCGCAGCAAACTCTCCACCTGGCTTCGCGCCGTGCTGGCGCAACGCCACATCGACGCTATCCGCATAGGCAAACGTTGGGAATCGCTTGATCAGCCCGAGACCGACGGTCCTACCCGTCATGAGCCAGCAATAACAAGCGGTCCTCTGGCTACGCCAGACCCGCATCGCGAGCAATATCTCGCGCTGCTCTCCGCTGCCCTAACGCAAGCGATCCGGTCACTCGATCCGTATGAACGCCTCCGACTCACCAACTACTATCTCCGGGACCAGACGCTCGCCAGCATTGGTCGCACGCTTGGCGAACATGAAGCTACCGTTTCCAGAAAACTTGACCGCACACGGAAAGAGCTGCGAGCCAAGGTAGAAAGCCTTTTGCGTTCCGGCTCGCTCAGGGGTAACGGTCCGGGTTCGCCGCACGGTCTCGACGACGCGCAAATTGCCCTTTGTTTTGAATATGCGCTGGAAGATTGGCCGCTCGATTGGACCAAGGCTCTGGACACCCAAACGAGCAAACCGGCTTTGCAGACCCCCGTGCCGAATCCATTGCCGGAGAGCCCGTGACGTCACCGTGATGCAAGAAGACCGATGAATTTCGTTCTAATCGAGGAGTGGTTCGAATGAGCAGCGGGGATCAAGACAAGCAGTTCGACGAATTGCTCGGAAGGCATGTACGGCGCAGCGTCCGCGATGACGTGCCCGACGGCTGCCCCGCTGCCGATGTGCTCGCGGCCTACCACGACTGCTCTCTGTCTCCGGAAGAAATGAGCTTTTGGAAGCAACACATCGCCGCTTGCAACTCGTGCCAGGAAATTCTTGCCCAGCTCGAAGCCACTGGTGAGATCGCCGCTCCTGAAGAGCTGTTTGACTTTGTTCAGCAAGAAGTCGTCGTCGCGCAAGCCGCTCCCCTGGCGGCAGACCCTCGCCCTGAAATGGCGGAAGAGATGGCTGCCGCGACCGCCGCCACGGTGGCCCGAGCCGGGTCGCCGATTTCAATCTCCTCGAGATCACCGCTGCCTACCAAGGCTGCTGCTCCGAGGAAGTATGTTCGCTGGATAGCCCCGGCAGGCGCCATCGCTGCCGGTCTTCTGCTCTGGGTTGCAGTTCGCGAGGCCCGAGCGCCCAAGCTCTCGCCATATGTGCCGGTCGAGATTGCCGAAAATCGCCGCAACAGCGCAGCGCCGCTGGCCCAGCCGCAGGTCCGCGGCGACCTGCGTTCCGGAGATTCCCTCAGCAAAAAAGACTCCGCTTCTGGCACTGCCCCGGTGCGCAAGCAAAGGCCCAGGAACGAGGCGGAATTTTCTGCCTTCAGCGGGGCCTTGCCAGCGAAGCCGGCTCAAGCGCCGTCGAAATTATCCGAAGAACCGAAGAAGGAGAGGGAAACTCTGGACGCTGTCGGGGCCGCTTCTGCCGAGCTCGACTCTAACAGTGTTCCGCTGGCGAGCGCTAAATCCGTTCCGCTGCCGGCGGCCCCTCCTCCGGCTCTTCCTGCTCCCGGGGCCGCTCCGGGCGAGCGGTCGGCGGCTGCTGCGGGCGCGATCGCCGACAAGAAAAAGTCCGAAATCGATTCGACAACCGCGGCAGCGGCAAAGTCCCGCAACTTTGAACTGCGTGATAGCCCCGTTCTTCGCAAGGCATTTGCGCACAACGCTCCCCTGGTCGTCGCCGCGGACGGCGCTGCCGTGTGGCGCCTGGGCGCTGCGGGCGCGATCGCGTTCTCGGCGGACAAAGGAGCGACCTGGAAGCCGCAACAAAGTTTCGTTACGGCCGATCTCATTGCCGGCTCGGCAACCTCGGCCAAGATCTGCTGGGTTGTGGGAACTCATGGAACCATCCTTCTCACTACCGATGGCGGCGAAACCTGGACGAAAATTTCCTCTCCTCTGGCCGAAAATCTCAGCGGTATTTATGCCAGCGATCGACTCCACGCCAGAGTCTGGGCCGCCTTCACGCGCGACTCCTTTGAAACCAGCGACGGCGGCGCCACCTGGAAACAGGTCGCCAACCAATAGCCAACCCGCACCCGCCGTCGAATAAAATAGGACCATACCGCCGTACCGTGTCCCGGGAAAATAAGGTGCAAGAAATTCCACTGGCCCCGTTCTAATCAGGAAGGCAAATTTCGGTCGAGGTGAACGTCATGCAGAAGAGTTTAAGAAATTCCTGGACGCGTTTTTCGTGGATTCTGGCGTCCACATCGCTACTGGTCGCCGGCGCGGCTTGCGTCTATCCGCATGCCAAAGCGCAGCAGGTTTTCGCTCAGGAACGGAACGCGTCGCGCGCTGCGGCGAGCGATGCTTCTTCCAATCTGGATGATCAGACCGATCTGAATGTGACCGTCTACAATTCCAATATCGCGCTGGTCCGTGATGTTCGCCAGCTGACGCTTCCGAGCGGCCCCTTTCGCCTTAAATTCATGGACATCGCCGCCACGGTGAATCCCGCCACGGTGCATTTCCGTTCGCTCAGCGAAGCCGATAAGCTCGCCATCATCGAACAAAACTATGAATACGATCTCCTTGAACCGGCCAAACTGCTCCACAAATATATCGGCAAAGAAGTCACGCTCGTGCGCTCCTACATGGATAGCGGAACCACCAAACACGAAGAAATAAAGGCCACCTTGCTATCGGATAACAACGGACCGGTGTGGAAAATTGGCAACGACATTGTCACCGGCGGCTACGCCGAGAGCTATCGCTTTCCTGAAGTCCCCGCCAATCTCTTTGAGCGTCCCACTCTTCTGATGTCGCTCGACAATTCCGGCTCGCGCAAACAACAAATCGAGGCGTCTTATCTGGCTTCCAATCTATCCTGGAACTCCGACTACGTGCTCACGGTAGGCCGCGACGACAAAGCGGCGGATCTCGACGGCTGGGTTACCATCGTCAACAACAGCGGCACCGCGTTTCACAACGCCAAACTGCAACTCGTCGCTGGCGATCTGAATCGTCTGCCCGAAACACGGGGCCGCAACGAAGCGATGCGCGACATGGCGGTCATGGCCAAGTCCGCGCCAGCTCCCCAATTTGCGCAAGAAAGTTTTTCCGAGTATCACCTCTACACTCTCGGCCGCAGGACCTCCGTGGAAGACAAAGAAACCAAGCAGATCAGCCTTCTGCAGGGCTCCGGCGTTCCCGTTGAAAAGATTTTCATCGTCAACGGCCAGAATTATTATTACCGCAACGCACAAAATCCCGGCTCCCCCCTGAAAGATGCCGTGCTCGTCTACTACAAATTCAAGAATGACGAAAAATCCAGCCTGGGCATGCCGCTGCCGGCGGGCAACGTGCGCGTGTATCAGAAAGATTCCAAGGGCGGCATCCTGTTCGTCGGCGAAGATCGCATCGAGCACACGCCCAAAGATGAAAACATCAATATTCACATCGGCAACGCCTTCGATGTCGTGGCAGAACGCAAACAAACCGACTACAAGCGCATCGACACCCACACCTGGGAGATGGAATTTGAAATTACTCTGCGCAATCACAAGGACACGCCCATCACCGTGCAGGTCAACGAGCCCATCGGCGGCGATTGGGAAATGATTTCGTCCAGCTATAAATTCAGCAAAACCGCCGCCTTCGCCGCGCAATTCAACGTCCCGGTAGCCAAAGACGGCACTGCGGTCCTCAAATACCGCATTCGCGCACGCTGGTAAATTGTTCTGGCCGGGAAACTGGTTGCAGGGGGTGGGTCCGCCTCGCGAGGCGGACCCATCCTTGCCGGCGACCCTGCAAGTGCCGCTACGCCGTTGCCGCCACAAAAATCATCTCCGGCGAATCGTCCCTGAGCGGCCGGCGGTGAAAATCTCCAAACAGGGCCGCCACGCGGAATCCGCTCCGCGCCAGTAGATGCTCCACCTCGTAACGAAAAAAGTAGCGCAGGGTCCAGGCAAAAACCAGTCGCTCAGTCCGTCCATCCGCGTGAACGACTTCAAAAATCATTTCCACGTCGTTCCGCTGCATTGCGCGGTGATACGCCGCCACGCGTTCGAGGATCCTTACATGCCGTCCGTCCGCGGCATGGTATTCGGAAACAAAATGTTCGGTCTGAAATGAAGCCTCGTGCATGCGTTCTGCGTCGGTCTGAAACATATCCAAGATCAACTTGCCGCCCGGCGCCAAATGTTTCTGTACGCAAGCCAAACAATCGAGTTGCTCGCTGGTCTCAAGCAAATGCTGAAAGGGCCGGAACGGAATAATCACCAGCCGGAATTTGTCCCCCAAATCAAAATTCGTCATATCCCCTTGAATCAAATGCACGCGCTCGCGCGACTCCACGCGCAGCGCATTTCGCTTGCGCGTCGCGTACTCGAGCATCCGCTCGGAAATATCGAGCCCCGTCACGCGGCGTCCCGCATCGGCCAGGGCCATGGCAATCCGCCCGGTCCCGCAGCCCAGTTCCAATATCGGATCCCCAAATTCGCGCGCTGCATCGCGATAAAAGGCCACGTCCTGCAATCTTCCGGCAACCAGCGGAGACGCGTCGTAATAATCCGCGATAAACGAGTCGTACAGTGCCGAACTCATATGCCGGGCCCGGTCCTATCCGCCAACAATGGCATCCGCTTCAATCTCCACCAGTATCTCGGGCGAAATCAATTTACTCACCTCGACCATGCTGGTCGCCGGCCGAATCTCCCCGAACGCTTCTCCGTGCACCCGGCCCACCTTTTCCCAATCCGCGATATTCGTCACATAAATCCGGGTGCGCACCACATCTTGCAAACCAGACCCCGCTTTCGCCAGAGCCTCGGCAATATTCCGAATCACCTGCACCGTTTGCGCTGCGACGTCTCCTGCCCCCAGGATCCGGCCATCCGGGCCCGTCGCCGTGGTCCCGGAAACCGCAATCACATTCCCGATCCGTACCGCCCGCGAGTAACCCACGACGGGCTCCCAGGGCGCGCCGCTTGCAATATTCTGTCTCGTCACGATGGTCTCCTTAGCCGCGCCGTGCGAGCCCGCTCGGCTGCATGCTAAACTGAATGAATTATGGCATACGCCCGGCGGACTCGTCCGATGGCCTGTTGCCCGAGACTACGACATGAAATGCAACAACATTCTGGAAGCGGTCGGTCACACTCCGCTCATTCGGCTCAATCGCATCAACAAGGGGCTCAAGCCGCAGATCTACGTCAAGGCCGAGTACACCAATCCCGGCGGCTCAGTTAAAGACCGCATCGGCATCACCATGATCGACGAAGCCGAGAAGCGAGGCCTCCTCAAGCCGGGTGGAACCATTATTGAGGGCACTTCCGGCAATACCGGCATGGGACTTGCGCTGGTCGCCGCCGTCCGTGGCTACAAAATGATCTTTACGATCACCGACAAGCAGTCCAAAGAGAAGGTGGACCTGCTGAAAGCTCTCGGCGCGGAAGTCATCGTCTGCCCGACTGCTGTCGAACCCGACGACCCGCGCAGCTACTACTCGGTCGCCAAACGCATCGCGAAAGAAACGCCGAATTCCTACTATCCCAATCAGTACGACAATCCGATGAACCCGGAAGCCCACTACCGCACGACGGGCCCGGAAATCTGGGAAGACAGCGAAGGACGAATCACACACTTCGTCTGCGGCATGGGGACCGGCGGCACCATCAGCGGTGCCGGGAAGTATCTCAAGGAAAAGAATCCCAATATCAAAATCATCGGCGTCGATCCTTACGGGTCGCTGTACTACGATTTTTTCAAAACCGGTGAAGTCACCAAGGCCAAAACCTATGTCGTTGAAGGCATCGGCGAGGACTTTTTTCCGACCACAATGAACATGAAGATTCTGGATGATGTCGTTCAGCTGACCGACGAGGAGTGCTTCGTCGTCGCGCGTCGTCTGGTAAAGCTGGAAGGCCTCTTCACCGGGGGTTCTGGTGGAGGTTGCATCTCCGGCGCGCTGCGTCTGGCCGCCGACCTGGGATCCGATGCGTTTATCGTTGCGCTGCTTCCGGACACCGGCATGCGCTATCTCAGCAAGGTTTACAACGATGAATGGATGCGCGAACGGGGCTATGTCGAAAGCGCTGTCAGCATCACGGCGGAGCAGATCGTGCACGCCAAGCACGCATCGGGCAAAGTCCGCGAAATGGTCATCGTGCGCCCGTATCAAACCGTTTTCCACGCGCTCAAAACGATGCAGGAGCAGGACATCTCGCAAATCCCGGTCTTTGAGGAGAATTCCCCCATCGGCGCAATTTACGAAGACCAAATCCTGACTCTGGCCTTGCAGGGAAAAGATCTGCGCAAGCTCAACGTCAGTGAAGTGATGGACAAGCCTTTGCCGATGGTGCCAAAAACCGCCCCCGTCGAGCGGGTCACCCACATTTTGAGCCACGAAAATCCCGCAATTTTCGTGGACATGGGCGACGGCCGGTACGAAATCCTCACCAAGTACGATCTGATGAGCACCGTAGCCAGCCTCATGGAACAAAAACGCTGAGCGCACTCCCCGCCACGCAGATCCGGCAGACAGGTCAAAACGAATCGTGAAAATACTCGACTTCAACGAACGACTAAAAGACACAATCCTTATCGCTGACGGCGCGATGGGCTCGCTGCTGCACGAAGCAGTGGGCGCGCAACGTTGCTTCGATGAACTGAACGCCACCGAACCGGAGGCCGTGTTCCGCGTTCATCAGGCTTACATCAATGCCGGTGCGCAAATCATCGAAACCAACACTTTCGGCGCAAACCGTTTCAAGCTCGCGCCGCTCGGCCTCGGCGATGAAGTTCAGCGCCTCAACAGCCGCGGCGTGAAAATCGCCCGCGAGGCCCGGGAATCCGCAGCTCGTGAAGTTTTAATCGCCGGCTCCATGGGCCCGCTTGGGCTCGGCGTCCAATCACGGCATCCCGAACCGGAAGAAATTCTGGCCATCTTTCACGAGCAAGCTCTTGCTCTTGAAGAACGCGGCGTAGATTTTTATATCCTGGAGACTTTCTCCTATATCGAGGAACTGCTCCTGGCCATCGACGCCATCCGCTCGTTCTCCGGCCTGCCCATCGTGGCGCAACTGACCTATTCCGAAGAAGGCACCACCTACGGGGACCTGCGTCCGTCCGATGCAGCCGCACAACTCAAGAACAAAAATGTCCAGGTGATTGGCGCGAATTGCACCGTAGGCCCGCAAGCGCTGCTGCCCATTCTGCAATCGCTAACCAGCGTTGCCGGCCTGCGCGTCAGCGGCATGCCCAATGCGGGTCTTCCCAAACGCGAAGGCGATCGCATCGTCTATCCCAAATCTTCGCCAGAATATTTCGCACTCTTCGCCCGCGAAGCAGCCGCTCTGGGCGTCAGCATTCTCGGCGGCTGCTGCGGTACGACGCCGGAGCACATTCGCGCCATGGCGGAAGCCGTCAAATCGCTCCGTCCGGGAAAAGCGACCACAACTTCCGTTTCCGTCGAGACGACCGCCGGACCCCAGCCGATCCCGCATCGCGATCCCGAAAGTAAATTCTGGCGCAAGCTCCAAGCCAAAGAATTTGGCGTCTGCGTAGAAATCGATCCGCCCAAAGGCATCGCCCTCGACCGCATCTTTGAACAAGTCGATCGCCTCATGGCCTCTGGAAAGGTGGACGCCATCGACATCAACAGCGGAGCCATGGCGCGCGTCGGCATGGACGCGCTCATGGTCGCCGGCGCGCTCGAAGCCCGCGGCGTGGAAACCGTTCCGCATCTCACCACCCGCGACTACAACATCATCGGCCTGCAAGCGATGCTGCTGGGCGCCTGGACTGTCGGCGGCGTGCGCAACGTTCTCGGTATCACCGGCGATCCACCGTCGGTTGGCGACTATCCGGAAACCAGCGGGGTCTACGAAGTCGATTCCGTAGGTCTGGTAAAAATTCTCAATCGTCTTAACCAAGGCACGGACTGGGCCGGTAAAACGCTCGGGGGCGCCACCAATTTCACCATCGGCGTCGCGCTCAATCCCGTCGCCGACGATCTCGACAGCGAAATCGCGCGCTTCCACGCCAAAGTCGAAGCAGGCGCGCACTTCGCCATGACCCAACCGCTGTTCGATCCCGCACACTGGCACGCGTTTCTGAGCAAACTCGGCGGCCCACCGGCGATTCCGGTCCTGATCGGCATCTGGCCGCTCAACAGCTATAAACAAGCCCTGCGCCTCAACAACGAAGTCCCCGGCATCGTGATTCCCCAGCCCGTTTTACAGTCGATGCAAGAAGCCGGCGCAGCCGCCCGCGAACGCGGCTTTGAACTCGCCCGCCAAATGCTCCAGTGGGCGCGCAGCGAAATGGCGGGCGCCTACCTAATTCCGCCCTTCAAACGCTATGAAGAAATCCTGGAGATCTTGTAGTCCCACCGCGCGAATGCTGCGGGGCACAACGCGCTGCGGGCAAACGAACGCAGGAATTTCTGGCCAGGGTTAGGCAGCGTCACGCGGCCGGCGGACGCGCTGCCTGCCAGGCCCGCCGCAGCACCGGCTCGAGAATCCGGTAAAGAATTCCCGCCAGCACCGGTGCCAGCAAACTCCAAACAACGATGGCGTGCCAGGCGGTTGTCCAAAGCGTCTGAACCGTAGTCCACACGCTCCCATGGGCCATTTCACGGATCTGCGCCACCGAAATTGGAAAACGCGGCGCTCGAAATACAATTTCACCCAAGCGGAAAAAGGGAATCAACAAGGCAATCTGTATGGGGTACAGGAAATAATTGACGCTCTGAATCGCCGGCAGATTTAGTTTCAGGACCACGGCTGCGATGGTGCAGAGCACGGTCGTCGTTCCCAGCACCGGAAAAATCCCCAGCACGACGCCGAGCGACAAGCTCAGCGCCATCTTTTCCGGCGTCACACCCCCTTTCAGTAGCGAAAGAACAGGTCGCACCAGCCGCCGTTTGAGGAAACCATCCTTCATGTGCAACTCGCCGGAACACTGCAATCTTGCTCTACTGCGAATTCACCGCCCCAGGCCTTGTCTTCAGCAAACTTGTATGGTCATGAATAATCTTCCAACCCTCGGGGAACCTCTGCCAAACCAAAGAAAATACTCCGCCCAGCTCATCCGTCGTCCTCTTCAAGTGCCAGCGTCCCAGCACGAGCGCCGCATCGTTTCCCAAAAACCGGAACTCCAAACCGGAAAAATCCAGCTGTCCCATCGCCGCCCGATCCGGATAACTTTTCCGGTAGCGCGATAAGACTCCGTCATAGCCGCGCTCGACTCCGTCACTTCCGGAAAACGTCAGCTCCGGCGATTGCCAATAGCCCACGACAAATGCCGCAAGGTCGCCGCGATTCCAGGCCGCTTGCTGCGCCTCGAGAACAGAACGAATGGCCGACTGATCCGGCTCCCGGCCTTTGCCCTGGGCAACGAGCGAAGCCGGCGCTGCGGCGCCAACAAGTAAAAGGAAAGCTAAACCTAGGGCAACCCTTGCGATTCGCTGGTGCATTGGACCACCTCGTAACGCATTGATTTTAAATAGCATAAAGACTCGCCGGAAAACCCGCCGAGAGCACCGGCAAGTCCCGGCGCTCGAAAAAAAACGCTCCAGTTGCTGCGCCCAGCTCCCGCCCGCCCTGGCCCTGGCCATCGCCCACAGGTCCCCTGTTCCCAAAGGGTTACGTCACTAGAGCTACGCCTTTAGTACTTCCGAGCTATAGGCGCAAAATGTTCGCATTGGCACTATGGCTCTAGAGGACGAGGTGATGTTTACCATCATGTTGCTGACGATCTCAGTTATCGCTCTTTCCCAGTTCGCCCTGTATTACTGGCGAGCGGTCCTCTCGGGCGTAGCGGCCCAGCCGGTCTCCGACCGCGTTCTGGCCGCCGCTCAGGTGCAAAACGGACGCCTCACTGGCGAAGACTTCGCCCACCTTGCTGGGCTTCACGATCTTACTCCGGAACTGAATCCTGGCCGTGGTGGAATTGCTTTGGTTCGCTTGTATTTCAGCGCCATCGATGGATTGAAGTCGGCGACGGGCCGCCACATGCCAGCGCTGGCAGGTTGGATCGATCGCGAACGCGTTATCTGTGCCCGTTATGCCGCGGTGCAAATCGACCGCCGGCTGCAAACGAATCTGGCTTTGGCAGCTGCACTGCGCTCCTGCTAGGTAAATCTACTGTCCCGCAATGACAAAGCCCCACCCTATGAGGTGGGGCTTTGTCGTTGCGTCGCGCGGTCGACGTCGACTTCTCGCTTGCTTCTGTCTAGTACGCCCACCGCAGGAGAATCCCCCCGGTCGTAAATCCCGCTCCTACGGTAACGATCAGCACCAGATCGCCCTTCCGCAGTCTGCCCTGCGTCACGGCGTCGTGCAAGGCCAGGGGAATGGTCCCCGCCGTGGTATTCCCGTACTTGTCGATATTCACCATCACCTTGGCATCCTCGACACCCAATCGTTCCTGCGATGCCCGAATGATCCGCAAGTTGGCCTGGTGCGGAACCAGCAGCGCCAAATCCTTGGTCGTAAACTGATTGCGCTCGAGCAATTGCATCGGCAACTCCGCCATGCGCCGCACCGCATACTTGAAGACCTGCGATCCTTCCTGATGTACCACATGCATATTCTTGTCGACCGTTTCGTGCGTGGGTGGATTGAGCGATCCGCCCCCGGGCATGAACAGCGATGTGCCGCCTGCTCCGTCCACGTCGTGCTCAAAATCCAGAATTCCTTCCTCTTCCTTTGCTGGCTCGAGCAGCGCTGCTCCCGCTCCATCTCCGAACAAAACGCAAGTCGCGCGATCCTTGTAATCCAGAATTGAGGTCATGGTATCGCTGCCAATCACCAAAACTTTCTGGTGTGTTCCCGCGCCGACGAATTGCGCTCCAACCGTGAGCGCATAGGCAAATCCTGAACACGCTGCTGACAGATCAAATCCCCACGCTTTTTTTGCTCCGAGCCTTTGCTGCACAAGGCAGGCCGTTGCCGGAAACATCATGTCCGGCGTAACGCTCGCCACAATGATCAAATCAATCTCGGCCGCATCCGTTTTCGTTTGTTCCAGCACGCTTTTGGCAGCTTCAACCGCCATGTGCGAGGTGGCCATGCCCTTCTCAACCACGTGGCGCTCGCGAATTCCCACGCGCTGCCGTATCCATTCATCCGTTGTCGCTACCAATTTTTCCAGATCCGCGTTGGTCATCACTTTCGGCGGAACGTATCCGCTCACACCCGTGATTTTTGCCGCGATACGATGAGACATGATTCTCCTTGCTGTTTGTTGCCAATCTTAGACGAATTTGAATTTTATGCGATTGTCCGGCGATGTTACAAGGCGCGGTCCCGTGGCCAGGGCGCGCACCTGCGTGTGGCCGGTTCTCAATAGCGAAACAGGTAGCTGAACTTCACAAAAAACAACCGGCTTGTCGAATTATTCACAATGCCATTGGCCGTCACAAATGGCGGTGTGGGAATCAGACGTAAGTCGTTGATCCCGTCATTGTATCCCACGTACACCGCAGTCCCCGGATGCAACAAATAAGTAAAAAGCACATCCGTCGTGAATTGTTTGGTCGGCGCAAATGGCCCGCCGTCACGCCCGCCGAGGTTGGTCTGCAAATCCACCAGGTCCTGATTCGCAATCGTCGCGTTGTAGTCCAGAATCAGGCGCAGGGAAAATTCCTTCGTGAACTGATAGTTGAGCTTCGAGCGCATCAGGTAATTGTTAAAAACATTTTGTCCCGATGAAAAAGGCGCGGAGGTCCACCCGTCGCGCGTCCCCAAGCGGTTATAGATGAACATCTCATCGAAGCGAAGCCGCGCGGTCGGCCGCAGCGTAAAATCCAGGTTTACCCGTTTCGTGTTTCCCAGAAAGGGCAGCAGCCCGGCCGCCGGAAAATAATTTTCTCCCGTGCCTTGCGTGTAGCGCGCAGAAAACGCCGCCCACTTATAGGGTTGTGACGACACGGTGATCGCTGTGCTGTGTTTGCGAAAACCAATGCCGCCAAAAAGCTCGTAGGCCTCGCCGCGGCTGACGTTCACTGTGGTCTGTTTTGCAAAATCCACTTCAAATCCTGCCGCCGCCTGCCAGTCCTGCAGCACGCCGGTGTGATCCCAATCCACGGTCTCGCTTACCAGCGGCCCGAAATTAATTATCTTTCCGCGTTTCGGTTTCCAAAAATAAGCGGCGTTCGCATTGTTTTGCCGTATATCCACGCGGTTCACGAAACCCAGTTCGCTGCAAAATCCCGGATTGAAGTCGTTGTAGTTGGTGTAAAAGGTCAGATGCCGTCCGGTGTAAGACGCGTCCGCCCAAACGGCATTGCCGTCCCGGGAATCCGTGCCTTGTGCATTCGGCGTGAACGACAGGCAATCTTGTCCAACCAGCGCATCCTGCCGCGTCCAGGTATGTGCCGCCTGCAAATCAACGACCCAGTTTTTGGCAAATTTCAGGCGGGCATCGAGCGAAGCCACGCGATTGCTGGTCCCTCCAAAATCGCGGCTGGAGACAAACGCGCCGATGTAGGATTGGTTCCCAAACTCGCGCGTGACCCGCAGCACTCCATCTACAGCGCGCGT